>NZ_CP124855.1:2613218-3266523 GCF_030012525.1 Chryseobacterium gotjawalense
GTCTTGCCGTAGGTGAAAGTGGTGCCAAAGCAAATATACAGGTGTACCCCAATCCGGCAGTTGATGTACTAAATGTTACTAAAGTAGGTAATAAAGCAACTTACACCATTTACAATATGACAGGACAAACTGTAAGTAAAGGCAAAGTAGTAGATAATAAAGTACAGGTTTCTCAATTGCAGAAAGGAGTATATATTATTACGATAGATAGTGATGGCGAGACAGCCCAACTGAAATTTATCAAAAAATAGGACTTGGTTTTTATCATCCTGATCCCCGGAATTTTTCGGGGATTTTTTGTTTTAATAAAGTAAACCATTAAAATTAAATCAATTAACATTTTATTTGGAGCATTTAACCAAACTTTAACGATGTTTTGAAATCCAAATTAGAATTATTAGTAAAAAATTCATTTATTTTGCGCACTGTATGAGGAAAGTTTTTTTACTGCTCACTTTTTTTATTTTAATTAAAGTGCAGTCCCAGTTTTTTTCCGGTGAAATTTTGATTAGAGATAAATCGGTGTATTATCTTAATCAGGTGTATGTCACCAATATTACCGCTCAAAAGACGGTTTATACCGATTATTTTGGAACTTTCAAGATCCCTGCAAAACCGGGAGATATAATCCGTTTTACTTCGATAATGACCGATCGTACAGATGTGAAGGTGACTGCCGAACAACTCCAGACCAATAAAAATTTTGTCGAATTGAAAATCGCCTACTATGACATACAGGAAGTGGTGATTAATAAATTTAAACCTACCGGAAATCTTAAAAAGGATGTGAGTTCTTTGAAAAATGGTGAAAAAATATTGGCATTGCAAAAGATGATTGGCCTTCCGGCACCCGTTGGAGATGGAACTTCCCCTCAGTTACCCGTTGCTGGATTCAGCGGTGGTGGACTTACTTTTAGTTTAGAAAGTATTTATGATATTTTATCCGGCGAGCGTAAAAAACAGGAGCGGGCACAACAATATGAAAAAATGAATGGGGCAGTTACCAATATCAGAAACTACTATGGTGACGCATACTTTACCAACCTTAAAATACCGGTAAATCTCATCGACAACTTTCTGCAGTTTGTCTATTCTTCCGACAACCTTTATCCTTTCGTAAAGGCTAATAACTATGAAGCAATCGCCATTTATATCGACAAATATCTGCCTATTTATCAACGGAGATTAAAAAATTCGCAGTTGATGAACGAGTTTAAGTAAGTTGAAATCCTCATTAATTAATTTGCTGATTATTTTTTATCATTGGAGATGTATTCACTTTAAAGATGATAATGTGGTTAATATTTTATACAATATGTTCTTGCGCATCATTTGCTGAAACTGCGATTTTAGCTTTTCTTTTTCCGCCAAAAAACCTCTTGTAATTCTCCTCGTATTTAAAATGGTGATGAACCCAACTTCTGTTGAAATGAAGAATAAGACTGTTCCGCAAAGAAACTATTCTATTGATCGGGAATAAATCAGACTGTAATTTAATTGTAAGAATTGAAATCATGATTTCTTTTTAAATTTTTAAAGCGGTAAGAAATTATTTTTAAGTAATTTTGAGCGATTTTTGAAAAAAATATGGGTAAAAATAAAATGGCAAGATTTGCCGAAAACAAGACGCTTCCGAATGTATTTCAACCAACCAGAGCTGAGGCTTTAGCTGATTTTCATCTCAAAGGTAAATGGCGCCAGGAGGTATTTAAAAATGACAATCCTATCGTTTTAGAATTAGGATGTGGCAAAGGTGAATACTCGGTAGGTTTGGGAAGAGCTTTCCCGGAAAAAAACTTTATAGGAGTCGATATCAAAGGAGCCAGATTTTGGTTCGGTGCAAAAGATGCCATTGACAATAATTTGCACAATGTTGCGTTTCTAAGAACGCAGATTGAATTAATTGATCATTTTTTTGATGAAGGTGAGGTTGATGAAATCTGGATTACCTTCCCAGATCCGCAGATAAAATACCGACGGACCAAACATAGAATGACCCATCCGGATTTTCTGGAACGGTACAAGAAAATTTTAAAGAAAGATGGAATCATGCATCTTAAAACAGATTCGGAGTTTTTGCATGGATATACGTTGGGACTTCTTCAGGGTTTAGGTCATGAAATTATGTTTGCTAACCACGATATTTACGGTGCTCCGGAGTTTGATCCTGAGACGCCTTTATTAAGAGAAATAAAAACCTATTATGAAGGATTGTTTTCTGCCAAAGGGAAAACCATCACTTATATTAAATTTAAAATCAAATAACCGCTCATTACATTAATGAAGAAAATATTTTTCACACTTTCGATAGTAAGTTGTATTTCAATTTCTGCTCAGAAAAAATATAATAATATCGTCAACAGTAATAATATTACCGAGATCGAAAACTTTCTGAAGGAGGCTCATCCTGATGATTCACGACGGTTCACGCTGAAACGCAAACTGGTTTCGCTGAAAAATCAGCAGTGGATGAAACAGGAGAAATCGAGTTTTTCACCGGTGCAGCCTTCAAAAGCTAAAGCGGTGGAGCAGGCTAATCCAACAGGAATTTCTGTGAAAAGTACCTCTTCAGGTTTGGTTAATCACAGCAGTGAAGATGAAGAATTCCGAAAGTTAATTTCCGAAACATCAGCAACTCATAAGGAAAAAACAGTGAAATTATTAAATCAACTTTTTGATAATGATATTTCGAATGAGCATGCAATTCTTTTAATTAAAAATACAGGCGACTGTAATATTATTGTTAGGATTAAAGGAAAAGAATTTTACAATCTTGCGGTTCCTGCGCATGGCGAAAATTTTTTGACAGTAAAAAAAGGAGAGTATCAGCTCTCCGGTAATATGTGTGAAGCGCGATATAATTCGAGCAAGAATATCGCCAAAAACATGCTGGTAACACTGAATAAAGCACCAAATACCAGCTATGCGGAAAGAACTGGCAACAATGCCAACGGGATTTCTAATTAGAAAGTTATACAATAAACAAAATCCGATTATGTAATAAAAAAAAGGTTCAGAAATAATTCTGAACCTTTTTTTATTTGGAAGATAAAATCTTATTCTGCAGAAGCGGAATCGAAATCCACATCAGCATCAGCTGAAGCTTTTTCTCCTTCTTCTTTAGATTTTTCTTTATCTGCTTTTCTTTGAGACAAACCGTCTTTGATAGAAGCTGAAACTACGCTCAAGATCATATCAATAGATTTAGATGCATCATCATTTCCAGGAATTACGTATTCCACTTTTCTTGGATCAGAGTTTGTATCTACGATTGCGAAAATTGGAATTCCCAATTTCTTAGCCTCAGTAACAGCGATGTGTTCTTTCATGATATCAACAACAAAAAGTGCTGATGGAAGACGAACCATATCGGAAATTGAACCTAAGTTTTTCTCAAGGTTAGCTCTTTGACGGTCAACCTGAAGTCTTTCTTTTTTAGATAAAGTTTCGAAAGTTCCGTCTTTCTTCATTTTATCAATATGGTTCATTTTCTTAACCGCTTTACGGATGGTAACAAAATTTGTTAACATTCCTCCAGGCCATCTTTCAGTAATATAAGGCATATTAAGTTCTGCTGCATATTTTGATACAACTTCTTTCGCTTGCTTTTTAGTAGCAACAAAAAGAACTTTTTTACCTGCAGAAGTGATTTTTTCCAAAGCTGAACAAGCTTCGTCCAATTTCACAGCTGTTTTATGTAAGTCTACGATGTGAATACCGTTTTTCTCCATAAAAATGTATGGAGCCATATTTGGATTCCACTTTCTGGTCATGTGACCAAAGTGTACGCCTGCCTCTAAAAGGTCTTTAACATTTGCTTTTGCCATGTCTCTTTTTTGTTTTTAGTTTACGTGCCGCTTTATGCAATCAACGATTTCTTTGATGGGAGAAATGTTTGGGTGCTAAACTAACGGGGCATTTTTTGATTAGATAATAGATGAATAGATAACAGACATTCGACAAAAAGTCTCTGGTCTCCAATCTATAAGTCTCCAGTCTCGTATTAACGTTTCGAGAATTGGAATTTCTTTCTTGCTTTTTTCTGACCTGGTTTCTTTCTTTCCACCATTCTTGCGTCTCTCGTAAGCAATCCGTGTGGCTTCAAAAGCAAACGGTTTTCTTCGTTGATTTCGCACATTGCTCTAGAAATAGCTAATCTGATAGCTTCAGCCTGACCGGTAATACCTCCACCGAAAACATTCACAGTTACGTCATACTGACCTACTGATTCTGTTAACAAAAATGGCTGATTCACTTTGTAAACTAAAACGTCAGTTCCAAAGTATTCCTTAGAATCCTTTTTGTTTATCGTGATCATACCAGAACCTGGTCTCACATAAACTCTTGCAACAGAAGTTTTTCTTCTTCCGATTTTATGAACTATTGACATATTAATTATTTGAATTCGTTAATATTAATTACTTTTGGCTGCTGAGCTTCATGTTTGTGCTCTGTTCCTTCATATAAATAAAGGTTTTTGAACAGTTGATTCCCTAATTTAGTTTTTGGAATCATTCCTTTTACGGATTTTTCCAATACTTTCAAAGAATCTTTCTTTTGAAGTTCGAGCGCAGTCATTGACTTTTGACCACCTGGATAACCAGTATGCCAAATGTAAGTTTTGTCAGCCCACTTGTTTCCGGAAAGAGTAACTTTCCCTGCATTCAAAACGATTACATTATCTCCGCAATCTGCGTGAGGTGTAAAATTCGTTTTGTGCTTACCTCTCAAAATCTTTGCAACCTTAGAAGCTAATCTTCCTAGAGGCTGTCCTTCAGCGTCTACCACAACCCATTCTTTATTTGCAGTAGCTTTGTTAGCTGAAACGGTTTTGTAACTTAATGTATTCACAATTTTTCGTTTACGATTAAACATAATTTTCCCCAATACGGGTGTGCAAAGGTATAAATTTTTTTTCTAACTGAAAATGTTTTCAACAAGATTATTTCAGGGATTCGAAATTGAAATTCTTAGCATCATTTTTTATTCATTAAATGAAAGCCAAGGAACGTTCTGAATGCCTTATTTACGCAGAGATTTCGATCTTCGAAAACTTGCAATTAAATAATAGGCAACAAAAACCATCGAGAATTTAATTACAGAAGGAACGGCGAGCTGAAGATTAAAAAGAAACAAACCTAATAAAATGAGTAAACCCATTCCCAGAAAAGAAATTCCCAATTTTTGAGGAAGAGAAAATCTGGGGTCATCTAAAAAATAAGCAGTTCCCCAGGCTAAACCAAAAGCAAAGCCGTAATACAAATCCAGTTCCCAACCTTGACTTCCCAATAAAAAGTAACTCAGGAAAAAACTGAGGGCGGTTCCGGCGAATAAATAAAGAAAAGCTCTTTGCATAATGACTAAAGTTTCCACAAAAATAATGAATTGTTTGTCTGCCCTGTCAAAAAAAAGAAATAACATTTGTGTATGTAGTTTTTTTTTTTTTTCTTTTACTAGCGATTTTTAACAACAAAAAACAACAAGAAATGATGAAAATTAAGTTTTCAAAAATCGTTTTAACAGCAGCGCTTGCGGTGAGTTTATACTCGTGTAGGGAAGAAATGGTGCAGCAAGATTCAGCAGAGAACAAAGTTGAATTGGCGGAAGCTACAGTAAAAAACGGGAGGTTATATTTCCTAAATAAGGAATCTTTAACTTTTGCATATGACAAAATTAAAAATGCGGAGGATGAAGTAATTGCTGATTATGTAGATTCTAAGAATATTATTTCTCTGAGACCTATTGTTACCGAAAAAAATGAAAATAAAATCGGAAAACAACTGAAAGAAAGAATAGCTATATTAAAAAGTAATAAAAGGTACATGACTTATTTGGAATCTAAAGGAATCCAAAGCAAAACAGAAAATACAGAAGAAATTGTAGATGATATTGATGATTTAGAAGAAATTATCGGAGATGATGCTTACGCTGCCTTTTTAGATAGCCGTGCAGAAATTCAAGTAGCAAACAAAATTTATAAATATACAGATGTTGGTTTGTTTATTGTTGAAGATACAAGATATGACGAATTAAGCCAATACTTAGCAATTAACAATATTTCTGATGATCTTTTATATCCTACCAATAAAACTGTGCAAACCAATTATATTCAAAGTAAACCTGCCGGATTGGAAACTAATGTTGCTGATGGTATCACGTATTTTAATAATCGATCTATAACGGAGGAAGAAGATGATCCTAATGGAGGTGGCGACACTTATTACCCGCCATATAATCCCCCGACAAATCCACCCACGGAAGATTTAGCAACAATCATAAATAATTTGAAAATCGGGGAAGTCAGAAAACCTAAATTAGGAAACCTTTTTGGTACTACATGGGTAACTGATGACGTATATGAAAGTAAAAGAAGGGTTAAGGTGAAATTTTATTCTCAAAATTTGTATTTAGTTTATACTGTTGGTAGTAAAGTAAAACACCAATATAAAGGATGGCCAGGAACATGGAGAAAAGAAAATGCAGACAAGTTAGGTATTGGGGTAAATTCCATCAGTTGGACTTTTAGCCACTCAATGAATATGAGCGCCCCTGTTGGAGTTCCGAAGCAAGCATATTGGTTTGGAAGTAATATGTATACATCTACTAATGGAATTTCTTTCACATTTGAGCAAAACCAAAATATACCATCTTTACCTTTCGCATCTAATTTAGATGGAGTCATTCAGTTTGTTACAGACTTTACTAGTCTTACTGAGGAACAATTAGACAAACTATTCTGGGAAAATGCTTGGAAACAGGCTAATGAACTTCTTGAGGGGCAAAATAAAAAACTGAATAGAGTTGCTTTTATTGTAGATTCCTATGGTTCAACATATATACGTTATTATGATTTTAGCCAAATAGAAGATAATCAAGATGTAATTGAAAGGGTTTTTGACTGGGGTATTGCAACTCCACAATTTACATACACATTTGGAGGTGGTGTCGGTAATGGAGTATCAATTACAAGTTATAAATTTGATTTTCTAAGACCAAAAGCGACTGCTGTTAAAATGTATGGTATTGCTAAAAAGAATGGTGCATGGCATGGTGTAAAGCTGGATGCAAAGTAATATGAAAAAAATCCATTGGTTACTCTTATTTTGTTTTTTTGTGAATATATCTTGTATTTCTGATGAAGAAAGGCAAAGGCAAGTAAATTCTGGCTATCAAGGAAAATGGATCGGCAGTTTTACTGGTGATGATACTGGAATTATCACGTTCAACGTAAAAAAAGAAGGAACCCTTGAAGGAAATTTATCTTCTACTACTTCTGGTTTTTCAGAAAACTTTGAGGGTTATGTTAATTTTAATGGAAAGTTTGATGTTAACACTAAAGCAAAATATTATTTTTCAGGCTATTTAGACAACGTAAAACCTTTAGAAGGTCAATGGACGCAAATTTTGCAGAACGGAACTGCCAAAGGTACTTTCACTCTTAAAAAACAATAAAACTTATGAAAAAAATTACTCTTATTTTTTCAATTATCATTGCAATTTATACATCTGCACAAGAAAAAGCAAGCCTAGAAAAATCTGTAACCGGAATACAAATTGGGTTTTTCGGGGTGGAAATTTATAATGAAGCAAAACTCTCAGATGCGGTTTCACTGAGAAGTCAATTGGCTTTATATTCTTCCATTTGGGGCGGGGATTTGTACAGCAAAACAGGTTTCGCTTTGGCTCCTGCGCTTTCAGTTACTCCAAAATATTATTATAATCTCCAAAAAAGAAAAGATAAAGGAAGAAATATTTCCAACAATTCAGGGAATTATATTTCCGCAAAATTAGAGTATGTTCCTAATTGGTTTGTTATTTCAAATGTTCCGGGGATTGGAGTAAATGACATGATTTCTTTTATTCCAACTTGGGGTTTAAGAAGAAATATCGCAACGAATTTTAATTATGAATTTAAAGCAGGTTTAGGAATTGGTAAAATTTTGCAAAAAGGATATGATACCCAAGTTGTACCGGAATTAAGTTTTAAAATCGGTTACGATTTCTAACCTGAAATTTCAAAAATAAATCTACAAAACCCTTTCCATAAACAGGAAGGGTTTTCTTTTCCCAAAATTTCAAAAATCCCTATCTTTGAAACCAATCGAAAATTCAATTATGGAATCCCAAAAATATACGCCCAAAAATAAAGTCCGTGTCGTAACCGCTGCTTCTTTGTTTGATGGACACGACGCTGCTATTAATATTATGAGAAGAATGATTCAGGCAACTGGGGCCGAAGTTATTCATCTCGGTCACGATAAATCTGCTGAAGAAGTGGTGGATTGTGCGATTCAGGAAGATGCAAACGCTATTGCATTAACTTCTTATCAGGGCGGTCACAACGAATATTTTAAATATATCTACGATCTTTTACGTCAAAAAGGTGCACCTCAAATCAAGATTTTTGGTGGTGGCGGAGGCGTAATTCTTCCCGAAGAAATCAAAGAATTGATGGACTACGGAATCGACCGAATCTATTCTCCTGATGATGGCCGCGAAATGGGATTGCAGGGAATGATCAATGATTTGGTGCAAAAATCAGATTTCGCAACTGGTGAACATATTCAAGTTTCAGATTTAGATCAGATTAAATTTGAAAATTCTAAATCCATCGCAGAAGTCATTTCTGCCGTAGAAAATTTCTCCGATGAAAAACCGGATCTCGTAAAAGCCATCGATGAAAAAGCAAAAGATTCTAAAATTCCAATAATCGGAATTACCGGAACTGGTGGAGCAGGAAAATCTTCTTTGACGGATGAATTGGTTCGTCGTTTTTTACGTTCAAATCCTGATCAGAAAATTGCGATCGTGTCTGTAGATCCTTCAAAAAAGAAAACGGGAGGAGCGCTTTTGGGCGACAGAATCCGTATGAATTCCATTAATGATCCGCGTGTATATATGCGTTCAATGGCGACCCGGGAAAATAATGTTTCGGTTTCGCCTTATATTCATTCCGCTTTAAATATTTTAAAATTAGCAAAACCTGACGTTATTATTCTTGAAACCTCAGGGATTGGACAGTCAGGTTCTGAAATTACCGATATCGCCGATGTTTCAATGTACGTCATGACTCCCGAATATGGTGCTTCTACGCAATTGGAGAAAATCGATATGTTGGATTATGCTGATTTGATTGCCTTAAATAAATCGGACAAACGGGGCGCTTTAGATGCGCTTCAGGCCGTTCGGAAAACGTATCAGAGAAATCATACCGCTTTTGATAAAACGTTGGAAGAAATGCCGGTTTTTTCTACAAAAGCCAGCCAGTTCAACGATTACGGAACCACGGAATTATACAATGCTTTAATTAATAAAGTCAATGAAACTTTAGAAAAATCGGAAGGTGAAAATGCGCATAAATTTAAAGAATTCGTAGAACAGAATGTTTCCGATGATACTACTGTAATTCCGCCGAAACGCGTGCGTTATCTTTCTGAAATTGTAGAATCGAACCGCGAGTACGATAAAGAAGTTGAGCGCCAGGCTTTAATTGCAAAAAGAATGTATCTTTTGGAAGGTGCAAAAGTGTTGATTACCGATGATCAGCATACGCATGATAAATTAGAGAAAGTATTTCTGAAAACTAAAAAAGAACTTTCCGAAGAAAATACCGCTTTTCTAAAAGGATGGAAGCATTTCAAAGAAGAAATGTCCGGAGATGCGTTTTCTTATTTCGTTCGTGGAAAAGAAATTAAAGTGGAAACCAAATATGAATCTTTATCGCATTTAAAAATCTCGAAAATTTCTTTGCCGAAATTTCAGGATTGGGGAGATTTATTAAGATGGAAAGGTCAGGAAAATGTTCCGGGACAATTTCCTTATACTGCAGGATTATTTCCTTTTAAAAGAACGGGCGAAGATCCAACGAGAATGTTTGCCGGCGAAGGCGGTCCGGAAAGAACAAACAGAAGATTCCATTATGTTTCCGCAGATATGGATGCTAAACGTCTGTCAACCGCATTTGATTCGGTGACTTTATATGGGCAGGATCCAGCTTTTCCGCCCGATATTTATGGGAAAATCGGAAATGCCGGAGTTTCCATTGCAACTTTAGATGACGCTAAAAAACTGTATTCCGGTTTTGATCTGGTAAATGCCATGACATCAGTTTCCATGACGATTAATGGTCCTGCTCCAATGTTGCTCGCGTTTTTCATGAATGCTGCCATCGATCAAAATGTTGAAAAATATTTATCAGAAAATAATCTTTGGGAAGCGGTTGAAGCAAAATTAAAAGCAAAATTCGACGATCAAGGTTTGAAAAGACCCGCTTATGAAGGCGAACTTCCGCACGGAAATAATGGTTTAGGTTTAAAATTATTGGGAATTACCGGTGACGAAGTGATTGATGCTGAAACTTATAATAAAATTAAAGCAGAAACCATCGCGACAGTTCGTGGAACGGTTCAGGCAGATATTTTGAAAGAAGATCAGGCGCAGAATACGTGTATTTTCTCTACGGAATTTGCGTTGAGATTAATGGGCGATGTACAGCAGTATTTCATTGATCAGAAAGCGAGAAACTTTTATTCGGTTTCCATTTCCGGCTATCACATTGCAGAAGCGGGCGCCAATCCGATTACGCAGTTGGCATTTACGTTGGCCAATGGTTTCACTTACGTAGAATATTATTTGAGCCGTGGAATGGATATCAATGATTTCGCACCGAATTTATCGTTCTTTTTCTCCAATGGAGTTGATCCTGAATATGCAGTTATCGGTCGCGTCGCCCGTAAAATTTGGGCAAAAGCGATGAGGTTCAAATACCACGCGAACGAAAGAAGTCAAATGCTGAAATACCATATTCAGACTTCCGGAAGATCGCTCCACGCCCAGGAAATTGATTTTAATGATATCAGAACCACTTTGCAGGCTTTGTATGCGATTTATGACAACTGTAATTCTCTGCACACCAATGCTTATGATGAAGCAATCACAACACCGACGGAAAATTCTGTTCGACGTGCAATGGCAATTCAGCTCATCATTAATAAAGAATTAGGTTTAGCGAAAAACGAAAATCCATTACAGGGTTCGTTTATTATTGAAGAACTAACAGACTTAGTGGAAGAAGCAGTTTATACGGAATTTGACAGAATTACGGAAAGAGGAGGTGTTCTCGGAGCGATGGAAACGATGTATCAACGTTCCAAAATTCAGGAGGAAAGTATGCATTACGAAATGCTGAAACATACGGGAGAATATCCGATTGTCGGTGTAAATACTTTCCTTGGAAAAGACGGCTCGCCAACGGTCCGTCCGGGAGAAGTGATCCGTTCCACCGAAGAAGAAAAACAATTACAGATTCAGAATTTGGAAAATTTCCAGAAGTCGCATGCTGAGAAAAGTGAGCAAATTTTGAAAGATTTACAGACTGCCGCCATCAACCAGGAGAATTTATTCGAAAAAATGATGGAAGCGGTGAAACATTGTTCGCTTGGGCAAATCACCAACGCTTTGTTTGAAGTAGGCGGAATGTACAGAAGGAATATGTAGGCTGCTTTCGAAAAGTTTAAATGTGATTTTATCAACCGTGTCAATGTTTAAAAATATTGACACGGTTTTTTATTTAAGAATATTTTAGCTTCAGTGGTCTCTAAAAAGACATTGGAACCCAGTAAATAATCTCCGCTTACACGTATTCTCTAAGGTGTTCAAACTGCACTCAACGCCATAGCAACCCCTGGTGTATGCTGACCTTATGCTGACTCCTTTCATTGTTTCATTGTCCGAATATCGGTCTTGGGAAATAATTTCCAGAACTGGTTTTTTTATTGCTCTTTTCAGATCTGCAAAAATCAAAGCAGTCAATATTCTTCAAAATTAAATATTTATATATTTCTCCCCAAATTTTATGGTTTAATCCCCATTTTTTCTTTCAGGTTAATTTCAATATTTTTATAAAAACTTCAAAAATGCTTCAAAAATTCAAACTGCTTTATTTTCTCTTTCTATTAGCTGCAATGTTTTCCTGTAAATCGGAAGCAGATAAGCAGGTTGAGCGAACCGTAGCGCGAAATGCGGTCATCGACAGTACACTCACCGTTTTTAAGCAAAAGCTCTTGAAGGCTCAAATCGATTCTGTGTTTGCGAAAACCCAGTTTAATGGCAGCGTTTCTGTTCTTCAGGATGGGAAAATTTTATATCAAAAAGAAAACGGTTTTGAAGATTTTAAGGACAAAACGAAACTCAACCGCAGTTCGGTTTTCGCAATTGGTTCGGTAAGCAAACAGTTTACGGCAGTTTTGATTTTGTTGCAGGAAGAAGAAGGAAAATTTTCCACAGAGGACAAAGTTTCAAAATATTTAACGGAATTTCAACCACGACAATTTGAAAATATTAAGATTAAAGAGTTACTGAATCACACTTCAGGAATCAGCGATTTCGGAAATGGTTTGCTTTCAGAACCGGGGCAGGAATTTAATTATTCCAATAAAGGATTTTATTATTTGGGAAAGATCATTGAAAAGGTTTCGGGTAAGTCGTATGATGAAAATGTCATGGATCTTTTCAGAAAAGCGGAGATGAAAAATTCTTCCACTGCGAATCTTTTTAAAGGAGCGCATTTCGCGTCCGCTTATATCGGTAATTCAAAGAATTTTTCTAAAGTTGAAAATATGCCGGAGCGACTTTCAGCAAAAGAAATTTCTGTGCCTGCAGGTGGTATTTTGTCAACGGTTACTGATTTGCACCGTTGGAATAATGGTTTATTTAATGGGAATATTTTAAAAACATCTTCTTTAAAAAAGGTAACGGAAAAATCTGCTGACCGGAATCACCAGATTCTAGGGAAAATGGGTTATGGTTTTGGTTTGATGATGAATGTACAAAAACCTGAATCGTATTTTCATACCGGTTATGTAAAAGGGTCGCCTTCTTTAAATATGTATTATCCGGAAACAAATACTTCGGTGGTGGTTTTGTCTAATTTCGCCGATGAAAGCAAAGGGAAAAATGCCGTTTTTTATCCGCACAAAGAAGTGAAGAAAGCAACTGATTGGGTGGAAAATGCAGTTGTTGAATTTCGAAAAGAGATGTTGAAAACTTCCCTTTCCGAATAATACGGAGAGGTTTAAAGTTGAAATATCTTCTTGTCATACATCAATGGTTTGTAAATGAACATGTTGTAAATTTGCATTGTTAAAATCATTAAATATGAAAACAATTTATCATAAAGCAGATTCAAGAGGTCATGCAAATCATGGCTGGTTAAACAGTTATCACACTTTTAGCTTTGCAAATTATCAAAATCCTGAACGCGTCCACTTCGGAGTTTTGCGCGTGCTGAACGATGATTCAGTTACGAAAGGAATGGGGTTTGGGACACATCCGCACCGGGATATGGAAATTATTTCAATTCCATTATCAGGCGATTTAGAACATAAAGATTCTATGGGAACCACTGCGGTAATCAGAAAAGGCGAAATCCAGGTGATGAGTGCAGGAACCGGAGTTCAGCATAGTGAATACAATAAAAACAAAGATGAAGAAGTTAAGTTCTTGCAGATTTGGGTTTTCCCCCGGGAAACAGGTGTTGAACCAAGATATGATCAAAAGAGTATTGTAGAAGGTGCAAAAATTAATGACTTTCAGCAAATATTATCTCCCAATAAGGACGATGATGGTGTTTGGATCCATCAGGATGCCTGGTTCAATTTGGCAAATTTTGAAAAAGGCTACGCAAAAGATTATACGCTCAACAAAAATGGAAATGGAGTCTATGCTTTTGTTTTGAAAGGCAGTGCAAAAATTGGTGACCAGATTTTAAATGAAAGAGATGGTTTAGGAATTTGGGATACTAAAAGTTTTAATGTGGAAGCTTTAGATGACACTGAAATTCTTTTAATGGAAGTGCCAATGGAACTGCCAGATTATCTTAAACAGTAAACGGTAAAAGAATCGGCTTAGTGATAAGTCGGTTTTTTTTTCTGAAAATTTTAGAGGATTTTTTTATCAATTTTCACACGATGCATTAAGAATTAAAATCAAAGTTTTTTTTATTTTTTTTAAGGCGAAAAAATCCGGCTCATTTCTGAGCCGGACTGATATTGAAGAATCCATTTCTATTTTTTATTAAAGTCCCCCGCATATACTGAAGTTATTCGGTCTAAGCTTACATATTTTCGAAGCGCATTATTCACTTCATCTAATTTCAATGCCTGAACTTTTGACTGAAGTGCGTCGTACTCATCCAAAGAAACGCCATATTGTAATTTTTTGTTGACCAGATTGATCAAGGTATTGTCCATTCCCAACATGGTTTTTTGAATATTGGCGTAACTTTTTTTGTTCGTCACCAATTCATCAGCAGTGAAACCATCTTTCAGTGCTTTGCTTACCTCTTCTTTTACCGCATTTTCTACAGCATCACGTTTGGTCGGATTAAGTAACGCGTAATAGCCCCAGGAAGCCACCTCATGAGAAACAGGAATATTCACAAACGAGCCAACTCCATAACTTATTCCTTCTTTTTCACGCAGTCTCATTGGCAAACGTGCTGATAAAAAGCCGCCACTTCCCAATATTTCATTGGCTAAAACCAAGGCCGGATAATCTGCACTTTTCTGATTCATTTTGAAACTTTCGGTTCCTAAAGCCATTGCATTTTCTTTGTCCGGGGTCAGGAAGTTTTTATCTGATTTTTTAGTTTCAAAAAAAGTAGGTTTTACTTCCGTATATTTTGATTTGGCATTCCATTTTCCGAAAGTGTTTTCTAAAGAATTAACGGCAGTCTTCGCATCTAAATTCCCGAGAACGGTTCCAAAACCATTATTTGCACCCAAAATATTTTGATAATAATCTACGATTTGGTCGCGGGTAACCTTTTTGTTGTTATCGATCTCCTCCTGCAAAGAAGGCGTGTAGAAAACACTTTCTTTCGGATAAGGGGAAGCAGTTCTCTGGAGTTCATTTTGGGCAATGGCCTGTGGGTCTTTCAGTTGGCCTTCCAGATAAGTGTTGTATTCTGTGACAGTTTTGGTGATTTCGTTTGGAGGAAAAGTCGAATTCATCAGCATGTCTTTCAGGATTTCCATTACTTCAGGATAATTGTTTTTATAAGTGTTTACGGAAATAAGTAAATTTTGGCCCATGATCCTTGTACTGATCGACGATTTCAGTTGATCAAGTCTGTCCTGAATCTGTTCTTTCGTTTTCGTTTTTGTTCCTGCATTAAGAAGTTCGGCGGTTAAACTTCCTATTTCATTTTTACCGGCTAAGTCTTTTTCGTTTCCTAAAAGCATTTTAAAGTTGGCCATAACTTTGTCGCCTTTCACTTCTTTACTGATTAATCCGTATTTCATTCCGTTTGAAAGAGCGCCTTCTGTCAGGTTTTTTTTGAGATTTGCAATGCTTGCTTCAAAAGGTGCAATGTCTTTTTCCAGCGCTTTGCCTTTGTAATTTTGAGTTAAGGCAGCAATCTGATCCGCCCGGAATTCTGCAGGCTGTACTCTGGTTTCGTTTGAGGTTGGAATAAAAAGACCGATGGTGCGGTTATTACTTTTGAAATATTTTTCAGCTACTCTTTTAATATCCGCAAGTTTTAGATTTTCTACATTATCACGATATAAATAAGCGAGCTTGTAATCTCCTGCACCAATAATTTCGGTGAGATTAATGGCGAAGTTGATGGTGTTGTTTTTAGAATCTTCAATTTGTTTTAAAAGTTTTGATTTTGCTCTTGCCAAATCCTCTTCCGTATATTTCAAACCGGAAATTTTATCGAGTTCGGTTTTTACTAAGTTTTTGGTTGTTTCTAAATCTTTGTCTTTCGCCACATCGAAATTAATATACATCATCCCCGGATCTCTTACTTCCGGTGAATAAGCCCAGATACTTGAAACCTTGTGAGTTTCGACTAGATTTTTATACAAATATCCGGAAGGATTGGAGGTTAAGATTTCGCTCAAAGCTGCTAAAGCCGCATAATCTTTATCTGCATACGCAGCAGTGTGATAAGCCGCAGCCACTATTTTACTTTCTCCGGTGCGGTTCAGTTCGATTAGTTTTTCACCGTCTTGTGATGGTTCTACGGTGTAAGTTCCGCCCAATGCCCGTGTCGGTTTTGGGAGCGTAGAGAAATATTCACCTACGTACTTTAATGCATTCGTTTCGTCGAATTTTCCGGCAATGATTAATGTTGCGTTATCGGGCTGGTAATATTTTTCATAGAATTTTCTTAATGTTGGTGCTTTTACGCGTTCGATATCTTCTTTGCTTCCAATCGTGGAATTACCGTAATTGTGCCATGTATAAGCGGTGGAAAAAACTTTTTCCATTAAAACACCACTGGGCTGATTTTCTCCAATTTCGAATTCATTTCTTACTACGGAAAACTCTTTATCCAGATCACTTTGCAAGATTGTTGCATTAATCATTCGGTCTGCTTCCATCTGAATTGCCCATTTCAGGTTTTCATCATTGGACGGAAATATTTCGTAGTAATTGGTTCGGTCGTAGTAAGTGGTTCCGTTTGCAGCACCGCCTTTATCAGAAAGTTGTTTTTTGATATCGCCCATGTTTTTGGTGCTTTTAAAAAGCATGTGTTCCAGCAAATGTGCCATTCCTTTTTCGCCGTAACCTTCATCTTTGGAGCCGACATTGTATACAATATTCACGACCATATTGCTCTGTGATCCATCTGGAATCAGCAAAAGTTTCATGCCGTTGATAAGGGAGTATTCTTTTATTCCTTCTATATTTCCGAGGAATTTTGGAGCTGTCGCTTTTTGGGCTAAAATAAAATTGGACAACATAATGACCAATAGTAAATGCAAGCCGAGTAATGATTTTTTCATAGGTTTTTTATTTTTGATATTATCAAATTTATGGAGATGTTTTAGTTATTTAATATCATAGACTGAATTATTTAATAGGAAACCTATAAAAAGGGTGATTTAACCCTACAAAACCATTGTTTTAATGTATGCTGAAATTCCACAAAAAAATCCGGTGTTTTCGACACCGGATTAACTTTAGATTAAGTAATATTTTTATTCTTTAATAATTTTTTGAGTCAGGATTAAGGTTTTATTCTCATATACTTTAATAATGTAAGATTGTGGCAATAATCCGTCAACATCTACAGAAATCTCAGTTGAAGATAAGTTTTGAACCCGTGGATTTTTTAAATTTCTTCCAACAGCATCTGAAATTTCTACGGTGATATTTTTTAAATTTTTAGTTTCATCTTTAATGAAAATCTGAGATTTTGCAGGATTTGGATACACCTGAAAATTTCGCTGAGCTGCATTTCGATGGAATTTGGTATGCTATAACAATAGACGCAAAAGCCGGAAAGACTGCAGAAATTTTATATCAATAGTTCATTGAATATTGGTGCGTCTCATCTATGACATAATTCCTTTAATTGAATATCTTTGCAACTTAATATAAAATATGACGAAAGAGCACGAAGAAATTATTATTCAAGACTTAAAAGACTGGAAACGCCTCATTAAACCTTATGCTTCACCCGAAACAAAACTAGCCTGGAAACAGATTTTCAACACCATTTTACCATTTATCGGCATATTCGTCCTGGCGGCGATTGTCTATGATTATTCATTGTTAGCTACTTTATTGATCTCAATTATTGGCGGGCTTTTCTTGACCCGCGTATTTATAATTCAGCACGATTGTGGACATCAAGCTTTCTTTCCGGATCGAAAGAAAAATGACAGAACCGGCTTTGTGACAAGCTTTCTCACCTGTATCCCTTATAAATACTGGGCTAGATCCCATAACCACCACCACGCGCATCAGGGACAGCTTGATACACGGACGATCGGAGATGTAAATCTTCTTACGGTACGCGAGTACGAAGCACTTTCCAAATTTGAAAAATTCAGATACCGCATTTACCGTTCTGTTCCGGTGATGTTTATTATTGGACCGGCTTATTATATTTTTATCCATAACCGGATTCCTTTTATAACTTTAAAGGGATGGGATAAAGAAAGAAAAATGCTGCATCTTACCAATGTTTATTTGGTGCTTTTCTTTTTGGTGTTGGGTTTCATACTCTGCCTGCCGCATTTTGATCTGTTATATGGTTTCAAAAAACTGGCAATTATTTATGTGCCTATTTTACTCACTTTTGTTTTTACCGCCATCTGGTTTTTCTACGTGCAACACCAGCACGACCCCAATTACAAAGCCTGGAAAAAAGATTGGGAATACGTACTGGCTGCGATAAAAGGAAGTTCTTATTATAAGTTGCCCGCCGTCTTAAATTTCTTTACCGGAAATATAGGCTACCATCATCTCCATCACTTGGCGCCAAAAATTCCGTTTTATAAGTTGCAGAAATGCAGCCATGAAAATCCGGTCTTTCAGAAGCACGTTTCTGAGATTACCTTTTGGAGTAGCCTAAAGTACGCATTTTTTACCCTTTGGGATGAAGAGAATAACCGCATGATAAAATTCTCGCAACTGAAGGAAATTCGAATTAAATCTTAATATTCTATATTTACTTATCTTACCTTTGCGGTGATGAAGAGCGAAAAAATTATTTTAGGGATCGATCCCGGAACCGCAATTATGGGTTTCGGACTCATCTCGGTGAAAGGAAATAAAATGGAATTGGTTTCAATGCATGAACTTATTCTAAAGAAATATCCCAATCACGAAACAAAACTTAAATATATTTTTGAACGGACCCTGTCAATTATCGATGAGTATCATCCCGATGAGGTAGCTCTTGAAGCTCCTTTCTTTGGGAAAAATGTACAGTCGATGTTGAAGTTGGGTCGGGCGCAGGGTGTTGCTATGGCAGCTTCCTTATACCGCGATGTTCCCATTACCGAGTATTCTCCGAAAAAAATTAAAATGGCCATCACCGGAAACGGAAACGCCAGTAAAGAGCAGGTCGCAGGAATGCTGAAAAGTCTACTCAATCTAAAAGAATTTCCAACGAAATACCTCGATGCTTCGGATGGATTGGCGGTGGCGGTTTGTCATCATTTTAATTCCGGCAACTTATCGTCGGAGAAATCATATACCGGTTGGGACAGTTTTTTAAAACAAAATCCAGATCGCGTAAAGTAGTCAACTTTATTTTTTTTCATAAATTTTTTCAATTTTCACCGCTTCCCCGCCAACAAAATCATTGGTGATCAGCATGAATTTATGGTCAGAAATGACCTTTATTTTTACAGAATATAAGACGTCATCAACAAAGTACTGCATGTCGTTATTTGTGAAAATTACCGAACCGTTATTTGTAGATATGAACTCGGAACAGTTTTTTCCTTTTGCGGTAAATTTTGATTGGGTCAAAATTTCATTTTCCTCATTAAATTCCCAGTAGGAATTCAGCTGACAAAGGGATGCCGGTTGCAGCTTTTTCTTGCTTGCGGTAAGGTAATATGTTTCGGTATTAACCCATTTGCCGACAAGATACTTTTTACTTGGTAGCTCACTACTGGTTTTTTCTAAAACGGGTTGAGGATTTGGTTCTTTTTTTTGAGAACAGCACTGATAGAAAAACGAAACAATAGCGAAAAACAGGATTGTTCTTTTCATGATTTATATTTCAGAAAAAAGAGCCATCATGTAAAATGGCCCTTTCTTGTGTTATTAATTATTAATGAATTTTTTAGAAGTGTTTTGATAGTGAACGATATACGTGCCTTTCGGAAGAACTTGATTAATCAGGATTTCACTTGCCGCATTTCCTTTCTGTACGATGTTGCCATTCATATCATAGATTTTATAGGCCCCAAAACCTTTGCTGTTGAACTTGGTGAGTGATAACTTGTTTTCGGATTTTGAATAATAAAGTAAATCAGATGAATCTTTAGAATTTTCAGAAGTTGCCAAACTGGTGGCGATTCTTACCGAGTAATCTTCGGTTTGTCCGTAACTCAAATTCTGGCAAGCAGTATCATTGGTATAATCTGCGATGATTCTCATTCTTAGGAAAGTGTCTTTCACAGCAGTTGTCGGCGGAGTAAATATGATGACAAATGGGGAACTTTCAGTGGAAACTCTTGTAGCCGAAGCGCCAATTAACTCTGAAGATTCAAAAATTCCATTATTGTTATAATCAATCCAAGCTTTAATAAACTGAGGATTGGTACCGAAACTCACATTGAGCTCACTCGATTTATTGGGTGGAATATCAGTATATACTGCTTTGCTGGTACAGTTTTGTAGGCTGTAATCCACATAATATTGATTATTGATAGTGTTGTAAGGATCAGAAACATTGTTAATGTTGCCCAGAAAAACAGTTGTTGGTCCCATACCGAAATTACCGGAATTTGTGATTCCTGTTGGGCTGCAGTTTGCCGCAGTTAAAGTTCCTGCACCAGGATCCGTAGCAAGGTCTGTTCCACCCAGGGAGTTCGTTAAATTTGCTCTATACTGCATGAAAACTGAAAGCGCACGATCCCGCTGTCCCGCTGTGAACTTTCTTGGTTGGCGGGTATAGTTCATGATATTGTACTGCACACCGTCATAAAATGTTCCGGTACAGGGATTTACAACGGCATTTGTCGGTGTGGGATTTACATTCAAAAGACTTGCGCAGGGAGCAGTGTCACACACTCTGTCATTATCGATAAGGCAGTTGTTGTTAATAGGACAGTCTGCCGCGATTGGCGGATTGTTGGTGGGTGAGGACGGTGCTCCTTCAAAAGTGTGAAGAAGTCCAAGGCCGTGACCAAACTCATGAGCCAGCGTGGAATCGTTGTTATTGGTGACCACCGTAACTTTCATAAAACTTTCGTAAAAAGCATCCGGATTAGTTGGGTAGCCGCTCCAGCCCAATAAGCCAAATGTCGATTTATCTCCGTCAAAGCCAATCACAACGTAGATGTTGAAATAGGAGTTTTCCGGCCAATGTGGTGCCAGCGCTTTCACCTGTTCTATCATTGCTCCATTTACTGTGCTTCTTTGCACACCAAATTGGTCATATCCAGAAATTGTACTGCCATTATACCTTACGATCCCGTTACTTGGTGTACATTGGGGAGTTCTTTTTGCCAAAACCAATTTTATGGGAATTACATTTCCGTCAATACTTCCTGTACCTTCCGGAAAAAAACCGTTTCCGTAAGTGGTTGCAAACATTTTATTGCAGTTATTAATCCAGTTGATAATTTGGTTGTCTGTTAAAGCAAGACCTGAATTACTAGCTGCGGTCGATGTAATAAGATGTACGACAACAGGGATTTCGTAAATCGTCCCGTCATAAAGTCCGTTTCTGGATGTTGCTCCAATTTTTTTAAGATAGGATTTTACATCGGTACCGAGAAGTTGAGTTTCTGCCAATTCTCTGTTCTTTTTAATTTCAGGATATTTGAGTTCCAGGTTTTTCTGAACCTCGTCGAATCCACAAGTTTGAGCAATAATTCCAATTGAAAAAACCATTGCTACAACGATAATAATTTTTTTCATGGTTAAGGTTTTTAGTTATTAAATTGAAAGGCGGACTGCTAAGTTACTGCTTTTGAGTAAGTCAGCTCAAAATTTAAGAATGTTTAATACTGATTCATAATAATTACTAAAATTTTTAGGATTAGAATGTTAAACCTAATACTGTCTGTAACATTGTTCCGTTTTTGAATACCAATTGTTTAAAGTCTAATTTAAAAAGAATGAAATCTCAAAAAATAAATCCCGTACAACATGTCAATCATTCCATGAATTGGTTTCAGAAATTTCTGATGGTCTGCTCTGGTGGGAACCTTCATATTCTTCGAAAAACACCAAGCGAATGGAATAAATTCTCCGGTATTGGCGGCATTGTTTTATTTACGGCAGTTTTTGCCACACTTTCGGCAGGTTATGCTATGTTTACCGTTTTCGATGATATCTGGATTTCGGTTGCGTTTGCCATTTTATGGGGATTGATGATTTTCAATCTGGACCGCTATATTGTTTCTTCAATCAAGAAAACAGGAACCTGGTGGAACCAGATTTTGATGGCGATTCCCAGATTAATCCTGGCTGCTTTTTTAGGAATCATTATTTCTAAACCTTTAGAATTAAAAATTTTTGAAAAGGAAGTCAACAAACAACTCAATACTATTATTCAAAGAAATAAAACCCAGCTTCAGGCAGAAATGAATGGGCGAATTTTGCAACAGTCCGGCCCGTTTGAAACCGAGAAAAAACAAATTCAGACCAAAATTGTAGACTACCAAAAATCCTACGATTCTGCTTCTGTAGAATTAGAAAAAGAAATTCTCGGCAAGGAAAGCGGCTTAACCAGTGGGAAAGTGGGATTTGGGTCTAACGCAAAACGTAAAGCTGAACTGAAAGAACAGCACCGTCTGGATTTGGAAAATTACCAAAAACAGATTGCCCCAAGATTGGAATATCTGGACAAAGAAGTATCGAAAGTCTACACCAATATCGAAAAAGAAAGAAATAAAACCGAAACTTTCGAAGATCAGTTCAATGGATTTGCCGCCCGGTTGCAAGCCTTAGATGAACTCGGAAAAAACTCAGCCGTTATTGGGCTTGCCGCAGCTTTTATTATGGGCCTTTTTATTACCTTGGAAATTTCTCCCGTTCTGATAAAACTAATTTCCTCTGTGGGGCCTTATGACCATCTTTTAGAAAAAACCGAAAATGATTTTAAACTGTATTCGAAAGAGAAAATTGAAAAAGGAAATGCTTTAACCGATTTTAGAATTGATGATTTTAAAGATAAACTGGGAAAATCATAGTTGCTTATTTTCAGGACCAAAAAAAACCTGCAAAATTTCTTAAGCAGGCTTTGATGGCTGATTTAGTGTTATTTTAATTCAGGCCATTTACGGTTTGTGCAACTTCTTCGGATTTCACAGTTCCTTCAACCTGACTCACCATTTCGCCGTTTTTATTAAAGACCGAAATGATGTTGGAGTGGGAGAAAACGATTGGCGAAATTTTCTTGTATTTTACGGCAAGAACATTTGCTAATTCACGCACCGATTCTTTGTCACTTCTTAAGAAAAGCCAAGGTTCGCCATCCATATTTCTTTGTTTTGCATATGCTTTTAAAACTTCCGGTGTATCATTTTCCGGATCAATGGAAACTAAAACCATGGTGGTTTCTTTCAGTTTATTCTTGTCGATTTTCGATTCGATCTTCTGCATATCTGCAACCAAAATCGGGCAAGCCGTGGTACAGCTTGTAAATATCATGACGACAACTAAGTTTTTACCTTTTAAATCTTTTAGCTGAAGTTCTTTACCATCCTGGTTTTGCCATTTTGAATCCAACGTAAAGATGGATCCTGCAGAAGTTTCTTTTTTTGCAGTTTGAGGTTCCTGTTTTTCAGAACAGGAAAAAAGAAATATCGCTGAAAATAAAGCTACAATTAAATTTTTCATTTTGGTGTATTTGATGCATCTTTTGCACAGCGGAAACCGAGATTCCCAACGGTATAATTTGCTTTTAAACTTGATCGGAAAGCGTACCTCATGAAGGAAGCGTAATTTAAAACATCAGTTGCAGTAGTTGCTGCAGAGGCGCAGAATAATCCTTTGTCATCGAATTCGGCCGTTCTGGAATCGCTGGTTGTCATGATCGAATTAAAATCATCCGTCCATTCCCAAACCAGATCGAACATATTGTAAACGCCCCAGTAATTAGGCGCAGAACTTTTTACTTTGTTTTTCTGCCTGTCTTTTTCATTATAAAGATTGATCAAATGGGCAGAGTAGGTCGGTTTATTTCTGGCGTTCGGACTTTCTTCATCGGCCATCGCTACATATTCCCATTCATCTAAAGTCGGTAATCTTTTGCCTGCACTTTTTGCGTAAGCTTTGGCTGCAAACCACGAAACGTAAGTTACGGCTGCATTTGGATCCGCATTTTCAGGAAGCGTTTCATCATCCTGCCAATCTTTCAAATAGGTATCATCTGCGAATATTGCTTTGATTTTGCTGCGTTTCCATTGCGGATTTTTTTTAACAAAATCGAGGAATTCGGCATTCGTAACCGGTCTTTCATCCAATAGGAAATCTTCTACTTTCACCAAAGTACTGTCTTCACCGTAAAAGGGTTGATAGTCGCCGCCTTTTATTAAAACCATTTTAATATCAGGAGTGATGGCAACTTCCTTTTGAGTTGAACTTGAAGATCCTTCTGTTGATTTGAGTGTGTTTGCTTTTTCACAGGAAACCATCAGAAAAAAGAAACCACCAAGGAACAGGAATATTTTAATAATTTGGGCCATGGCGGTTTCTTTAATTATAATTAATGGTAAAAGGATTATTTTACTTTATTGTAAATTTTTGGATTTTTCTCTCCAGTCACTTTTAACATTCCGATAGCACCTTTGTTAAATGCCCGGAAAATTGAGTGGTCTACGATAATATAGTTTCCAGGTTCTTCAACCTTAAATTCTACGATGGCTGCTCCGCCTGCAGGGATTACTGTAGTTTGTACGTTTTTGTTAACGGCACTTCCTCCTTCCATATATACTTTGTCGAAGATTTCACCAATCACGTGGAAAGAAGAAACCAGGTTTGGTCCGCCATTTCCTACGAAAAGTCTTACTGTTTCGCCCACTTTAGCTTCTAAAGCATTTGCTCCCATTAAAGCATTCTTCTTACCATTGAAAACTACATAAGATGGTCTTTCATCAACTCCTTTGTCCTGATCAAATTCTTGAAGTCCTTTCTCATCAGTTTTTCCTTTAGTATAGAATTCACCTTGCATGATGTAATACTCACGGTCAACTTTTGGCAATCCACCTGCTGGTTCTACTAAAATCAAACCATACATTCCGTTGGCAATATGTAATGGAACTGGCGCTGCGGCACAATGGTAAACATATAAACCTGGATTGAGCGCTTTAAAATTGAAGACCGCCTCTTTTCCCGGAGCTACGTTGGTCGCTTCTGCGCCACCACCCGGACCGTTCACTGCGTGAAGATCGATATTGTGAGGCATTACACTGTCGCTTCTGTTGGTCACGTGCAGTTCAACTTCATCACCCACTCTGATTCTGATAAAAGTTCCCGGTACGGTACTGTTGAAAGTCCAGAATTTGTAAGTTACCCCGTCGGCTAATTCACCAACTTCCTCGGTTGCTTCTAAATGAACGACTACTTTTTTGGCAGCGCGGTCACCAATTGGAGCAGGCACCATCGGTGGATTTACAATTGCCTGGGTTTCGGTTTCACCACTGACTTTGATGTCCATTGTGTTTTCCGATGTTGCTGTGGGATTTTCGGAAGGATTTTGTTTACAAGCCTGCAATGTTAAAAGGGCTAATGTAAAACAGGTTACGATTCGTTTCATAATTAATTTGTTATGCTGTTTCTTAATAGGACAAATTTATCTTAATTAGATTGTGTTTGAAAATTTGGTGGCATGAGTTTTATCAGATTAAAACACAATAATTTGAAAATTGCATGTAAGACTTTGCTGTCATTGTCTGTCATTTTATTTTTCTACAAAAAATCCGATAGAGTTTGATTTAATTTTTTGATAAAACTTTAGTTACAACGATTTTATTTCCTCTAATACTTTCTTCGTTTCCTGTTGAAGCTCTTCCAAACCATCATTATTAAAAATAACAAAATCGGCCAGTTTCACTTTGTCTTTTTCCGGCATTTGTTTCAGCATAATTGATTCAACTTCACGGTAGGTTTTGTTGTCGCGATCCATGACTCTTTTGAGTCGGCAATTGTCATCCGCAGTGACCAAAATAGATTTGTAGCAACTTTCATTTAATTTTAATTCAAACAAAAGCGCGGTTTCTTTAAAAACAAAATCCGTGGTTTGCTGAGAAACCCAGTTTTCAAAATCGGTTTTTACCGCCGGATGAATCAGTGAATTTAATTTTAATAATAATTCTTCATTATTAAAGACAATTCCAGCAACATATTTCCGGTCGTACAATCCGTTTTCATCGTAGGCATCTTCGCCTAAGAGTTCTACAATCTCCTGCTGAAGCTGTGCATGATCATTAACAATATTTTTCGCACGGATATCTGAATAGTAAACAGGAAAACCTGCTTCTTCGATATATTTCGATACGGTTGATTTTCCGGAGCCAATTCCTCCGGTTATTCCAATAATCTTTGTGTTGACCCTGGGTTCAGGCTCAGGTTCTTCTTCTATCATAACTTTATTTAAAATTTTCTATACTTACAATCTGTCTAATTTTTTTTAACCACAAAAGATGCAAAAGCTTCATCATATTAGCAAATCAAAAATTTGCAAAAGCACTATAAAATAACGCATTTACTATTTTGCATTCTTTTGAAAATCTCTTTATCTTCATTTGTCTTTTGTTACTTTTGCGGTTAAAAGAATAGAGATTTAAATTTTTGACATTTACTTAATAGCCAAAAACCTCATTCATACTAAAGGTTTGGTCTAACCGAATTCCTTTTTCAGTCATTTTTAAACTTGCCAATTCATTGTGTGCATCGTGTTCAAAAAACAGAAGGTAATCATTATCAACGCACTGTTTCAAAAACTTTCCTTTTTCTTCCATGGTCAAAAGTGGACGCGTATCATAACCCATAACATAAACCTGCGGAATATGCCCAACCGTCGGAATTAAATCGGCCGCGAAAACAATCGTTTTTTCCTGATACTGAATCACCGGAAGCATTTGTTTTTCGGTATGTCCATCGACAAAAATAACATCCATTTTCAAATCTGGGGCGAAAGCATAATTTCCACTTTTCGGTGTTGGCAGAAAATTCAACTGTCCGCTTTCCTGAATCGGAAGAATGTTTTCCTTCAAAAAACTCGCTTTTTCTCTCGGGTTGGGTTCGGTCGCCCATTTCCAATGGTTTTCATTCGTCCAGAAATGCGCGTTTTTAAAAGCAGATCGGTAACCTGTTCGGTCATCATTCCATTCTATTGCTCCTCCACAATGGTCGAAATGAAGGTGAGTCAAGAAAACATCGGTAATATCTTCTTTTACAAAACCATATTTTTTAAGATTTTTATCCAAAGTATCATCGCCGTACAAGGAGTAATGTCCAAAGAATTTATCATCCTGTTTATTTCCCAAACCACAATCGATGAGAATCAGTTTTTTACCGTCTTCCACCAAAAGTGAACGGGTTCCGAGTTCAATTAAATTATTTTCATCGGCAGGATTCGTTCTTTGCCAAAGGGTTTTCGGCACGATACCAAACATGGCACCACCATCTAACTTAAATTTTCCGCATTGTATGGGATAGAGTTTCATAAATTATATTTTTTGTTGAGCTTTGTTAGAACTTTAAGCTCTAACAACGCTTTAAATTTAATTATTTTTTTTAATCAGCTTTTTTCTCTCGTCCTAAAAGACGGGATTCCCGCTATTTTTCTTGCCGCTACTTTTTGGGAACGCTAAAAACATGAACTCAATTCAAGTCAGGCTGTAGAGTTCTGCTTCTTAAAAAACAACATTCAAATCTATTATCTTTTCGTCTATTATCTATTATCTAAAACAATTCATCCCGTCTTTTCGGCACAGAAATCCCCAGATGTTTGTACGCTTTTTCCGTTACTTCCCGTCCTCTCGGAGTTCGGATAATAAAACCTTCCTGAATCAAAAACGGTTCATAAACCTCTTCCAAAGTTTCCGGATTTTCGCCAATTGAAGTTGCCAATGCAGAAATCCCCACGGGTTTCCCACGGAAATTTTCAATCATCACGCGCATAATTCTATTATCCATATCATCGAGTCCGAATTCATCAACATTTAAAGAATTTAATGCAAATTTCGTAATTTCAATTTCGATTTCGCCATTTCCTTTAATTTCTGCAAAATCCCGAACTCTCCGCAAAAGTGCATTTGCAATTCTGGGAGTGCCACGACTTCTTCTCGCAATTTCCAAAGCAGCATCTTCGTAGATTTTAACATCTAAAACCCGTGCACTTCTTTCGATAATCATCGATAAAAGTTCAATCGTATAATATTCTAACCGGGACTGGATTCCGAATCTTGCGAGCATCGGTTTGGTCAGCATTCCGCTTCTGGTGGTTGCTCCAACCAACGTAAAAGGATTCAAACCGATCTGCACACTTCTGGCATTCGGACCGCTTTCCAGCATGATGTCGATTTTATAATCTTCCATCGCCGAATACAAATACTCTTCTACAATCGGGGAAAGCCGGTGAATTTCATCGATGAATAAAACATCATTTTCTTCTAAATTGGTTAAAAGTCCTGCCAAACTTCCGGGCTTATCCAAAACCGGACCCGAAGTGATTTTACAGCCCACTCCCAATTCATTCGCAATAATATGGGCTAAAGTCGTTTTTCCCAATCCCGGCGGACCGTGTAAAAGAACATGATCCAAAGCGCCACCTCGGTTTTTTGCGGCCGCCACAAATACTTCAAGATTATCTAAAGTTTTGCGCTGACCGGCAAAATCCTGAAAACTCTGCGGACGGATCTTTTCTTCTAAAATCAATTCATCCTCGGAGAAATTTTCTTGATCGGGATGCAAAAAATCGGGCATTTTTATAAATTTTGTTCAAAGATAGAAAATTTTAGAACGGAAATATTCTTATCTTTTTTTTAAATAAAAAAATAGAGACTTGTCTTTTCTTCTTCAACCTTTAATTTAAAATCCAAAATATAAGCGACTGTATAAATTTATTTAAACCGCAAAAAAGGCAGCAGTGTTATTTTAATATAAATGAATCAAAAGTTTGTAAAAGCCCTAAAAAATCAAGATTTCCTTATTTTGCAAACTTTTGAAAATCTTTATTTATGCATTTATCTTTCTTTTGTCACTTCTGCGGTTAAAAAAAGAAAAGTTTGAATTTTTAGGCAGGTATTAAAAGGCTAAAGTCGTAATTTTGTGCGATTATGTTTTCAACACCTCAAAAGCAAAGAATTGCATTATCTGCCTACTTCTTTTTATCTGGAATTTGTTTCTCTACCTGGGCTTCAAGAATACCCACCATCAAAGCGATTTTCAATCTTACAGAAGGAGATCTGGGAAATTTATTAATGATTATGCCAGCAAGCGCCATTATTGGAATTCCGCTTTCCGGCTGGCTCGTCGCAAAATATGACAGCAGAGTTCCTTTACAATTCGCCAGTGTAATGTTTCTGCTATCTTTATTTTCTATCGGTTGGGGATTTTCTCTGGTTGGACTTGTAATTTCCCTTGTTTTATTTTCAATATCGCTCAGAATTATTAATGTTGCAATTAATACGCAATCACTCTCGATACAGCAGAAATTCGAAAAGAGAATCGTGGGGAAATTTCATGGGGTTTGGAGTATTGGCGGTATTTTAGGCGTGCTTTTTTCGACGGTTATGATCAAATATGAGGTTTCGATTTTCTGGCACTTTCTGATGATCATGTTGTTTGGGCTCTTAATAATTATTTGCATGTTTCCTTTTCTCATTAAAAATGACAAAGCCAAGGCCAGCAATCCATTCAAATTTCAAAAGCCCAACAAATACATTTCCCTGTTAGGATTCATTGTTTTTTTTGCGGCTATCTGCGAGGGTGGAATGTACGATTGGAATGGCGTTTATTTAAAAGAAATTGTAAATCAAGAAGTTTTCACTTACGGTTATTTACTGTTCATGGTTTGCATGACGATTTCCAGATTAACGATCGATAATCTGATGGGGCGATTTGGTATGCAAAAACTCTACATCACAAGTTCAATTCTTATCATTTCGGGAGTTCTTCTTGCTACGATTTACCCGTTCCTTTTACCTGTTCTTATTGGATTTTGCATGGTGGGATTTGGCGTTTCCGGCCTTTATCCTATGACTTTTATCCTGGCTGGTAAGACTAAAAAATATTCGGTTCCCATTGTGATTTCCATTATCAGCACGTATTCTACGGTGGGTATGTTTTTAGGACCGCCCATTATTGGTTATCTCGCAAGTGCATTTGGACTGCAAAAAGCATTTATCACCTTTATTTTTGCTGGCCTGATGTTCATACCACTTTCCAAATTCGTTTTTGATCATTTAAAGAAAACTACTTAGACTTTTTTAAAATTAAATTTATTTAGGTTTTCAAGTCTATTGTGTTATTTTTGAAAATATTTAAAAAAACCTCCGTCATGAAATTAATTGGTCCTTTCAAACAAATTGTTACCCTTGCCAATCTTCCTTTACGTGGGAAATTATCAGATAATCAACTTGAAATCATTAATGAAGGCGGACTTTTAATTAAAGACGGAAAAATAGAAATCGTAGATTCTTTTCAAAATTTAAAAAACAAATTCCCAGATGTTGAGATTGAAAATATAGAAAGTGAACAGATTTGTTTGCCGGCTTTTACTGATTCTCACACGCATATTTGTTTCGGTGGAAACCGGGCCAATGATTTTGCCATGCGAAATGCCGGAAAAACTTATCTTGAAATCGCAGAAAGTGGCGGCGGAATTTGGAGTTCCGTGCAACATACAAGATTGGCGAATGAAGAAGAATTGTTAGAAACGACTTTAGAAAGAATCAACTTCCTGATTTCATTGGGAATTACGACGATTGAAATAAAATCCGGTTATGGTTTGGATGTAGAAAATGAGTTGAAAATGTTGCGTGTGATCAAAAAAGCACAGGAATTTACAAAAGCGACTTTAGTTCCGACTTGTCTTTCAGCGCATTTAAAACCAAGAGATTTTGAAGGAAGTTCAGCAGAATATCTAAACTATATTATTGCTGAAATTTTACCCAAAGTAAAAGAAGAAAACCTGGCGAAAAGAGTTGATATTTTCATTGAAAAATCTGCGTTTTTACCGGGAGAAAGTAAAACGTTTCTATTAAAAGCTAAAGAATTAGGTTTTGAAATAACCGTTCACGCCGATCAGTTTACGTCGGGAAGTTCAAGACTTGCGGTAGAAGTTGGCGCAAAATCCGCCGATCATTTAGAAGCAACAATTGATGAAGATATTGAGTTTCTAGCGAAATCAGAAACTGTGGCAACAGCACTTCCGGGAGCGAGTTTAGGTTTAGGAGAAAAATTTACGCCAGCCAGAAAAATTTTAGATGCAGGTGGAATTCTAGCCATCGCTTCCGATTGGAATCCCGGTTCTGCACCGATGGGAAATCTGATTACACAAGCTTCCATTTTAGCCACTTTCGAAAAATTATCAACGGCAGAAGTTTTGGCGGGAATCACTTTCCGTTCGGCTTTTGCTTTAAATTTAGAAGACCGCGGAACTTTAGAAAAAGGGAAGAAAGCAGATTTTGTTACTTTTGAAACTGATAATTTCCAGAACGTGCTTTATCAGCAGGGAAGTTTAAAAGCGGAATCTATTTATATTGACGGCGAAAAACAATCATCATGACTGAATTAAAAAAACTGAACAAATCCACTTATCAAGAGTTTTGGAAGTGGTTTGAAACCAAGGAAAAAGAATTTTTCAATGCGGTGAAAGAACGCCAAAATATTGATGAAATTTTCTTAAATATCATTCTGCCGCGATTGAAGGAATTGAATGAAAATTTCTTCATCCTTGTAGGAATGTCTGATGATCTTACTGCCGAACTCATTATCACCGTTGATGGAAGCATTAAAGATATCGTGTACGCCGAAGAACTTATTGCTGAAGCTCCTCCTCTTGAAAATTGGAAGCTCACCGCGCTCAAACCGGAGCTGGATATTGAGAATGTGAGCATCAGAATGGGTGATTACATTTTCGACAAAAACAATATCTATTTCTATTCCAACGACGACGAGGATTATCCGGATGAAATTGATTTGGTTTTTGTTCATGAAGATTTAAATGACCAAAATGAAAACGAGATCATCAATGGAACTTATCTGTTTATCGATAATTATTTGGGTGAATTAAATTTTGTAACTCAGATTGATAATTTTAGCATCGAAGGAAAAAGTGAAGTTGAAAAAGAACTGATTCCTATCGGAAAATTAAAAGATTTTCTAAGTTGGCGCGAAAGAGAATTTACTGAAAAATACGAAGATTCAAAAATTGACACTACTGAAGATTCTTACTCTTTATTAGAAGGAACTTTGGAAAACGGTTTTCCTTTGCTCGCCACCGTGAATGTCGATTTATTACAATGGAATGAAAAAGCTTCGCATCCGTGGATCTCAGTTTTGAGAATTGCCTATTTAGGTGACAAAGACAACGGTTTTCCGGATGATGAAGATTATGATTTGTTTAATAAAATCGAAGAGGAAATAATACTCGAACTCAATTCTGAAGAAGGAAACTTGAATTTGGGCAGGGAAACTGCTGATAATATCAGAGAAATTTACTTCGTGAGCAAAGATTTCCGTAAAATATCTAAAGTTTTGGCAGAAACCGTTCAAAAATATCCGGACTACGATATGACGTTCGAAATCTATAAAGATAAGTATTGGCAATCATTTGAACGATACGGAATTCATTAAAAATCTTTATCTTTAAAACCATAAAAAACAGAGCAATGAGCAACTTAGATGTATGGGAAGTTTTTATCCAGACAAAACCCGGACTTTCCCATAAACACGCAGGAACTGTACAGGCCGCAACGGCAGAAATGGCACTTCAAGCCGCAAGAGACGTGTATACCAGAAGAATGGAAGGAACCTCAATTTGGGTCGTTCCGAGTAAATATTTGGTAACTTCTGAAGGAATCGATAAAGAAGCATTTTTTGATCCGGCAGATGATAAACTGTACCGTCATCCGACTTTTTACGAAATCCCGAATGATGTAAAAAACATGTAGCAATAGACTTTGAGAAAAAAGAGAATAGAAAAAAGACAATCGTCTTTACTCTTTGTTCTTTCATCTTTAATCTAAAAAATAAATGAATCCACTTTTTAATTATACTTTAAAATTAGCCGATGATACTTTGATTTTTGGTCAAAGACTGGGCGAATTATGCGGACAGGGACCTTATCTGGAAGAAGATATCGCCTTGACGAATATCGCGCTGGATTATCTCGGACAGTCCAATAATTTTTATAAATACGCCGCTCAAATTCAGGATTTGGGAAAAACAGAAGACGATTTGGCGTTCCTGCGTTTGGAAAAAGAATATCTGAACTGTCAGTTATCCGAACTTCCAAATGGCGATTATGCGAACACAATTTTGAAAGTCTATTTCTTTTCGGTTTATCAGAAAATTCTTTATCAGGAATTAATGAAAAGCAGCGATGAACAACTTTCCGCCATCGCCGAAAAATCTTTAAAAGAAGTAAAATACCATTATACGCATACTTCAACCTGGATTAAAATGTTTGCAGGCGGAACCGAAGAAAGTAAAATCCGCGTAAAAAATGCAGTTGAAAATCTGTGGGAATATACCGGCGGAATGTTTGCGGAAACTCCAGGCGAAGAAGATTTAGCAAAATTAGAAATCGTTCCCGACGGAAAACACATTCACGAAGTGTGGACAAAAACAGTGACTGAAGATTTCAAAAATTTTGGAATAGAAATTCCGGAAAGTGATTTTATGCAAAAAGGTTCGCGAACCGGTTATCACACAGAATATTTTGGTTTTATTTTGTGCGAACTGCAGTTTATGCAGAGAACTTATCCGAATTGCGCTTGGTAAATTTAGTTGATAGTTATAAAATTATTGATTTTCAGTTTTTTTGAACTTTTATGTAGCATGATTTTCACTTTAATAATCCTAAAATTTTTGTGACTTTTTGGTTAAAAAAAATAAATCCTGTGGTTAAAATAGAACAAGACTTATTCGAACTCCTTTCCCTGATTCCCGATCCCGAAATTCCCGTGATCAATATTGTGGAACTCGGCATCGTGCGCGAAGCAAAAATGATTTCTGACAATGAAGTCGAAATTGTGATTACACCGACTTATTCGGCTTGCCCCGCCATGTTTAATATTGAAGAAGACATTATTAAACTTTTTAAAGAAAAAGGAATACAGGCAAAAGTCACCACGAAAATCTCCCCAATTTGGACCACCGACTGGATTACCGACGAAGCCCGGGAAAAACTCCGCGTTTACGGAATCACGCCTCCCGAAAAAGGTTCGCACGAAGATCATTTGAATATCCCGAAAAAATGTCCGAGATGTGGTTCTGAAAACACCAGACAGATCAGCCGTTTCGGTTCTACGCTTTGCAAAGCCAGTTATCAGTGCAACGACTGTTTGGAACCTTTCGATTATTTCAAATGCCACTAAATAGAATTGATGGCATAGTTTTAAAATTTTCCGACTGAGAAAATAATGGTAATTTGGACCTTCAATAAAAAATTAACAAATCATGTATACGAATCTCGAAATCGAATCTCACCTTGACGGAAAATTACAAATCGCTTTCCTGAATCATCCGGAAACTTTTAACAGTTTAAATAAAACTTTATTAACGGAACTGAAAAACTTCATACACGATGGAAGCCGCAATGAACAAGTTCGTTGTCTGGCGATTTCAGGTCGTGGAAAAGCCTTCTGCTCCGGGCAAAACTTAAAAGATGCCATGTCTTTTAGCGATCCCGAAGAAGACCGCGTGATTCAAAGAATGGTGATCGATTATTATAATCCTTTGGTGAAAGAAATCGCAAACGCTAGAAAGCCGGTTATTTCTTTGGTGAACGGTCCTGCAGTTGGCGCCGGCGCGATGTTGGCTTTGATTTGTGATTTTACTTTGGCGACGGAATCTTCTTATTTTTCCCAGGCTTTTGTGAACATCGGGTTGATTCCTGATACGGGCGGAACATACTGGTTACCAAAACTTTTGGGAAGACAACAGGCGAATTATCTGGCTTTTACAGGAAAGAAATTATCTGCAAAAGAAGCAAAAGATTTAGGATTAATTGCTGATGTTTTTGAAGACGAGAATTTCCTTGTGAATGCAATGGGAGTTTTGGAACAGATTTCAAATTTACCGACAAAAGCAATTTCTTTAACCAAAAAAGCATTCAATGAATCTTACGATAACAGCTTGAGCAAACAACTGGATATCGAGGGAATTCTACAACAGGAAGCTGCTGAGTCAGAAGATTTTATGGAAGGAGTTTCTGCGTTTTTAGAAAAAAGAAAGCCGGAATATAAAGGAAGATAATTCGATGATGTGATAATTTGACGATTTTCTTATCAACACATTAATATATAGTACATTATGAAAGTAGGAATTATCGGTTCTGGAACAATGGGAATAGGAATTGCGCAGGTTGCGGCAACTTCTGGATGTGAGGTTTTTCTGTATGACACAAATGTTGCGCAAACAGAAAAATCATTAGCAAACCTTAAGAAAATTCTGGACATATTGGTTGAAAAACAAAAAATAGCTGAAGAAAAAAGCGAGTATATTTTCAATAAAATCAAACCTTGCACCAAACTTCTGGATTTCAAAGATTGCGATTTGGTGATTGAAGCCATTATTGAAAACAAAGAAATCAAGACCAAAGTTTTCCAGAATTTAGAAGAAATTGTCTCCGATAAATGTATTATTTCGAGCAATACTTCTTCGATTTCAATTACTTCCCTTTCTTCGGAATTAAAAATACCTTCAAGATTTATCGGAATTCATTTTTTTAATCCTGCACCTTTAATGCCTTTGGTTGAAGTGATTCCGGGATTATTAACAGAAAATAAATTAGCCCAGGAAATTTATACTTTAATGGAAAGCTGGGGGAAAATTCCCGTGATTGCGAAAGATGTTCCAGGATTTATTGTGAACCGAATTGCACGTTCGTTTTATGGTGAAGCGTTGAGAATTGTTGAAGAAAACATCGCGACTCCTGAACAGGTTGATGATGCGATGCGAACTTTGGGGAATTTCAAAATGGGACCGTTTGAATTAATGGATCTTATTGGAATTGACGTCAATTTCTCAGTAACGAAAACCGTTTACGCTGATTATTTTCACGATCCGAAATACAAACCGAGTTTGCTGCAGCAAAGAATGGCAGAAGGAAAATTACTCGGCAGAAAAACTGGAAAAGGATTCTATGATTATTCTAAAGAGAGCCAAGAGCCAAGAGTAAAGAGCCAAGACATTGCGATAAACAGAGAATTATATGAAATGATTTTCATGAGAATTATTTCAATGCTCATCAATGAAGCCGTAGAAGCAAAACGACTCGGAATTGCGAATGATGAAGATCTGGAACTCGCGATGCAAAAAGGCGTGAATTATCCAAAAGGTTTATTGGCTTGGGGAAAAGAAATCGGTTATTCAATAATTTCTGAAACCTTGCAAAAATTGTACGACGAATATCAGGAAGAAAGATACAGACAAAGCCCGTTACTTCGGAAAATGCATTAATCGCCTCATCATCAAATCACCACATCAACAGATCAATATGTCTCCACACGAACTCGCTCAATACATGCTCAATCAGGATCATTTCTCGCAATGGATGGGAATAAAACTCATCGAAGTGCGGGAAAAATATTGCCTGATCGAAATGCCAATCAAACAGGAAATGATCAATGGTTTACGAACCGTTCACGGCGGCGTTACCTTTTCACTTGCCGATTCTGCTTTGGCTTTTTCGAGCAATAATACCAATGAAGCTTCTGTGGCGTTGCATTGTTCCATGAACTTTACCAAAGCCGTAAGATTGGGTGATACTTTAATTGCGGAAAGCGTTCTGATTTCCGACACCCGAAAAACCGGAGTTTATGATATTTCGATCACCAATCAGCATAAAGTTCTGGTGGCGACTTTCCGTGGAACGGTTTATAAAATTGAGAAAAAGGTGACGGATTTGTAATCCTGCTTTTAATTTACAACTAAAACTTCAAAGACTATTTTGAAGTTTTTTTATTTCTACACAATTCCCATATTGGGAAATAATTGTACATTACTGGAACTCACGCTGAATATGATAAAATTGATGCAAATAAAATTTAAAGAAAATGGAAATTAAACCTATAAAAACTGCACAGGATTATAACCAGGCATTGCAAAGACTTGAACTTATTTTTGATGCAAAAAAAGGAACAAAAGAAGGCGACGAACTTGAAGTCTTGGCTATTCTGATTGAAAAATATGAAGATAATAATTTTCCGATTGATTTACCGGATCCTATTGAAGCCATAAAATTCAGGATGGAACAAATGGATTATTCCCAAAATGATTTGGCAAAAGTTATTGGTTTAAAAAGTAGAGCAAGTGAAATTTTAAATAAAAAAAGAAAACTTTCTTTGGAAATGATTAGAAACCTGCATGCAATCATGAAAATACCAACTGAAGTATTAATTCAATCTTATTGATGATTTAATAAAAAAAACAAATTATATTTTCGAGGTCACTGAAAAACCCTATGATTTTTAGTTTATCCTTCTAATTTGGGTTACAATGAGAGCTTATTACGATGTTTAAAACTTTCGTAATAAGCTCTTTTCTTTTTTTGAGTATAAAATTTTTGTGGCTTTACGGTCTTGGATGTGTGCTCTGTGACGACTTTTGATAAATTACTGCTCAGATATCGTTCTTCTCTATATTAACTTCAGTATCCTCTTCAAATTAACTGCGAAAATAGCCATTGCACCCTGCATTTGCATATTTTCGATGCCGTAAGCAATCGCTCTGTCATAGCCGTGCACATTTTTAAGTTCGCTGTTTTTGGCTTCAATTTTATAGCGGTGTTTCGATTTTTCCTTGTAATAATCGCTTTCCTGAAAAACCATTTGTTCCTGATGAAAATTGGATTTGATGGAGACTGAATAGGTTTTGGATTTCGCCCCGGCTTTGTAGCAGCCTTCGTTCAGTGGGCAAACCTTGCACTTTTCGACATCAAAATAATAAGTGTCAACCTGATTTTTTCCTTTGTTTTTTTTGCCCTGCCTAGCCTTGCGGATTGCGATGTGCCCTGCGGGACAAACAAAACGGTCAGCATCTTTATTGTAATCAAACTGATCTTCATCTTTTCGGAACCCTTGAGTGATGGCGGGATTCAGTCGGGCGACCACTTTGATGTTTTGTTCCTTTGCTAATTTCAGATTTTCTTTTCCGCTGTACGCGGCATCGCCAATAATGGCATCTACCTCCATCCCGTTATCTTGGCTCATCTGCAATAATTTTGGAAGCTCCGGGCCATCACCCTTCTCCCCAGAAGTTACAACGGCTGCCGTGATAATGCGCTCTTCGGTCATCGCCAGATGTGTTTTGTATCCGAAAAATGAACTGTCAGCAGATTTGTGACCTGTTTTGGCGTCACCATCTTTTGAAAAAACCAATTGCTCGTTAGTATCTTCCATCATTTCTTTCAGAAGGTTCAGCTTCTCCTTTACGGCAGGGATCTCACAGACAGCGGGTTCGTTTTCAATACGTTTTTCGAGTTCTCTGCAATAATCCAATTCCTTGTTTAGATCATTATCGGTGTTTTTTGAAGGCATTTTGGTTTTAAATTCGTCATCAAACTGATAAATGGTTTTCCGAAGTAATTTTGAGCGTTCCCGCAATGCTTCTATCGTTGAAAACGGGTTGCTTCTCGACAGGGTATGCGTCGCGTCTACAATAATTGATTTGGATTTGATGATCCCTTTTTCAATGGCAATGCTCACAGTTTTGCCTATAAGTAAACTTAACAGATCGCTGTCTTTCAAACGCAGTTTTCTGAATTTTGTAAGCGAACTGGGATTAATGACATTCTCCTCGGGAGTCATTCCCAAAAAATACTTGAACGACATATCATACCGGGAACGCTCCACCACATCTACATCAGAAACCGTATAAATACTTTTCAAAAGCAGGTACTTGAACATCCGCACAGGGCTTTCTGCATTACGCCCGTTGCTTAAACAATATTTGTTCAAAAGCTCATCATAGATAAAAGAAAAATCAATAAGCTCATTAATTTTACGAAGAAGATTTTCTCTGGGAACAATTAAATCATATAATCCGGAATAGGAACTCAGTGCTAGTTTCTCTTGCTGTACCAACATATATTCTGCTTTTGAAATACTTCTTTAAGATACGAAAAAGGAGCGAAAACAAAACTGTTTTCGCTCCTTTGTTTATTAAAAAACACTTTTTCAGTGGCTTCATATTTTCGCCCCACTTTTTTATAAAACCTGAACTGCAGCCCGACTTGAACGGAGCTCTTTTTTCTTGGTAGCTGAGCGGAGGCGACGCTGCCAAGAAAAAAAGCGGGAGTGGAAGGCGGAAATGTCTGCCCAAATATAAATTTTCCGATTGAAAACTCATTCTAAAAACTTAACTTCAAAAACAATTTTGAAGTTTTTTTTATTTTGATGTAATAAAATTCGGAAATTAGTTGTCTTACTTATAGAAACAAAACAATGACTCATGCAGTTTTTAAGGATACGGTATTTTGCCTCAAAGATGAGATGTATCGTTTTGCGAAAAGATTTGTCATGAGCAGCGATGAAGCCGAAGATGTTGTACAGGATTTAATGATGAAATTCTGGCAGAAAAAAGAAGAACTCGCTAATTTCGGCAATCTGAAATCCTACGCGATGAAATCGGTGAAAAATGAATGTCTGAACCGACTGAAGCACGAAGATGTGAAAATGGGTTTTGCAGATTTTCAGATGCATCGAAGTGAGCTTTATCAGGTGGAAACCAATAATCTGAAAGAACAAATCATCGGATTCATCAACCAACTGCCAGAAAAACAGAAAGCCGTGATTCACCTGAAAGATGTAGAGGAATATGACGTCTCGGAAATTGCAGAAATGCTGGATATGGAAGAAAATGCAGTGCGTGTAAATCTAATGAGAGCAAGGCAAAAGGTAAAAGACCAGATTCAAAAGCTGATGGATTTCGAAAATAGAATGATTGATAGTTTATAAAAATTTTGAAAATGAAAACCGACCCGTCAAAAGATAAATATACCGAAATCCTGAAAGAAATCAAGGAAGAAAAAATGAATTGGGATTTCGAAGATTTTTTAGCTGAAACAGAAAAAGAAGAGAAAACCATCCCACTTACTTCGAAGACAGAAGGCGGTTCTTTCCCGAAAATTTTCTGGATGGCGGCAAGTGTTGTACTGCTTGTTGCGCTGGGAATTCTCTTTAAATATGAAAGCGGAAATACGGTTGATAAAAAAGATCAACTCGTGCAGAATGAAATTCTAAAACAGAAAGACAGCTTTCAACAGGAATCTCAATTGGCAATTAATTTAATTAATGACTCTTTAAAAATAAAATCGGACAGCATCATTTCCGACTCCACCCGAACGGTTGAACAAAACAGTGATACAGATATCATGGAGCAGCTTATCCCGAAAAGAGGTAGAATCAACAGAACCTCGAGAGTACGGTATGCGGAAATTTCAGTCCCAAAAAATACAAAAACACCAAAATACGAATCTAATTACGTGATTATCAACGGACAAAAAATAGAAAACGAACAGGAAGCGATTGACTTGACGAAGTACTCCTTCCGGATTCTGTCCGAAAATGTGTCTAAAACGATGGCTCAAACTGAGGTTATCAATTCCTTTAACAATGATTACTAAAACCAATTATCATGAAACGCGTATCAGTTGGCAAATCACCACTCAAGCCCTTAATACGCGTTCCTTTAACAAATAAAAATATACTCATGAAAAAATCACTTTTAATATTTGCCCTTTTCTTTTCCCATTTCTTTCAAATCAATGCCCAGAAAGATAAGCTGGATCAGCTTTTTGAAAAATACCAGGAAACCGACGGCGTGACCTCGATTAAGATTGCAAAACCGATGTTCAATATGCTGAACAAACTGAATATCGCTGATAATGAACTGGCCCAAATAAAACCGTTATTAAGTAAAATCAACGGACTGAAAATTTTAATTGTTGAAAAGCCTGGCGAACAAAAACTACAGTCGCAGTTCCAAAAATTACAGTCGGACATTTCTGCTTCCATAAAAAGCATGAAATATGAAGAGCTGATGACCGTGAACAGTAAAGACAACAAAATAAAATTCCTGTCTTCTGATGCCACCAATGGTATTCTCGACAATCTTTTACTGAGCATCAATTCCGACGGAAACCAAGTATTAATGATGCTCGACGGCAAAATTTCTATGGATGATGTAAATAACCTCATTAATGAAGCCGAAAAATCTGCGCCCATCAGTTCAGCTTTTTCCACCAGTTCGAAAACTACCGTTATCACCAATAATTCGGACATTACTACCAGCGGAACAAGCCAGGTCCGAAATGTGGGAAGGTTTACAGGAGTCTCAGTTTCCAGCGGTATTAAAGTAAATTTCACGCAGGGAAATAATCAGTCGGTCATTGTAGATACAGACCAAAATATGCAGGAATACGTTTCTACCGTTGTGCAGGACGGAATCTTAGTTATTGCGGTAAACAATAAAAATAAGAAGAACTTAAATTTCAAAAAATTATTAGTAACCATCGAAGCGCCGCGACTTTCTTCGGTAAAGGTTTCTTCCGGTTCGCTTTTAACAACGATTAATACCATTGATGAAAGCGATTTTAAAGCAGATATTTCATCGGGTGCCAATTTGAATGCAGATTTAAATATTAAAAATGCGGTAAAAATGGAAATCAGTTCCGGTTCAAGTGCCCGAATTACGGCCCGTGCAAAATCCATAGAAGTTGAAGGAAGCAGCGGTTCTATGTCAACAATTGAAGGAAGCGCCGATAAAATAGCTCTCGACTTCTCGAGTGCCGCCGCCTGTAACGCACAGAATCTCATCGCTAAAGACGTCATGGCAAATGCTTCTTCCGGCGCCAATATTAAAGTTCACGCCACGGAAACCTTAGCAGGAAGCGCCAGTTCCGGAGCCTCAATCCGGTACAAAGGAAATCCCAAAATATCGAACACCGATACCAAGTCTACAAGTGGCGGAACTATTAAACCTTTAGATTAAAATCATGAAAAAAATATATTTCTTATCCGCATTTGCCTTAGTATTGATTTCTTTGCAGTCGTGTATTGTATCACAGCATCCGAATATGGGATTCTTTGATAACCCTTACTATGATTATAAAGACGCCAAATTCACGAGCATCAATGTTCCGATGTTTCTCGCAAAACCCATTGTAAAAAAAGCATTGCGGGAAGATGGTGAAAGCGAAGAACTCATCAACCTCATCAAAAAAGTTTCTGATATCAAAGTAATGACCATCCAAAACGGAAATGCAGAAATGGTCGCTGATTTTGCCAAATATTTGAAGAAAGATAATTTCGAAGAATGGATGACCGTGAAGAAAGAAAAAGAAACGATTCATTTTCAGGCAAAACAAAAAGGAGACGAAATTAAGCGGTTAATGATTACGGTTGCCTCGGGAAGTGAACTGGTTCTTGTAGATGTTACCGGCAAGTTTACGGCGGATGATATTTCCAGGCTCATTAATTATTCAGAGAAAAATGAAGTGAATAAGATGGTAACGAAGTAATTCTATTTTTAAAGAAACCAAATATTTTTAAATTTTGAAATGCCTATTAAATTTCTGTTAATAAAAAGCATAAATTTTCATCTTTGATAAAAATAACTTAATTTCGCGCAGAAAGTAAAGATGTCTATCCACAACAAAATCGTAGAAACGGCCATCACTTTCGATGACGTACTTCTAATCCCTTCTTATTCAGAGGTTTTACCTAATCAGGTTTCTTTAAAATCACGACTTTCCGATAAAATCACCCTCAATGTTCCCATCGTTTCCGCAGCAATGGACACGGTAACCGAAGCAGAAATGTCTATTGCTCTGGCAAGAGTTGGAGGTTTAGGTTTTATTCACAAAAATATGCCTATCGAAGAACAGGCAGCACAAGTTTATCGGGTAAAACGTTCAGAAAACGGAATGATCTCTGATCCCGTAACACTCACAAAAGACCACACTTTAAGATACGCCAAAGATTTAATGGCTGATTATAAAATTTCCGGCTTACCAGTAGTGGACGCTGAAAATACTTTAATTGGAATCATTACCAACCGGGATGTAAAGTATCAGGAAAACCTGGAGGCAAAAGTTGAAGAATTGATGACTAAAGATAAATTGATTACTTCTGATAAATCCACCACCCTGGAGCAAGCCAAACAAATCCTGTTGAAAAATCGGGTAGAAAAACTTCCTATCGTTGACCAAGATTTCAAACTTGTTGGTTTAATTACCATTAAAGATATTGATAATCAAATGGAATATCCCAATGCAAACAAAGACAGCAAAGGGAAATTAATCGTAGGAGCCGGCGTAGGAATTGGCGAAGACACCATTGAAAGGGTTACCGCTTTGGTGAAAGCTGGGGTCGATATTATCGCTGTAGATTCAGCACATGGCCATTCAAAAGGAGTTTTAGATAAAATTACAGAAATCCGGAAAAACTTTCCTGATCTTGATATTGTAGGAGGAAATATTGTGACTGCAGACGCTGCAAAGGATTTAATAAATGCCGGCGCGAATATACTGAAAGTAGGTATCGGTCCCGGATCGATCTGTACAACAAGAGTAGTTGCCGGAGTTGGGGTTCCTCAATTGTCTGCAATCTATAATGTTTTCGAATATGCGAAAAGCCAAAATGTAGCCGTAATTGCCGATGGTGGAATTAAATTATCCGGCGATATTGTAAAAGCTCTGGCTTCTGGCGCAAGTGCCGTAATGCTTGGTTCATTATTGGCAGGAACGGATGAAGCTCCAGGTGAAGAAATTATTTTTCAGGGTAGAAAATTCAAGGCTTATCAAGGAATGGGTTCACTTTCAGCCATGCGACGTGGCGGAAAAGAAAGATACTTTCAAAGTGAAGCCAAAAAATTCGTTCCTGAAGGAATTGAAGGCCGGGTTCCACACAAAGGAAAATTAGAAGAGGTCGTCTTTCAGTTAACTGGCGGAATCAGAGCCGGCATGGGATACTGCGGCACCAAAGATATCGATACTTTACAAAAAGACGGAAAAATGGTGATGATTACAGGAAGTGGTTTAAAAGAATCGCATCCGCATGATGTTATTATTACACAGGAAGCGCCGAATTATTCGCTGTAAAAAAATCGAACTTAATAGAATATCAGCAAAAATCATTTCGTCACTGATAAAAAAAGAAAAACCTGAATTTATATTGAATTCAGGTTTTTCTGTGAATAGTAAGGATTTTTATTCCCTGGTTTTAACCAACACCCAACCGCTGTATTGGGTAAGTGTTTCGTGACCCGGCTCTTTCCAGGACATCACATACCAATAAGTTCCAGTGTTTACTGCTCTTCCGGCAAACTTTCCGTTCCAGGAAAAACGGTTGTTTTTGTCACCACTAAATACGGTTTGTCCAGAACGGTTGTAAATCTGTAGCGAAGGTTCATTTTTTTTCAGTAAACCGGAATAATTTAAAACATCATTAATTCCGTCATCGTTTGGAGTAATAGCGTTGTAGAGTTGTATAACATTGATATCTACTGAAACCGGAGTGCAATTGTCGGCTGATATGACAGAAATCGTATGATCGCCGCCACGAACATTCAAAAAAACATTGGAAGACTGATAATTAAGGTGGTCTATGGCGTATTGATAGGGAGGATTTCCGCCGGTAACATTCACCGTTACGGTAGAGCCCTGAATGTCGATGCGTGTAATTTGTGGAAGAGCGATTGCAGTTATGGAAACATTTTGTCTGTAAATGCAACCATTGGAATACAAGTCTACCCAATAATCATTAACGGGAAGATTTTGTATAACTTGAGTTTTTTCGCCAGTGCTCCAAAGATATCCGTCAAATCCTGAACCGGCATCAAGACTTGTTTTTGCATCAGGACAGATTTTTTTATCCTTTAACACCGTGGATTTTTGCGGCTGTCTTAAATTTATATTTAAAGTTCCGATGGCATCACAAAATCCCTGTTTTTTTAACCGGTAATAGAAAATTTTGTTGCCTTTAATCATTTGGTCTGCAATAATGTTTTCCCCAGCGAAATTGTTTTGTGCTTTCGTAAGGTCATCAAAATATGTTGCCGCAACAGTAGAATCGGTACTGAACAGCGCAATATAGGAGGCTAGATTAATATTGGCTTCATTATCTAAATCGTTATCACAGGCAAAATCTGAGACTGCATTCTTAATATTTAACTTGGTTCCAATATTTAAAACAATCTTCTTGACTGTAGGAGGGCAATCACCTGATGTATCGACTCTGATCCATACTTCATGATACGCTGTAGAAAAAACATAAACTCCTGTAATATTATCACTGCCGCCAGTTATTGCTTTCATTTCATTTTCATAATAGCGAATGGTAAGACTTGTACTGTTTTGAATGACTACAGGTGTTATTGAATTTACATTAACACTATATTTCCCGTCGATGATCCCGTCTACATCTTCATCACAGTGATTTTTAGTATAAAGGTTTTCATTGACAACAAGAGGATAATCTATTGCCAATGTTATCGTAGCAACAGCATCACAACCGAAACTGTTTTTGATATAAACATAAATAAAATCACCCTCTGTACCGGGATAATTTGCAAGTTGATTATTAGGGATTAAATTGTGCATACCGGCATCGCTGTAATAGCTTTTCTGAGCCGTTGTATCAGGTGTTACGGTCGCATCGTTCAAATTAAAAACCGCACTGTTGACACTGCTGCATTTTTTTAAAATCACATTGCTGGTAGCGACTTGATTGAGATGAATGGTTGCCTGCAAGATTTCACAATCGGGAATGTCGCCATTTCCGCAGAATGAGAATTTAAAAGTGTCTGTTCCTGTCGCATTTGGGTTTGCGGTGTAAGTAATGGTTCCATCTGCATTGATGACAGCGATTCCTTTCGTAGGTGGCGTATTTATGGTAAGAGTAGGCGTATTTATGGTTTGGGAACTTAAAGCAAAAATCGGCGTGATATCCTGTGACGTACAGGTGGTGAAATCATAATTCGTAAAGGTGGTACAGTTGTAAAATTTAAAATCGCGCGTTTGTATTTCATCGCAGGAACCTTGTTTCACTTTTACGGCGTATATACCCGCTTGTGTAGGAATATATACAAAGGTGTTGTTTACCCCGGGAGCCGGAACATAAGTGGTTCCAATTTTTTGGAGCCATTCATATCGGTCAAACCCCTCTGTTACTTCTAATTTTACATCAGGAAGACAGTCACCCTCCGTTTTTGTAATCAGTGGAATGGAAGAGAATCCCGCGAAATAACCACCGTAACCCACGGCATCATTTCCGGCAGAGATACCTGCCGTAACGGCTTTGGAGGAATATATGGCAATGTTTCCTGTGATATTAGGAATGGAATAGGTAACCCAGGTGTTGTTCCCGGAAACATCGAACGGGCCATTGCTTGCATTCAGAATTAAAGAAACTCCGTTGCTCTTTACATCCAAAGAAGCTCCTGCTTCGGTGATGATATTGAGTTTTGTAGGGACTGTTAAGCTATAATTTACATTATTTGAAGAGTATTCATTTTCATTGATTTTACCAATTTCATCAATCTTTTTGGGAAGATAACAGTTCAAGGGTGGGATGTAATTAAACCCACCGGTTGCTTCGGAAGCTGATCTTGCACCAGCCAATAACTGATAAATGTAAACATTTTTGGTTGCTTTAATGAACATGTTGAAATGACCATAAGCTTGCTCAATGTACGCATTGTTATCGGTCGTATAATATTGTCCAGCATTTAATGTTACAACAGGTGCCGCTCCATTATTAATATAAATTTCGGTATTGTTTTCAGTGGCTAATATGATCGCTTTCTCCATATTGGAACTGGTCTCTCCATTTCCTTTCATTAGTACAAATTCCTGACCCAGTTTATCTACAGGAACACCTTGGTCCATCAATATATCCGAAGAGTTGGGGAGGTCGCCGGCATATTGCCCATTGAAATTTCCATTAGCAATAACAATTGGTTTGTCAGACACTATTTTTGCGCCGATATAACCAGTATAGTTGTCTTCATACTCCCCAGTCCCATCGATGATATATGATTGGCCTTTGTTTAAGGTAAATGTAATTTGAGAACGATTGATGCCATCTGAAAACTTAACGCTCGATTCAAAATCAGTGATTGTTACTTTGGTATTATCCTCCGTCGCCATGATGCTGTTCATGAAATTCAGAATGGCATTTTCTACTGTGATTGGGGCCATGACGGCGCGGAATTCGGTCCCTAAACCAGCGGTTCCTTTTGAGGTTTGTATTTCACCATGATTTGTTACCGAGAATCGTAAAGTGGCAAAAAAGGGCTTGTCGCCTTTCAAATAAAGACCCATTGCTACAGGTGTAAACAAATCGGATTGGTTTGTGGTGATAATCCTGTTTCTTTGTGCATTAGGAATGCTATATTTTACAGGATTATTTTTGCTAATGTTGACTGAAGCTACTACAATATTGTTGTGGTAAATATCAACTTTGAAAGGAGTTGTTTCATTTGTTGAGAGATATATCGACTGATATTGTGATGTATTTCTAACCCGGTCAACCATCGGGGCAAACCAATGTTCACGGTCAAGCTGGGCGAAAGAACTGAAGAAAATAAAGAAAAATAAAAGGAGTAATGATTTTTTCATATTGAAGGCCTGGGGTTCCTTGCAAATGTAATATTTTTTAACATAATTTAGTGAAATTTAGTCTATTACTAGTCTTTTTAAGTGTTTATAAAGTAATATTTCCGGATTGAGGTTTTTTTAAAAGTTTACTTTAAGTTTACCTGAAGCGCAGTTTCTTTTTAAAAATAATTTCCTTATTTTATTAAAAGTTAACTTTGCCATTATTATCGTTTTATGAAAAAAATCGTTTCCATTCTTTTAATCTTAAGTTATTTCGCTGTTTTTGCACAATCAGATACCGCGCAGGTGGTAGTTCCAAACAGGAAAAACGCTGCCGCAACAATTTCGAAACCTTATGTGATCTTAATCTCCGCTGATGGTTTCCGACACGACTATCCTGAAAAATTTCAAACCAAAAATCTTTTAAAATTAGTGGAAAACGGCGTTTCAGCAAAGGCCATGCTGCCAAGTTTTCCTACCATCACTTTTCCGAATCACTGGAGCTTAATTACCGGTTTGTATCCTGCGCATCACGGCTTGATTGATAATTATTTCTACGATTATCAAAAGAAAAAGTTGTACGCCATGAGCAATAAGGAAGCTGCAGAAGACGGTTCCTGGTATGGCGGAACACCGCTTTGGACTTTGGCAGAGAAACAGGGAGCCCTTTCTGCCTCGATGATGTGGGTGGGTTCTGCAAGTGATGCCGGTGGTATGCGCCCAACCTATTATTACCACTACCATGAAAAATTTACGCCTAACGAAAAAGTGGCGAAAGTAATAGACTGGCTCCAGTTACCGGAAGACCGTCGTCCCCATTTCATCAGTTTGTATTTCCCGGAAGTAGATGCAAGTGGACATCATTTCGGGCCGGAAAGTAAAGAAACCGAAAATGCAGTTCAGGTAATAGATCAGGCCATCGGAAATTTAGTTGAAAAAGTCAATCAGCTTGGGTTGAAAAACGTCAACTTTATTTTTGTTTCTGATCATGGAATGATAAAGGTAGATCTGGAAAATCCGATAGAAATCCCCGAAATTCTTTTTGATAAAAACCGCTTTGACTTTTATAATGCACAAACATTATTGAGAGTTGTGGTGAAAAATCCAGCAGAAATACAATCCGTTTACAAAGAATTGAAGAGAAATAAAACACCGGATTATGATGTTTTCCTGAATAAAAGATTCCCAAAGAAATTGAATTTTGCACTGAAAGACGATCGCTATAATCGAATCGGACAAATTCTACTCGTTCCAAAAGCTCCAAAAATATTTTTAGAAAAAGGCAAAAATACTTCTGTCGGGAAACATGGTTACAGTCCCTATGAAGTTTCTGAAATGAAAGCAACTTTTATCGCTTTCGGCCCAGCTTTCAAACAAGATAAAAAAGTAAATGTGTTTCAAAACGTAAATATTTATCCCATTGTTACTGATATTTTAAATTTAAAAATTACGGAACCGATTGATGGAACGCAAAAAACAGCGAAAGAAGTCCTCAAAAAATAAAAAAAAAATCCGGCTGAGTTGTCAACCGGATTTTTAATTATATAAGGATTCTTAATTTTTCAAAGACTGCATGTCAATGACAAAACGGTACCTCACATCGCTCTTTAACATTCTTTCGTAAGCTTTGTTGATGTATTGTATGTTGATCATTTCAATTTCCGGTAAAATATTGTGTTCGCCGCAGAAATCCAGCATTTCCTGAGTTTCTTTAATTCCGCCAATGACAGAGCCGGCAACTGATCTTCTGCCCAAAATCATCGGTGGCGTCGATAATGCATTTTCCAGTTTTCCGATAAATCCTACTAAAACCAAAGTTCCATTGATATTCAATGTTGCCAGATAAGGATTGATATCGTGATCGTAAGGAACAGTGTCGATGATTAAATCGAATTTTCCTGCGGCGGCTTTCATTTCATTTTCGTAAGTGGAAATGACAACGGCGTGTGCTCCTAAATCCAAAGCATCCTGAATTTTATCCGGGCTTCTGGAGATTAAAGTTACTTCGGCGCCCAATGCTCTTGCCAGTTTAATCGCCATGTGGCCCAATCCTCCCAAACCAACGACAGCGACTTTGCTTCCTTCTTTTACATTCCAGTGTCTCAATGGTGACCAGGTGGTAATTCCCGCACAAAGTAACGGTGCGACCGCTTTTAGGTCTAAGTTTTCTGGAATTTGTAAAACAAAATCTTCATCAACTATTATTTTTTCGGAGTATCCTCCAAAGGTTTGTTGGTTTAGATATCGGTCTTTTCCATTGTAAGTTCCGGTAGATCCATTGAGGCAATATTGTTCAAGATCATGTCTGCAGCTTTCGCATTCTCTGCAGGAATCCACCAGACAGCCCACACCAGCTAAATCACCGACTTTAAATTTGGTCACTTCATCGCCGACTTTGGTTATTCTTCCGATAATTTCGTGTCCGGGAACGGCCGGATATTTTGTGCCGCCCCAATGATTTCTAGCAGTGTGCAAATCACTGTGACAGACGCCGCAATATAAAATATCAATCTCGATATCCTTCGGTTGCACCTCTCGCCGGTCGATGGTCATTTCTTTTAAATCATCATCTTTTGAGGGTGTTCCAAATGCTTTTATATGAAGGTTGTTGCTCATTTTTTTAATTTTAATTTAACAAAGATAATAGGTTAACGAAAGAAACTATGTTAATAAAGTCCTAAATAATTATGGCTGGAATTGTAAAAGTCAGGCCTCTGGAATCCACACCGAAACATTTCCCGCCGGAACAGGAAAGTTTCCCCAACCGTTTTCATCGATGGTGATTTTATCTGCAAACCAACCCATAAAATCGTAAAAAGTTTGTTCGGCATATTGCGCTCCTATTTCCATTGGTTTGTTGTAGGCGTCTTTATTGCTGAGAACCACTGCGCAACCATGATGACCGCTGTCACCTTCACGAACCCAGCCGAGACAATTTGCGTCTTCAAAATAATCGCGCTGATCTCCGTAAGCAAATAATTTTCTGGCTTTCAAGAGTTCCTCAATCTTCTCCACTTTATCAAGAAATATTTCCTGATCATTTCCTTCTTTGTCTTTATCGGTATAGTGTGCTCCAAATAAATCGGGGTAGAAAACACAGGGATAACCGTCTTTTCTCAATAAAATTAAAGCATACGCCAACGGCTTAAACCATTTTTCAACCGGAGCTTCCAGTTCCTGCAAAGGCTGCGTGTCGTGATTGTCTACCAGCGTTACTGATAGAAGTGGGTTGGCCTGGGTTAAAGTTTCATCAAAGATTTCCCTTAAATCATATTCGGCACCCGCTAAAGAAGCAACATGAAAATTCTGCTGTAGCGAAGAATCAAATAAACTCATCGAACCTTCTGTGGTTGCGATATATTCTTCCAAAAGGTGCACTTCTCCAGGCGCCCAATATTCGCCGACTGCGAAAATGTTCTTTCCGGTATTCGCTCTTAAAGTGTAGAGCCATTCCTTATAAAATTCAGGCGATTGATGTTTTACGGCATCTATACGGACACCGTCAAAATGAATCTGGTCGTGATACCATTTGCCCCAATTATTTAATTCTTCGCGTACAAAAGGGTTTCTTTGGTCGATGTTGTTGTACATTAAATAGTCATAATTTCCTTTTTCATCAGAAATCATTTCTTCCCAACCTTCGCCGTGATCATTGATGATTTGGTAAATTCCTTCTTCCTGACCTTCGGCAAAATCAACCCCGGAAAAGCATTGAAAAGTCCACTTAAAATTTGAATATTTTTCGCCTCTTCCTGGAAAAGTAAATTGAGTGTAGGATTCTATTTCGAAAGGTTCAGACAGGTTTTCCTGGCGGTTTTCGGGATTCACTTTTACAGCATGGAATTTTTCTTTTTCATCACCACCGGCTTTGTGATTGAGGACAATATCAACAATTACAGAAATTCCGTTTTCCTGCAGCGTTTTGCAGCAATTAAGGTATTGTTCTTTGGTTCCGTATTTCGTGGCAACGGTCCCTTTCTGGTCAAATTCTCCCAAATCATATAAGTCATAAGGATCATAACCTACCGAATAACCGCCACCAGCACCTTTGTACGCGGGAGGGAACCAAACTGCAGAAATTCCTAATTCCTTTAAATAAGAAGTTGAATTTTTAATCTGATCATACAGTTGCGAATTTCCATCTGAGTACCAATGGAAAAACTGAATCATGGTTGGGTTCATATGTAAAGATTTTGAAATGGAGGAGCAAAAACCATCCCGAAATGGCTATAGAAGTCGGTTTTTTTGTTTTTAAAGGATTGAAATTGGTTTCAAAAGTTATTTTATGGAGTTTTGAGCGTGTTTAAAATAGAATTAAATAAGCGCTTACTATTGCCAAAGGAATATTAAAAAAAAGAACGGACCATATCCAAAGACCTTATATAGGACTTGTTGCGATTTAATTGCCTTTTTCGGTGGAGGATAAAATTACTACTAAATGATCAGAAAGATTTTCAGTTCCTGGTTATGCCACAAAAAAAAGCCGCAAAAATGCGGCTTCTAATGGATGGTGTTGAAGAAATTATTTATCAGCAACAATATTCAGTTCGAGGTCAACTTCCTGGGAAATCATCCAGTCTTTTGGGTCGCCTTCAGCGCCGTAAGCTAAGCCCCAATCCTGTCTGTTGATGGTAAATTTAGACACGAAATTTACTTTCCCGTCAGTCACTTCCACTTTCGCAGGGAAAGTTACGTTTACTGTTTTGTCTTTGATGGTAAGGTTTCCGCTTACTATTTTGTTGGCTCCTTCTACTTTACTTTCTGTACCTTCAGCAATATCTTCTACTTTAGTAATGTCGAATTTCACACTTGGATATTTTGCAACATCGAAGAAATCTGCACTTTTCAAATGCATGTCGAGGTCAGCAGCAGTTTTTCCTTCAGTTATTTTAGGATCTACGGCAGTAGGATCCGTGGTTAAAGTATTGATGTCTGAAACCAAGCTTCCTGAAGTGATGTTTCCGTTTTCTACAGAAAAGGTCCCTGTCGTTTTGGTAGTTCCAAATCTTGGATTCAATCCGCCTTTGTGGTAAGCAGTCCAGTTCACTGTGCTGCTGTCTGAATTTACGGTAAAGGTTTCACCTGCATGTTCAGCAACGGCTTGTTCTGTGGTAGCGGTAGCGTTGTCGGTTTTTGATTCCTTACATGATACGGCAACCAGAGCGACTGAAAGTACCAAAATTGATATTTTTTTCATTGTAAAATATTTAATTGTTAATTTGATGCAAAATTAAAGCGGATAATCGAGGCAGGTATTGACCTATGATAAGAAGTGCAGAAATGATTGAACAAAGTTCAAATGAGAAAGGAAAATCATTGATATCCTTCAAAAGGGGAGGAGACCGCGAAACGGTGAAATTAAAAAAAGAGAAGTCAACTGATGCTCAGGCGTTCTAAATTGATTAATCTGCGATACCAAATTTTTTGACTTCTACTTTCTTTTACTTTAAGAACGAAATTTTCTAAAGTTTTCACAATACCTTCTTCTAAGTTTGCAGTCTGCACATTGTAATCAATTTACATATTTTGAGGAAGTACGGTGTCTTGCAAGGTCTTGTTCTGGCCTGGCTTTTTCCCGTCCTGAAATACCTGTTTTTTCATTTAGAGCCTGGTTAAATTTAAATAAAACCACAAAGTCACAAAGTTTAGAGAAATCTTAATTATTCTTCATTCCTTAATGTTGAAGAATAAGCGATCAATTCTATTTTTTTTAACCACAAAAAGTCACAAGGTTTAGAGAAATCTTAATTATTCTTCATTCCTTAATGTTGAAAAATAAGCGATCAATTCTATTTCTTTTAACCACAAAGGAGTCACAAAGGTTTTGAATCTTAAAGTTTAAAGAGCTTAAAAATAAAATAGTTTAAACAGGCTCTTGGTAAAATTGTTTGTTTTTAATTTGAGCGCAAAGAATCACCGTGAATAATTGTGAGATGGATTTATGATCAGAAACGCGGTTGTATCTAAATCCGCTTTTAGCATGCTGTTGATTTTAGATAGGTCTCTTACTGGATGCCGAATTTCTTTACTTCCACTTTTTTCTCTTTTACTTTGAGAAGGATATTTTCAAGAATTTTTACCACGTCCTGTTCGGCAACCGCAGACTCAATGTTTTTGTCTACATAGACATTTTTCTGCAATACCTGGCTTTCCAGCGAGACGTGATAGGTTCCTAAAGGGATATAGGCCGTGTATTCCCCTACGGCGTTGGTGTAGAAAGTAAATATTTTGCCGGAGGTGTTTCTGAAAAGAACCGGTATTCCCGCAAGATGCTCCTGAACCTCATATTGAGTTTTCGACGTTTTCTCATAGACCACCTTGCCTCTCATGATGCTGGTTTTTTCCAGCGGAAGCGTGAGGAATATTTCTTTCTGCTGAAGGTCTATTTTGCTGGCATCGCCATACCAGTCGTTCTCTACTGATTTTACCTTATATTCACCGTAAGGCACCTTGCGGTATCTGATGTTGCCGTCATCGCCGGAAATGAAGATGGTATTGTTGATTTTTACTTTTACGCCCCTGGCAGGTTGGTCGGTTTCCGGATCGTAAATATTATTATTGTTAAGGTCATAGAAGGTGAAAATCTTGATGCTTCCGTTTTTATATTTCACGGTTTCATCACCTATGCTGGGTAAATCCTGAGTGACTCCCAACTGGTAATAATTATTTCCCGTGCGGAAACCGTTTCGCGAGTAGATGCTGTAATTATAGCTGCCAAAGATTTTCGTCGCGCGGAACAGGCGGTAATCGAAATTGGAGTTGAAGGAAAAGCTGTTTCCTGACTGAGTGTCGAGATTAGCCATGGTACTGAGATTCAGATTCAGCTTATTGTTCAGGAGGATGAGCCGGTAGGTCGCTAAGGCTGAAAGTTTTTCGGTGTCAGAACTTAGATCGCCATTGCGGTTTCCTTCATAAAGCATGAAATTTCCCCGCTGATAGTTGGTGCTGAGCATCAGGTTCATGTGCTGCAAGTTAGCCTGAAAACTGTAAATATGCTGCGGTTCTGTAATGTCCTGGTAGTACGAAATTCCCTGTGCGTAAGTAAAGGTGATTCTGTTTTTTTGGTCTGCTGTACTGTAGTTAAGTGTAGTGGCCAGCGAGGCAGAATTAAATTGTACAGGCAACCGCGAAAAATAATCTCCAAGAAACACATCTGATTTTTCGGTGGAAAATTGTGAAATCATATTGACTCCAATTCTTTTCGCGATGGTAAAATTAGAACCGAGCTCTGCCCGGTGCCTCTGCGTAAGCGAATTGAATTGGTAGAGCGGCTCAATATTTTTTGGGTCATACATATTAAGGCTGTAAGCTCCGTAAAGAGAGAATTTCTCAAAAGATCTGCTTACGCGCTGTTCAGAGACTGTGCTGCCCCGTTTAATTCCCGGATAGTAACCGCTGCTGTGATAATTGGCAGAGCTGAACGCATATTTGTCCCAGGTTTTACGGTAGTTAAGGCCTATGGATACCGAAGATTCTGCATTATTATCATCCGTTACGGATCGTGTATGACCATAACCAAGGTCGATGCCGTATGATTCGTTTATCCTGTTGTTATATTCATATCCCCCTTTGATGATAAAGCTTTTCTGGAAAGTGTCGGTGTCTAAAATCACTTCGCCATCCAGCGATTTGTCTTCATCCATGCTGTAGGCCGTTTTAGCAAATGCAGAATATCCGCGCGGTAAATTATTAAACCGGACTGGATCGAAGATATTGTAGCTTTTTTCAACTGCACCGGCAGTAATCATTGTTTTTCGCTCTGCATCGGGGGTATAGGTAAATTGTGCACCTCTTCCATTTAGAGTAATCTCTAAATCAGAGCTGTTAAGGTTCCCAAGCTGTACGCCGAACTCCTTATGCTCCAACTTCAGCCAGGAATTTTGAAAAAGCATTTTTGTGTCAAGATTGGGCCAGTAAGTCCCGTTGAGGTTTACCGTGGCTTTGGTATTGCCTAAATTCACTTCTGTGCGGACGTCAACATTGTGAGAAGCTGAAAATTTATCAAAAGGATTGCTGGTGCTCCAGGAAATATGATTTGCGCTACCACCGCGATAGCTGTTGTTCTGAAGCGGATCTATATACCGGCGGTTTCCTAATGCATTCTGTACGGTCACCATGGTATTACCAAAAAATTCTTTATTGCTGTTTGTTCCCGCGACATTTACTGTGAAAATCTCCAGTTTTAACAGATCGCGGTCAATGATTTTTGAAAAAACGACTTCCTGACTGGTAAAGGGCTGGAGGGTCACTTTTTTTTTCATAACCGTTTCGCTGCCCAGATATTGCGGAAAGGTTGCATATATTTCTGCCTGCTCGGTTTGGTTGCCACCATTGGTCACCTGAGACGAAATTTTCAGAGAATCTCCCACCCTGTAGATAAGAATTTGCGGGTCATTGGCAGAGATCCTCAGGAGGCGCTTAGGTTCTACCGTCAGTACAGTTTCCCACGATGCTACCGTTTTTTTTGTAGAATCCTGCAAGTTCAGTGTGATGACTGAAGAGCCGGCGGGCTGCCTTTTTTCAATAAAAATTTTAAAAGGAAGAAAAACTTTTTCTTTGGGCTCAATTTTAATAAGGGTTCCCGTGTTCAGTACCCGTACGCCGTCGTCGGTTTTGGTTACAAGATGTAAATTCTGAAGGGTTTCGCTTTTGTTTTCAATGCTGACCATCAAGCTCCGCATCTCGCCATTGGCCACCACAATTGCTTTGTCGGTTTCGATGGATATCCCATCACTCTGGGAATAAGCGAGTGTTGTTCCGAGTATGAAAAAGAAGCTGAATATAGTCCTTAATAAGCCCACAGTTATTTATTGAGGAATCATGGTATAAACCAGCGTTCCTGAGTATTGTTCGGATGATTTGTTGAAAAATGTAGGATCTCCTGCCTGTGTGGAATAAATGGTGTCAAAGAATTTGGCTGTGCTGTGTAAGCCGCTGGTTAATACATTCTGCTGCGAACTGGAAAGATTCACGGTTCCGGTAACAGTCTGGGTTTGACTGTCGCGTACACTTAATTTGACGGCATTTACCGGCAGGGTTTTGTTGGTGCTGCTGATCAGGTCGGTGTTGAGCGTATTTACCCGTACAACGTACGGCGTATTTGAGAATGTAGAAAATGCTTTGGTTAAGGTTTTGGAAACGCCATTTGCATAATCATTCGCTGTTTTAAATTCCAGCAGAACATTTTTTGCGGTTTGGTCAAACTGAATGCCGTAAGTGGGAGAGTTTGGAGGGGGTCCACTAGGCATAATCTGCATCTCAAATCTAAGCGGTGCCGTCGCCTGTAATTCTCCCTTCGCATTCTTAAGTTCTATCATTAGATTAACTACATAATTTTGCGGAGAGTAATACTCCTGCAGGTAGGCGCCACCATCAATAATAAGATGATAATTCAGGTTTGTCGAAAAATATTTATTATTGACCTGGAAACTGTACTTTGAGTTCTTCACCAGATCTGTAGTAGTATTTAAAGCCGGAAACGGAACGGGGCTTGTTATAAGACCCATATTTCCTGGAGTGGGATAGACCCCATCTGAATTGGGTCCGTTACTGGTGAGATAACTGAACTGAAACTTCAAGCTGGAAGGAGGAAAATTCTTGGAGCCGTTGGTAATATTCCCATTTACACGGAAAGACAGGGTCCATTCTTTCATTTGATTTCCCTGAGAATCCTGCAATTCCAGAAAAATTACAGAATGGTTATTAACCTGCAGTCCATTATAATTTTGTACGCCGGCCCAGCCAGGTGCCCACGCGGTAACTTTTACTGGCTGTGCGCTATAAATAGCGGTCCACAGTATACTGATAAAAAGCAAAGTCTTATTCATATACAAAAGCCAGTTCGGCCATTTTTATCGTATCATCGTCGCCATAAGACAGGGTGGATGAAGCAGTGTATTTTCCGGGTTTTAAATTTTTCGGTAGCGGAACCGTTACGTTTCTTCGGTCACCGGGAAGGGTGTAGATAATCTGATCGGCGAGTTCGTATTTGGTACCATCATTCACATTCACCAGTTCTGTAATTACCGTACCGTCGGTCCAGGTATTTCCTGTATTCTGCAGAGAAAGATCCAGATTTCTGGCTTTCTTTTCGAACCGGTAATCATTAAATTCGATATTGGGATTTGCTGGCGTGTTGTAGCGGTGGTAAATCTTGACCCCCGATCTTAAACTTACCTTCACAAGAGCGCCCTGTTCGAACGAATCTACAGGATTGGTCTGCGTAATGAAAAGCAGAGCGGTATGCACTTGCACCGAATCGGTTTGGGCCGGGGCGGTAAGTGTAACTTCAAGCTCATGGGTTTCCCCTGGCGGAAGTGTAAAATAAGATTGCGGCTTCACCGTAATCCATGAGGCTCCAGAATTAGGCAGTGTCCCTGGGTCTGCCATGATGTTATTCCCACTTTCTTCGTATTGCCAGTCGCTTAATGAAACGGTCAGATTTAAAGAAGTGCTTTTGCTCGTATTGGTCACCAGAATCCTGTTCACCGTGGATTCCCCGGCGACAGAAGTTACATACGTTCTTGGTGGGCTTACACTCAATCCTGTCTGGCCCTGAACGGTAACAAAGGGAACCAGCAACAGAAAAAAAAGATATTGGAGATTCTTCATATAATTGAAAAAAGACAATTTAAGAGCGTCTTAAATTGTCTTTAGAGATATTGAAAATTAGATTACTTTGCAATAATAGAGTACACTAAATTCGCGGTATATGTTGTCTTTGCACCACCCACAACACGTGATAAATAATCATTATTACCTGCTGCTTTGTAATTAACACTGATGTTTCCACTTCCTGCGGCAGTACTTCCGCCAATGATCTGCTCAGTCCCTGACAGAGCTACTTCAGAAGCCGGGACAAATATTAAAGGAGTTGTTCCGGTAGTGGTTCCTTGAGAAGCGATAATTTTAATGTCCGTTAATGGAATTGCTGTTCCTGCTCCTGATAAGTTAGTATCAGTTGACTTTACTTTTACATCAAATGCTCCGGTACTGAATACGTTTAAATGATCAACTTCCGTCTTGTTAACACCATTTAAGTAATCTGCTGAAGTTTTGTAGTCTAAGTCTACGACTTTTGATGGGTTCACCACGATAGACTGTAAAGGGTAAAGGTTAACGTTAAGTGTTACATCTCCAGTTGCAGGTCCTGCGGTTTGTGCATTAGCTGCAAATAATCCTCCTAAGAACGTTGCGAATAAAATTGCTTTTTTCATAATTTTTTTTTGTTGTTGTTGTTTCAAATGTTGTTGGTAAGCTAGGTGCTTTTTTGATGGTGCAAAGGTAATGTGCTACTAGTTAAAGTACTTTATGAAAAAAAACAAATAACTTATACATTTGTTCATCCAAACGTCTATTGCAGTTTTTGTTTTTATCAATGTTTTTTTTTGCATTATCTTTATTTTAATACCGTTCGGTTTGTTCCTTTTTCAGGGGACCGCATTTCTGGCCTGAAGTTTTTAAGGGGTAGAAATATGAAACAACACCGCTTTTCCCGCTGATTTGATCAGGAGGAAAAGCGGGAAGGGAATATGCTAGTGGTGTGTTAGTAACAGTCTGTGAACCAGGCTTTACTGAGGTTCAATACTGTAGACTACCTGAGTGGTATATACCGTTGGATTCTTGTTCTTGGTAAAGAGATTAAGATATTTGTTGTCTCCTTTTGCAGTGTAGTTGATATTAAATGCTTTACTGGCTCCCACAGCGCTTGAAATAAGTTCGACGTAAGAAGCTGATAGCAGTACCGGGGCAGAGATAAACGATTCATAGCCAATGGTGGTACCTTTACTCGCTGTAACTGTAATGTCACCGGCATCAATTCCGGCTGCACTGTTTGCGGTTGACTGCAACCGAGGGTCCGCAGTCTTTACGCGGATTACGTAGCCACCTGTACTGTAGATCTGTAAATGGTTTTCTTTGTTAAGGCTGACCCCGTTGCTGTAATCTTCTCTGGTTCTGTATTCCAAGTTTACGGTTTGATCCGCAGCATTGATCATCAGGGTTTGAACGGGATGCAAAACTATATTCAGGACTGCAGCACCGTCACTCTGAGCAGTTGCTTTTTTCGGGAACAGGGCGGTAAGCAGAAGGAGACCGAAAGTTATGAGAGTCTTCATTGTACAAATTATTAATTGGAACTAAGACGAGCCGACCGAAGATTTGGAATCTGGCTTATTGCATGGTCACGGAACTCACTGGGTGAACTGTTCGTGTGTTTACGGAAGAAATTACTGAAATTGCTCTCTTCTGAAAATCCTAGTTCCTGACTAATGGTCTTGATGGGAGTTTCTGTTCCCCGCAGTAGTTTCTTGGCTTTTTCCAACGCCTTGGCAGTAATGAACCGTTTTGCGGTACATCCGTACATGGTCTGCACTGCGTTATCCAGGGTCCGTTTTGTGATGTTGAGCTGCGATGCATAATGTTCCATGGTGAAACTGAAGGTGGTTTCTTTCTGCAACAGATAAACAAACTCATTGGCTATTTCTTTTTCGTAACTGTCTTTACGGTATTCATACAGCTTGGGATCGTGTACCATCAGGGTGCGGATCAGGATAAATTCCAGAAAGTTGACCAGCAGGTTTTTAGCGAAAATAATATTCATTAACCCTTCCTGTGTAGGCAGATAGTAATATTTCATTATTGAGGTGTAGGACATGAAATTATTTTCCACCGCCATTCCGAGAGGATCTCTGAAGAAAATTCCCCTCTTGATGTGCTGCAGAAATTCAAGTCTGTCCACGAAAAGATCGACTTTAAACCAGATCAGAAGCGCACTTTTGGTTTCACCCAAATACTGAACCGGGCTTTTTGGAGGTATAAAATAGAAAGTTTCAGGTGGAAGATGCACTTCATTATCGAAAATAAGCAGATGTACATTTTCTGTTGCGGAATACAGGATGGAATATCCTGAAAAATTAATCATCTTGTCTTCGTCCTGTATATCTGTAAGGGTGCTAAGTCCCCAATCTCTCAATGTTTTCATTAACTGTATTTATAATGCGTATTATTTCCGTGTGGAAGAATAATATGATAAAGATATTAAATTTTTACTGATAATACTAGGAATAAAATATGATTTATGTTATTGAATCTTCAAACGGGATTTTCAGCTGCACAGAAATCTGTTTTTTTTCCTGTGTATTGAGGTTAGAAAGTGATAATCCCAGCAGACGCACGGGTTTGTCAAATGGTCGCAGTCCCCAAAGGTTTTGAGCGGTTTCGTAGAAGTCCTGAGCATTGTCAAAATAGACTTCCTGCGTTCTGCTACGCGTATACACGGTGAAATCTTTATATTTAATCTTGAGTGTTAAAGACTTTCCTTTGATTTCTTTTTTAGAAAGCCGCGCTTCCAGTTCAGCGCTGATGATTTGCAACTGCTTAAAAACAGCATCTTCATCCAAAAGGTTTTCCCAGAAAGTTTCTTCTACCGCGACACTTTTTTGGATGCGGTGAGGTTTTACTTCGCTTTTATGAATTCCGCGAACCACGTTGTAATAATAATTCCCCGCCTTTCCGAAAAGCCGTATCAGTTCTTCCAGTGATTTCTCCTTTAATTCTTTGCCGGTGAAAATGTGAAGTTCATGCATTTTGTTGGCCGTCACTTTTCCAATTCCGTAGAATTTTTCGATCGGAAGTTTTTCCATAAACTCAAGAATCTGAGTCGGATGAATGGTTTTCTGTCCGTTGGGTTTGCGGTAATCGGAAGCCACTTTTGCCAGAAATTTATTCACAGAAATTCCCGCAGAAGCTGTAAGCCCGGTTTCTTCGAAAATACGGTTTCTGATTTGCCGCGCGATTTCCTGTGCAGATTCGATGCCTTTTTTATTTTCCGTCACATCCAGGTAAGCTTCATCCAAAGAAAGCGGTTCCACCAAATCGGTGAATTCATAAAAGATTTTTCTGATCTGCTGAGAAATTTCCTTGTAGCGGTTGAACCGCGGTTTTACGACAATCAGATGCGGACATTTTTCTAAAGCAATCCTTCCAGGCATCGCAGAACGGATCCCAAATTTACGGGCTTCATAACTTGCTGCGGCAACCACGCCATGTTGCCCACCGCCTACCACCAAAGGTTTTCCTTTAAGTTCCGGAAAGTCATGTTGTTCTACAGAAGCGTAAAACGCATCCATATCCACATGAATTATTTTTCGGTCGGTTTGCATGGTGTAAAATTATAAAATGGGATTGGTATCCCCATTAATTATTATGTCTTTAAGAAAAAATGGTGTAAATTTGGATATAACCAGTGACAACAATATTCTTTAAAAAAATAAAACTAATATGACAGACGATAAATTAGCAGTCCTCATCGATGCGGACAATGTTCCCTACAAAAATGTAAAAGAAATGCTGGAGGAAATTTCTAAAAATGGAACGCCAACCATCAAAAGGATTTATGCCGACTGGACCAAGCCCACGGTTTCCGGATGGAAAAATGTGCTCCTGGAAAATGCGATCACTCCAATCCAGCAATACAGTTATACGACAGGAAAAAATTCCAGCGACAGTGCCTTGATTATCGATGCGATGGATATTTTGTATTCCGAAAAGGTCAATGGTTTTTGCATCGTTTCCAGCGACAGCGATTTTACGAGACTGGCGACAAGACTTCGGGAAGCCGGAATGAACGTAATCGGATTTGGCGAAAAAAAGACACCGAAACCATTTATATCAGCCTGCGATAAATTTATTTATCTGGAAATTTTAAATAATACAGACGATTCTGAAAAAGATTCCGAAAAGGATTCTGAAAATACAGTCACTAAAAAAGCGGAAAAACCAAAACGGAAAAAAGAACCGCTCAGCAAAGTTGACGGTAGAACGATTAAATTGATTACTGAAAGTATTAACGATCTGGGAGATGAAGATGGTTGGACTTTCCTCGGGAATCTCGGCAGTTTCATTATTAAAAAGAAACCTGATTTCGATCCAAGAAATTTCGGTTTTCCAAAACTTTTACCTTTAATTAAAAGCATCGGTAAAATCGAAATTGATGAACGCGAAACCGGCGTGAATAATATCAGACACATTTATGTGAAAGTGAAATAGCGTCTCTTTTTTACCGCAAAAGGAACAAAAGTTTTATTCTTTTGAAGTTCTTCAAAAGCCCAGGAAGTTGCATGATTTTCTGTTTCCCCTTGCCTTAAAAGTCAGCATACAGTGCAGGTTGCTATCAGTGGAAGTGCAGTAGAAATAGAGCATGCGCCGGTTTGTTTTGCTGTCTTACCTCATTTTTGTGCCTGATCCCATTGATTTGAAACAAAAGAAACGCATCCCGAAAAGATGCGTTTCTCTATTTATATGGTTGATGGAAATTAAGCGTTGTAATTCTTCACCAACCCTTTTACAATTTTGATGACGTTCGGCATTGCTTTATCGGCGGCTTGCAGAACTTCTTCGTGCGAAACAGTGAAGGCGATATCCGGTCCGCCAACATCAGTGATAATGGAAATCCCAAAACAATCCATACCTTGATGCTTAGCGACGATTACTTCCGGAACGGTGCTCATTCCAACAGCGTCGCCGCCGATGGCTTTTATCATTCCGTATTCTGCCGGCGTTTCAAAAGTTGGGCCCTGCAACGCAACGTAACAACCTTGATGCGCTTTAATGCCTAAATATTTGGCAACATTTAAAGCAACTTCAATCATGTTTTTGTTGTACGGTTCGCTCATGTCCACAAACCGTGGGCCGAGTTCGTCTAAGTTTTTTCCACGCAGCGGATGTTCCGGCATCATGTTGATATGATCGTTAATAATCATTACATCGGCAACATTGAATGCGGGATTTACGCCACCGGCAGCATTCGATAAAATCAGATTTTTAATTCCCAATAAATGAAAAACCCGGAAAGGGAAAACGATGGTTTGAATATCGTGCCCTTCATAATAATGAAATCTGCCGCTCATCATCAGCACTTTTTTACCCTCAAGTTTTCCGTAAATTAATTGTCCGCCATGTCCGGCGACGGTCGTTTGGGGGAAATTCGGGATTTCAGGATATTCTAAAATATGAATCGGTTCCACTTCGTCTTTCAGTTTTCCTAAACCGGAACCTAAAACGATTGCAAAATCTGGGGTGTCCTGAATCATGTTTTTAATAAAACGAGCAGTCTCTTTAATTTTTTCTAACATAATCTAAAATGATTTGATTAAAATCTTCCTTTCGGTCAATATTCACATTGATGGGCCAATAGTAAACAAGATCTCTAAGATAATCAAAAGTTTTCAGCCTTACGTAGTCTTTTTCGGTGGTGAGAATGAGTTTATATTCGCCAAGTTTTTTATATTCTGCAATGATATTTTTAATGTCCTGATCGGTAAAATTATGATGATCCCGAAATTTTAAATGCTTTACCTTTTTTGAAAAACGAGATAAATGTTTAAGCAAAGGTTTCGGATTGGCGATTCCGGTAATTAATAAAATGTCATAGTAATCCAGATTATTATCAGGAATCATTTTGTCCCTGGAATACACATTTTCATCATAACCAATACTCGAAAAGAAAACTTTCTGGTCATGTTGAGGTTTGATTCTCGAAATGTAATATTGTTTTTTTTCGTCGGTCAAATCTTCCGGACATTTGGAAACCATAATGATTTGGGCACGTTTTGCGCCGCTTCTGCTTTCACGCAAATCCCCTGCCGGTAACAGAAAATCTCTAAAATAAGGATCATTATAATCCGTCATCAAAATATTGAAGCCAGGTTTTATGGCGCGGTGTTGATAAGCGTCGTCCAGTAATAAGACATTTAAATCCATGTCGGCGATCATCTTTTTTGCACCGGGAACTCTTTCTTCAGAAACGCCGATAACAAAACGGTTTTTAAATCTTTCAAAAAGCTGCATTGCTTCATCACCAACAGTTTTGTAATTGCTGTCGTAATTCGTGATGCCGTAACCTTTAGTTACTCGTCCGTAACCACGGGATAATACGCCTGTTCGGTAATGCCTGGATAAAAGATCCGCGATATACATCACCATTGGCGATTTTCCGCTGCCGCCCACCGAAAGATTGCCGACATTGATGATCGGAGTTTTAAATGTGGTCGATTTATAGATTCCCCAGTTATACATTGTATTTCTAATGGCAGTTGCCAAATGATAACCCAGGGAAAAAGGGTAGAGGTACCATCTTTTCATAGGGTTCAAAATTACGACTTTTTAACAGTACAGGAAACAGTTAAAACCTCATTTTTGTCAGTTCCTTAATTTTAATGAATGATATAAATTTTGTAATTATGGCCGTGGTGTTTAAACAATTTGCTTAATTTTGCTTCCTTAGTTTTACCTCATGAGCAAAAAAAATGTGGCCGTCGTGATGGGCGGATATTCTGATGAATATAAAGTATCCCTGAAAAGTGGTCAGTTGATTTTCGATTCTCTGGACCGCGATCTTTATAATGTATATAAAGTAGTCATTTTAAAAGATGAATGGTATTTCCTGGACGACCGTGGTGAAAAAGCCCCCATTAATAAAGAAGATTTTTCGGTAAGTTTAAGCAGTGGATTTCAGGTGAAGTTTGATGTCTGTTTTAATATTATTCACGGAAGACCTGGCGAGAACGGCGAACTTCAGGCGTATTGGAATACCATCGGTCAAAAATATACGGGCTGTGATTTTTATCAGAGTGCCTTAACCTTTAATAAAAAAGATACCTTAGCCGTTCTTTCAAAATACGGAATTCCATCGGCGAAAAGTATTTATTTAAGGCATGGTGAAGAAATTAAGGAGGATGAAATCATCAAAGAATTAGGCTTGCCGCTTTTTGTAAAACCGAATCAGTCGGGTTCCTCTCTGGGAATTTCGAAAGTGAAAGAACAGTCAGAATTAAAGAAAGCGCTGGAATTTGCTTTTGCTGAAGACGAAGAAATTTTAATTGAAAGTTTCCTCGATGGAATGGAGGTTTCAGTGGGCGTTGTTGATTTCAATAATGAAACCATTGTTTTAGGAATTACCGAAATTGTTCCTCACAAAGAGTTTTTCGATTATGAAGCGAAATATGAAGGTGCTTCCGAAGAAATTACTCCCGCCAGAATTGATGATGAAACCCGTTTAAAAGTAGAAGAGATTTCGAAACGCGCGTATGAAGCCTTAGGAATGAGTGGATTCTCAAGAAGTGAATTCATCATTATGAAGGGAATTCCTTATATGCTCGAAATGAATACCAATCCGGGATTTTCACCGGCATCCATTTTGCCGCAACAGGCTGCTATTTATGGGATTTCCATTAAAGATCTGTGTGGGAATGAAGTAGAAAAAGCATTAGCGAAAAATTAAATAAAACCTTTTTATTTTAGATTTAAAATTATTTTTCATCTAAAATTTTATCATTCAAAATCTAAATTCATCTATGAGAGTCGCTGTTTTCCCAGGTTCATTCGATCCTATCACGCTTGGTCATTATGATATTGTCGAAAGGGCTTATCCTTTATTTGATAAAATAATTATCGCGATCGGACAAAATTCACAGAAAAAATACATGTTCTCTCTGGAGCAGAGAATGGAGTTTATCCGCAAATCATTTGAGAAATTTCCCAATATCGAAGTTGATCATTTTGAGGGTTTAACCATCAATTACTGTCGGAGCAAAAATGTAAATTTCATCTTGCGCGGACTAAGAAACCCAGCAGATTTCGAGTTCGAGAAAGCCATTGCACAAACCAACCGGGAATTGACCAAAGACAATATGATTGAAACGATATTCTTATTAACTTCTTCCGGCAAATCATTCATCAGCAGCAGCATCGTCCGTGAAATCATCACCTTTGAAGGCAATTATGAAATCCTGGTTCCGGAAGCGGTGCGTGTTCATAAAATGAGCAATAAATAATGGGTAATGAGCAATCCTGATTATAATCAAATTTTTTAGAGATAGAACAAAAAAGCTGTGCATTTCGATCCTCAGAGCTCTTTCTGGGTTGGCTTATTCTGAGGATTTATAAGTGATTAGAAAACAAATTTATGGTTCCTCAAGTTCCTCAGAAAAATTAAATTATTTAAAAATAGAATGTGATGAAACTGTAATGGTGATGACCAGTTACAAGAAAAACTTTCGGATAGCCTGCCGCAATAGATAATGAACGTTAACAACAGGTAATGAGCCGCAAAAATTAGCCAATACCAATTACTTATTTATAAATTAGCAGTTCAGATTACTCATTACCTATTATTCATTACTTATTAAAAACATGGTTCAGGAAAACTTTACATTAGCCATTGAAATATTGGGCACTATTGCATTTGCGATGTCGGGCAGTTTTGCTGCGATGCAGAAGCGGTTGGATCCTTTCGGTGTACTCATCATTGCCTTTGTCACTTCTGTCGGCGGCGGAACGATCCGTGATTTGTTGCTCGGCGTTCCCATTTTTTGGATGCACGATATGGTGATATGCTCGGTAATTTTCGTTACCTGTATTGTTTCTATGATTTTCAAGTCACTGGAAAAAAAGTTCAAGGTCACCCTTTTTATTTTCGACAGTTTTGGGCTGGGGCTTTTCACCATTGTTGGAATTCAGAAAGGGATGAATGCCGATCTGCATCCTTTGATCTGTATTACTTTAGGGACGATTACAGGATGTTTTGGGGGAATTACCCGTGATATTTTACTGAACAGAATTCCACTGATTTTCCGGAAAGAAATTTACGCAACAGCCTGTATTGTCGGCGGCGGTATATTTTTGATGTTGGTGAAGTACACGGCACTTTCTTACGCTTTTGTACAGATTTCCACCATATTTCTGATTGTTGCCATCCGAACATTATCGATCAAATACCAGTGGCAGATACCGAAATTTTACGGGGTAGATAATAATTCGGAAATGTAAGTGTTATTGTGTTTTTTAGGAGCAACAAGAGCAGGTTTTCTCAGAAATACCGGTCCCGTTCTCCGTTCTATCTTTTCCTTTTTTTTCCAAAAAAGAAAAAGGATGCCACTGCGATCGGGGCTAAAATACCATTCAGTTGTTTTTTCAAAAAGCAGCAACTGTTCTTTTCGTCATAAAGAGTTTCATAAAATTCAGTCAAACGGATTATAAACAGCCCTTTCCTGCGCTCACAATTCCCCATAAAAAAAGTCTGAAATAACTCAGACTTTCTTACTTTACCTTAAATAATTATTTTCTATTAAGAGAATTTCCCTCTGTTCCGCATATTTGGATTATGCATGTGTTTCTGCATTGACGGCATTTTCAACTGATCTTTCATCATTTTAATCTGGTCGGTCATCATTCCGGCAGTGTCTAATTTTTTAGCTTCTTCCAGTAAGTTTTTCGCTTCCTGGCGTCTTCCTTTCTGCATCGCTCCTGCTGCAATATTCAAGGTGGCCATGGCGCGGTCATGTTTCATATTCAAACCATATTCCAGGGCTTTTCTCATAAATGGTTCTACCTTCGACGGATTGTCCTGTGCCAAAGTAAGTCCCTGTAAATAATGAAAATAACCATACTGAGTCCTGTGCAACTGCGACTTATAATTGGTGATTTTATCAAGCCAACTTGAGGCTTTTACCATATTCTGTTTTCTTAAAAACCAAAATGCCAATAAAATATATTCGTTTTTAAAGAAAAGCAAAACAGGAATGGCAGATAAAATAACCACTACGATTCCCCAGCCGATATTTCTGTTCATCATCAGATAAACTCCGCAGGCAATCATTATGGCTGTGATGACGAATTTTATGTATTTATTCATTGTTAAAATTTAGTGGTGCAAAGATAATAATTTGTGTCGAGAATTGAAGTCTATGTAGAATTCCTGAATTTTAAGTTAATTTTACTTTTCGCTCATAGGTCTGAAAACAGAAATCAAACTCATTTTTGTCGTCTTTTCCATGACAAACCTCTTCTGTTTTATTCCAGATTTTAGGACTTATTTTGGGGAAAAAAGTATCCGCTTTGATATTGGTTTTTACCAGAGTTACCTCGATTTTATCTGTTAATTCAAGGGTTTGTTCATAAATATTTCCGCCGCCGATAATGAAAATCTCCTCATCAATTTTCTTGGCAAATTTCACGGCTTCTTTGATACTGCCGACAATCAAAATCCCTTCTTCGAACCAGTCTTTTTTTCTGCTGACTACAATATTCGTGCGGTTGGGAAGCGGTTTGCCAATACTTTCATAAGTTTTGCGGCCCATGATAATGGGATGCCCGGAAGTAATTTCTTTAAAATGGTTCAAGTCTTTTGGAAGATGCCAAAGTAATTGATTGTCTGCACCAATTTCATTGTCTAACCCCATTGCTACAACAATTGTAATCATTTTATTTAAATTTTCACAAATTTAGCACATAATTTGTATATTTGGGTATCACTTTAAATTAAAAAAATAATAAACTATGAGAAATAAAGGATGCATGAGCGCCGGAACAATCGGTATTGCTCTTCTTGTTATTGCCGTACTGGTTTTTTTCTGGGGCAAAAATGGGTACAATAATTTCGTTGCCAAAGAACAGACCGTCAATACAAAATGGTCAAATGTTGAAACTGTTTATCAGAAACGGGCGAACCTGATTCCCAATTTGGAACGGACCGTAAAATCGTATTCGCAATTCGAACAGGGTACTTTAACCAAAGTAATAGAAGCGCGTTCAAAAGCGACCTCAATTACCATCGATCCTACCAATATGACTGAAGGAGATATGGCGAAGTTTCAAGCCGCTCAAGGGGAGCTTACAGGTTCTTTAAGCAGATTGATGGCCGTGGTAGAAAGTTATCCTAATCTGAAAGCGGATCAGCAGTACATTAATTTCCAAAGAGAATATACGGCGATAGAAAACAGCATCCGAAGCGAAACGGTCTATTATAACGAATCGGCGCAGGCATATAATACGGCGATTAAAACGTTCCCGAATAATATTTTGGCGAACTTTACCAACTTTAAAGAGAAACCTTATTTTAAAGCTGAAGTTGGCGCGGAAAAAGCACCAGAAGTTTTTACCAATTAAATGAATACTTTCCTCACAGATTATCAAATGGCTTCTCTGGTAGAAGCCATTCAAACAGCAGAAAACCAATCCACCGGAGAAATCAGGATTCATATCGATTCCACCACCGAAGGAAATAATGCAGAGATTGCTTTTGAAGTTTTCAAAAAACTTTGTAAGGATCAGACTGCTGAAAAAAATGCTGTGCTTTTTCATGTGAATTTTGAACAGCAATATCTTACCATCATCGGTGACGAAGGAATCCATAAAAAAGTTCACCAACAATTTTGGGATCAGATGCATGATGAAATTACAACAGCATTTTCCAAAGGCAAGTATTTCGAAGGTTTGAAAAAAGGCATTGTAGAAACCGGTATTGAATTGAAAAAACATTTCCCGATTGTGGGAGAAAATCCAAATGAACTTCCCAATGAGATTACGTTCTCGTAACTATTTTTTAGCTTTTCTTTTATTAGGTTTAAACATTTTTGTTTTTGCCCAGAAAGTTCCAGAAAAACCAGCAGTTCTTTATCCGGTTTACGATCAGGTAGGACTTTTGACGCAAACTGAAAAAGATCAACTGAATCAAAAACTGATTAAATTTTCAGATTCAACTTCTACTGAAATTGAAGTGATTATTATTCCCACAACCGGTGGTGAAGATGTGAATTATTTGGCGACAATGTATGGCGAAAAATGGGGAATCGGCCAAAAAGGAATTGATAATGGAATTGTTTTCCTTATCGCGACCGAGGATCATACCATGTCGATCCAGCAGGGACGCGCCGTTGAGCAGTATTTAACTGCGTCGGTTGCCGGACAGATTATGGATTATATCGTTACCCCGAATTTTAAGAAAGGTTTGTGGTACGAAGGAATCAACCGTGGAACAACTGCGCTCATGGAAGCGGTTCAGGGGAAATTTAAACCTATTGTCAAAGATACTTCCAGTGAAAAAGGTTTAAGTCCGGGTCAACTCGTGATGATTGCTTTTTTTGTCTTCATCATCCTTAGCTTTTTATTTAAAAATGGCGGCCGGGGTGGTGGCGGTAATAATGATGACGATGATGTGATTCTTTCCCGAAGAGGACGAAGTATTTATCCCGGTGGATTCTTCCCATTCCCAGGCAGCTTCGGTGGCGGTGGATTTGGCGGCGGTTCCCGCGGCGGTGGCGGATTCGGTGGCTTCGGCGGTGGCGGAAGTTTCGGTGGCGGTGGTGCTTCTGGCGGTTGGTAATACTTTTTTTGTAATTAAGTTTACAATATCCAATTAACATAAAAAAAATTCAGCTCCGATATTCCAGAGCTGAATTTTTATTTGGACTAAAGCGAAATTTTATCGGATCGAAATACTTCCACCGCTGCTTTCTTTCTGGCTGACGATGTTTAAATTCCCTTTTCTCGTAATTTCAATTCCTCCGGACGAACTTGCTGAAGCTTTAAGTTGATTAGAAACAGAAAGGCTTACATCACCACTGCTCGATGCGCTGATGTCGCCATTTTCAGCAATAACGTTTTTGGCGTTTAAGGTGCCGGATGAGGAGGCTTTCAAAGTAGCGTTTTTTGTTTTTCCGGAAATAATGATATCACCGGAAGAAGTCACTTCAGATTCCAGATTTACTGCCCAGACCGTTCCGGAATACGTTCCTGAACTCGATACGTCAATCGATAAATCATTGGCCTCCAGATTTCCTTTAATCGTTCCTGAACTGGAAACTTCAATGTCGGTTTTTTCCTGAGTGAATTTATCTTTTATGATTATCGTTGCGGATGAGCTGGCTTTAATGGTATTAAAATCTTTAGCAAAAATTTTCACCGAGATATTCCGTGCTGAAATATTAAGATTTGGTTTAAAGTGGATGTATAGCTTACCGCCATTGTTTTCCACTAAAATATCATCTAAAATATCAGCAGGAGCTGTGACCACGACTTTTTCTTCGTCCGCTTTTATTACCTCTGCATTAATGGATTGCGCGACTTTAATTTCATCAAAAGACATTTTATATTCCTGGGTTTTGAGGATGCCGGTTCCTTCTTTTGGCGTCAGATTAAAAGGAAATCCATTCTCAGATTTGATGTTGCAGGAAGATAAGGTTAAAAATGCGGCGAGTACAGAAATAGAGATTGTTTTCATAGACTGGGGGTATTAGTGATTTGTTATGTTAAAGATATATCTAAAAATTAATACCTTTATCCTTTAATAACAATTTACGAATGAAAAATATTACATCTGTTTTTTTTATTTCATCTTTGGCGATGACAACCGCCTGTACAACTATGAAAACCACCAATGCTTCTCCTACCGAAATTCCAGTTCCGGATGCCACTCTGGCAGCAAACCCTTTTATGAAAAAAAGTCCGTTGCAATACCAGGCACCGGAATTTGATAAAATTAAGGACGAACATTTCAAACCCGCATTTGATTATGGGATGAAAGTACAAATCGTGGAAGTAGATAATATCGCCAATAATCCAGCGGCTCCTACATTTGAAAATACCATCGTGGCTTTAGAAAACAGCGGTGAAGTGTTGAAACGAGCGCAGCTTGTATTTTATAATTTGACAGGATCTAATACCAACCCTACTTTACAGAAACTGGAAGAAGTGTATGCGCCCGTTTTTTCAGCATTGAGCGATAAAATTATGCTGAATGAGAAATTGTATAACAGAATCAAAGCCATTAAAAAAGAAAATTTAGGTTCCGAAGAAAAAAGACTTTTGGAATTGTATACCACCAATTTCGAAATCGCCGGAGCTAATCTTTCTCCTGAAAACAAAGCGCAGGTTAAGAAAGTTAATGAGGAATTAGCCACGCTTTCTACGCAATATACCAGCAAACTGTTAAATGCAAGAAAAGATGGCGCCCTGTTGATTACCGATGTGAAAGAACTGGATGGACTTTCTGCTGATGAAATCGCCGCCGCTGCTGCAGATGCAAAAAGTGCCGGAAAAACGGGGTATTTGCTTGCTTTACAGAATACCACGCAACAGCCGATGCTTCAGAATTTAAAAAACAGAGCAACCAGAGAAAAACTCTTCAAAGCTTCCTGGTACAGAGCCGAAAAAGGAGACGCGGACGACACCAGAAGTATCCTGGAAAGAGAAGCAAAACTGAGAATGGAAAAAGGACATCTGATGGGTAAGAAATCTTTTGCAGAATGGAAACTCCAGGATCAGATGGCGAAAACTCCTGAAAATGCAGTGAATCTTTTGGCACGTTTGGCAACTCCTGCCGTAGAAACTGCGAAAAAAGAAAGCGACGAAATTCAGAAACTGATCGACCAGCAAAAAGGAGGTTTCTCCGTAGAACCCTGGGATTGGAATTTCTATGCGGAACAGGTGAGAAAAGCAAAATATGATTTAGATGAGAATCAAATCAAGCCTTATTTTGAAGTAAAAACTGTTTTAGAAAAAGGAGTATTCTACGCTGCAGAAAAATTCTACGGAATTACTTTTAAGAAAAGAAATGACCTTCCTGTTTATCATACAGATGTTGTGGCTTATGAAGTTTTCGACCGTGACGGGAAATCTCTGGCGATTTACTATCTGGACTTTTATACCAGAAATAACAAAAATGGTGGAGCCTGGATGAGCAACTTCGTTGAACAATCGCATTTATTAGGTCAAAAACCAGTTATCGTAAATGTCTTTAATTATCAGAAACCGGCAGAAGGAAAACCTTCTTTGATTTCGTATGATGATGTTACCACGATGTTCCACGAGTTCGGACATACGCTGCACGGGTTGTTTGCAGACCAAAAATACATTTCAATTTCGGGAACCAACGTGCCGCGTGATTTCGTGGAATTTCCTTCTCAGATCAACGAGTTTTTTGCGTTGGAACCTTCGGTGCTGAAAAATTACGCTTTGCATTATCAAACCAAACGGCCGATGCCACAGGCGTTAGTTGACAAAATTAAAAAAGCAGGAACTTTCAATCAGGGATATTCTACAACAGAACTGGTTTCTGCGGCGACCATTGATATGAACTGGCATTCTGTAACCGACGCTTCCCAGTTTAAGCCGACTTTGGAATTTGAAAAAGCCGTCCTGGCAAAATATGGTTTTAATTTGAAAGAAGTTCCACCAAGATACCATTCTCCTTATTTTGCGCACATTTGGGGCGGCGGTTATTCTGCAGGATATTACGCGTATATGTGGAGCGATATGCTGAATGCTGATGCCTGGGACTGGATCACAACCCACGGTGGAATGACGCGTGAAAATGGTGACCGTTTCCGTAAATATATTTTATCGGTAGGAAATTCTATGGATCTGAATGAAGCGTTTAAAAACTTCACCGGCAGAAATCCTGATTTAAATCCGTTATTAAAAAGCAAAGGATTTATAAAATAAAAGTTCACATAAAATAATTTTGAAGCCGTAGATTTTTTCTACGGTTTTTTTTTGTCTTGAAAATTGTTGGTGAAATAAGTTGATAACTTAACCATTAAGATTCAGTTAAGTAATTAAGAGGATTAGATTTCCTTCGGAAATTAGCGATGCTTTAAACACAGATTAAACGAATGGGTTCAGAAATTTCACCAGTTTAACTAGCAAGGATTGTTTTTGATGTTGTGGTTTTCTGTTGCTTTGTAAAAATATATTCGTGTCGTTCGTGAAAACATTTGTGTTAAAAAAAATGTGAAAAACAAACCGCCTGAACTTTTAGCCCGGATCGCAGAGGAAATCCTTTTTTTTGGTGTTGGATTAGGAAAGGGCAAAAAAAGATTGTAACGGAGAGCCGGACCGGAACCTCAAAGAAGTAAAAATCGTCCTGCTCCAAAAAAATTCTTAATTTTGTAAAAAATATATCATAATGCCAAAAATATCTCACAGAGCGCAGCATATGCCTGCATCGCCGGTAAGAAAACTGGTTCCTTACGCGTTGCAAGCAAAACAGAAAGGAATAAAAGTGTATCATTTGAATATTGGTCAGCCCGATATCGAAACACCGCAATCTGCTTTGGATGCTGTGAAAAACAATGATTTAAAGATTTTTGAATATGCACTTTCAGAAGGCAATCTGGATTACAGAACAGCGCTGAAAGATTATTATCATTCTTTAGGATTTACCGATTTGACGACCGATAATTTTATCGTGACCAACGGTGGTTCTGAAGCGTTGAATTTTGCGATTTCTACTTTGTGTGATGATGGTGATGAAATTATTATTCCTGAGCCTTATTATGCGAATTATAATGGGTTTACCAACACCTTCAATGTAAATGTTGTCGCGGTTTCTTCTACGATTGACAGTGGTTTTGCCTTGCCGCCGATTGAAGATTTTGAGAAAAAAATTACGTCAAAGACAAGAGCGATTTTAATTTGTAATCCCGGGAATCCAACGGGGTATCTTTACACCAGAGAAGAGTTGCAAAAGTTGGCCGATATTGCTTTGAAACATGATATCGTGATTATTTCCGATGAGGTTTACAGAGAATATGTGTACGATGGAAAACAGCAGGTTTCGATGTTTGATTTTCCTGAAATTGCAGAAAACTGTGTGATCATCGATTCTGAGTCCAAAAGATATTCGATGTGTGGCGCAAGAATCGGTTTTATGGTGACCCGTTCGAAAGAGATTCATGATGCTGCAATGCTTTTTGCGCAGGCAAGATTAAGTCCGGTTCTTTTGGGACAGATTGCGGCGGCGGCGGCTCACGTAAATGATACAGAATATATTTTGAAAGTCCGTGCAGAATATACGCACCGTAGAAATGTTTTGGTTGATTTACTCAACGGAATTCCGGGAGTGATTTGTCCGAAACCGAAAGGCGCATTTTATTGTGCGGTAGAACTTCCGGTAGATGATACCGATAAGTTTGCGCAATGGTTGCTCGAAAGCTATTCTCATAACAACGAAACCATAATGGTTGCGCCGATGAGCGGTTTTTACAGCAATCCGGAACTGGGTAAAAAGCAGGTGAGAATTGCGTACGTTTTAAAAGAAGCAGATTTACGCAGAAGTGTAGAATTGTTGAATGATGCGCTTCAGAAATATAAGATTGAATTCGGTCTTTAATATTTTTAAAAATAAACAAAAGCCACGGATATTTATTGTATTCGTGGCTTTTTTTGATTAATCTTAAGCGATAAAATCAAGTACTTGTCTTTAGAAGTAAATTCCGTCAATATGATGATTGAATTAATGTAAATTCAGTCAATTAAAATTAAAATTGAAAAAATTAAAGCGTTTTAAATTTTAGTAAATTTGCAGAACGTTTTTATTAAATAATGATATTAACTTAAATAATGAATTCAAAATATAAATGTTCAGTTTGTGGTGAGATTCATCACGATTATCCGGCGCTGAATTTTGCTTATCCCAATTCTTATTATTGGCTTACGGAGGAACAGAAAAACAGTTTTCCTGTTCATATCGATTCAGATTTCTGTACGATTGAATATCCGGATCGAACAGACCGGTTTATTCGGGTGGTATTAAAACAGAAGATTGCAAAATCCGGTCTTTATTTGGAATATGGACTTTGGGTTTCTGTAAGCGAAGAAAGTTATGAGGATTATGTCGCTAATTTCAATAATGAAAATCACGAAACCATCTATTTTGGTTGGCTGAGCAATGCGCTTCCTGATTACAAATTTGAAAAAAGCATTCCGATGGATGTAAAAACCAAAAGTGGAAATCAGAGGCCGGAAATTTATCCTCATTTAGACTTTGATCATCCTTTTGTGCACGATTTTTACCATGGAATTACCAAAGAGGAAGCCGAGAAAAGAATTCACAATATGCTCTCAAACAGCCCGAAATAAAATATGAACATCCAACACCATTTTTCTTTAAAAAAACACAACACTTTCGGCGTTGATGTGACCTCAAAATATTTCGCAGAAGTTACTTCTTTAGACGAACTTTTTGAAGCGCTGAAATACGCAAATGCTAAAAATGCACAACCACTTTTTCTAGGTGGTGGAAGCAATATTTTATTTACCCAAAATTTTGACGGAGTTGTCATTCAATTAGATTTGAAAGGTGTTTCAGAAGAAATTATAAGTGAGAATGAGGTTCTCGTAACTTCAAAAGCGGGGGAGAACTGGCATGCGTTTGTTCAGTATTGCCTGGGTAAAAGTTATGGAGGTTTAGAAAATTTATCATTAATTCCCGGGAATGTGGGGACGTCGCCGATGCAGAATATTGGCGCTTATGGGGTGGAGATTAAAGATACTTTCGTGAGTTGCAAAGTATTGAATTTGGAAACTTTGGAAGTAGAAAAATTTGATCATGAAAAATGCCGTTTCGGTTACAGGGAATCCATTTTTAAACGGGAAGGAAAAGGGAAATATGTTATTCTGGAAGTGACTTTTAAACTGACCCGAAAAGACCATTTAATCAAAACAGAATATGGCGCGATTCAGGCTGAATTAAAGAAGTTGGGAAGTGAATATTCCGATAATCGCTGTGTCACGATTCAGGATGTCTCTAAGGCGGTAATCAACATCAGGCAGAGTAAACTTCCAGATCCGAAAATAATTGGAAATGCGGGTAGTTTTTTTAAAAATCCTTCGATTCCGATGGCGCAATTTTTAGAAGTTCAGAAAAAATATCCGGAAATGCCGAATTATCCAAATGGGGATTTGGTGAAGATTCCGGCAGGTTGGCTGATCGAACAATGCGGTTGGAAAGGGAAACAAATCGGGAATGTGGCTTCACATCAATTGCAGGCTTTAGTAATCGTAAATGCCACCGGAGAAGCTTCCGGAAAAGAAATTTTTGATTTTTCTAGGATGATAATTCAGTCGGTAAAAGAAAAATTCGGGATTGAGCTGGAAAGAGAGGTAAATATTGTTTAATAATAAAAGGAATTTCCCGTTACCAATAATAGCAGTGCAGAAGATTGAATTTTCTTTGAAATAATTTACAATAATATTTGTCTAACTAAAATATTCTTCGTTATTTTGCACTCTCAAATATTTATTCAGAAATAAGAACGTCGAGATATGTCAAGAATTTGCCAAATAACAGGAAAGCGTGCCATGGTAGGAAACAATGTTTCTCACGCTAATAACAAAACGAAGCGTCGTTTTGAAATTAACTTATTGGAAAAGAAATTTTACCTTCCGGAGCAAGAGAAATCTGTAACTTTAAAAGTTTCAGCTCACGGATTGAGAATTATCAATAGAATAGGGATTGAAGAAGCAATTGTAAGAGGGACCAGAAGTGGTTTCATTAAAAAATAAGAAATCATGGCAAAAAAAGGGAATAGAGTACAGGTGATTCTGGAGTGCACAGAGCACAAAGAAACCGGAGTAGCAGGAATGTCAAGATACATCACTACTAAAAACAAGAAGAACACTACCGAGAGATTAGAGTTGAGAAAATTCAACCCTGTACTGAAGAAATATACTGTTCACAAAGAAATTAAGTAATTTTTTAAAGTAATAAAAAATGGCAAAAAAAGTAGTAGCAACACTTCAAGGTGGTGCAGGTTCAAAAAAAATGACCAAAGTTGTGAAAATGGTAAAGTCTGCTAAAAGTGGAGCTTACGTTTTCGATGAGAAAGTAATGAACGCTGATGAAGTTGATGCTTATTTGAAAAAATAATTTTCACTCACACGAGAATATATAAAACTATCCTAAATGGATAGTTTTTTTATTTTATCTTTGTTTGCCAGTGGCACATGTTTATAATTCAAATTTGTAATTTTTATAATGAGTTGGTATAAAAAAATATTCAAAAAGGAGGAGAAAGAATCATTAGATAAAGGATTAGAAAAATCCAGTCAAGGTTTTTTTGAGAAAATTTCCAAAGCAGTTGTTGGGAAAAGTACAGTTGATGAAGATGTTTTAGATCATCTCGAAGAAATTCTTATCGCCTCGGATGTGGGTGCATCTACCACCATTAAAATCATTGAAAGAATCGAGCAGCGTGTAGCAAGAGATAAATTTGTGGGCACCGATGAACTGGATCAGATTCTTCGTGAAGAAATTACAGGTTTGCTCCTGGAAAACCCGCACGCAGGAACCGGAAATATTGATGAAACGAAAAAGCCTTATGTCATAATGGTTGTCGGCGTAAATGGAGTGGGCAAAACCACGACAATCGGGAAATTGGCGCACCAGTTTAAATCGGAAGGTAAAAAAGTAGTACTGGGTGCTGCAGATACTTTCCGGGCAGCGGCAACAGAACAATTGACGATTTGGAGCGAAAGAGTAGGTGTGCCGATTGTGAAACAGAATATGGGCAGCGATCCTGCGTCTGTGGCTTTTGATACGGTGCAAAGTGCGGTGGCCAATCAGGCAGATGTCGTCATTATAGATACCGCCGGTCGTTTGCATAATAAAGTGAATCTGATGAACGAACTGACGAAGATCAAAAGAGTGATGCAGAAAGTAATTCCTGATGCTCCTCACGAGATTCTTTTGGTTTTGGATGGTTCTACGGGACAAAATGCTTTTGAGCAGGCAAAGCAATTCACAGCAGCAACGGAAGTTAATGCCTTAGCGGTAACAAAACTTGATGGTACTGCGAAAGGAGGAGTGGTGATCGGGATTTCTGATCAGTTTCAAATTCCTGTAAAATATATCGGCGTAGGTGAAAAAATGACTGATTTACAGCTGTTTAACGGACCTGAATTTGTAGATTCTTTCTTTAAAAAGAGATAAAATGTAAGGATAATGCGGTTAGGATTAATTTAGTAAATTTTTATTTTTAGAACCAATTTATATGATTTAAATCATTTTGGTCTTATGTTTGATATTTAATCAACAATAATAATTACTTAATATTAACATTAAAAATTTTAAAACTATGGGAATTTTAACTTGGATCATTTTTGGTCTTATCGCAGGAGCTATTGCAAAATTCATTATGCCGGGAAATCAGGGAATGGGTTGGTTATTGACAATTGTTTTAGGAATTGTAGGCGCTTATGTTGGTGCGTTTGTCGGCCAGCTCTTAGGTTTGGGTGATGTAACAGGATTCAACATCGGAAGTATGTTTTTGGCTGTTGCAGGCGCGTTAATTGTTTTGTGGATTTACGGAATGGCCACCAGACGAGGTTAACCAAATAACTAAAAATTTAAAATCCCGCTCTGAATTTCAGAGGTCACTGAAAAACCCTATGATTTTTAGTTTATTCTTCTAATTTGGGTTACAAAGGAGAGCTTATTACGATGTTTAAAACTTTCGTAATAAGTTCTTTTCTTTTTTTGTGTATAAAATTTTTGTGGCTTTATGGTCTTGGATGTGTGCTCTGTGACGACTTTTGATAAATTACTGCTCAGATATCGTTCTTCTCTATATTAACTTCAGTATCCTCTTCAAATTAACTGCGAAAATAGCCATTGCTCCCTGCATTTGCATGTTTTCGATGCCGTAGGCAATCGCTCTGTTATAGCCGTGCACATTTTTAAGTTCGCTGTTTTTGGCTTCAATTTTATAGCGGTGTTTGGATCTTTCTTTGTAATAATCGCTTTCCTGAAAAGCCATTTGCTCCTGATGGAAATTTGATTTAATGGAGACTGAATAGGTTTTGGATTTCGCCCCGGCTTTGTAGCAGCCTTCGTTCAGTGGGCAAACCTTGCACTTTTCGATATCAAAATAATAAGTGTCAACCTGATTTTTCCCTTTGTTTTTCTTGCCCTGCCTAGCCTTGCGGATTGCCATGTGCCCGGCAGGACAAACAAAACGGTCAGCATCTTTATTATAGTCAAACTGATCTTCATCTTTTCGAAACCCCTGCGTGATGGCGGGATTCAGTCGGGCGACCACTTTGATGTTTTGTTCCTTTGCTAATTTCAGATTTTCTTTTCCGCTGTAAGCGGCATCGCCAATAATGGCATCTACCTCCATCCCGTTATCCTGGCTCATCTGCAATAATTTTGGAAGCTCCGGGCCATCACCCTTCTCTCCAGAAGTTACAACGGCTGCCGTGATAATGCGCTCTTCGCTCATGGCCAGATGCGTTTTGTATCCGAAAAAAGAACTGTCAGCGGATTTATGACCCGTTTTGGCGTCACCGTCTTTTGAAAAAACCAATTGCTCGTTGGTGTCTTCCATCATTTCTTTCAGAAGGTTTAGTTTCTCCTTTACGGCAGGGATCTCACAGACAGCGGGGTCGTTTTCAATACGTTTTTCGAGTTCTCTGCAATAATCCAATTCCTTGTTTAGATCATTATCGGTGTTTTTTGAAGGCATTTGAGTTTTAAATTCGTCATCAAACTGATAAACGGTTTTCCGAAGTAATTTTGAGCGTTCCCGCAATGCTTCTATCGTGGAAAAAGGGTTACTTCTGGACAGGGTATGCGTCGCGTCTACAATAATTGATCTGGATTTGATGATCCCTTTTTCAATGGCAATGCTCACAGTTTTGCCTATAAGTAAACTTAACAGATCGCTGTCTTTCAAACGCAGTTTTCTGAATTTTGTAAGCGAGCTGGGATTAATGACATTCTCCTCGGGAGTCATTCCCAAAAAATACTTGAACGACATATCATACCGGGAACGCTCCACCACATCTACATCAGAAACCGTATAAATACTTTTCAAAAGCAGGTATTTGAACATCCGCACAGGGCTTTCTGCATTACGACCGTTGCTTAAACAATATTTGTTCAAAAGCTCATCATAGATAAAAGAAAAATCAATAAGCTCATTAATTTTACGAAGAAGATTTTCTCTGGGAACAATTAAATCATATAATCCGGAATAGGAACTCAGTGCTAGTTTTTCTTGCTGTACCAACATATATTCTGCTTTTGAAATACGCCTTTAAGATACGAAAAAGGAGGGAAAACAAAACTGTTTTCCCTCCTTTGTTTATTATAAAGCACTTTTTCAGTGACCTCGAATTTCAGAGCGGGATTTTTTTTAAACTTTACTAAAGGATTTAATCAATTTTAATTTCAAAAGGCATTTTCATCATTACGCCTTGCTGTAATTTCGGATTGGTTATTTGTTCAAACAGTTTGTAGTTTTCTGTTCCGATTTTATTTTTAATCAGTCTTGCAGAAATTTCATCTTCATCAAGATTTTTAAATAGTTGCTCGAACTGGCTCATTTTTTTTGGGTAAGCAGTTACGCTATAATCTTTCAGCTTTGCTTTTTGTGCTGCGAAATTGATCGCATCCTGCAATGTTCCCAATTCATCAACCAAGCCGATTTCCTTCGCGCGGGTTCCGCTCCAGACTCTGCCGCCACCGATTTCATCGATTTGGGCAAAAGATTTCTTGCGGTTTTCTGTTACAAAATGTACAAATCGTTTATACGTTTTTTCTACGCTTTTGGTTAAAATGGCTACTCCACCTGGAGTAACGCCATTTACGACGGAGTACATATTAGAATTCGCATTGGTAGTGACGGGGTGAGAGGTGAGGCCGTTTTTGTTTGCAGCTTCTTTAAAGTAAGGAATCATCCCGAATACTCCTATAGACCCGGTTAAGGTATTCGGTTCAGAGTAGATTTTATCTGCGGCCATCGCGATGTAATAACCACCAGAAGCAGCGTAATCGCCGAAAGAGACAATAATGGGTTTTTTCTTTTTCAGCTGTTGTAATTCGAACAGGATTTCATCAGACGCATTTGCGCTTCCGCCGGGAGAGTTTACTCTTAGGACGACTGCTTTTACTTTGTCATTATCTGCAATTTTTTTAATTTCTTTTATGAAATTATCGGCATAAACATTTTGGTATCCTTCCCCGTTATAGATTGCTCCGGATGCATACAGTACCGCAACCTGGTTGTCTTTTTTGGAGGAATCACTACTGAAAGAACTGATGTATTTTTTAAATGATACTTTGGTAAGTTTGTCTTTTTTCGCCAGATTCAGTTTTGTTTTAATCATTTGATCGTACTCACTTTTCTGCATTAACTTATCTGCTAATTTATAGTTTAAACTTAAATCGGGAATAGCTGCATAAAGACTGTCGACAATGGTTTTAAACTGTGCAGGATCAATTTTTCGTGAATTTGCGATTTTCTGTGAATTTACGGACCAGATATCATTTAATAAAGTTGAAAGTTGATCTTTGTTTTCCGGCGACATATCATCTCTCATAAACGGTTCTACAGCGGACTTATATTTTCCGTGTCTGATGATTTCAATTCCAATACCGTATTTATCCGCAAAGCTCTTCATATATAAAACTTCGGTTGACAGCCCTTTTAAATCAATTCCTCCAGCTGGATTCAGAATATACTGGTCAGCAACAGACCCCAAATAATAAGCGGCCTGAGAAACCACATTACCGTAAGCATATACGAATTTTCCGGTTTTCTTAAAATCTTCCAGCGCGCCGCGAATATCATCTAACTGTGTAAGGCCGGCACGGATTCCATCAGTTTCTATACTTATCCCTTTAATTTTATCATCAGATTTCGCTTTTTTAATGGCTTCGAGCATATCGAATATTAAAATATTTTTCGGCTTATCACCAAAGGCAAACATCTCATTCTGATCTTCCGTAGGGCTGTCGATGATATTGGTTTTAAAATCAAGTGTGAGGATCGTATTGTCTTTAATGTTAGGTTTTTGTTCACCGCTTAATGCGCTTGCTGCAATCATCATTATTAAAAACAGTGAAAACACGGCGGCTATAATAATAATAGCCACTATATTTGCCATAACATTTTTAAAAAAACTCTTCATAACTTATATATTTCTACGATATGTCGCAACATGAGGTCACTTTGTTACTCGGAAGCAATTTAGGAAATCCTGAACACAATATTGGGTTAGCCCTCCTTAGGATAGAAGAAGAGATTGGTGAGATTTTAAGGAAAAGTGAGGTCTTGATTACCAACCCTGTAGAGTTTGTTAGTAATAATATTTTTTGTAATATTGCATTAGTAATAAAGACACAATTTTCTCCTATAAAACTCTTAAATTATGTGAAATTAATTGAGAGACAGATGGGAAGGGGCGATGATACATTGATTTCAGGAGAGTACCAAGACAGGATAATCGATATAGATGTGGTGTTTTTCGGTAATCTCAATTTCTGTTGTAAAGAATTAAAAATTCCGCATCACAAGCATTTATATCAACGTGATTTTTCTAGGAAATTGTTAGGTGAGCTATCGAAACACTAAAAACAACAATATGAAATTAAATTTATTATTAGCACTAGCGATACCCATTGCTTTTTATGCGCAGCATAATTCCGCTGCCAATACTACTGGAGATTATCCCAACGCTTACTCCTCTGGATCCGCAAACATCAAACCTTTTGATAATTCATCAAGGATGTTTCGTGACTGGTCTGTTTCAGTAGGTGGTGGAGGTGCATTTATGCATAATGCAGACGTGAATTCCTTTTACGATGGCAAAGTTGATTTTGGGTGGAATGCCTACGGAAGTTTAGATAAGCAGATTACTCCTACCTTTGGATTGAGTTTGCTTTATCAAATGGGTAAAACCAATCAGAAAGCCCTGTTACCAGGAGCTGCAGGAGTAGCCGCAGGCGTGGCCACTGCTTATACAAAATATTATCAGGTTTCTGTCCTGGGTGATATTAATTTTTCTAATTTAATGCGCCGTACCGATAATCATTCGCCTTATAGATGGGCTTTGCACGGTTATGGCGGAGTTGGTCTTCAAGCGTATAACACCTTGTTATTAGATAATGATATGTCGAGATGGAGTACGACTCCAAAAAGAATTCCTATTGAAATCGATCAAAAATTAGGCTTCGACAGTTTTTTTTTCCAAGTTGGAACGGGTGTGAAATACAACGCTTCTAAACTGATTGATATTGAAGCCAGAGCAATGTATATTTTTTCTGGTGACGACTCTTTTGATGGAGGTGGTTATGGGAAAAATGCACGTCCCCCATATAATTCGATAAAATCTGGAAACTCTGATAATATGTTCAGCGTGAACCTGGGATTATCTTTTAAATTGGGAAAATATGATACTCATCTCGCCTGGTTTGATCCTTTGCAGAATATTAATAACAGAATAAATGTTTTAGATAATGCTGCAATTGATTTTGTAGTATGTAAAAAAGGTGATTTAGACAATGATGGAGTTTGTGACGATTGGGACAGACAACTTGATACTCCTGCAGGAGCAAGAGTAGATGGAGCTGGCGTTGCATTGGATATGGATCTGGACGGCGTCATTGATCTGTATGATAAATGTGTCACCGTGCCGGGACCAGTTGAGAATGATGGCTGTCCGATTAATGTGAATCCAAAATAAAAAAAAATGACTGTTGTATCTGGCAACAATGAAATTAACTTTTAAATGGATGTCCGTTATTAATTATAAGTACAAAGCCTTTGCGAACTTAAAAAATGTGAAAACCATTGTGTTTATAAATAAATTATTTTTTGTAAAATGTTCGCGTTAAAGTTTTGCATCATTATTAAAAACGGATACTCATCAACTTTATTAATTAAAAAAATAACAAACGATATGAAACTAAATTTAACAAGTATTGCATTAGCGCTGGTATTGCCTACAGCGGTTTTTGCGCAGGATTCTATTACCAGCTCCACCGGTAATTATCCTAATTCTTATACTTCAGGATCGGCAACAGTATCGCCTTTTACCCAAGAGTCAAAAAGATTTAACGACTGGGCTGTCTCCGCTGGTGCTGGGGTGCCATTAATGCAGTCTTCTGACCTTACTTCAATTAAAAGTTACGGAGCGGGAAAAAATCTTTTTGGTTGGTCTGCTTACTTAAGTGTTGACAAAGCAATTACCCATGCTTTTGGTCTTAAACTTCAGTATGATAAAGGGGAATCAAGACAAGGATTTGTAAATACAAAAGATCATGTTGCTTCACCAAGTGGTGATGGAGCACGAACGCAATATGATGCGCTTTCTATTATAGGAGATATTAACTTTTCAAATCTTTTGAGAAGAGTAGATAATAAATCTCCTTTTAGATGGGCGTTTCACGGATATGCAGGGGCAGGTACGTTGGCTTACAGAGCCTATAGACAAGACGCTGGACCTGTTTATAATCAGAATTTAATTACAGAAGTTAAACCCTTCAAATTTGGAAGTTTGTTTGGTCAAGCCGGAGCCGGTTTAAAATACCGGGCTACAAAATCATTAGATCTGGAAGCAAGAGGGATGTATATTGTCTCTGGAGATGATTCTTTTGATGGCGCACGTACCAATACGATAAATGATAATGTTTCCGATAACTTAATTAATATTACGTTAGGAGCAACATTAAATTTAGGAAGACACGAGTCTCACCTTTTCTGGCACGATCCACTGCAGGAAATCTATTATAAATTAGATGTATTGGCAGATAAAAACCAGGATGTTGAAGTTTGTAAAAAAGGAGATGCCGATAACGATGGAGTTTGTGATGACTGGGACAGACAGCTTAATACGCCTTTAGGTGCGAGAGTGGATGGTGCAGGTGTTGCGCTCGACACGGATTTAGACGGCGTAATCGACTTGTATGATAAGTGTGTAACTGTTCCGGGACCGGTCGAAAATAACGGCTGTCCATGGGACTTAAAATCTACTGTTTCAGATGAGACCAGAACATTAGAGGGGATTGAATTTGATTTGAATTCAGACCGAATTCTTCCATCTAATACTCCAATCTTAAACAATGCTGTTAATTATATTAATTCATCCGAAGGTTCTTATTATGTAATTGGAGGTGCAGATACAAGAGGTACCAAAGCTTACAACCAGAAATTGTCTGAACGAAGAGCAAATAATGTTAAAAATTATTTGATTAAAAACGGAGTGAATTCTGGTAAATTAGATGCAATAGGCAGAGGGAAAACAGATCTTAAATATCCAGAATGTGATCCTGCAACGAAATGTCCGGAATGGAAAAACAGAGCGAACAGAAGAGTTTACTTTGAAGTAAAGTAATTTTCTAAACGCTTTTAAATACTAAAGAAAATGCCACGTTCGTCGTGGCTTTTCTTGTTTTATGCCATCTATTTCAGTAATTTTACTCAATGATTTCTAACCGGGATTTTGAAAAATTAAAACAGCAGACCTTAAAGCATTTTTGGGGTTACGATACCTTTCGGGATTCGCAGGAAACAATCATTAATTCAATTATTTCCGGCAAAGATACTCTGGCCTTACTCCCAACAGGTGGCGGAAAATCACTTTGTTATCAACTCCCGGCTTTGGTTTTAGAAGGAACCTGTTTGGTAATATCTCCACTTTTGGCCTTGATGAAAGACCAGGTCCATCAGATGAAAAACATCGGTATTGAAGCCGAATATCTCTCATCAGAACTGGATGAATTCGATGCCGAAATTATTTTTAACCGTTGCAAAGACGGCTTGACCAAATTATTATATATTTCTCCCGAAAGATTATCCAACAGGTTGTTTCTTCAAAATTTAGAAGAGATTCAGATTTCATTTATTGCCGTAGACGAAGCGCACTGTATTTCGGAATGGGGGCAGGATTTTCGGCCGAGTTATCAGCATATCAAAGGGTTTAGAGAGCAGTTGAAAAATATTCCGTGCATTGCATTAACTGCAACCGCGACTCCAAAAGTTTTACAGGAAATACAGTTGAAACTCAATCTGAAAAACCCGGCAATCTTTCAGAAAAGTTTTAGAAGAAGTAATCTTAAAATTGTCTCCGATGAAATTGCTGACAAATATGAAAGAATTCGAAATCTCCTGAAATATAATAATTCGTCAGGAATTATCTATGTCAGAACCCGAAAAGAAGCTGAAGAACTTACCGCTTTTCTTCACCGAAATCAAATCACGAATGTCGATTTCTTTCACGCCGGGATTCCGGTGAAAGAAAAAAATGCGAAACAAAACCGTTGGCTTCAAAGTCAAAACCAGGTTTTGATTTCTACCAATGCATTCGGGATGGGAATCGATAAAGATAATGTGCGGTTCATTATCCATTTTTCTCCCGCGGCGTCCATAGAAAATTATTATCAGGAAATCGGCCGAGCCGGTCGGGATGGCACAAATTCTTATGCTTTTCTACTTTGGAATGAACAGGAATTAAAGAATTTTGACCAAATTTTAATCAATCAAATTCCATCGAAAGCAGAATTTCAGAATATCGTTTCTTACTTATATTCTACTTTTCAAATTGCGGAGAATGATCTGCCGGAAAATGTATTTCAACTTCATATTCAAAGGATTCAGAAATTTACCAAAGTATCTTTGGCAAAGATTAGAAACGTTCTTCAGTTTTTGCATCATCAGGAAATTATTTTTTATAATTATCAAAATTCTCTTTCATCACTTGAGCTTAAAATTTCGCCTGATGAAATCGATTTGTTGCCCAAAAAAGACGCTTATTTTATAGAACTCTTATTGAGGGCTCTTTCGGGACTTACCACTCACAAAGTAATGTTCAGCGAAAAATCACTGAGTACTAAAATCGAGTCGGATCCTCATTTGGTTAAAGAGCGACTTCGGGAACTGCAGCATCAGGGACATCTGGATTATATCGATGGCGCTTTGTCAAGTGTTAAGTTTCTGAAACACCGTGATCAGCGGGCAATAGAAGGAAAGTACTGGAATCTTTTTGCCCAGATCCAGAAAAACAAAATTCAGAAATGGGAGGAAATGAAATTTTTTGTCCAGAATAATGAGTTTTGTAAAATGAAACTGATCCTGTCTTATTTCGGCGAAAAAAATGTGAAAAACTGTGGACATTGCTCGGTTTGTGAACAACAGAAAGAAACGGTTTTCGGACGGGATATTTCCGGGGAAATTTTAGAAATTTTGAAAACAGGTCCCGCAAATGTAGAAGAGATTTCCATTAAACTGAATTATTTTGTCAAAGAAAATATTTTAGAAAATCTGATTCATCTCCTCGATTCAGGTAAAGTCAAAATGCTCAATTTTAGAACATACTGTTACAATCACGATTAAAAGTGAATTGTATTTATTAAAATATCCTCAATTATATATTCAATGAAATCATTAAAAGTTATTTTTTTCGGAACTCCGGAATTTGCAAAAACTTCCTTAGAAGCAATTCATCAATCCTCTCACGAAGTTGTGGGTGTGGTAACTGTTGCAGATAAAGCGAGCGGACGCGGACAGAAGATTCACCAGTCTGCCGTCAAAGAATTTGCTGTTGAAAATAACTTACCGGTTTTTCAACCCGAGAAATTAAGGGATCCTGAATTTTTAGAAACGATAAAGAAACTCAATGCCGATGTTTTTGTCGTTGTAGCATTCCGGATGATGCCTAAGATTTTATTTGAGATGCCGGAAATGGGAACATTTAATCTTCACGCCTCGTTGCTTCCGGATTATCGTGGCGCTGCGCCGATTAATTATGCGGTCATCAACGGTGAGAAAAAAACGGGAGCAACTACTTTTTTTATCAATGAAAAAATTGATGAGGGAAATATCCTACTTCAACAGGAAATCGAAATTTCACCCGAAGAAAATGCCGGTGAACTGCACGACCGTTTAATGGAAATGGGCGCGGAACTCGTGGTAAAAACCCTCGATGGACTGTCCGAAAACTCGATTCAGGAGAAGCCACAACCGATCGTAGAACATCCTAAAAATGCTTTTAAAATTTTTAAAGAAGATACCCGGATTCAATGGAATCAAAACGCGGAAACCGTTCATAATTTCATCCGTGGAATGTCGCCTTATCCTGCTTCTTTTACGACCATTAAAATTGGGGAAGACGAAAAATTTTTAAAAATATTTAAAGGTAAATTTAAAATGACGGAACATGATAAAATTCCGGGAACTTTAGAAATAAATAAACACCAATTCGAAATTTTCACAAAAGACGGTTTTTATTTCCCGCAAGAAGTTCAGCTTGAAGGGAAAAAAAGAATGTCTGTGAAGGATTTCTTAAATGGATTCCAGAACTTTGACCATATTTCGATGGCTTAATTTAATTTCTGTTTTTAAGTAAAATCCAGCCTTTGTAGGAAACCGGTAATTGGGTGTCTGGTTCTGTCCAGTTCAGGATATACCAGTAATTTGCGGTGGGAAGTGCCCTGCCGCCTGATTTTCCGTCCCAGATAAACTGTTTGTCCTTCGAGCTGAACACCATATTTCCATAACGGTCGAATATCTGTATACTGACGTTTTCTTTAATTTTTAAATCAGAATAATCCAGAACATCATTATGGCCATCGCTGTTTGGCGTGATGACATTGATCAGATTAATAATCAGGAATTCTTTGGCCACGCTGTCACAGTTTTGCGCATCTTTCACGTAAACTGTATGTTTGCCCCGCGGAACATTATAGAAAATATTGGAGGCCTGAAAATTGACATTGTCCAAAGAATAAGAATATGGAGGAACACCGTCTAAGACATAAACCGTTGCCGTACTTCCCGAAACATCAATATGGGTAATTTGCGGCAGTTCCGGTGCAGTGACTTTCACATTCTGACGGTAAACACATCCATTAGAATATAAATCTACCCAGTAATTACCGATTCCCACGCTGATACCGGAAGCACTGCTTCCGCTGACGCCGGTGCTCCATTCGTAAAAATCAAAACCGGGACCTGCATCAAGCGTTGTGACAGAACCTGGACAAACCGGTTGATCATGCATAGGTGAAGTTTTTGGTGATTTAATGTTGACCGTGATTTCTGCCACATTGGGACAGTCACTGCCTTCGAACCGAATTCCAAAAGTTTTGGTAGTGCTCAAAGTTTGGTTGGTCGAAATGGAAGTTCCCGGAGTTCCCAATTTTGCTTCCGCCAGTGAATTGTAAAAAGTAATATTTAAAGAAGGATCTGCAGTGAATTGAGAAATATCATTACTCAGATTCACTGAAACGCCTTGAAAATTATCATCGCAAATAGCCGGTGTAGAATAATCTGGTTTGAGCAGCGGGATTTTATTTCCGGTTTTTAAAGTGAAATTGCCAATGGCTGCCGGACAGCCGTAAGTACTTTCCACAAACAGATAAACTTTTGTGGTTGCAGTTAAAAGCCAGCCATCAGCGAGTGGCGTTCCGGTTCCGGCGGGGTTCAGATAATATTTTGGAATAAAAGCGCTGTTGAGATTTGAAATCAACTGAGGAGAAAGTTGTGAAAAATTAATCGGAACACTTCCGTTCAGCTGGTTGTCACAATATGAAAAAACTTTGTTGGGAACAATCACAGGCTGCTCGGAGATTTCTATTTTAGTGGAACCTTTCAGACTACATCCTCCCAAGGTGATGTCTACCTGATAGGTGCCGGCATTCGCAGCGGTTCCCGTTATGTTCAGCTTAGGATTTGTTGCACCAGGAATTAAAATGCCGTCTTTAAACCATTGATAAGCAGTAGCTCCGGCTGTGGTGGCATCCAAAGTTTTTGTACCTCCTTCGCAGATCGGATTATTGGTCGCGAGTAACAGATCGGGTCCTATATCTTTTTTGCCCACGAAACTTCCTGCTTTTAAAAACACTGCTGAATCATGACTGGTGTTGGTATTGTCTGCAATGACCAATTTGATGTGGTATGTTTTTCCCGGAATGACGTCTGCTTTTGCAGTAAGCACTTTGGTTTGCCCGTCGAAAATGGTTGGCGACATGTTCGGTGGCACCATTGGCGGCAAATTATACTGCCCAAAATATTCGGCATTACTGGGAGAGCAGTAGGTGTTGTCTCTCACTGTTCGCGAAGACACGGGATCCAGATTTCCGGTGGCCTGATTGAGGACTGTAGCAATATTTTGGTAGGTGGTGGCTCCGGCTTCTTTGATCAGAAACGCAAAAGCGTCGGAATAGTTGCATCCGCTTTTCTGATATTCCTCTGATAGAAACATATACTCAAAACTGATTCCGGTAGAAGTGAGCGAGACAAAATCAAATTCCAGAGCTGTGGCGTTCCAGGAAGGACTTGCAACGGGAACTGCTTTTTCAAGATCCTTATCCCCTAACCAGGTTGCGTCGCCTTCTGAAAGCACACCGTTATTCGGTCCCGGTGCCCTGTATGCTCCGCCGGTACTCAATATCAGTCCTTTTTCGATATTAAACGGTAAGGTTCCTTTTTCGAAATAGCCGTGACTGAAAGGATTGTTCCCGTAATCCTGCCAGCCTTTTACAGATACATTCGATACGGTAATACAGGCTGCATTTTGGGATCCGATAAAAATATCTTTTACAAGCTGTTCCGGTGTATAGGTTGATGTATCTACCGTGATGTACTGTTGGGCGCTTCCGGAAATGGAGAATAATATAAAAAGAAGAGCAAAACTGCTGCTGAAAAATCTGTATCTAAACATAGTGTTTTTTGCGGAAGACAAAATTACTTCTTATTTGCCATAAAAAAAATCTCTTCCATCAATAATGGAAGAGATGTATATCATTTAATTTCTGTTTTTTAGTAATAAATAACTTGTTTGCAATACAATCTGTTTTGTTTTAGGTTCTGTCCATTGTACGATATACCAGTAAGTTGCTGTAGGTAACGGTTTGCCATTGGATTTGCCGTTCCATGTATAACTTTTTTCATTCGATTCATAAATCATTTGACCTGAAGTATTGAATATCTTGATTAAGAAGTTTTCTTTAGATTTCAGTTCGCTGTAATCTAATATGTCGTTGTAGCCATCATCATTGGGAGTAATAACGTTAAATAATTGTGTAATCATAAAATCTTTTGTTGAGACTGTACATTTATCGGCTGACATCACATACACCGTATTAAGACCTAAAGGAAGATTTGAAAATATATTTGAATTTTGATAAGGTAGAAAACTGTTTGAGTTCTCGATTGCATATTCGTAAGGTGATAAACCTTCTGATGCGATTATCGTTGCTGTTCTTCCATTAACCTGAACATCAATTTTTGGTACTGTATAGGTTTTTAAATGAATTTCTCCAATTCTAAAACATCCATATAAATTAAGGACTTTAACATAAACGATACTGTTGTTTATCGTTTTGTAATTGGTGAGTTCGGCTGAGTTAATTTCTTTTGTTAATGCCAAATCTTCATAATATTGATATTTTATGATTTGAACATCAGTATTTTCTGTTTCAAATTTTTTAAGATTATATATTGCATAGCCAAAACTGTCTTGGCATTCTGTGATCTCAATGTTTCTAACCTGCATTTGGGTTATTTGAACAGTTACCGTAACTTGTTCTGAATCAGGGAAATCACCGACGCCCCGAAAATAATAGGTAAATGTTACTTCACTAAGATGAGTATTATTGGGTTCGAAATGAATTTTTCCTTGATTGTCAACATAAGCTTTTCCTTCTGTGGCTTGTTCCAAAATTATAGTTTTAGATGGGTCAATAGCTAATGAAGGATTAGTTGAAAATTTAGGTTCTATAAGAGGATTTAGATTTTCACAAAAACTTAAAGTATAGGTTTGTGGCGGACCAATTACTGTGCATTTATAATAAATAAATATTTCTGTAAGCCTTGAAGGCGGACATGATGTTTTAGTAACTTTACATTGATAATATCCATATTTATTGCCAGGATGGATTTGATTTGTTGTTTCTGGAAGCAAAATCCAATTTATTTTGTCTTCAGAATAGTACCATTCATAAACATCAAAATTATCTTGTACTTCAAGATAAATAGAGCTTTCATCACATCCTCCAATTTTTTTAATTTCTGGGTCTACATTAAATCCTGCAAAATTACCGCCATAGCCAATCTCATCATTTCCACCTACAAAACCAAAAGTAATAGATTTGCGATTATTTGTGGTAACAGAAATATTTCCTTTTGCATTTGGGTAATAATAAATTTCCCAATTTGGATTTCCACTAACCTGAAATGGCCCAAATAGATTATTTTGTGAACCATTTACAAATACATTTGCTCCTTTCTCAGCCGTTATATTAAGCTTTACATTATAATCATAATCTCCAAAAGGATTTTCATCAACCTGTGATATTTCATCAATTTTACTAGGCAGTAGGCAAGAAAGAGGAGGAACAAGGTTCATAGCTCCGCTACTAATCCCAGAGTCATCGCCCCCTGAAAAAATCTGGTAAGTATAAGCTGGTTTTGTGGTTCTAATATATAAGGAATAAATGTTGTTTTGCGGATCGACAGGTTTGTATAATTTATTTTCAACAAATTTGAAAGATCCAGCAGTTGGAAGTATAAAATCTGGGGTAGAACTTGAATTATCATTTAAAAATACTTCTGTATTGTCTTCTGAAGCTACAATTAACGTTTTTTCCATCCGTGCAGTATTGGCAATATCTCCATTGCCATTCATGATGATATATTCATTTCCTAGTTTTTCAACAGGAATAGTTTGATCCACAAAAACATCAACAAAATAATCTCTTCCAATACTTATCGCACCGGTAAAGTTTCCACAAGTAACGCTTATGGGTTTACTACTTTCAATTTTAGCACCGATTAATCCATTGTAATCAACATTATAACTGTACATATTGTCTACTTCAAATACATATGATTCTCCTTTATTTAAAGTTACTGTTTTTTGAGAAGTACCTGGAGTTTTGTCATTCGTAAATTTTAAAGAGGGTTCATAATTAGATAATGTAACAACAGTGTTATTTTCAGTGGCAATGATTCCTGCAGTATTGTTACTGTAGCGGAGTTTCATTTTTCCCATTCCAAGGAAAAATTTTGTTCCAAGTGCAGATTTTCCTTTTGAAGTTATCATTTCTGCACTGTCTGGAGTTGAAACTCTGTAATTTGCAAAGAAGTTTCCATCACCTACAATATGTATCCCTTTTGATGATACAGCCATCTTCTCTTTATCGTTTTCAATAATCATTTGTGAACGAGGGATTCCACTAAATTTCCCAGAATTATTTTTAGATATTGTTGTCGTTCCTAATAATTTATTTCCACTATATATACTAATGTTCACAGGGTTTAAACTACCTGTAGATAGATACAATAATTGTATCCCATCTGCAGGATTGTTGCCTGCCATCGGCGCAAACCAATGCTCGGTATCCATCTGTGCAGTTGAGTATGTAAAAAATAATGCAAAAACTAAAGCGAGTAGATTTTTCAATTCGATAAAAATTAAGAAGGTGAAATTACTGCTATTTCGGCGAAAAAAAATCTCTTTCTAAAAATAGAAAGAGATTTTAATTATAAATAAAGTTCGGGAAATTAAGTAAGGCTCGCTCTTACATATCCTACAACTTTCAGATCACTGTTAATTGATTTTACATAGTCAGCAACTGATACGCTTGAATCTTTGATGAAAGACTGGTGTACCAAAGTGTTGTCTTTGTAGAATCTCTGCATTTTTCCTTTAAGGATATTATCGATAATGTTAGCCGGTTTTCCTTCTTTAGTCAATAATTCTCTTTCGATTTCCAATTCTTTATCAATCGTTTCCTGGGAAACCATAGTTTCATCCAAAGCGATCGGGTTCATAGCAGCAACCTGCATAGAAACAGATTTTGCAACTTCTGCAGCTCCATCTACATTTGCAGATAAAGAAGTAATGGCAGCAATTTTATTTCCTGCATGAATATAAGCTCCTAAGTATGGACCTTCAATTCTTTCGAAAGCACCTATTTCGATTTTTTCACCGATAATTCCTGTTTGCTCGATTAATTTTTCAGCAACGGTCATTCCGTGGAAATCAGATGCTAAAAATTCTTCTTTGTTTGCATAGAAAATAGCTTGTTCAGCAAGTTCATGAGCTAACTCTACAAAATTATCATTTTTTCCAACGAAATCTGTTTCACAATTCAAAGCGATAATTGCTCCCATGGTGTTGTCCTGGTTAACTTTTGCAATTACTGCACCTTCGTGAGAATCTCTGTCTGCTCTGTTAGCTGCAACTTTCTGTCCTTTTTTTCTAAGGTTTTCGATGGCTTTATCGAAATCTCCATCAGCTTCTACCAACGCTTTTTTGCAGTCCATCATTCCTGCGCCTGTAATGTTTCTTAATTTAGCTACATCTGCAGCAACTGGTGTATACATATTCTTGTTTTTTTTATTAAAAATTGATTAAGTTAGCTAATGTTTTTAAGCGTTGCAAAGATAATAAATTTCGCACAAACTAAAAAGTACAATTTTCCGTTATTCGTAAAATATAGAATTTTAAAAATTAATTCATTCATGAAAAAATATATCTATTTCCTGTTTTTATTTATTTCATTTTTTTCTTGCGCCCAGTCGAAATATACCGTCGATCAGGTTGAAAAAAGTACTGATATGCAGGTAATTGCCAATTTTATTAAATTCAATCCGGATCATCCCAGAACTCCTGAATTTAAAAGAAAGCTTTTTGCGGTCATGAACAGCGACAAAACACCAGCTCAGCAAGCTAAAGTTGCAAAACCGACGATTGCACCAGTGAATAAAACGGCCCTTAAAAATGAAGTAAAAAATACTTCGAATACCAATCATAAGGCAACTGCAGATTTGTTAAATCATCTTTTTAATAACGATCCCAGCAGTAAAACTGCTTATGTGCAAATCAAAAATAAATCGAAATGCAACCTGATTGTGAAACTCAGTGGAAAGAAATTTTATAACCTCAATATTCCGGCAAATAATGAGAATTTCATTATGGTAGAAAAAGGCAGTTATTCTATTACGACGATGGTTTGTGATGCAAAATATTCTTCTACAAAAAATATAGGTAAAGATATTGTGATTACTTTGAATGCCCCTAGATAAATATTTATTTTGAGAATTGATGGAATTCTTCTGTGAGTTTCAGGTACTCGTCTGTATATTTTCTGGGAGATTTCTCGATCACTAATTCCGACTCATTTGTTTCCTTTTTATGGAATCCAAATTCTAATATCAGTCTTTTTGGTTTTGAATTTTTAATGCCACAGATCTGTATTTTGTTGTGTAAATACAATGATTTTTTAAAACAATATTCTTCAAACAGTACACCGGAATCAAAAGGGATAATTACCGAAAGAAACCCTTTTTCAGATAATAAATCCAATGATTTGTCTACTAAAAACCCGAAGGAAAGTTCAGTTTGCTGTCTTGCAGTAATATCTTTTTGTGATCCATTTTCTTCAAAATAAGGAGGATTCGATACAATTAAATCATATTTTTCTTTTGAATTAAAGTTTTTATAATCCTGCAGAAAAACCTTTAATCTATTTCTGAATGGTGAATTTTCAAAGTTTTCAACAGCCAGTTCTACTGCATTTTCATTAATGTCGATTGCATGAATATCTGCCTCTGGATTTCTTTGAGCCAGCATCAATGAGATCAAGCCAGTTCCTGTGCCCACTTCCAGAATGTTTTTCGCATTGTTTACCGTAGAAGCAGCACCGAGCAAAACACCGTCTGTCCCGACACGAAACACCTTTTTCGATTGCTGGATACTGAATTGTTTAAAATGAAAAGGTTTCACTGAAAGTAGTAGATTTTGGAATTTTTTACAAAAATAGCGGCTCGGAATGATACGGCGTCCCGCGCGAATGATTTAGTTTTGTTGAATGGATTTCATGTTGTTTGGGAGTGAAATGGTAAAAGTCGATCCTTTTCCAAGTTCAGATTTCACTGAGATTTCGCCTTTGTAATCTTCCACCATTTTGCGAACCATCGTTAATCCCAGTCCCATTCCGCTCGACTTTGAAGTGAAATTAGGTTCGAAAATGCGGTTGTAGTGATCTTCGGAAATACCAACACCATTGTCTTCTACGGTGATGATGATCCTTTTTTGCCGTTGTTCTACATCGACATTAATGATGTTTTCACGCTCATCATCGGTTGCCTGTCTCGCATTAGAAACCAGATTGGTTATGATTCTGGACAAATATATTTTATCCATGTCGATCATTATTTTTTCTTTATTGGCGTGGAAATATATTTTTTCGTCGCTGAAAATATTAATGATGTTTTTTATTTCTTTATTAAGGTTAAAAACCTCATTATTCTTTTCCGGTAGCTGGGCAAACTGAGAAAAAGCGTTTGCCACTGTGGCGACCAAATCAATTTGATCTACCATTGTTTTACTCAGGTGTTTTACTTTGTCATATATTTTCGGGTCATTCGGGTCAAATTTTCTTTCAAAATTCTGAATGGTGAGTTTCATCGGTGTTAAAGGATTTTTGACTTCATGAGCAACCTGTTTCGCCATTTCGCGCCAGGCTTCTTCTTTATCTTTAAAACTAAGCCGTTCTTTTTGTTCCTTAATTTGTAGAATCATTTTATTATAAGCTTTTACCAGCTGATTCAATTCATCATTCTGGTAATACCGAATGGGTTGCGGATCATTTTCGAAAAGAGTGATTCTGTTTATAAGGTCAGAAAATTTGGTTACCGCTCTGGTTAAGTGATTAGAGATAATCCAGCTCAGCCAGACTCCAAATCCAATTACAAAAAGATTAACAATGAAAATGTAATTCAGGTATTTGTTGAATACGCTTACATACGCGGCATCGTTGTGATGATAAGGGAAATATACAATAGCAATCGGCTCAAGCATATTGTTTTTCAGGATCATATAGGAAGAGGTTACATTGGAACCCGTTTTCGGATCGAAGTTTTGAAAATCCACTCTTTTGTCACTTTTCAAAACCTGATTAATAACTTCTAAGGAAAGCTTTTTGGCGGAAATTAGGTTGATGTCTTTATTAGAAATTACAAAATTCCCGTTCAAATCATATATGATGATGTCTTGATTGTTGATGTCCGCGATCTCGAAAATAGCATTGGATAAGATTTTCGGTAAATCGTTGGTTTGTACCTGTGTGTGACTTACCGCGTAATCAAGGGCAGACATGAGTGATTCGGCTCTTTTCTGCAAATCGGTTCTGCTTTGTTCCGTGGCATTGTTCTTTAAAATAAAATAGGATAAGGTGGAGGAGCCTGTGATGCTGAGAAAGCAAATCAGCAGAAAACCCCAGAAAACTTTATTTCTTAAACTAAAACCTTTGTATTTAGAGAACGGCATTTTTTTTCATCAATTTATTAACATATTTTCCAATGATATCGAATTCCAGATTCACGGTGTCTCCCACTTTTAGCGTTTTCATATTGGTAAATTCCCAAGTGTAAGGAATAATCGCCACCGAAAAATCATCAGAGCCGCTCTCGGCAACGGTTAAGCTAATTCCGTTTACCGTGATGGAACCTTGCGGAACAGTTGTGTACTCATCAGTATTTTCATAGGAAATAGTGATGAGAAAGCTGCCGTCTTTGTCTTGGATTTTTTCTACAATACCCGTTTGATCAACATGACCTTGAACCATGTGACCATCTAGCCGTCCATCGAACTTCAAACACCGTTCCAAATTCACTTCGGTGCCGATTTTCCACTTGCCAAGATTTGTTTTTTCCAAAGTTTCATCAATAGCGGTGACCCGATAATGGGTTTCGGTAATTTCTACCACCGTTAAACAGCAGCCGTTGTGCGCTAAACTTTGGTCAATTTTTAATTCCTGGGTGAAAGGGCAATTTAAAATAAAATCGATATTGCTGTCGTTATGATTGATCGCTTCTACAATCCCGGTTGCTTCTACAATTCCTGTGAACATGTTTTTGATATTTTTTAAGAGAAAAGGTGAACTGAAAATCAATTAATTCCTTAGAATTAAAATAAAGTAATAGTAGTTAATCCTAATTTGTTAAATTTGTAAAATTCTATTAATTTTCAAAGATAATAAAAATGAGTCCGAAACAACATAAAATAAAAGTGGGAATTTCTATCGGTGATTACAATGGAATCGGTCCGGAAATTATCATGAAATCTCTGAAAGATAAATCTATTACCGATTTTTTTACGCCCATTATATTTGGTTCGGGAAAACTGTTTACCTATCAGAAAAACATTTTCAAACTTCAGCATAATTTTAATTATATCACGGAAGTTGCGCAGGCGCAAGATTATAAAATAAACATGGTGAATCTTTGGAAAGATAATGTGAATGTAAATTTGGGCACTCCGACTGAAGAATCTACCCGAATGGCGATTGATTCTCTGGAAGCCGCAACCAATGCTTTGATGAATGGTGAAATTGATGTGTTGGTTACAGCTCCCATTAACAAAGAGGAGATGATGAAACATGGTTTTCAGCACGCAGGACACACCGGTTATCTGGAAGAAAAATTTGGTAAAAAAGGCCTGATGTTTTTAGTGACGGATGATTTGAAAGTGGCAGTGTCTACTCACCATATTCCGCTTGCTAACGTTGCGGAAAATATTTCTAAGGAGAAGATCAAAAAGCAAATTAAACTGTTGAATCAGTGTTTAATTGAGGATTTCTGTATCGAAAGACCGAAAATTGCAGTGTTGGGTTTGAATCCGCATGCGGGCGATGGCGGAACGATTGGCAGAGAAGAAATTGAAATCATAGAGCCGGCAATCCGGGAATTGTTTGATAATGGTGTTTTGGCATTTGGGCCTTATCCTGCAGACAGCTATTTTCAGCCCGGTAAATATAAAAACTTCGATGCTGTTTTGGCCATGTATCACGATCAGGGTTTAGCACCGTTTAAAACATTGGCTTATGAAGAAGGTGTAAATTATACCGCCGGCTTGCCTTTTGTCAGAACTTCTCCCGATCATGGCGTTGCTTATGATATTGCCGGTAAAAACATTGCTGATGAACAGAGTTTTACCGAGGCAGTTTTCATGGCCATCAAAATTTTCAATAACAGAAAAGAATATAATGATTTAATAACCAATCGGATGCAGCCCCGCAGAAGCTCTTCTGCTAACAGCCCCGATGAGGATCTGCCGGTTGATCGGGCCTAGTAAATACGCCAGGAAAATATTTACTGCAGATTTGTTTAAGATTAATTTGTAATATTAAAAAAAATGCATATTTTTGCACACTCATTTTATGGACAAGTTTAGAAACTACGAGATTGAGTTTTCCGGACTAAAAAACGGAAAACACCAGTTCAGTTTTGAGATAGATAAGAAGTTCTTTCAACTTTTCGATACTGAACAAGAATTTACAGAACCTAGAATAGTTGCTGATGTCCTCATGGATAAGCATACTACTTTTTTAGAACTTTGGATTAAGACTTCAGGGACAGTTAATTTAGTTTGTGATATTTCAAACGAACATTTTGACTATCCGATAGCGCATGAAATTGAAGTTTTGGTAAATTTTGGGGAAGAATATGATGACAGCAATGTTGATGTGGTTACCATTCCAAGAACAGATCACGCTTTCAATGTTTCACAATTGATTTATGAAGATGTGATGCTGTCGATCCCAATGAAAAAAGTTTCTCCTAATCTTTCAGAAGAAGATTTAGAAATTCTGGAAAAGTTCAGTCCGAAAGATATTATTGAAGAAGAGCCGGAAATTGACCCACGGTGGGAAGCATTGAAAAAATTAAAAGAATAAAAATTAAATAGTTTAAAATGATGAGAATTGAGAAATCAAATACTCATCGCTCATCAAATTAAAAAATTATAAGAAATGGCACATCCAAAGAGAAGACAATCGTCAACAAGAAGAGATAAAAGAAGAACGCACTACAAAGCAGTGGTTCCTCAATTGGCAAAAGATGCAACATCAGGTGAAATGCACTTGTATCACAGAGCACACTGGCATGAAGGTAAATTATACTACAGAGGGAAAGTAGTAATAGAAAAAGAGGTAGAAACTGCAGAAGAAAATTAGGCCTAAAATCTAATTAAAACTTCGTTTTTATACAAAAACCACTCAATTTTTTCAATTTTGAGTGGTTTTTTATTGTTTTTTAGTATCTTTGACATAATAAACAAATACCAAATATATGGACATTAAAGACATCCAAAATCTTATAAAATTTGTTTCTAAAGCTGAGGTTTCAGAAGTAAAATACAAAACTAAAGATTTCGAAATCACCATTAAAACTCCGCTTGCAGGAAGCGAAATGAATTATATGGGTTCACCTGCAGTTTATCACACTGCGCCGCAACAAGCGCCGGTTGCACCGCCAGTAGCTGCAGCTATTGCCGCACCATCTGCACCATTGGAAGATGATAGCAAATTTATTACCATCAAATCACCAATGATTGGTACCTTCTACAGAAAACCATCACCAGACAAGGATCTATTTGTAAACGTAGGTGACGAAGTTACTGAGGGAAAAGTAGTTTGTGTCATTGAAGCAATGAAATTATTCAACCAAATCGAATCTGAAGTTTCGGGGAAAATAGTGAAAGTTCTGGTAGACGATGCAACTCCTGTAGAATACGATCAACCGCTATTTTTAGTTGATCCATCTTAAGTAATTTTAAATGATAAATTATATATTTTAGATGTGCATTCATTTAAAATAATTTAAAATTCAAGATTCAAAATTTAAAATTCTTAACAGATGTTCAAAAAAATATTAATCGCCAATCGCGGCGAAATTGCAATGCGAATCCTTCGTACCTGCAAAGAAATGGGAATTAAAACCGTTGCCGTGTATTCTACTGCGGATAAGGACAGTCTCCATGTGAGGTTTGCAGATGAAGCAGTTTGTATAGGACCGCCGATGAGCAAAGATTCTTATCTTAAAATACCCAATATTATTTCGGCAGCGGAAATTACCAATGCTGATGCAATTCATCCCGGTTACGGATTTTTGTCAGAAAATGCAAATTTCTCCAGAATCTGCCAGAAAAACGGTATCAAATTTATTGGTGCATCTCCTGAGCAGATTGACAGAATGGGAGACAAAGCGAACGCGAAAGCGACCATGAAAGAAGCTGGAGTGCCATGTGTTCCCGGTTCAGAAGGTCTTATTGATTCTTACGAACACGCCATAGAAATTGCGAAAGAAGTCGGTTATCCGGTGATGATTAAAGCAACTGCAGGTGGTGGTGGAAAAGGAATGAGAGCTGTTTGGAAAGAAGCAGATATGAAGGAGCATTGGGAATCTGCAGTTCAGGAAGCGGTTGCCGCTTTTGGAAACGGTGGAATGTACATGGAGAAACTTATTGAAGAACCACGTCATATCGAGATTCAAATTGCCGGTGATCAATATGGAAGAGCTTGTCATTTATCAGAAAGAGATTGCTCGGTACAAAGAAGAAATCAGAAGTTAACTGAAGAAACGCCATCACCATTCATGACCGATGAACTTCGTCAGAAAATGGGTGATGCTGCTGTAAAAGCCGCGGAATATATCGGGTATGAAGGAGTAGGAACGATTGAGTTCCTGGTGGATAAAAACCGTGATTTCTATTTTATGGAAATGAATACCAGAATTCAGGTAGAACACCCAATTACAGAACAGGTTGTAGATTTTGATTTAATTAGGGAACAAATTCTTTTAGCTTCCGGGACTGCTATTTCGGGGATTAATTATTTTCCGAAACTGCATTCCATTGAATGTAGAATCAATGCTGAAGATCCTTTCAATGACTTCCGGCCATCACCGGGAAAAATTACCGGGCTGAATATTCCGGGTGGACACGGTATTCGTGTAGATACCCATGTTTATTCAGGATATTCGATTCCATCCAATTACGATTCGATGATTGCAAAGTTAATTACCACCGCACAAACCCGGGAAGAAGCTATTGCCAAGATGAAACGCGCTCTCGAAGAATTTTATATTGAAGGCGTGAAAACAACCATTCCTTTCCATAGACAGTTAATGGAGAACGAAGATTACCTCGCGGGAAATTATACCACGAAATTCATGGAAGATTTCAAAATGGATAAAAAGTTTGATAATTAATATCATTCAGTTTTAAAAATAGCTGCCTCTTTTTGAGGCAGTTTTTGTTTCAATACTTTTCAATTATTATCGTTAAATTTGTAAAAAGAAAAAAAATGTCAGAAGCTATTCAACAAAAGGATTCTCAGTATTATATTGATTTAGAAAACGAACATGGCGCACACAACTATCACCCGCTTCCTGTGGTTTTGGATAGAGGTGAAGGCGTTTTTGTCTGGGATGTTGAAGGTAAAAAATACTATGATTTTCTTTCCGCTTATTCTGCGGTAAATCAGGGGCATTCTCATCCGAAAATTGTCAGTGCTTTAGTAAATCAAGCTAAGAAATTAGCTTTAACGTCGCGCGCTTTCCATAACTCAAGTTTGGGAGAATATGAGAAGAAAATAACTTTACTTTTTGGGTTTGATAAAGTTTTACCAATGAATTCAGGTGCAGAAGCAGTTGAAACCGCAGTAAAATTAGCCCGGAAATGGAGTTATGAAGTGAAAGGAATTTCTGAAAATGCAGCGAAAATAATCGTTTGTGAAAATAATTTTCATGGAAGAACCACGACTATCGTTTCTTTTTCTAATGATCCTGATGCCAGCAAAAACTATGGTCCTTTTACACCAGGATTTATAAAAATTCCTTATAATGATATCAATGCTTTAGAAGAAACTCTGAAAAATGATGCAGAAAATATCGCGGCATTTTTAGTAGAACCTATTCAAGGTGAAGCCGGAGTTTACGTTCCGGATGCAGGTTATTTAAAAGCTGCTTCGGAATTATGTAAAAAATACAATGTTCTTTTCATTGCAGATGAAGTCCAAACCGGAATCGCAAGAACTGGAAGATTGATCGCTTGTTATCACGAAGAGGTACAACCCGATATTTTGGTTTTAGGAAAAGCAATTTCCGGCGGAATGTATCCTGTGTCGGCAGTTTTGGCAAATAACGAAATTATGAATGTGATAAAACCGGGTCAACACGGTTCTACTTTCGGTGGGAATCCGATTGCCTGTGCGGTTGCGATTGCTGCACTGGATGTTGTAGAAGAGGAGAAACTTTCTGAAAGAGCTGAATCGTTAGGGAATCTTTTCCGTTCAGAAATTGAAAAAGTGATCGCGAAAACTTCACTCATTACCAAAGTCCGTGGGAAAGGTTTATTAAATGCAATTCTCATTAATGATTCTCCGGAAAGTTCTACCGCCTGGAATCTTTGTTTGAAATTAAAAGAAAACGGCTTACTGGCAAAACCGACTCATGGCAATATTATTAGATTGGCGCCGCCTTTGGTGATTACTGAAGAACAGCTTTTGGACTGCGTTTCGATTATCGAAAAAACCGTTTTGGAGTATAAAAAATAATGGGAGTCTCGGTCGCCGTCATAACTTATAACGAGGAAGACAATATTAAAAGATATCTGGATTCAGTGAATGATATCGCTGATGAAATTATTGTTGTTGACAGTTATTCTAAAGATAGAACCAAAGAACGCTGTTCGGAATATCCTAATGTGAAATTTTTCGAAAAGAAATTCAACGGCTACGGCGAACAGAAAAATTATGCTTTAGATTTTTGTACCCACGAATGGATTCTCTTTTTGGATGCGGATGAAATTCCGGATTCGGAGTTGAAAAATTCCATCAGAAAAATTGTGGATTCGGGAAATTCCAAATTTAATGTTTATGAAATTAAATTCAAGAATTATGTTGGCACGCGTCTCATAAAACATGGAGGTTGGGGAAAAGTGTACCGCGAAAGATTTTTCAAAAAAAGCAGTGCACAATATTCCTCCGACAAAGTTCATGAATATTTGATGACCGACAGCAAAAAAGGCCGTTTAAACGGACATATTAATCATTATACTTACAAAAACATCCATCATTATCTTTCGAAAATGAATAATTACTCGGATATGATGGCTGAAAAAATGTTTGAAAGGGGCAAAAAAGTAAACCAACTGAAAGTAATTGTAAATCCTGCTTTTCAGTTTTTCAAAACTTACTTTATTAAGTTTGGATTTCTGGATGGTTTCGCGGGTTTCTATATCGCCCGAACGATGGCTTTTTATAATTTTATGAAATATATCAAACTCTACAGCATAATAAGACGGAGCAAACTCGAAAAAAAATCTTTACAATGATATTTCTTGTAATTATTTTAGTTTTGTTTATTATCTATTTTCGCCTTTATCTTTATCTTTTTCCCAAACACAGACTTATTATTCTGATGTATCATAAGGTGGAGAAAGAAGCTGAAGATGAACTTACAGTGAGTGTAGAAAATCTTGAAAAGCAGTTTAAATATCTTCGTGAAAAAAAATACCGTTCGCTTTTTTTTAAAGATATTCAGTCCGAATCCAGAAAGAAAATCATCATTACTTTCGACGACGGTTATTACAATAATTATGAGTTTTTACCGGCTCTTCTCGAAAAATACGACCTTAAAGCAATCATTTTTATTTCCACAGGCTTTATTGAAAATGGGTATCATGAAAATAAAATGATGAGTTTTGAAGACCTTAAGAATCTTAATCCCAATTTTTTCGAAATTGCGCTTCACAGTCATCTGCACCAGAATTTCAGGACATTGAACATCCGTGAAATTGAGAAAGACTTAATAGCGAATATGCAGATTCTGGAATCTCATCAGATTAATTATTCTAAAATTGTGGCCTATCCGTACGGAAAATATGCTAAAAATAAAGAGAATCAAAATCTGCTTTTTTACACCTTAAAGAAATTAGGCATTGACTTTGCTGTAAGAATTGGCAATAAAATAAATTATTTCCCAAATGCCCAACCTTACGAACTTTGCAGAATCGATATCAAAGGTGGGGACTCGCTGCAAAAATTTAAAATTAAATTAATACTGGGAAAACTGAAGTTTTTTTGATTCTTTACACGTAAATTAATCAAAGACGAATAAAAAAATGATGCTTACGGAGAGAATAAGTGGTTTAATAATCACTTTTAATGAAGAAAAAAATATTCAGGAAATTCTGGATTGCTTTACATTTTGTGACGAGATTATTGTTGTAGATTCATTCAGCACGGATAAAACGGTAGAAATTGCCTCGCGGAATCCGAAGGTGAAAATCATCCAGCATCAGTTCGAAGACTTTACAAAGCAACGGAATATAGCTTTGGATGCCGCGAAAAATGATTGGGTCATTTTTTTGGATGGTGACGAACGGATTACGCCGGAACTGCAAAAAGAGATTATTTCGGAATTGAATAAATCCGATAAAAAGGACGCTTATTATTTCTATCGAAAATTTTATTTTGGCGGAAAACCGGTGAGTTTTTCGGGAACACAAACTGATAAAAACATTAGACTTTTTCGTAGAACCAAATGCAGGTATACCGCCGATAAAAAAGTACATGAAACACTCGAAGTACAAGGCACAACCGGTATTTTAAAAAACAAATTAATTCATTATTCTTTTGAAAATTTTGAGCAATTCAAGAAGAAAATGCTTTATTATGGTTTATTAAAAGGAAGTGAACTTACCGATAAAGGAAAGAAATATTCAATCATTACTCATTGGGGAAAAGTTGCATTAAAGTTTATGAAAACTTATTTTTTAAAATTAGGATTTTTGGATGGAATTACTGGACTGAAAATAAGTTACCTCCAAAGCCTTTATGTGAGTGAAACTTACAGAACCCTGAAAAACAATAATTAATTAGTATATCTAAAAATGGTCGAAGAAATTTCGGCCATTTTTTTGTTATATGGAATTAGTGATTTGCTAACAATATAGTTGAAAATTTAATCTGAAAATATTAAACGTTCTATTAATGAGTTGATTGAATTATTTGCAAAAAATATTATTTATTTACGTAAACAGGTCTTTTATTTTTAAAAAATTGATCGATAAACATTTTTAGTTTTTTTTGAGTATTGGATTCCCTTACCCGAATCGGATTTTGTGTAAGATTCATTTCTTTCACGTGTTCTATGATTTGATCAAAAGAATAATTTTTCATAAAGCATTCTTTCAGAAAATGATCAATAATCTGGTTCCATTGTTTTTTATTTCCCCAATAATGTCCAACGATATGAGCCGCAGGTCGCAACGCAGAGTATTCGTTCAGTCCCAGAGAAAAGGCAAACTGTTCTATAAGTCTTCGTGGTACATCATCCGCGCACATCGCATCATTAATTCCTAAAGTCACCTCCAGGCAATCCAAATGTTTGTTAGAAATCCCAATCAGTCCTGCGTTCCACATTGCAGAATTTTCATCAATTTTAGTATTATGATAGGTTTTGCCTTTCATCTGCGTCCACATTAATTTTTCGGTTTTCGAAGAAAGTGCAAAAAGTTTTCCTTCTTCTATATGCATGAAATTTTGTCCATTTTTCATACCATTTCGTAGCGCATCCATGTTATTATAAAAGAAAGTATCACCGTCTAAATATAGGATGGAATCTAAAGGATATTTTTGGGCAATCAACTGAAGCGCTTTAATTTTTACCCTCCAGAAAAAATTATATTTTCCTTCCCATTCTTTTATAACATCTCTGTTAATTGGTATTATTTCTATATTACCTTCTAAAGAGCTAAACAATGAAGGGTTTTCAGCAACAACTATAATTCTATCTTCAGCATTTTTATAAGCCGAGGAAGTGTATATTGAAAAATATACCTGCTGATAGTGATCCATATTATTGCCAAATACTAAGTATACAATATTCATGTTGATGAAATTTTTTATTTAAAAGCCTTTAATACCATTTTAAATTGGTACTTAACTGGTCAAATTTAGTGTAAAACAGCGGATATCAAAAATTTGTTTGGCTTGATATTTTCAATTAAATTGCAGAATAAATATCTAGCAAGTGTGGCTTACTGTTGAAGTCTTTGCTTTATGCAAAAAGGATAAAGAAGCGATTTAATCTTCCTATATAAATTTTCGTTAATTCAAGTAGTAGCCAGTTGCAATTCTCATGAATAATTATCCATTAATAAGTCTAATCATTCCTTGTTATAACGCTGAACAGACGTTAGAAAAATGTCTTAATTCTGTGATTCAACAATCTTACAATAATTTAGAAATAATTATTGTTGATGATGGCTCCACTGATGGGAGTTCGAAAATCTATGAAGAATTTCAAAGAAAAGATAACCGAATCGAAATTTTCAGACAGGACAATTATGGCGTTTCGAAAGCAAGAAACAAAGGAGTAAAAGCAGCTATAGGAGAATATATTTGTTTTGTAGATTCTGATGATTGGGTAGAAACCAATTATTGTTCCGAGCTCTATAATTTACTTATTACCGAAAATGCGGATATTGCTATTATAGAAGCTTCTTATGAAGATGAAATCGGAAATGTCATTTTTAATAAACCTATTTCTAGCGAGAAGGTATTTGATGGAAAAAGAGCTTTAGTTCTTTTACTGGAAGATAAATTTATACAAAGCCACCCGTGGGGCAAACTATACAAAGCGACCTTTTTAAAAAATGTAAGCTTTCCTGAAGATTTGAAATGTTTTGAAGATTATTCAACACTTTTCAAAATTTTCGACAAAGCGGTAAAGGTTGTTAGATCGGATGAAAAGCTTTATCATTACCTACAACATGCAGACAGTCTTTCGCACAATCTTTCCCCGAAAACCGCCTATTATTTTTATTTGGCGATAATGGATGTATTTAAATTTTGTCAAAGTACAACACAGCTCAAAAATCAAGAAAATATCACAAAAAATATAATCAGAAAACTTCTGATGGTTCTTAAGCGTATTCTCCGAAATACGACGAAAGAGGAAATGCAGCTTGAAAAGGAAAAAATCCGACAATCCTTTAAATCTTTTCTTAAATATCACCTTAAAGACATAGGTTTGGAATATTGGTTATATTTAAGATTATACTACTATTACCCAAATCTATACGCGAAATTAATTTCTAAGAATGATAAATAAACCGCTGGTATCTATTGTTGTCCCTTGTTACAACGTTGAGAAATATGTTGAGGCATGCATCAGTTCTGTGATTTTACAGGATTATGAAAACTGGGAATGTATTTTAATTAATGACGGAAGCAAGGACAATACTTTGGATTTAATAAAGAGTTTTGAATCTAGAGAGAACCGAATTCGAGTTTTTACACAAGAAAATTTTGGGCTTTCTGCTACTAGAAATAAAGGAATCGAAAATGCAAACGGAGAATTCCTGTTTTTTTTGGATTCGGATGATATTTTGAGCAACGATGCAATCAGCACTTTGGTTTCATCTTTTCAAAATAATGATATTGTTACCGGCATTACTACATCTGCGGCTTTTTCTAATAATAATAATAATATGACCAGGCTTTCTCAATTACTGCATCCCAAAGAAGGCACTATCACCTTCGAGAACAGTCATTTTGAAGTTTTGGTTAGAACGATGGAAATAGGACTTACGCCAGTAGCACAAAACAGATTATATAGAAAAGATTTTATTGATCAACATCAGCTTCGTTTCAAATCCGGCATTTTACATGAAGATGAATTGTGGTTTTTTGAAACCATGTTGTTAGCTGAAAATGTAAAATTTATCAATAAAGAAACTTATTTTTATAGAATTGATAATCAAGATTCTATTACAAAAAATGTAGGTGACAGAAATTTAGAATCTTATATACAGGTTATGGAGGAGATTATTAAAAAATATTCTCAACACGAACAATTCAATATAATTGCAAAATGGTATTCGGTTTATATTAAAAAAATATTTCTTGATTTTGCTGTTAGAGAGCGATCAAAACTCAGTGGTCAAATAATTTCAAGACTGGAATCAGCTTTAAAAGATTGTTACATTCCCTTAGCAAAAGAGAATCTTCTCTCAAAGAATAATGACCTCTATTACAAAACTATTAATAAATTATCATTAAAACCCTTTAGTATTATTGAAAAACATTTCTTCCGTAACCCGGTGAATAGTCTGAGGAAAATCGTAAACGTATTTAAAGTCTCTTATTTCTTAAAATAAAATGGTGACTCCTAAAACTTTTCTTTTGGTAATGCCGGATTATTCAGATTTTTCAGAACTCTTTATGAAAAATTTGGAGAAATCTGGATTTCAAGCGTCATTGATAACCGATAAAATTCCCGTTTTTAAGTATAAAGGAAATCAAAGGCTATTGAATTTTTTTAGAAAAACTTTTTTAAAAGATAAAAACTTCAAAAAGGAACTTGTTGCCAACTTTAAACAAAACGAATTTTTAAAATTAGCAGACGACTTGAAGCAAAATTTTGACTATGTTTTGGTGATTCGCCCAGATGAGTTTCCCATTCCATTTATTGAAAAATTCAGAAATAAAACTTCTAAATTAATTGCTTATCAATGGGACGGCATTGAAAAGTTCCCAGAGGTAAAAAACTATTTCTCTCTTTTTGATTCTTTTTTTTGTTTTGAAGAAGTGAAAGATGTAGAAAACGTCAAGAAAATAACCAATTTTTACTTTGATTTTGATGATTTTAAATCCACCCAGCCCATTCAAAAAAACATGCGGCCAGTTTTCTATTTTGTAGGATTAGATTGGGAAAACAGAAGAAAAAAGATTGACAACTTTGTGCAGTTTGCTGTCGAAAACAATATTTCACTCAATTTTTATTTGCAGGAATTTGATAAAAATGAGAACAAAAATCCGAATATTACCTATATAAAAAAACGGATATCGTTTGCTGAAAACCTGGAGTTTGTTAAGAAAGCAGATGTTCTTCTGGATTTTGTTGATCCCCGACACGACGGATTATCGATTCGTTTTTTTGAAGGAATGTATTATAAGAAAAAAGTAATTACAGATAATAAGATGGTGAGAAATTACGAATTCTATCATCCAAGCAATATCTTGGTTCTAGAGAATAATTATCAGGATATTGATGAATTTCTCAAAATTCCGTATTATGAAATTTCAGATAAAATTGTGAAAAAATATGGATTTAGCAGTTGGATAAAAAAAATTATTAAAGAGTAAATGCATGGGAATTAAAAGAAAAATTAAAAATTTTATTTATCTCAAAAAAAATTATCCTTTATCAGAAAAAACAATTGTTCCTGATAGTAACAAAAAAACGATTCTGATTATCGACACTCAGATTCCCACTTTTGATATGGATTCAGCATCCAACCGAATCACCGAAATTGCCAAGTTTTTGGCTAAAAACTATAATGTTTACATTATGGATTCGGCAAACAGGATTCCCAAAGTAGAGTCAAAAAAATATATCGAAAACCTAAATAGCAATGATATAACAATTTATACTCCCTATCTCAATAAATATGGGGTCATGCGTGGTAAGAAATATTTTTTAAAAAAACTGATTCCCAAGCTTGATTTTGTATGGCTTCATCGCCCGGAAGTCTTTAGAGATTATGTCGATTTTTTCCGAAATAACGCACCAAATGCTAAAGTTATTTATGACATGGTCGACATCCATTATCTAAGAATGGAAAGGGGTTTGCAAATAAAGTATGATAAAAACAGAGCAAAGGAAGCTGTTTATTTTAAATATATCGAAACCGAACTCTGTAGAAAAGCCGACAAAATTGCTGTAATCAGCGAGAAGGAAAAGGATTTTATGAAAGATTTTGTAGAGGAATCTAAACTGTTTACGATAAGCAATGTTCATAACTTAAAAGTAAAACCTGAAGAAACGCCTGCCTTTGAAAAACGAAATGGTATTTTCTTTATCGGAGGTTTTTTGCATGATCCTAATGTAGATGCAGTTGAAGTGCTGTATCACAAAATAATGCCTTTGGTTTGGGAACAATTACCCAATCTTAAGATTACCATCATTGGTGCTGAAGCTCCAGAATCAATATTAGAAATGAATTCTGCTCAATTTGAAGTGGTGGGTTTTGTGGAAAACATTATTCCTTATTATGAAAAATGTTTTGCGTCTGTTTCACCGTTAAGATTTGGTGCAGGTGTGAAAGGTAAAATCGGACAGGCATTGGAATATACACTTCCTGTGATAACCACCGAAATTGGTGCTGAAGGAATGTTTTTGGAAAATGAAATCACCGCTTTAATTGCAGGAAACGAGGATTGTCAAAAATTTGCAGATAATATTATAGCGATCTGTAAAAACAAAGAACTTTGGAATACGCTTCATCAAAATTCAGAAAAAGCAATTTATCCATTTTCTATTGATGCGCAGAAAGAAGAATTGTTTAGGCTGTTGTCATAATCAATGACATTTAAACTGTTACGACTTTGTTCACTTGAGTTATTACTCCTGAAGACGAATTGTAATTTAAAAAGATCCATTACTTTATTTTCTCTCATAATCATCCTGCAGCCTCACAATATCATCTTCCCCGAAATAAGTTCCAGTCTGTACTTCCACAAAAATAAGCAGTTCTGTTGAGCGGTTTTCAATTCGGTGTTTAGCTCCTAAAGGAATATGAATGCTTTCACCATATTTTACAGTAATCTCCTCTCCGTCTAAGGTGACAACTGCTTCGCCCTCAACGATTGTCCAGAATTCCTGTCGGTGATGATGAAACTGGTAAGATAATCGCTGACCCGGATTTACTTCAATTCTCTTTAATTTATAATGAGGTTCATCTGCCAAAACATAATATTTCCCCCACGGTCTGTCACCAATTTCTAACATATACAGCATAATTTATAGTGCAAAAATAAGTAATTTTATGAAACACGCCTGTCAGAATATGATCTACAGGAAAATAATTGAACAAGTGTTCCATCTGACCATTCAAAGCAATAAAAATAAACAGATGAAACACCGTTTTTTTCTTTAAATTTGTACCTTAAAATTTCAAGGAAAATGAGCAAAGTAAGAGTGCGTTTTGCACCAAGTCCAACCGGACCTTTACATTTAGGAGGAGTACGAACCGCATTGTACGATTATCTTTTTGCCAAAAACAAAGGTGGTGATTTCGTATTGAGAATAGAAGATACCGATACTGCCCGATATGTGGAAGGTGCGGAAGAATATATTATGGAAGCCCTGGAATGGTGCGGAATCATTCCTGATGAAAGTCCTAAACATGGTGGCCCATTTGCACCTTACAGACAATCGGAAAGACGGGAAATTTACGATAAACATTTAGTAGCGCTTCTAAAAACAGATTATGCCTATTTGGCCTTCGATACTCCGGAAGAGCTGGATGAAGTGAGAAATGAGTTCGAAAAAAACGGGGACGTTTTCGCTTATGATAACAGGACCAGAAACCGACTGAAAAATTCTTTGACGCTTTCTAAAGAAGAAGTTCAAAAATTAATAGATGAAAAAGTTCCATACGTCGTGCGTTTCAAAATGCCGGTAGACAGAGTCCTGAATCTGGAAGATATCATCCGCGGTAAATCGTCTGTGAATACCAATACTTTAGATGATAAGGTTTTGGTGAAAAACGACGGAATGCCCACTTACCATTTTGCCAACATTGTCGATGACCACGAAATGGAAATCTCACACGTGATTCGGGGTGAAGAATGGCTGCCTTCCCTGGGATTGCATTATTTATTATATGAAGCGATGGGTTGGGAAAAACCGGAATTTGCGCACTTATCATTAATTCTAAAACCGGAAGGGAAAGGGAAATTAAGCAAAAGAGACGGTGATAAATTCGGTTTCCCGGTATTTCCATTAAATTTTAAAGATCCCGAAACTGGAAATATTTCAAAAGGCTACCGCGAAGAAGGGTATTTGCCGCAGGCATTTATCAATATGGTTGCCCTGCTCGGCTGGAGTCCTGCCAATGACAGAGAGGTGCTGACTTTAGAAGAAATGATTACTGAGTTCGATTTGCATAAAGTTCATAAAGCGGGTGCAAGATTCAATAAAGAAAAGGCAGAATGGTTTAACAGCGAATATTTAAGATCAAAATCCGACGAAGAGGTTTTAGGACTGATAAAAAATGTGGACGGAATTAATCTTACAAACTCAAGTGATGCCCAATTATTGAAAATCATTTCATTAATGAAAGAAAGAGCCGTTTTTGCAAAAGATATTTATAATGACGGCAAATTTTTCTTTGAAGCACCAACTCAGTATGACGAGAAAGCGGTAAAGAAAGCCTGGAACGAAACGGCAGCAGAAGTGATGACTGAATTTTCACTGAAGTTACAGGATTCCGTCTTTGAACCTGAAGCTTTAAAACAGGATATTCATGATTTTGCTGAAAGCAAAGGACTTGGAATGGGAAAAGTAATGATGCCGCTTCGGTTAACTTTAGTCGGCGAATTGAAAGGACCGGATGTTCCAGATATTATGCAAATCCTTGGAAAAGAAGAAACTATCGCCAGGATAAAAAATGCAGTGAATAATATTCAATAACTTTCTTTAATTTTTACTAAATTTGAAGGATAATTTTAATAATTAAAATGGAATACTTAAGCTTTGAACTTCCGATTAAAGAACTGATGGATCAGTATCAAACCTGTTCATTGGTGGGCGAAGAAAGTGGGGTAGATGTAAAACTCGCCTGCTCGCAAATCGAAGATAAAATTATAGAAAAGAAAAAAGAAATCTATCATAACCTTACGCCGTGGCAGAGAGTGCAGCTTTCCCGTCATCCGGATCGTCCTTATACTTTGGACGTTATTAAAGGTATTACCGATAAAGACAGTTTCTTAGAACTTCATGGTGATCGAAACTTTGCGGATGATCCTGCAATGATTGGTGGTCTGGCCACGATTGACGGACAGAGAGTAATGATTATCGGAACCCAAAAGGGCCGTACCACCAAGGAAAGACAATTTCGCAGATTCGGGATGAGCAATCCCGAAGGATACCGAAAGGCTCTGAGATTAATGAAACTTGCAGAGAAATTTCATATTCCTGTAATTTCTTTAATTGATACACCGGGTGCTTATCCTGGTTTAGAAGCTGAAGAACGTGGGCAGGGTGAAGCGATTGCCAGAAATATTTTTGAAATGACCATGCTCAAAACTCCCATTTTCGTGTATATCATTGGCGAAGGAGCGAGTGGTGGAGCGTTGGGAATTGGTGTTGGAAATAAAGTGTATATGCTCGAAAACACTTGGTACACAGTTATTGCTCCAGAAAGTTGTTCATCAATCCTTTGGAGAAATTGGGATCATAAAGAAGATGCAGCCAATGCTTTGAAATTAACCCCGCAAGATGCCTTAAGAGAAAAATTCATTGATGGAATTGTAGAAGAACCACTTGGTGGAGCGCATTATGAACCACAAGTTGCTTATGATCATTTGAAGGCTTCTATTCTTCAAAACATCAAAGCGTTTTCTAAATTTACCGGCAAAGAATTAGAAATTCAGCGACAGGAGAAATTCATCGCGATGGGTCAGTTCAAAGGCTAGGAACTATCACCCAAATTAAAATAGAAAAATCCTGTAAGCAATTACAGGATTTTTTATGTTTTGAAAGCAATGTTAATTATTCGAAAAGTTCAGCAGTATCTAAAACCGAAACTTTTCCGTCTTCACATCGGATTGCTTCTCCGGGGAAGTTTTGGATCATGTGATAATCGTGAGTTGCCATTACCACTGCCGAGTTATTTTCAAAAGCTACCTGCTTCAGAAGGGTCATGATTTCGTTGGAAGTCTCTGGGTCCAGATTACCGGTCGGCTCATCAGCCAGGATCAATTCTGGGTGGTTCAGGAGTGCTCTGGCGATGGCAATACGCTGTTGCTCACCTCCTGAAAGTTCATGGGGCATTTTGTGTTTCTTGGATTTCATTCCCACGCTTGCCAAAACTTCATTTATTCGGTCATCTATTTTGGTTTTATCACTCCAGCCTGTTGCTTCGAGAACGAATTTTAAATTCTTTTCCACAGTTCGGTCTGGTAACAGCTGAAAGTCCTGAAAAACAATACCCAGCTTTCTTCTTAAATTCGGGATGTCTGAGGGTTTCAACTTAGCCAAATCAAATCCGGCAATATGTCCTTGTCCTGCACTGAGTGGGATGTGTCCGTAGAGCGTTTTGAGCAATGAACTTTTTCCGGAACCTGTTTTACCGATAAGGTAGCAGAATCTTCCTTTCTTTATGTTGAGGTTGACTTCGTTAAGTACAGTGAAATTCTTCTGCGCAATTTTTGCATTTTTTAGATGAATTACATCCTGGCCTTCCTGATAAGTATGTGGCATATCGTGTTTTGATTGTTATTGATGAAATGGGTGCGCTGCAATAGCTGCTCAAAAGTAAAAAAAATCTTTCTTCTGAGCATACACTTTAGCAAATTTTAACAACGAAAAATGCTTGAAAAGGTACTTTTCAAGCATAATCTGTTATGATAATTCCTGAGATTATCTCTTAGCGCGCTGTGCACTTACAGTTAAACTCTTTCTGCCTTTTGCTCTTCTAGCAGCCAAAATTCTTCTGCCGTTAGGTGTTGACATTCTTAAACGGAAACCGTGTTTGTTTCTTTTCTTTCTTTCAGATGGCTGGAATGTTCTCTTGCTCATTGCTTATATTTTTAAGTAAAAACTATATCTTATTTTTCAGATTGCAAATATAGGAAACTTTTTATTTACTACAAGCAATATTTTAAATAAATTAAAAAGATAGAGAGTGAGTGAGCAAACAAAGTGGTTCTAGGTTTCTTCTCATATTTAAATTTAATACTTATCACATAAACATTTTCTGTCTTTATGAAATCTTTTAGCGTATTTTCCGGAATATCTCTGCTTATATTTTTTAGCCTAATCATTAGAGGATGTCCGATATTCTTCGCAATCAAAAAAAGTTGCAAATGATTTTATAAATTATTTTTTGATGGAGATTAGAGAGCGTTTTTCATCATTTAATCGGTGTTATATCTGATTTGCTTTATAAGATTATAGTCAAGATTGCTGTTTTCTGAAATAGCTTTTATGGAATTAAAATAAAAACAAACCCTATCTTTGCTCTTCTTAAAAAAAATATCCCAATAAATGTTTACTTCATCCGAAATTTCAGAGATTCAAAAGCTTTTAACACCGAGTCATAAAATCGTTATTATTACCCATTATAATCCTGATGGTGATGCAGTTGGATCAAGTTTGGGTTTGAAACATTTTTTAAAACAAAAAGGTTTAGAAGCGGATGTTATTGTGCCCAATGATTTTCCTAAATTTTTGAAGTGGATGCCGGAAGCGAAACAGATCATTATTGCTGATTACAAAAGGAAACAAGCCGGAGAAGCGATTTATAATGCAGATGTAATTTTTGTTTTGGATTTTAATGCATCTCACCGAAGTGGAAATTTGGTTGGTCCTTGGCTTGAAAAAGCCAGAGCTAAAAAGATACTGATCGATCATCATCAACAGCCTGATGCTTTTGATTATGTATATTCGGACGTCACGATTCCGGCAACTTCGCAAATGATTTATCATTTTATACAGGAACTGAATGAAGAAAATTTGGTCAACAAAGATATTGCAGAATGTCTTTATACGGGAATTATGACCGATACCGGTGGGTTCCGTTTCCGCTCGACCAGTGCCACAACACACAGAATCGTCGCCAATTTAATTGAAAAAGGAGCCGATCCTGCGATGATTACGTCAAATACCTGGGATACGAATACCGTTTCCCGACTGCACCTTCTGGCTTTGATTTTAAGCAGAATAGAAGTCGTGAAAGATGGAAAAGTGGCGATACTCTGGCTAAAACGTGAAGAATTAAAAGAATTCGGTTTTCAAAAAGGAGATACCGAAGGTTTCGTCAATTATGGCTTGAGTATTATGGGAACTCAGGTTGCAGCGTTTTTTATGGAAGATTTATACGATGATTTTATCAAAATATCTTTCCGTTCCAAAGAAGATGTTGATGTCAATCAGTTTTCTAGAAAATATTTCAATGGAGGTGGCCACATCAACGCTGCCGGTGGAAAGTACATGAAAACCATCGAAGAAACGATCGTAGATTTCAAAGAGAAAATCGAGCAGGAAGATTTCTAAAACAGTAGATTTTTTGGAAGATGGTGTAGCAATTCTGTATTGATTATTTCTGCACAGATACTTGGTTTTTCCCAATGGCCGTTATGACCGCAATCCAGCAGGTAGGATTTAATGTTAGTTTGATCCGGCAGATGCTTGAGAATCAAATCTGTTTGTACCGCGCCGTCGTGTTTTCCGGCGATGACCAAAATTTTACCGTCGAAATTTTCGAGAACAGTCATTTTATTTGTTCTTTCAATCATTCCTTTCACCGCGGCCAAAACGCCATCATTTTTAGTAGAAAGTGCGATTTTTTTGGCGTGGTCTATTTTAGCTTCCAGAAAATCTTTTTCATTGGGATTAAATAAATTCGGAACGCCGGCATTTACGTAAGCGGGAAATGCTTCTTTGATAATTCTTAAGCTTTTCTGTCTTTGTTCTTTTTTCTCGGTATCATCAGCGAAATAGGAAGAGAAAAATAAAGTGAGGCTTTTCAGAAGCCCGGGGAATTTCTCGGCAAAAGCCAGCGACACATAGCCACCCATCGAATGACCAAGCAAATGAAAATTGCCGATGTTTAGATAATCTGTTACTTTTTTTACTTCTTTCGCCATAAGTTCCATGGTGTGCACGTGGTCATAGACTTTAGACAAGCCATGTCCCGGCAGATCAATTTTAATTAAAATGAATTTCTCCGAAAGGTAAGTGTCCATATCATCCCAAATAGACAGGTTTTCCATAAAACCATGAAGTAAAACCAGAGGTTCTTTTCCGCTGCCGGATATTTCGTAATTTAACATAGTAGCTGATTTTTAAAAATAGATGTCAATGTAATCAACAAATCCCGAACCATTTATTTTATTCTGCAAACGCCAGAATTTTCCTTTTCCTTCGTCCAGAAAAGTGGTCTTTGAAGTTCTTTTAAAAACAGTTCCGTTGATTTTTTGAGTAATCACCCCTTCAAAATTAAGGTGTTTTTCAGAAACTCTTTTTACCGTTCCTTTTATTTCTAAAGTATTTTTTCCTGATTGGGCATTTCCGGATACAGTATATAGATCCCTGCCCGTTTTTTCGAAATTTGCCGTTCCAAAAAATGCTGAGGTTTCATCTGAAGTAAATTTCAGATCATGCTTTCCGCTCAAATCCCTGAAAATGTTTTGTTGATTTCTAATCGCAATACGGTCATTTAGTTTTCGGCGTTCAACATTAATGGATTCGATTTTTTTGGCTTCCGGAGAAATGACAGCCGTGTTTTCATTCCCTTTTTTTGAGCAGGAAAAAAGGGTTGCCGCGGAAATAATCAGGATGGTTTTCTTCATTTTTAATAATAAGATGCTCAAATTTAATTAAAAATAAGAGTTGTTTTTAAAGTTGAAGAAATTTTATTTTAAAGTTTGGTTTTAGAATCCATCACAATCGTTACGGGGCCGTCGTTTAATAAAGAGACTTTCATGTCTGCACCGAAAATTCCGCTTTCGATTTTTAAATTTGATTTTGCAATCTCCGTTTTAAAATAGTCAAATAAAGGAATCGCTTTTTCGGGTTTTGCTGCTTTGATGAAAGACGGCCGGTTTCCTTTTTTATAGTCGGCGATTAAAGTAAACTGGCTGATGCAAAGGATTTCACCGGAAATATTCAAAATAGATAAATTGAGTTTTCCTTCTTCGTCACCGAAAATTCTTAAATTTAATATTTTCTGAATGAGCCAGTCTGCATCGGTTTGTTCATCTTCTTCGTCAACTCCTATTAATAAAAGTAAGCCAGCAGAAATTTCGCCGACTATTTTACCATCAACTTTTACATTCGCTTCAGAAACTCTTTGGATTACTGCTTTCATATTTAAAAAGATAGAGTTGAAATTTTGATTAATAATAAACAGATAAAGTTTTGGTGTAGGTATCGAAACTGTAAGGATAAGTTTTGGGTGGAACCTGTGATATTTTCGTTGGTTCACCGGTAATTGTAATCCATTCTGCACCATCTTTTGGACAAACAATTTTGATTTCATTCTCCACACTCAAAGTGGTGTTGGAATCGGGGCAGATATGCGGAGCATTCCGGTCGAATACTTTGAATCCGTTGGTTGTTCTTACGACAATCAGACCACGGGTTCCGGATTGCTGTTCATTGATGTACATCCATCCGCCAACATTTTGCAGCGTAAAATAGGTGGGAAGGTTCAGGTTGAGTACTACATTGATCGGGGTCTTCGGGAAACAGCTTACCGTTTCTTCGCGGTTGCTGCAGGAGGTGAAATTTAAAATGACAAAAATTAAAATTACAGAAAAAAAGACGTTGAAGATATTTCTTTTCATTTAAAATATATTTATATCTTTGTGAAACAAACACACAAAAACTTGTCCGACAAATGTCGGATTATTTTTTTATACTAACGTTAAATATTAGATATTATGGCAAGTTACGTCACCAAAGTAGGATTGGATAAAATGAAAGCTGAACTGGAGCAACTGGAAACCATTGAAAGACCAAAAATCACCGCACAAATTGCTGAGGCCAGAGATAAGGGCGATCTTTCTGAAAATGCAGAATACGACGCTGCGAAAGAAGCGCAGGGTATGTTGGAGATGAAAATTTCTAAACTCAAGAACCTTATTGTAAACGGAAAGGTAATCGATGAAACGCAACTGGATACTTCGAAAGTTTCGATTCTGACGACCGTACGTCTTAAAAATAATACCACCAAAGGAGAGCAGAAATTCACTTTGGTTCCCGATAATGAAAGCGATTTGAAATTGGGGAAAATCTCTGTGAATACTCCTATTGCGAAAGGTTTATTAGGGAAAGTAGTAGGCGATAATGCTGAAATTCTTTTGCCAAACGGGAATAAACTATCTTTTGAAGTGTTAGAAATCTATTTGGGATAATTAGTAAAAATGACTTGTAAAATATGATATTACTGGGATGTTTTAAAAAATTACCAAATTTTTAACATCTTCTTTATTAACATTTTGTAATTTTGTACCCTCGCATATGCGTGGGTTTTTAATTAAATACAATCATCATGGCTTCTATTTTTACAAAAATTGTACAGGGCGAAATTCCGTCTTACACGATTGCAGAAGATGAAAAGCATCTGGCTTTTCTTGATTCGATGCCTTTGGTTAAAGGCCATTGTCTGGTCATTCCCAAGCAGGAGATAGATCTTATTTTTGATATGGAAAATGACGATTTCAAAAACCTGTGGAGTTTTGCACAGCATGTTGCGAAAAAAATGGCGAAAGCATATCCGGAGCGCCGAGTCGCCGTTGCGGTGGTCGGATTAGAAGTTCCCCACGCCCACATTCATTTGATTCCGATTACTAAAATGGAAGATATGAACTTCAAAAATGTAAGATTGAAATTTTCTGATGAAGAATATCGGGAAGCCCAACAGCATATCATTAATTCTTAAACGCCAACTTTTGTCAGAGTATTGAACTTTGACAAAATTTTTTTAAACTTATTCTTAATTATAAAATTTATATGAATTCAAACCAATGCTCTTTTTGTGGAAAAAAACGAAATGAAGTGCAAATGCTAATTTCTGGAAATGACGGTTTTATTTGCGAAGAATGCATCGAACAAGCACACGGCATCGTGAAGGAAACCAGCGCATCAGCTGGTTCTGCTTCTACAGAAAAGATAGAGGATTTAAAAAAGCCGAAAGAAATAAAAGAGTTCTTGGATCAATATGTGATTGGCCAGGATCAGGCAAAAAAGCAGCTGTCGGTCGCAGTCTATAATCATTATAAAAGGTTGTTGCATGCAAAAGACGAGAACCGCGAGGTAGAAATCGAAAAATCAAATGTCATCATGATTGGTGAAACAGGTACAGGAAAAACGCTTTTGGCAAAGTCGATTGCAAGAGAATTGAATGTGCCTTTCTGTATTGTAGATGCAACCATTCTTACTGAAGCCGGTTATGTTGGCGAGGATGTCGAAAGTATTTTATCCAGACTTTTAATGGTAGCTGATTATGACGTAGAAAAAGCAGAGAAAGGAATCGTTTTTATTGATGAGATCGATAAAATTGCACGTAAATCAGACAATCCAAGTATTACCCGAGATGTGTCCGGTGAAGGGGTACAACAGGGTTTGTTGAAATTATTAGAAGGAAGCATCGTAAATGTTCCACCGCAAGGCGGTAGAAAACATCCTGACCAAAAATACATCCAGGTTAATACTCAGAATATTCTGTTTATTGCAGGGGGCGCTTTTGATGGTATCAAAGAAATTATTGAACGTAGGTTGAATAAACAGGCGATCGGTTTCAGTGCAGAAAAATTGAATAAAATAGAGGAGGAAGAATATATCTTAAGCCAACTGAATGCGATTGATTTGCGGAAGTTCGGTCTGATTCCTGAACTTTTAGGAAGGTTTCCGATCATTACCTATCTTGATAAGTTAACCAAAGAAACGATGATTCGGATTATGAAAGAACCTAAGAACTCGATTGTTAATCAGTTTGTAGAATTGTTTAAGATGGATGGTGTAGAACTGAAGTTTACCGATGATGGTCTGGAAAGTATCGTGGAAGAGACTATGGATAAGGGACTTGGAGCACGAGGACTTCGTGGGACAACCGAAAAGGTACTCGAAGATTACATGTTCAATATTGCTGCTCAAAAAAAAGTGGTAATAAACCGTGAAAACACCCTTTTTTAGCTTTTTGAGAACAATCTGACGATGCCTTGCAAAAATTAATTATCTTTGTAAGGCATTCTTTTTTAAGAAAGTACAAAACACAAACACAAACACAAAACACAAATTGAAATGAAAAAAAATCTATTTATGATAGGCTTTTTGGCGTTGAGCGTAACACTCGGAGCACAAATTGTTTGCCATGTAGACACTGGCGGGATTCTCTACGTTGGTAAAGGTTCGTTGTTTTATAATGGCGGTGGTCTTCAGATGAAAGGAAATGCTGTTTTCGAAAACCACGGAAACGTTATGGTAGTTGGAAACGGTACGACAGATGTTTTTAAAACAATCGATGCTGCTGGGGCGGATAAAGTTGAAACAAATGGAGGAGGCAACTTTATTAATAAGTTGAATGAGCCAACTGCTTATGCATCAACTAATTCTATTAATCCCACTACGCCGCCCGTTTACACCTATGGACAGTTATTTATTTCTGGTATAATTCAAAGTAATATTAAAGGTATTGTTGATCAGGAATATCGGCAGGTAAGTCATGGTGCTTACCAGCAGATAGGTATGCCATTTTACAGTAAATCAGCGTCAACTTTAAATTCCGAATTAGGTAAAGTTTTCAGTACGGTAAGAAGATCGGAAAATGAGATTTTACGTTGGAACAACAGTAGAGTTGTATTTGATAACCTGCCAAATTTGAGTTTTAAATTTGGTGAAGATACAAAAGCGGTTACCTATTTTAGTTTAGGAGGAAAAGCATTAGATGTTTCTTCACTTACAAGAACTTTAAAAGGTAGACCGGTTGCTGATGTTCCTGATGCCGATAAAAAAGTGACACTGGAAAACGCGGGAGATGGTATGTTCTTCGGTGTTGGTGGAAGCGGAATCAACGAATACGGTGGAAGATATAACACCTATTTACAGGATGGGTTCCATATTGCCAGTGGCGGTACAGCATGGAATGGTGATTTTGGTAAAAACATTTATCAGTTTGGTAATCCTTATCTCACTAATTTAGATTTGTCTCAAATCGCTGCCGCTGAAACGGATGGTGATGGTAATTATCTCAGCAATATTTACGGAGTGCGATTAGAGGTTTCAGGAGTGCAATTTAAGCCTAATGAAGTAGGTGGATCAACTTCTTATAAAGCAATAACCTTTAATGCAGGAGTTGCAACTGGTGATGTAGATTACCAGGTTATCCGCCCAATGGGTACTTTTGTTATAAAATTAAAAGATAATACAGCTAAGCCCATTCTCGATTTTTCTACCTTGAGAAGGTTTAAATATCATCCAAGATCAGCAGTTACACCATATGCCGTTTCGGCAGCCAAAGGAGCAGGTAATAACTCGACGGTTAAACAACTAGGTATTGTTGGTTTAGATGCAAATGGTAACGAAGTTGAAAGAACTTATTATGTTGTAGGAGAGACCACTGTGTCAGGTAATTCTACTCAGGTAAAAGCTCAAATTGGAGCGCAGGGTGATCAACTTTTTGGCACTTTTGAAGAGGACCCAATCAATGGTGGATATGATAACAGCAATGTTTCGTATTGGTTGTATCTTAACGAAGCAAACGAAAATGATTTCAAAGGGAAAAATATTAAATTGGTGAATTACAATTCAAATATTGTAAGTTTTAAATTTGAAATTAGAGAAAATGCTGAGTTGGTTAATGACGCGACTCATTTATTATCGCAGGGAGAAGGTTTTTATTATAGAAAAGAAACCGAAACGGCAGTGCACCCCATCATACAGAATGCAATCGTAAAAAGTGTTCCGGGAAATTATCAAAATGGTGTAGAATACAATATTTATTATGGTAAGCCTCAAAACACCACGTTGGGTACCGATACCAGTTTGAAAAAAAGCAGCACTATTGTGGTCTTCAATCCAGAGAATGACAACTATTTTGTAATGTTTGATAAAACATGGAAAAATGCAGATATTCAAGTGTATGATATGAGTGGAAAACTTGTACATAATGCTTCTAAAGTTTCAGCGGCAGGGCGTTATGAATTGCCTCTTCAAAGAATTGCGGCGGGTTATATAGTACATGTCACTTCAGAGAAAGGTGAGAAAGTAGTAACCAAAATCCTAAGATAATACAACACAAATTACACAAGATGATGAAAAATATAGTTAAGATATTGGTAACCGCTTTTATTTTCCTTGGCAGTTTTTTATTAAATGCTCAGACACCACCTCCACCAGGTGGCGGTGCTGGAGGAACAACCCCCGAAACAGCGGCAGCACCAATCGATATGTACATTTTTATTTTAGCAGCAGCAGCGATTTTATTTATTGTTCTTTATGCTAAAAAAGTGCAGAGAAAACAAATAGTATAACCTTTTAACAATACTGAGAACTCATTGAATTTGCAATGAGTTTTTTTTTATATTTACATTATGAAAAAAGTAATATTTATTTTGAGTTTGTTGGCTGTCAATTCTTATGAAGCGCAGTTTAAAATCAATGTAGAAGTCCCATCTTCCTTTACTCCAAAAGAAGTATATCTCTATACGCTGAATGGTTCCAAAGATGTTCTAAACAGCAAGGAGATAAAGAAAGGCAATTCATGGCAAATCAATGTCAGTAAACCTTATTCCGGTATGATGAAGCTGTATTTCCCGGAGACGAATGCATCCGTTAATTTTATCTCAGAAAATAAGGATGTTAAAATGAAATTTGAAACTGAGAAAGATAAAATCGTGAATATTGATTACATTGACGAAGCGAATTATGTGATGGATCAAATACAGGATATTCAGAAAAAGAAAGAATATATCTTGCCGGCCTTATATCAAATTAAAGAATATTATAAGACTAAAAGTGATTTTGCCACGGCGCTCAACAATGAAGTTCTCCGTCTCTCAAGTGCTGCGCCAGACCTTACCAAGTTCCCGTTTGTTGCTTATTACGGCACCAACTATAATAAATTTTTGGAAAAAAGTGCAAATAAGAGCGCTGTTACTCAGGACCAAATTATCGATTTTTTAACAAAATCAAATGAGTTTCTGGAAAGTTCATCTTTATTGAAACCAGTTCTTGTTGCTTATTTAAACGCCGGTTCCACTGCCAGCCTGTCTGCAGATGTTGATAAGATGCTAAAAGCCGTAAATGTAGAAACGCCTCGCGGACAAACAGTTCTTTCTGAAATTATTGAGATTTTTGATACTTATGCAATGCAGGATTTAAAAGACAAATACCTTACCGAAGCGAAGAATTTGAAATGCACGATTAATGAAAGGTTAAAAAATACTATTGCAACAAATATCAATACAGAAGTTGGAGCAACATTTCCCAATTATGTTTTCAATAGAGCCTCGAATACCAAAGCCAAATCCATTTATGACGTAAAGGCAGATAAGAAAATTATTGTTTTCTGGGCTTCTACCTGTTCCCACTGTGAAGCAGAATTACCCAAGATTATCGAAAAATATAATGCGATTAAAGGATTGAAGGGAGAAGTTATTGCTTTTTCTTTGGACAGTGATGCCTTGGCGTACGAAAATAAAGCCAAAATGCTGCCTTGGATCAATGATTCCGAATTAAAAGGTTGGAATAGTTCATTCTCAGACACTTATAATGTCCACGCAACTCCGAGCTATTATATATTGGATGGTAATAATAAGATTATTGCCAAGCCAGATCATGCTGCAGATGTAATTTCTTATTTAAAGTTAAATTAATTTTTGCTACCTCGTAAAATATTTTTATATTTGCACCACCTTAAAAAAGGCGAGGTAGCTCAGTCGGTTAGAGCGCAGGATTCATAACCCTGAGGTCACGGGTTCAATTCCCGTCTTCGCTACAAAAAAGTCCAGTATTTTACTGGACTTTTTATTTTTGTGAAAATTCTGCTGATTTCCGTTTTACAATGTAATTTTCAGATACTGAATATCAGTAACTACCTCAATATTTTATTGCCGTTCGGCTTTCTGGATACTTCAATAAAAATCCATTTTAGTTGTCACAATTAGGGCTGTCAAAAAGGAGTGATGCCGAAAGAATAATTTCAGTTTTTATAAGTCAATTTTAACTGATTTTCATCAGAAATAACTTTGTTATTACAAAATTTATTTCTACATTTACAACGCTTTAAAGATGACGTCTGTTAGATTTAAGGCATAAATTTTTTTTCATCATTTGTGTTTTTAGAATCGCATCGTAAGGTGCGATTCTTTTTTTTTAACTCATTGATATCGGATAAGCAGATCGATGAAATAAGAATAAGCTATACTGCCATCCTGTTGGTTGCTTTTCAGAAATAAATCATTGGAGAAACCGAAAAACTCATTCAATAGCCCTTTGTGATTTTTAACGAAAAGTTTTTCTGCAATCCGGTCACGTTTCATTCCCATAGAGTAATTTTCTAAAACGGTTTCCGCAAACTTCTGGTCATGTTCTGCCAGATAATTAAGCAAAGATTTCAAAACAAAATATTCCGTACTGTATTTTAGATCTGCATTTTTCGAATCCCTGCCAATTAAAAAACCGATGAAATTGGCTTCCTGCTCTCTTGCGTAGCCCAATTGATGTGCGCTCTCATGCGACAGCGTAAAAGGAATATAAGTGGATGGCAGGGCAGCGTTATACTGCGCTTCAGCTGTAAACGGATTGTAGTATCCTAATATCCCGGTATAACTCATCATCGGTTTAAACAAACTCGATTTGAACGCTTGGGTTCCCGTCCCCTTCTTGTTATTTAAATAAGCGGGAAGCTGAGTCTGATTCTTCAGTATCTCCTCTTTAACAGGCAAATCGTTTGAAACAATGAAAACTCCATTCTGATCTTCTTTGACCAGCTTTCTTGTTTTTTTGCAGCGTTCAAGATATTCTAAGCTGAGGGTTTTTACGTCCTCGATATTGATCTCTTTTTCCGGTAATTTTTCTAAGAGCGGTTTCTGGAAGTAAAGCATTCCCCAAAAAATCTGATACGTAAAATAAAGAATATTAAGAAGGATTAATAATTTTAAAGAATATCTTTTCCGGCTTCTTTTTTTTATAATTTTAAAAATGAAAAAGAGAAAAATCGCCAGTAAAAAAATATAGAAAATATCACCGACAGAAAAAGGGATTATAGAAAAAAGGTGCTGATGAATTCTTTTCTGAAATTCAAAAATACTTTCAAAAAAACCGATGGCAAAATCAATTTTTGAAAGCATTAAAAACAAAACAAATTGGGCAAGTAATACACCTGCCCAAAATCTTTTATAATTGTAAATATGATTCTTTTTAATGAGCATTTTCTTTTTGAACCTGATCCAGACTGATTCCCTGCTCTTTCAATATTTTTGTTACCCGCAAAGCATAAAATACGAGATAGGCAAAACAAATAACACCCACGATATAGCTAAAATGAATATTAGTGAAATCAGCAAGCATTCCTTGCAGCCAGGAAACGATACCGCCACCCATAATCATCATAATTAAAAAACCAGAACCTTGGTTGGTGTGTTTTCCCAATCCATTAATTGCCAAAGCAAAGATGCATGGCCAAAGGGTGGAGCAAAATAATCCAACACTGGTGAAGGCATATACAGAGATCATTCCCGTGGTCATCATTCCGGTGATTAAGGACAGTATTCCCATTGATGAAAAGATCAGCAGCATTCTTGCAGGATTTCCTTTGCTTAAGATATCGCACGCAATCATTACCAGAATAATCACACCATAAATATAGAAATGGGATAAATCATGCTGTGCAATTGCATTGACCAAAAGGAAAACACCAAATGCTAAATAGGGAGCTAAAAATCTTAAGATCTTTTTTGAACCTGATGTGATGTCAAACGCTTCAACTGCACCGGTCCATCGGCCAATCATTAAAGATGCCCAGTATAAGGAAACGTACGGAGCAATATCTTTGGTTGAAAAACCCAGTGAGTTTTCCATGTAGGCCGGCAAATTACTTGCGGTAGATACTTCTACGCCGACATAGACGAAAATGGCAATCATTCCTAATACCAGTTGCGGATATTTCAAAGCAGAATCTCTGTGCTCACCAGGAACAACATCGTCTGTATCTTCTGTAATCGTTGGTGTAATTTGTGGAAGTGATGAGAATTTCAATAAAATTGCGACCAGAATGAACGCGCCTCCCAGAACCATATAAGGGATTTTTACAGATTCTATACTCGCTTCCGTATTAGAAGCGGTCGCCGAACCGAAAATAGCAAATGCGACGATTAATGGTCCAATCGTTGTTCCCAAATTATTAATTCCTCCCGCCATGGTAAGGCGTTGTGATCCCGTTTCAGTCGGTCCAATTTCAATTGCCAGCGGGTTGGCCACAATCTGTTGTAGCGAAAAGCCCAGTCCCAAAATAAATAACCCTGTAATCATTAAAGGAAAAGAACCCAGATTTGCTGCCGGATAAAACAGTAAGGTTCCCGATGCTGAGATGAGAAGTCCTAAGATCAAACCGTTTTTATATCCGATTTTATTAACTACATCCTGTTTTATGGCTTTAGAAATAAACATATAAATCAGTGATCCCACTGTATATGCGACATAAAATGCCACCGAAACCAGCTGACTTTGACCTTGGGAAAGATTAAATGCTTTTTTAAATACGGGGATCAAAATATCGTTGCTCGCCGCAACGAATCCCCAAAAGAAAAATACAGTTACCAAAGGTACAAATTGCCCCCAATTGGTTTGTTTAGAATAATTAGAATTTGTCGACATATTTATTTATTTCTTAAAAACAAATATAGCTATTTTAATTTCTCAAACTGAGCTTTTCAAAATGTTTTTGATCTTTTGGTGTGCTTCTGCTTTTAGCAATTCCGCAGACTGATTGGGTTCCAGCACATCATTGAAATAAACTTTCACTTTTCCCGGATGCCCTTTTCCATAATTGAAAGGAAACATCTCCTTTAAACCAACAAATGTGAATACGGCAATCGGGGACTGATGTTTCGATGAAAGTGTAAAAGCACCATCTTTAAAAGAATCCAGCAGTACCGAAGTGTCATCGGGTACCCCGCCCTCCGGAAAGATGACAATGCTTTGTCCTTCTTCCATTCTTTCTGCGCAACGGCGGTACACATCTGCACGGCTGCGGGCAGAAGACCGGTCGACCATCACACAAATCCTTTTATAAATCGTTCCAAAAATCGGAATCTTCACCAATTCCTTTTTCCCGACATAACACAGCGGATGGTGCGGCATCAGAATACACGGCAGCATCACATCCATAATAGAGGTGTGGTTGGAGACAAAAACATACGGTCGATTTTTATCCATCTTTTTATCGGTGAGGTTGATCAGCTCATAGCGGAATCCCATTCCGTAAAACATCCCGAAACACCATAAACGGATAAAAAAATAGGCATACGGATAATGTTCTTTTTTAATGGAGAACAGCAACACAGGGATGCCCAGAATCGGGGTCAGGACGGCTCCTAAAATCACCATCCAGCCTCGCCAGATATAATTCAAAACTTTTGTCATGTACTTTGAAAATTACTTTTTAGGTAAATTACAGAAGGGCTATTCATTACTCTAATGATTAACCATTGAAAATCACTTTTTTCTTCACCGAGTAATTCAAGACAGAAACCAACAGAATCGCTGCTGTTTTACTTATAACCGCCTGGCTGATAACGAAGAATCCTACATCGATATTCTCTTTGAACGCAAATCTAAAGAAAAGCTGGAAGAAAGTTAAACTCAGCAAAGTTGAGAAAAAAGAAACAAACATAAAGTAAGCAAATTCCTTGCGTTTTGAATGTTTGCCGCGCTCAAAAACAAACCAGATGCTCAGGAAATAATTAGTGATGATTCCGCAACTCGTTGAAAATATATTGCTTAGTGGGAAATGGATCCCGTAATAATTATTTTCTCCGGAAAAAATCAACGGCAGATATACGCTGAATATTTTAAATGAACCGATTTCAATGACAGCACTGAGCCCTCCCGCGATCACGAAAAGTAATACTTGTTTTTGTTTGAGTAAAAGTTCCTTCATATTAATTGTTGCAAATTTAAAACTATATGTTAAACAATCAGAAAAACTTGTTAAAATATTTTTTCGCTTTGATATATTGTTTACTTTTATTTTGTGAAAGAGAGATGTGTGAATGTAACTTTTTCATTTTTAATGAGTTAATGGAGTCTGAGACCAGAAGTAAGTTTTATAAACCAGTCAAAAATTTAATCAGGAAAAAACATGACCACACAAAGACCTTACCGAAAATTTACGCCTCAACAAAAGAAAATTGAGGAATTAGAGAAAAACAGCCCCCGATTCAAAAGAATATATTCCGAGTACGAACTGATGTCTGACGAATTATGGAATCTGGAAAATACCGACACAGCCAACATACCCGATGATTTTATGGAAGCGATAAAATTACAGACCGAATATTTAGAAGAAGAAATTGATGACTGGCTTTTAAATAATTCCCCAACGGTAGATTAACCCCTCAATACTGCGGTTTTTTACCGGTGCTCACTTTTTTTGAATCTGCCGTAGTTCTTCAATACCGGCTGATTAAATCAGAAGCTTTATCTTTGCAGAAATTGTCGAAGAATAGCTATGAACATCAATCTCAATCAAAATAAAAATCTGAAACTCTTTAAAATTATTTCAGAAGTTGCCGGGAAAAACAACCAAACGGTTTTTATTGTTGGCGGTTATGTGCGGGATTTATTGATGAAAAGAAAAACACCCACTGACATTGATTTTGTTACAGAAAGCAACGGAATCGATTTAGCAAAAGCTGTTGCACACGAAATTAGTCCCAAACTGAAAGTTTCTGTATTCAAAAATTACGGCACTGCAATGTTCAAACATGAAGGTCTTGATTTGGAATTCGTAGGCGCCCGGAAAGAAAGTTATGCTGAGGATTCCCGAAAGCCTTCTGTAGAAACCGGGACTTTGGAAGACGACCAGAAACGCAGGGATTTTACCATTAATGCCTTAGCGATCTCTTTAAATAAAGATAACTTCGGTGACCTGATCGATCCTTTTGACGGAATTAATGACATTAAGAAAAAAATCCTCCAAACTCCTTTAGAACCCAGCCAAACGTACTCAGACGATCCTTTGCGGATGATGCGCGCGATTCGGTTTGCATCCACTTTAAATTTCAAAATTGAAGAAAATTCTCTCAAAGCCATTCGGCAGGAAGCAGAACGAATAAGAATTGTTTCGCTGGAACGCATCATGGTGGAATTCAATAAAATTATGCTTTCCGAAAAACCTTCTCTGGGTTTGAAATTAATGGAACAAACCGGTTTAATGCAACTCATTATTCCTGAACTTACCGCATTAAAGGGAATTGAAGAAGTAGAAGGACAAACGCACAAAGATAATTTTTGGCATACGCTGGAAGTCGTTGATAATATTTCGGAAAACACGGATAATCTTTGGCTTCGATGGGCGGCTTTATTGCATGATATCGGAAAAGCGCCAACCAAAAAATTTGTTGACGGAACAGGCTGGACTTTCCACGGCCACGAATTTTTGGGTTCCAAAATGGTGAAAAATATTTTCTACCGTTTAAAACTACCGTTGGGAACCGACATGAAATATGTTCAGAAATTAGTGAAGTTATCCTCGAGACCTATTGCGCTGGTAGATGACGGAACTTCTGATTCGGCACTGCGACGACTTTTGTTTGATGCCGGCGAAGATCTGGAAGATTTGTTTATTCTGAACAAAGCCGATATTACCACCAAGAATTCTTCAAAACAGGCAAAGTTTAAAAAGAATTTCGAATATGTTGCTTTGAAAATTAAAGAAGTTGAAGAAAAAGATCAGGTTCGGAATTTTCAGCCACCCATTTCCGGAGAAGAAATTATGGAAATGTTTAATATTCAGCCCGGCAGAGAAATTGGGATTTTAAAGGAAAAAGTGAAAGAAGCCATTCTGGAAGGCGAAATCGGAAACGATAAAGAAGAAGCGAGAAATTTCGTGATTCGCGAAGGGGAATTATTGGGACTAATTCTGCAATAAATCCTCTTTGTAAAAGCAAATCAACTTTGCCAAAGTTCGAAACTTTGGCAAAGTTGATTTAAGTCTTTTATCTGTTTAAAATTGATATTGAGCACCAACGGTATAATTTCTTCCCTTGGTATTAAAGCCAATTACATCAACATAAGAAGTATTAAAAAGATTACCGATATTTACGAAAGCATCGACGTTTTTAATGATATTCTGATTGATATTTAAATTAAATAAATTGAAACTTTCTAATTCCACATTTTTGTTGGAAAAAGTAGTGGAATCGTAATAAGCATCAGCTCTTTTCGATACAAACTGATGAGCGAAATTAATTTTTGTAGTCGGAAAAGGCGATACTTCAAGATAAGAATTCACCCTTTGTTTCGGTTGACGGAGCATGGTTTCTTCTTTTTCTTTTTCCACGAAACTGAAATTTCCGCCCAGTTTAAACATTTCGCTGAACCGATAATCTGCGGCGATTTCAAAACCTTTTACTTTATTGTCTCCTACATTTTTAAATTGCCCTGCATAGGTTACAAAATCAACCGTCTGGTAAGCAAAAGCTTCTTTTTCCTGTCTTTGGAAAAGGCTTGCGGTAACATTCAGACTTCTGTCTTTTTTTCCGAAACTCAGATCGATTTCGTGTGAAGAATTGAGCTCAGGTTTCAGATCGGAATTCGGCAAAGTGTAAGGAAGCGAACCGTAGTTCTGGTAAAGAGTTGGGGCAATAAAAGCGGTCGCAAAGGAGTATCCAACTTTAAAATAGGTGTTTTCCATTTCATGCAGATAAAACGGATTGATATTGTACACGAAATGATTTCCAAATTTGGAATGATCGGTCATTCTGCTTCCAAGATCAAGATTTAAACCTTCATAATTGATGTTTGCCGTTGCGAAAACATCAAAATTATTGATTTTGGTATCGTTCATGATCAAATCATCCTGCATCGAATTTCCGCCCCATGGAAGAGATTTTGCGCCCAATTTTTGTGTTTCATATTGAAGTCCTACAATAAAACTGAAGTGATCAGAAACGGTATAGTGATTAAAAAATTCTGAGAAAAAAGTTCTTCCAGAATAACTGAATTGATCCTGGTAACCGTTTGAAACGAAGTTCTGTCCTAATCTTTCATTTCCGGAAAACCTTGTATTGAAGGTGATTTCACCTTTGTTGTATTTAAAGTTCGCATTTGCTCCGGCATAACTCTGCTCATCATTTCCCCGGTATTTTCCGTCGGTGAAAGCGCCTTCATCATAATCGAACAAATGATGATTCCATCCTCCATTCAAATTAATCGTGAAATTATCAGTTTTAAAGCCAAAATTGGCATTAATGTTTTGTTTTTCGAAACCGTCTTTATCGAAATTTTCGCCTGTAGCAGAAGAAAAACCTTCGGATTTTTCATTAAATCCTGAAATCTGATAATTGAACTGACTGAGTTTTCCGCGCAGAGCCAAATTTTGCGCAAACGTATCATAAGAACCGGCTCTCGCGCCTAAAGTTCCCTGAATTTTGTCCACTGAAGAAAATTTAGTTTTAATATTGATGACCGAAACCGTAGCATTTGAACCGTACAACACGGAAGATGCACCATTTAAAACCTCGATGCTTTCTACATTTTCTAAAGCCAAAAGCCGAAGGTCAGCCGCGTTGTAATCATTTCCTGTAACGTCTTTCAAAGGGATTCCATCAATTAAAATTAAAACATTGGCGCTTTTTCCACCGCGGATTTTCATTGATTTTGGCTCCTGAGCGTTGTTGAAATTTCCTGTAATTTGAATTCCGGCTACCTGGTCGAGGACATCGTTTACATTTTGACCTTTGTATTTCTGAAGATCCTCCTGGGAAATCAGTTTTACATTTTTTCCGGTTTTGTAAAGTTGTTGTGGTGTTTTTGAAGCGATGGTAACTTCTTCGATGGTAGATTCCTGTTGGGCAAAAACGGTTGTACTTACGACAAGCATTGCTCCAACCAGGATTAATTTTTTGTTCATTTAAAAAATAATTAGGTTAAAGATGACTTATCGGAAAAAATGCAGGTAAAAAAACAGAACTGAAAGTTCAGTAATTCACGACTCTTCCTCCGAAAGCGTTTAATAATAATACTTTCAGTAAGGTCTCCTGACTTTCACAAAACTGCACCTTCCCGATTGCTCAGTGGTTGTATCGCAGTTTCACTAATGGTGATTTACAGTTGCGGGGACAGTTTGTGATTTGCACACAATTCCCTTTTCTAAAAGCAGGGCAAAGGTATTGTTTATTTTTTATACCACGAAAACTTCTGAACGCTCAGATTCTTCTTTTCTCATTTTTATGAAATCATTGGGGCGGAGGCCTGTTTGTTCGTAGAAAATATTCGAAAAACTCTGTCTGTTGTTAAAACCGCATGCACTTGCGATGTCTTCAACAGAATATTTCCGCCATTCTTTGTCAATATACATTTTTTCTGTGGCGTAATTGATCCTTAGTTTATTGATATACGTATTGAAATTACTTTCTTTAAACTCATTGATAAACTGGGAGATATAGCTGGTGTTGGTTCCGAATTGGGTGGCCAGTTTTACGGAGGTAATTCCTTTTTCCAGAAAGCCTTTGTTCTTTTCAAATTCAGCGAAATTTTTCTTGAGATTCAGAATTATTTTTGGTTCCAGTTTAGAATTCTTGTTAGGGATTTCTTCGGTACTGTTATTTTTTTCTACGGATTTAGAGGTATTTCTTTTCAATAACAATTCGTCGTATTTTTTCTGGATTTCTTTTTTTCTTTTGAGCCAGTAAAAAACAATACAACCCAAAATTAATATAACAAAAGCACTTAATAGCAGCAAATATTTACCGAAATTATTCGTGTTTTCTAAATCTGTTTTCGCTTGCAATAATGTTTTGGTATCGTAATCTTTATGTATACGGCTAGAAAGATATTTGAAATCGTTGGCAATGATACGGTCTGTTTTTAAGAGTTGTTTCGTATAATACAATTCCTGTTGTGGGATATTCTGTTTTTTATAATATTGAATGAGTTCTTCATAATTCCTGCGGATTTCTGGCAGTATGAAATGATGTTGATTAAAAATAGAATCTACTTTTTTATAATCTTCAATGGCTTTTTCTTGATTTCCTGATTGAGCATAACTCAAACCTCTATAAAAATGGACAACCGATGCCCAAGTAAAATCATCTTTCTCCTTTAATCCTAGAAGTGATTGATTGAAATCAGAAATAGCTCCCTCATAATTCTTTCTTTTAAATTCCGAAATTCCTTTAGCTTTTTCAAAATAACTTTTCTCTAAATAAAAAAAATCAGCTTTTGGCGTTTTTCTTAAGCCTTCTTTTATTCGTTTTTCAGCTTCTTTGTCATTTCCTATTGCTTGGTAGCAAATAATTATTTGATGCAGTGAGTTGAGATAACCTTTTTGATTGTTCAGAATTAAATTTTTATGAATATTTGCTTTTGTGTTCGGTTCGAAATAGGCAATACATTCTTCAAACAATTCTAATGCTTCGTGATAATAGCCCAGGTAACTTTTAACAACGCCAATATGATAAAGATTTTGGTATTTTAAAAATTGATCGTCTGCATTTTTGGTGTATTGATATGCTTTAAGGTATTCGTCCAAAGCAGGCTGAAACTTTCTGTACGTAGAATAATAAACTGCTCCTTTTTCGATATGTGAACTGCCTATTAGATCTTTGTTTCCTGATAATTGAGCAGCGACAATGGCACTGTCTGCATATTGAATTTTTTTGTTCGAAGAATATCTTATGGCATCAGCATAAGCTTGGTACAGCTCGGCATAATTTTTTTCTTTTTTTGCAGAACTAATATAAAGTTCGAGAATGGTAAATGCTCTTGCGTCATGCACATCATATTCCCAATATTTCTTGCGTAATTCTGAATAATATTCTTGTGAGGAAAATGGAGAAAGAATAAAAAGAATAAATAATAATAGAGTTTTTCTAACCATTGTGTTTTTTAGTTCATTTTTCAGATGATTAATATTCCAAAAATAGTCAATTTATACTGATAAAGTAAGTCTGGTTTTAAAATAATCCTATTTTACAAGTATTTTTAAATGATTGATAATGATATTGTTGAATGCTAATTGTGTAAAAATTTATAAATCTTTACGTAAAGATTTATAAATCGACCCCACTACTTTTTGCAGATATGGTTAGGTGCTGATAGATTAGCAAAATAAATAATCAACAGATATGTTTCCTTTCCTGAAAACAAATAGAGGAAATAATGAAAAAACTTTATCAGATGAATTAAAAGATATTAAAAATAACCAACCATTTATATTCCGTGACCCTTATTTTAAATTAAGTAGAAGTCAAACTTTACAAAGTGATTTTGACGTACGAATCTCTATTTTCAATGATGATATTTCTTATTGGATAAATGAAATTAATACGGAAGTTAATCAGTTTTATGAAGACAATTTTAAAAATACTGGCGATAAGGAAATTAGAATTTCATTAGAATATAAAGATGAAAATAAGTTAAAGTTTAGTAATGGATTTCCTCAATTTTACAAAGAAAGAGAGAGATGGTATAATTTTGTAGGTTTTAATGAACCGCATATTTCAATAAAAATTGAAATTAAAAAAGAAGACGGAACATTTACTCCAATTCCTAAACCACAGTCATACTTTAATGAAGCTAAATTGACTAGTATTGGGTTAGCGGTTCGTTTTACCTTGCTTTTAGATTTTATTCGTCCAGATTTTGAAGGCAAATTTTTGGCTTTAGATGATTTGTTGGTCAGTTTAGATATGAGTAATCGGGATAAGGTTTTGGATATAATTCTGAATGTTTTTGCACCTAAATACAAGATCTACCTTTTTACGCACGAAAGAAGCTTTTTTAATATGGTGAAAAGGAGAATTGAATATTCAGGAAACTCTTCATTTTGGAAGATTAGAGAATTGTATCAAGTGAAAAATGATGAGGGAATTTATTCCCCAAAAGACTTTCCTTCTAAAGGATTTTTTGCACAAGCTTTACAACATAAAAATTCATATCCTCCAGATTACCCTGCGTCTATGAATTATCTTAGGAAAGAACTAGAACAAATTTTAGAAAATTATCTACCTAAAGAACTATTTAAAAATGACGATGGAAGTGATAAGAAAAAATTAAATGATAAAATGATTTCTGTTAAGAAGTTTTTTGAGTCATTACATATAGATAATTCTATTTTAAATTTAATTGATGATTACATTGCTTTGCTCCTAAATCCTTTGTCTCACAGTGATCTAATCAGTGAAATATATAAAGTTGATGTCGAAAAAATATTGTTGTTAGTTGAGAGTTTACGTACACAGTGTGAAACATTAGAACCTCGTATTAAAAAAATTATTTCTAGAAATCAAAAAATAATATTAGTACTTCAAAAAAATACTACTACAATAAACGAATACATTATAACAGTCGAAGATGATGTGTTTTTACACAATGTTTCACCGGGCGTAACAAACATCAGTACAACAAAATTAATTCATGAAATGGTTTGTTACGAGATAGTTAACAATGTGAAAGGTAGAGACCATACCTTAGCAATAAATGCTACACAAGCTTCAAACTTGCAATCATTTTATGAAATTTCTTGTAATAAAGAAGGCATTACGATAGAATCTGATTTTTACAAGTATTACTTTTTATTTAATAAGTCTGTAAATATTTCACAACTAATGACTCGATAATGAACCAAAAAATCTTAGAAGTCCTCATTCCAAAATTAGAATCAAAATGGTTTTCCATTCCTATAAAACCATTTATTTCAATTAAAGAGTTAGCAATACAGCTCGAAAGAAAATCTGGCATCTATCAAATAAAAACAAATACTCCTATTGAAATTCTTTCAAAATATGGTGAAGAAAGAAAAGACAAAGCACATTATAATTTTCAAAAAAAGATAAAAGAATCCTTAAAACTACAATCCCTAATTATTCCAGAAGATTTAGAAAACGGATATGTGGTTTATACAGGTCATCAAGCATACCTCAGACAACGCTGCAAAGAACATTTCATAGGAAGTCAAGGTACAGGTTGCCTAAATATCTTCGAATTTGAAGAATTAAAAAATTATAAATGGTGGTTTGAATATTTGGAAGTTTCAAATTTTCCAGAAGTAGAGAATTCAAAATTATTTAGAACCTATTTAGAACAACTACATCGTGCACATATTGGATGGCCAATTTTGTGTAGTCAATAAGTGGTATACGGGATTTTTAAGAAACCTTTATATTTTAAATTTCGAAATTTCTTTACACTCGCAGTACAAATAAGATAATAAATTATGAAAATCTTATTTCTTCAAATAAGATAATTGCCGTTTAACACCAGTAATATTAATTCGATATTGAACCATTTCTAAACTACAATTATAATGCTCTGCAATATCATTTAATGTCATTCTTTTTTTTAACGAATATAGTAAAGCTGGTCTTGGCAATTGTAAAGAAGAACCCAACCATTCTGCTTCATCTTCATGTTCTGCATTAAAATTTCTTAAGAACCCTGATAATCCAGTGTTTTTTGCTTGTTCAGGTATCTTATGCCCACAAAGTATATGAGCTATTTCATGCATTAAATTACTTTGTTGCCTTGCTGGGGAATGTGTAGGGTTGTGAATAATTATATATTTTCCTTCATTTAATGGAATTGTAGCTGCTGACCAATGTGTAGAACCATCTACTAATAACTCATTTAAAAACTCTTCGGACAGTCCTTGAACAGCAGAAGGTTCAAAAATTGGAATCTTTAAAAATTCACATAATTTAAAAGCGCACAAAGGAGAGGAAGCATATAATCCTAACTGCTTCCTTAATTCAATGACTTTTTCATCTGTCCATTTCTTAAAACCTCTTTTATATTTGGCTTTCTTTTGTTGCAGAGGCATAAGCTAAATTTATCATTTGTATTAAAGCTTCGGAAGTTGTTGGAGGCAAGGTTTTGTCTGCTCTTAAATGTGCTATAACTTCGTTTTGTACATCTTCAAGACTTGAATTCGAATTAGTAAAATAATCCGTTGAAACCTCTAACCAGTCACATAATCTCAAATAAGTATCGATATCAGGTAAATTCCCTTGCTCAATTCGTGAAAGTGTGGATGCACTAACTCCTATTTCGGAAGCAAGCACTCTCAAACCCTTACTTCCTCTTTTTGACTTAATCATTTCTGAAAATCTTTGAGTATCTAATGAAGTGCTCATTGTTAATAACTTTTAGTTAATTGTGAATAATGTTTCAGCAAAAGTACAAATGTTTCTTTGGTAAAACAAATTTAATTCGTTTCTTTGTAGAAACATTTGTATTATATATGAAACAATACTTTTGTTGAACAAATATAATGATTTCGTCAAATCTTTCATGTCGAGAAGTTGAAAGAATAATTTTTAACCAAACAATTGTAAAACGATGGCAATAAATCCACCAAAAGACAATTCTAGAAAAGGTGCTGTAAAAGACAGAACTCAAGTACATAATCCTAAAACAGGATTTTGGACGAAGAGAGATTCTGATACAGGCAGATTTATGGATGTGAAAACATCAAGTCCGAAGCCTTTTAAAGGAATTACCAAAGAAAAGTAAGCATGTACTAAAAGTGTGCTTGGTTAAGTTTTTCGACCAAAAGTGAAAAACAAAGTGTTCAATATTAAAATTAATGCTTATGCAAAGATTTTTACAAAAAAATGATAGTATAAGTCTATGCTATAAAGATAGTTGCATTCATGCAAAAGGTTCAAATGCTAATGTTTTAGCTATTGGTGCTTTTGCAATGCTGTTACTTATTGGTGTAGCTTCATTATCAAAAGTAAATTAAAAACGTTTAGGGGTGAAACGCCCCTTTTATTAACACCAAAATATATTTTAAAATTATGATTTTAGAAAAACATAGTAAAAAGTTTAGTGAAAACTCTTCTGAAAATTACATTACACAGAAGCAGTTATTGAGATTATTAGCTAATCAAGAAATTTTTAAGAATGAACTTGTAAATTTATTTCAAATTGAGGAAGAAGCAATTGAAGTTTTACAAATAGGAAACTCAAAATTTTTAGTTGAATCTTTACTGATATTAGATTCTCAATGTAAAAAAACGGATATAAAAGCAAAAGTTAAAGATATACAACTCAAAAAAATGCTTGAAGATGAAAAAGCTTTATTTGAAGTTTTTAAAATTCAAGATGAAGAAATAATCAAGAAGAATAAATCAGATTTACTTGAAGTTGAAACAGCATATTCGGCAAAACAAGATATGTTAGACTACTATAATTTAAGTAAGTTTGCTAACTATTGCAGAGATAAAGAGTATGAAGATTTGATTGATGTTATAAAGAAATATCTAAAAAACAAAAACAAAGATAATAATGATGAAAAAAGTTTAAGACTTCTTTATAAAAATGAAGAAAATAAATTTTATTTAAGAGCAGTAACATCAGTAGATAATTATCAAGATTTTGGATTAAACTTCTCTGTATTTGTAGCTTTGATTGCATTAAATAAATATGTAAAGGAATCGAAAAACGAAATTTATATTGATAATTACGTTGTTGACGATTCAAATCTTTATGCTTCTTTTAGTTTATCTAATGAAAAACAGATAGACAAAAACCTTAGTTTAGCATTCAATCTAATATTAGAGAATGATGAAATTAAGAGAAATGCTGTTTCTTTCAATGGCGTATTCAAACTCCAATATAAAGATGGAAACAAAAAAAGTGAGATCTATTTAAAACCAAAAGGCGTTAAAAAAGAAGATATTGCCTATCCTGTTGATTTATTGAACTATAAGCATACAGGAAATACCAAAAATGTGTTTGAAAAAATTAAAGAATTACCTAATTTAATTGATTTTTTCATTACGCAAGTTTCAGAAGATGCAACAAAAATTTCAGAAATAAAAAGTCCTAAAGATGTTAGACTCCATTTAGCAAATAAAATTAAAAATGCTAGAAAACCTGAATTTCAAAAATACAAGGCACCAGTATTTAATAAACTAATGAAGATGACGGTTGATAATACATTTAATTTGTTTGAAATTTTTAGAGAAATAGATGAACTGTTTGAAAATGATGATGTAATTTCAAGAGATTATTGGAGAGAAAAACTTTATGAATCTTTAATTGAAAGAAAATAGAGAATGAGCATATTTCCGTAAAAATTTGTTTTGGTAAAGAGAATGAAAATAGACATCTTGTAATCCACTCAGTTTATAATTCGAATAATTTCATTGTAATGCTTTTCATTCCCTAAATTAAGTTCATCGTAATGGAAACTGTAAAACGATTATTTAGTGTTCTGAATATGAATAAATAAGTAATAATTTCGCCATTAATTGTGAGTATAAAATATTAGCGAAGATTCTTTGATAATGAACTGAAAAGGGATTTATAGAAGAATTATTAAACTATTTATTTAAATTGAATTTTGTCGCAAATATTTCCTAAATTTGCGACAATAATATATACAATACAACATGGAAAGTATTGATAATAAAATACTTGATAAAATAAAAAAAGCCAAGAGGGGTTCGCTTTTTTATACAGAAGATTTTCTTTCATTTGGGAACTATAAAGCTGTTTCCAAAGTATTAGAGCGCTTGGTTAATGGAAAGAAAGTTTATCGAGTTGCAAGAGGTATTTTTTCTATTTTAGAGCAAGATCCCTATTTAGGTGAGATTTTGCCGACGGCAGAAAAGATTGCAGAATCTATAAGAAAAAGAGACAAAGCTCGAATTATACCAACAGGTGTCTTGGCTCTTAATAAACTTGGATTGTCTTCACAAATACCAATGAATCTGGTGTATCATACAGACGGATCGGCTAGAACTGTCAAGGTAGGAAATCGGAAAATTGTTTTCAAAAAAGCAAGTCCCAAAAATTTAGCTGCGATTGGGAATATCAGCGGTATTGTAATTCAGGCTTTAAAAGAAATAGGAAAAGACAATGTCACAGATGATGAAATTCAAACGATTTTAAATCACTTAAAAAATGAAGAACCATACCGTTTAGAACATGACATCAAATTAGCTCCCGAATGGATTAGAATTATTATGCGCAAAGCCTTAACAAAATAAGATGAAAAATAAATTTCTGAGCTTACCGGAAGAAACAAGAATCAATGCATTCAATCAAATAGCAGAAAAGAAAGGAATTACACCCTTCGCTGTGGAAAAAGATTGGTGGGTTACGCAAAGCTTGTCTATAATATTTGCCATGGAGGAAGCTGAGTTCTTAGTTTTCAAAGGTGGTACATCATTAAGTAAATCGTGGAATCTAATTCAAAGGTTTTCTGAAGATGTTGATTTGGCAATTGATAGAGAATTTTTGGGTTTTACTGAAATCCCTAAAAGAAAAACTAATCTTAGAAAGAAATCTGGAAAATTCGTAGCTGAAGAATTTTATCCCAAGCTACAGAAATGTTTTGAAGATAAAGGCATTGCAGAAGATGTTATATTTACCCTTGAAAATGTTCAGTCATCAGATCAAGATCCACGAATCATTAATATTTACTATCCTTCCATCATTGAAACCAAAGGATATTTGAATCCACGAGTACAAATTGAAATAGGTTGCAGGTCATTAAAAGAACCTTTTTCTAATTGTTTGATTTCTTCTTTTGTTGATCAGGAATATAAAGATCTAGATTTTTCATCTGATGAATTTCTTGTACCTTCTGTTAATCCGGAGAGAACATTTTTGGAGAAAATATTCTTACTACATGAAGAATTTCAGAAACCACATGATAAAATTAGAGTAAATCGTTTGAGTAGACATTTATACGATATTTACTCTCTTTATCATTCTGAGTTTAAAGATAAAGCGCTACAAGATGAGGATTTATATAAAACTATTGTACATCACAGAATTGAGTTTACCAAAGTTGCTGGTGTTGATTACTCACTACACAATCCTCAAACCATAAATCCAATTCCTCCGGATTCAATTATCAAGCAATGGGAAGAAGATTATGAAACCATGAAATCAGAGATGTTGTATAGTGAACACAGACCTGAATTTTCTGAGATAATTGATACACTCGAAAAGCTAAAGTCTGAAATTAATAAATTGGAATGGGTTGTTTTTTAGAGGTAACTGATCCTGAAATAGTTATCTAAAATATTCTTATCTTGGAGTAATTCTATATAAGGTAATTTTCTATTGATTTCTACTTGTTTTTGAAATCGGGAATGAAAACGAAATTATTAAAAAGTGTATGACATAATTAATAAAAATGAGAATCAATCCAAACAGTTCAATTCGAAGCGGCTATTCATACGAAGATTTATTTGTTTTAAGATTATGCATTGATTGGTTACGTAATCCAGATAAATATTCTGAAATAAAAATTCAATTCGTTCCTGTTGATTTGGGAATAAAAGGATTTGCTCTTGATGATGTAACAGCAACTCGTAAAAATGGCAGTGTAGAGTATTATCAGATTAAGCATAAACAAAACCCTGAATCAGATTTTTGGGATTCTGACGAGTTAATAAATAAAGGACTTTTAAAATGGATGAAATCATTTTTTGCTTTGAAGGAAAATAATCGGATTTGTTCATTAATTACAAATGGTCAATTAGATATTATTCTTAAGAAAAGTTTTAAAGACAATCATTTTAATTTAGAAAAAATAAAAACCCATAATGCTGATTTAGTCCTAAAGTTAGAAGAACAAGGATATTCGCAACTTTTACTAAAATCTTTTTTTGATAACTTTAACTTTAAATTTAATCAACCTAGCAAGAATTCTTTTGAGGAAGAACTTCGACAAGTTTTATATAAGGATTTAAAAGTTACTAAAGCTGGTGTTGACAGCTTAGGTACATGGCTTCTTTTTTTGGACAGATTAAAATTAGAGTATTAATTTTAACGTCAAGAAAAAACAATGAAAAAATCAAGATTTACGGAGGCCCAGATTTTAAAGGTGCTCCAGACCCAGCAAGAAGGTAAAAAAGTGGCAGAGATCTGCCGGGAGTTTGGGATTTCCGAGCAGACGTTTTATAACTGGAAGAGCAAATACGGCGGCATGACCCTCTCGGAACTCCAGCGTGTTAAGGAGCTGGAATCGGAAAATGCCCGCCTTAAGCGTATTGTTGCAGACCAGCAACTGTCCATCGATATTTTGAAGGAGATCAACGCAAAAAAGTGGTGACACCTTATCAAAAAGAGCGCTGTATTGCTTACCTGCAGGAGATAAAACCGGATGTAAGTTATGCTAAGGTGTGCCGCGTAATGGGACGCTCACGAACTTCAAAATATTATGAAAAGCGAATGCCGCCGAAGGATGAAAAGCTGAAAGGAGCCATCACATCAATATTGGGAACCAGCAGATTGGGACGCAAGAAAGTCATTGTGAAAGTGAAGAGGAAATTTCCTGAGTTCGGTGCTTCTCAAATCCGACGCGTGTATCAGAAGTATGGTTTTTCGCTTTACAGAAGAATGAAGAGAAAACGCTTCGACAATCCTGCCAATCCCATTTCTGTCCCGTTGGAGCAGAATGAGGAATGGGCAATGGACTTTATGAGTGATGCACTGGCAAGAGGTTCACGGTTCCGGACCCTGAATATTATTGATCAGTATAACAGAAAATGCCTGGGCATTGATATTCGCACCTCGATGCCCTCCAGAGCGGTAATAACGTTTTTGGAGCGTGTTATCGAGAAGCATGGCAAACCCAAGGGTATCCGCACCGATAACGGTTCGGAGTTCACCTCGGGTCTGTTCCAGACGTGGCTGCATGAGAATAATATCGAATGGATCAAAATCCAGAAAGGAAAACCACAGCAGAACGCCATCATCGAGCGGTTCAACAAAACCTACCGGGAAGACATTCTGGATGCGCATTTATTTTTCTCACAGCAGCAGGTGAAGCAGCTTACTGCGGTGTGGATTGAGGATTATAACAATGAAAGACCGCATGAGGCACTGAACTTTAAAACCCCGGCGGAATATGAAGCAGCGTAAGGTTTTATTAAGGCATGAGCTTCTGAAATATTGTTCAGAAAAAAGCACCGCAAAAAGCAGTGCTCCTGAAAATTATATTTCGTCGGCCAACTTATCCCTGTCAGGTTGCTCCTCAGCAGCGCCTGATTCCGTTTCGGTTGGCAAGTGCAAATTTCAAATGAAAAAACTATATTTACAAACTGTCGAAAAAGTAGACCACTTACCCTTACTACTGTATATTGCTCAACAAGGTTCAGATAAATACCCTCAAATCATTACTCTTAACGAAATAAGATCAAGGTTATCGTGGGATAATCCAAGACCTTTAAATCAAAATTTCGTTGTTCCATCTGATTTTCAATTTTTTGATAAAAGTATTCATCAAGAAATCATTGATGAATTACAAAATCTAAAGGGCGGAATAAAAGTATTTATAGGTAAACCGGGCTCCGGGAAAAGCACATATCTTTCTAAATTATATAGTATTTTACAAAAGAAGGGATGTCTTGTTTTTCGACATCATTACCATCTGAATCCTAAAGATTTATCTTTTCAAGAAAGATTAAACTCAGAAAGGGTTATAGAAGGGCTGAAAGCTGAATTCAAGAAGCAAAAAAATTCAGTAATAGAATCGTTAGGAGAACAAAATACCTCTCACATCCAATTAAAAGAGTTTATTGATCAAATTTCAAATTATAGTAGAGACTCCAATATTCCTTTCATTTTGATTATTGATGGTCTTGACCATGTAATTAGGGAAGGTAATAGCCAAAGACAACTTATTGATTTTCTTAATGAAATACTATATCCACAAAAAGGATTTTGGTTATTAATTGGAACGCAAGAAATGGCGATAGATTGTTTTCCAAATGCAATTCATCAATATGCTCCCAAAAATGAATGGATAGAAATTAAAGGTTTAAATCGTCAAAGTATTAAATCCATTGTCAACAAAACTTTTCCTAAGCAAGAAGAAACATATGGAAGTTATTATGAGACAATTATTTCAAAAATTCAAAAATTAACTCAAGGAAATCCTCTTCATTTAAGATATGTCCTTACAGAAATCAAAAATCAAAAAATGCATTTGTCAGCCTATGACTTAGATAACATTCCTTCATATAATGGTGAAATTGAAGAATATTATCAAGTACTCTGGAGGAGGTTGCCTGAGGTTTCAAAAACGATATCCTTTGCTCTTACAACTCTTGAGTTCAAGTTACAAGAAGAACAATTGTACTCATTGGTTTCAAATCTAGACATAAAGCCTCACAAGATAGTTGAAAGCTTTACCCAAATTCGTCATTTATTTAGATTTGACCTACAGGGAATATCAGTATTCCATAACAGTTTTTTAGTCTTCGTCCTCAAGCAACCAGAATTGAGAATACAACAAATTAGTCTCTACAAGGAACTTGAAAAATGGTTGAGAGAAGACAATCAGAAAGAACTTTGCTGGTCTGAGCTTCCCAAGATTCAGTATTATTTGGGTAAACCAGAGCTCTTGTTGTCAATTAATAATGATTGGATTATAAAATATTATCTAAAAGGAAAAAATGAGGTAATAATTGAAAATACTCTTTACATTGCCTCAAAGGCATCTTTTGAACTTAAATCTTTTGAGAAGGTAATTTATTTCTCAACAATACTCAACGTTTTTAGAAATAGAGAGTACAATTTAGGAGATACGTTGGCAACAATTTGGGTTACTTCATTTACAATGACAAAAGATTTGCCCTTGTCTTACCCTGACTTTTCAGACTTAACTGGTTATCAATTAAAGGAAATATTAATTGAATTATTAAAAAAAGGAAAAATTTCAGAGATTCCCGAAGATGCGATTAATCGTATTAATGAACTGCTACAAACAAATGATGAAGATTCAGAACAACTGGTTAAATATTGGATAGAAGTACTTTGCCATACTGAAAATCATGTTAATAAAGTTTTTAATTTTATTAAACAATTTAGAAAAGAAAAAAAATCAGCATTTTTATTCGGGTATTATATCAATGAAGTTCTGAAAATAAAAGAATCTGAACAAATAATCTCAAAAATCGTAAACCTAAAACTTAATCCCGAAGAAAAAAAATCAATAGGCAAAAGTTTAATTTTTGATGATGTGATTAAAAGAGTATCAAAATACGAGAAATTAATATTTAAACTTGTAAAAGAAGAAGACATTTTGAGAGGTTTATATTGTAAGCTCTTCAATTTGAGTTACAATTCAGAATTAAAAATTATACCATTTGAATTGTTTCCAAAAAAAGTGGCTTACTTCTCTTCCGAAATTCACCCAATAACTAAACAATTCGAACACAATCTTATTTCTTCATTTCTTAATAAGGAGGTAGATTATTTTCTAAATGTTTCAAAAGATAAAAATGAAGAATGGTTAATCCTATTCTATAATTCGGTTTTAAAAATCGGTGAAATAATTCGAACATATTACGATTCTAAAAAACATTTAGAAATCAAATCAGCACTTTTACCATTAATTGAACTTTCTAAATTGGACTTTGCAGAAAATCGGGATATTTATGATTATGAAAAGGAAACGATCCCTAAAATAATTAATAGTACTCTTTGGCTAGCGGCTACTGTTAATCGTTTCAACGGAATGCAGTATGAACTTAATCTAAACGATTTAGAGTTTTTAAATAATTGGAAATCTTATAATCGTAAATCTTTACATGGAGTCATAAATTCTAAAATGGTTTTTGTTGAAGAAAATGATTTTAATTCCTTCATACAAAACGAAGCAAGATATAGTTTAGAAGAAATTATTCCTTTCAATGAGAAAGCACAAAGACTATCTGAATTAGCAATTTTTGCGCTGAAAAATAATGATCGTAGTCATGCCAAAATTCTAATCAGTGAGGCAGCGAAAAGCATATTAGCTTATGGAAATCATAAAGATATGCTTCTATATCAAATTATAGAAAGTATAGAAGTTTGTGTAAAATCTGGTTCAAAAAAAGGAAATGAATTTATAAAACAGATTTTCCTCTATGTTTTTAATATTGAAAAACTTACAGATGGAGACGAAACGAATCATTTCATGGGAAAGCTGTGTGGTTTAATCTCAAAGGTTAATCCTCAATTATTATACAATCAATATTTCTATTACATCAAAAAACGCGAGTATTATGACATTGAGAATTGCTTTGATGATATATTATATACTCTTGATTATAGTGACTCATTAGCAAAAGCGATTGGTGGTACAGCGATAGATCCTCACTTTGAAACTCTTATGAAATTTTCAAATGAAAAACCAGATGTGATTCCTATTTTGTGGGAATTGCAAACAAAGTTTAACTATGATTTATCGCAAGAAGTAAAGAAAAAAGAAGAGAAATCTCAAACTGATACAAAATTAGTTGCAATTTTACCTAAAAAAATCAAGGATCATATTGAAAAAGAAATAGATTATAAAATTAGATTTGTTGATTATGGTATTTCAAGTCTTTTACTTACATGGTTTCAATCTCGACTATCACAAAACTTGAATACCAAAGAGAGTTTAATTGAGATAAAGAAAATAATTAATGGCGATTACTCAAAAGTTTCTTCAGATTTACTTGATATAATCTATCCTTTTGCATTTGAATATGATAAAGAATTTGCTTACGAGTGTATTACGTGGGCGCATTCTAACGGTGGTGGTTGGAGTATGTTTTCAAGAAGAGTGGAAGAGTCACAAATTCGATGGAAAAAAATTGAAAATGATTTTCCAGAAAGAATTGATGATTTCTATTTTAAAACAGTTGCGAATGTTGGACTTCATTATGGGCAAGAAAAAAATTTCGGCATACCAATTCCATATTCAAACCAATTCTTTGCTGATATAGATAATTTGGAGAAAGCTGAAAAAATTACTCAATATTATTTGGATATTCTTCCTACTATTTTTCCCAATGTTGAACTAGAAGTGCCTGAACACTTCATTAATCCATTAATAATAACAAATTTTGATATTTTAATATCAAGATTAACTTGGATTAGTCCAATAGTTCGAGGTATAGCAGGAGAGAAGATGGCTGATCTTCTTATACAGGATGTTACGGGTGAATTCCATAGCGGTTTTTTTAATTACTTATTTGAGGAAGAACTCGAAAGTAGAGTTTGTGAAGGATTGCTGATTTTAATTAAATCACTTGCGAAGGTTGATTCAGAAACCTATAAACATTTCACGCAATCCATTTTAGATAATCTATTGTCTATTAGATGTATGGCTACCGATCTATTGTTGATGAAAATTTCAAGTAAACTCAATTTAGATTTAAGATTTTCTGAACCAATTGTTACTACAATTAGTTCCGGAAAAACAAACCTCACAGAAGAAAAATTTAATAAGTTGATTGGTAGAAACTTACCTTTAAAATATTTAGATAATATAGATTTTCTTCAATCAAAAGCAACAGATCAATTTAAAATATGGAATGTTTGGTGTAATATGTATGAAGATGAATGTGAAATCAGAAACCTAAATTATAATAGGAATTCTGACGAGGATTTTAAAAACTCCGAACATAATTATATGACAGGTAGGTCTACAATTTTTGCTGATATTCTTAAATCTACTTTTTTTAGACTAATTGACGCTCTCTATAAATTTGATTTAATAGAAATAGCGGCTATTTTAAGGCTTACAATAATGAACTTACCTGTAGATTATTCTTTATGGGATATAAACACAGTCAATAAACCAAATTGGTTAACTAAATTTTCAATAAACAATATATTTGAGATTGAAAACTTAAGAGAAATGTACTCAAATTTATTTGAAGAAAATAACGAATACATACCAATTTATTTTAACTATTCTTTTCCTGTAAAGAATAATTCTGAAGATCGAAAATCAAATTTCTATGAAATTGAAACAACATTATTTGGTTGTGATGAAAATTTTATCGAAAAAAATAATGAAAAAGAAATCCATGAAAAACTTTCCGATGTAGGTATGTGGTATAATCCTACTTCGATTCCATTTCAATATGGATTAATGGATTGTGAGTTAGAGTTTCTTGAACCTCATGATAGTTCCTCAGAATTAGTTCCTTTAATCTCTCCGTTAGCTAATCAAACTAATAATATGTGGAATTACTTTAGAATGAAAAAAGGAATCTTTCTCTTGTCAAATCAAATTTCTAAAGATTTGAATCTTGATATATCATCAAATCAAATTGTATACAAAAGAACATCAGAAATTGTTGCCTTTTGGGGTGACTTTTTAGAAGATTTTAAAGATGTCACACCTTTTGATGAACCTCTTGGATATGGTGGGTTTTTAATGGTAAAAAAGTCTTATTTGAAAGAATTTATCGAAAAAAGAAACTGTAAAATTGGTGCTTTTGTAAAACATAAATCTATTAAAAAGAACCGGTTAGAACGAGGAAGTAAATATGACAAAAAGGAGAGTTTTGAAAAATTCTTATTAGAAATATAACTTATAATTTTTTTTCAAATGATTATATGATTGTTTATTTATTGACGGAGATATTTTTATTGTTTTGCTTTATAATTAGTACCACTTTTGTACACCTCGAACTGCATTACATACCATGAATAAACCAATATTTAGATTCTGTATCGGAGGGATTTTTAGAAAAAAAATAAAAATGAAACTAAAAATAATTTGCACGTTGACTGTGCTTATCGGCTTATGTATGATTTCTTGTAGGGAGCATGAGGAAATCAACGAATCTTTTTCTACGAAAGAAAATGAAATTATGTCCAGAACAGCTAAGGATGCTGCTTCAAAAAAAGATTCTTTGTCGTCTTTTGATGATGAAACCAAAGATCCGCCAGTAAAGGGAACTGGTTGGAAAATAAAACCATAAAAAAAGATTTATCATCTGCTGGATTTTGTAGTGTACAATGCAAATAAAGCTAGATTTTAGATATATGTAACTCAATTTTTTAATATCAAAATTTTTTAAACTATGAAAAAAACAATTAAATTACTATTGCCATCTATGGCGTTAGCATTAACATTATTATTCACTCTTTTGCCATCCCAAATGGAAGCAAAAGGTTTTGGGCTTGAAGAAAGCTATGGTCCGTGTTTAGAGACTTCTCCAGGAAATTATGAAAGAGCTATATATGAAGATGTTTACATTTTCTGGATTAAAATTCAGCATGAAGCTACAGGCGGTTGGGCATCTTGTTAATTAAAAGCAGGTGCAAGCACCTGCTTTTAAAATTTCTATATAATGAAAAAACTAATTTTAATTTTCTTATCCATATTTATAAAAAGTCAAGAAATAATCATTATTGATAGTCTTGATCACAGACCTATCTCTTTTTGTAAAATAATGGATAGTGATCATTTATATGTTACCGATTCTTTGGGTAAATACAATTTCGCAACATTTCCAAAAGAAAGTGTAATAATTTCGTCTGCCGGATATGAAGTAAAGAAAATTACATTAAAAACCGGTATTGTTAAACTGACTCCAAAATTTATTCAAATTTCTGAAATCAATATTTCAAATAATAATTTAAAAATTGATACAGAATTAGGATATAAAAGTTCTAAAAATACAATCATAATTGACCAAAATAGAGAATTTGCTGTTGAGATTAAAAGCCAGAATGCTAATTGTTTGATTGATAATGTTTCAATACCATTTAAGAAATCCTCAAGTAGCAAGGGGTATTTATTAGTAGATATTTACCATGATGAAAATGGAAAAATAGGAGAAAAAATAAATGCATCTAATTATGTTCTCGCAATTGAAAAGTTAGGAAAAAATAATATTTTACAATTAATAGACGAAATCTATATTGAAAAAGGAAACGCGATATACATTTCCATTATCTGGGTTGAAAATACATACACAAAAAGTGAAAAATTCGCAAATAAAATATTCTTATACACTCAACCTCATAAATCATCTGGTAAAATGTTCGTGAGAAAATCTAATTACGGAGACTGGGATCTAAAGCCATATATAGAAAATGTAGACCAAAAAAACAGCATCATTCCTGCTCTTAAAATACATGGTAAGTGTAGTAAATAAAAAAAAGATTTAGCATCTGTTCTATTGTAGTGTACAATGCAAGAAGGATAGATTTTAGATAAAGTGTATTTAAATTTAATTTTTAACTTTAGTGCTAAGGAAATGTTTCCAACTTAGCTTTTAGAAAATCGGAAACAACCTTTTTATTATGAAAAAAATAATTTTATCTGTAGTTGGCAGAAAATTTAAACAAAAGAGTTGCAAAAATCAATGGCGGAACTTTGATTCACACAATTTGAAATTAAAGTAGCGATATATTAAGTAAATTACAGTTGAATAATTTTTTACCATCCGTCGGACAAACCGAAACAGCGACGTTAAAGTTCATGAAAGTAGGTTAACTTCAATATTATATTATGAAAAAAATTTTAACGATTGTATTTTTTTTTATTCTTATTCAATTAAATAATTCTTGCAGATCAGAAGTAGATTCACAAATTACACCAACTGCTAAAACTTTAGCAAGAAATAAAAACTTTCAAGAAATTAGTAAAATTCTAATTTCAAATCTAAATAAAAATAAAAATTTCACAGAATTAAAAAAAATATCGAATAAAACTTCTCTTTCAAATAATGATAGGAAATTACTTTTCATTAATTTGGGATTTCAAGATGCTACAGACTTTAATAATTTCCAAAATGATCTGATTCAACTAAATCAAAAATTATCAAATGATTTCGATTTTAAATCTCTTAGTCAAAATCAGAAAACTATAATTATACAAGATGCAATCAATGAAATAACATCTAATTTTTCGGGACCAGAATCTAATCCATTTGAAGAAGATTATTATGATGATAGCGGCGGTAATGGGGATGTTGAGTTTTGTGCAGGTCGAAGATCTGCTTGCAAGCAATCTGCATATGGTAATTACATTATAATTGTAACAGGCTGTGTTGCAGGTGTATTGGTATAGCTGCGGGAACTTTTGGGGGTGCTGCACCTATAGGAGTTGCTTTAGCAGGCGCTTGTGTTGCAGCTGCACAAATTAACTATGACGCAAATAAACAATTATGTGATTATGATTATGTAGAATGTAGAAGAACAAGATAATAATAACTTTATTTATGATATATAATAATAAAAGCTCACTATTAATAGTGCTAAGTTTAATTGTAATATTTTTGCGGAATACGAAAATATTGAATGTTGAGATTTTTCTACCACTAATTATTTTTATTTTTATTTGGTATTTTTCAATCTTTATTATTAAACATAAAGATTACAGTGCCATTTGGTAAGTGGTCTACTTTTTCGACAGTTTGTAAATATAGTTTTTTCATTTGAAATTTGCACTTGCCAACCGAAACGGAATCAGGCGCTGCTGAGGAGCAACCTGACAGGGATAAGTTGGCCGACGAAATATAATTTTCAGGAGCACTGCTTTTTGCGGTGCTTTTTTCTGAACAATATTTCAGAAGCTCATGCCTTAATAAAACCTTACGCTGCTTCATATTCCGCCGGGGTTTTAAAGTTCAGTGCCTCATGCGGTCTTTCATTGTTATAATCCTCAATCCACACCGCAGTAAGCTGCTTCACCTGCTGCTGTGAGAAAAATAAATGCGCATCCAGAATGTCTTCCCGGTAGGTTTTGTTGAACCGCTCGATGATGGCGTTCTGCTGTGGTTTTCCTTTCTGGATTTTGATCCATTCGATATTATTCTCATGCAGCCACGTCTGGAACAGACCCGAGGTGAACTCCGAACCGTTATCGGTGCGGATACCCTTGGGTTTGCCATGCTTCTCGATAACACGCTCCAAAAACGTTATTACCGCTCTGGAGGGCATCGAGGTGCGAATATCAATGTCCAGGCATTTTCTGTTATACTGATCAATAATATTCAGGGTCCGGAACCGTGAACCTCTTGCCAGTGCATCACTCATAAAGTCCATTGCCCATTCCTCATTCTGCTCCAACGGGACAGAAATGGGATTGGCAGGATTGTCGAAGCGTTTTCTCTTCATTCTTCTGTAAAGCGAAAAACCATACTTCTGATACACGCGTCGGATTTGAGAAGCACCGAACTCAGGAAATTTCCTCTTCACTTTCACAATGACTTTCTTGCGTCCCAATCTGCTGGTTCCCAATATTGATGTGATGGCTCCTTTCAGCTTTTCATCCTTCGGCGGCATTCGCTTTTCATAATATTTTGAAGTTCGTGAGCGTCCCATTACGCGGCACACCTTAGCATAACTTACATCCGGTTTTATCTCCTGCAGGTAAGCAATACAGCGCTCTTTTTGATAAGGTGTCACCACTTTTTTGCGTTGATCTCCTTCAAAATATCGATGGACAGTTGCTGGTCTGCAACAATACGCTTAAGGCGGGCATTTTCCGATTCCAGCTCCTTAACACGCTGGAGTTCCGAGAGGGTCATGCCGCCGTATTTGCTCTTCCAGTTATAAAACGTCTGCTCGGAAATCCCAAACTCCCGGCAGATCTCTGCCACTTTTTTACCTTCTTGCTGGGTCTGGAGCACCTTTAAAATCTGGGCCTCCGTAAATCTTGATTTTTTCATTGTTTTTTCTTGACGTTAAAATTAATACTCTAATTTTAATCTGTCCAAAAAAAGAAGCCATGTACCATTTCTTTGAGTACAATGGGTATTCTCGTAATCTTAATAGGAATTAAACTTTACTTTTCTTAGAAATGATTTTCTGCCGACAAGATATTTGCAAAAGAAGCCCCAAAAATACATTATGAATAGGGGCTTACTTCGCAAATATCCAACCGCTTTGACTACTTTCTTATCATTAAACGCTTTTGCTGCAGAGACAACACTCAATGTCAATTATAAAAGCACAATGGAATTTGATGCTATAGGGACTTGCTATTTAACCATTACAGCGTACGGCAGCGATGGATCTACATATACTTGGACTGAAGAATATTGGGCATACAGTAATCAAAATTGTCAAGATCTTGCAAATTTTAGATTAGAACAGTTGAATGGTCAAAACTAATTATTAACAAAATCTGTGGTAAAATAAATTTACCACAGATTATATCAATTTTATATGAAGACCATACTTTTACTATTTTTTCTTACTGCTAATTTTTTGGCAGCTCAAAATATACATGTTGTTTATTCAAATAAAACCTCAAAATACACCACATTTCAAGAGGATTTATTTATAGTGGAAAACAATTCTGTAAGTATTCGAGATTCTACGGTTGTGAATACTTTTGACGCAAAGGCTAATAATTCAGGTAACAATGAAGCCATATTTTTCAGAAAAGAAAAAAATCATAAAATCACCTATTTTAAAAATCATAAAAATAAGGTCCTGTTTAACAATCACTTAGATGAAAAAATTTTCTTCATTGAAGATGTTTTGCCAGAAATGAATTGGAATACAAATCATGAAGAAACTAAAATGATTGCAGGATTCCTGTGTAATAAAGCAACTCTAAAATTTCGCGGTTCTAATATTACCGCATTTTATTCAAAAATATTGAAATATAATAGTGGTCCATATAAATTTGGAGGGCTTGAGGGCTTAATTTTGGAAATCCAAGATGATGATCATCCTGAATTTAATTCTTGGATTGCAACAATTGTGCAAGAGAATTATCAACTAAATCACAAACTTCCGAATATTCCAGATAATACAAAAACAATAAGTCTAAAAGATTTTTTAGTATTGAAAAATAAAAATAGCAATGATCAATTTAATAAAATGATTGGCAATGCTCCTTCTGGAGTCGTTATTAAAAATAAAAAAATTATAAGAGGTGGTATTGAAAAAAAATATGAATGGGAATAAAAAAATAATATTACTGTTTTTAACTGTAATTTATTCAACTGTTTTTAGCCAAGATTATAGAGTAATGTACAATTATTCATTTGTAAGCGATTCTACAAATGTAAAGTTTGTTGAAAATGAAATGATGGTTCTTGATGTTGCGAGAGAAGGTTCTGTGTTTTACAGTCATCCTAAATTTAGATATGACTCAATTGTAATTGAAAAACATAAAAACCGAGAAAATATTCTAGAAGCAGATCGATCCAGAATATTATTCTTCGTAGAAAAAGAATATCCAAACTTTGAGATGATGTATCATACTACACTAGGAAAAACAAATTATGCAGTAGCGGATAGCGCAAAAATTAATTGGCATTTAGAGAATGATCAGAATACGATAAGAGGATTTGCTGTACAAAAGGCAACTGCAAATTATGGTGGTAGACAATGGATTGCTTGGTACACAAAAGACATTCCAATATTTGATGGCCCCTTTAAATTCAATGGTTTACCTGGTCTGATCTTAGAGGTTGAAGATACAAAGTCTGAACACAAATTTGAGTTTTTAGGAATTGAAAATAGATCAAATGGTTACTCAAATTTTTATAAGGTTAATAAATTAAAGGAACTCAAGGTAAACGGAAATGAATTTCACAAAGCATGGGAAGCGTATAAAAAAGATCCTGCAAAAGATGTGAAATTTAGGCTACTGAGTTCAAAATTCGGGTTGAAGATAAATTACGACGGTAAAGATTACTCTGTTTCCGATATGATTCGAAATGCAGAGGAAATAGAACGGGCAAAAATAAAAAACAATAATAATTTCTTAGAACTCACACTTTATAGATAAAAAAAGGACAATAAAATACCAAAGACCTTTCTAAAACGGTAACTGATTGGAGATTAATTCTATTTTTGAATTTCTATAATATGAAAAAACTAATTTTAATTTTCTTATCCATATTTATAAAAAGTCAAGAAATAATAATTATTGATAGTCTTGATAATAAACCTATCCCTTTTTGTAAAATAATGGATAGTGATCATTTATATATTACAGATTCTTTGGGTAAATACAGTTTCGCAACATTTCCAAAAGAGAGTGTGATAATTTCTTCTGCCGGATATGAAGTAAAGAAAATTACATTATACGATAACGGAAATTATGAAATTTCATAGCTCTTAAAAACTTAGAGTATTGACTTATTCCTGCTTTTTACCAGGCAATTCAGCCGCTGTTTTATCTCTCAGATAATGGTAAGTTTCAATCTGCGACCGTATTTCTTTAGTGTCGGCTTTTACATATTCGTTCGCCATTTTCTTGTCGAGGATTCTGGCTTTTACATTGTCGCTCAGCTGAATTTCCAGTTGGTCTTTGATTTCTTTTTTCAGATTTTTTTGAGTGATTTTTGCGGCGGCTTCAATCCGGTAATCCAGATTACGGGTCATCCAGTCGGCGGAGGAAATATAGACATCTTCATGACCTTTATTGTAAAAATACATGATGCGGGAATGTTCCAGATATTCGTCCACAATGCTGATGGCCTGGATTTTCTGTTTGAAATCCTTCTGGTTAATCGCGCAGTAAATCCCACGTACAATCATTTTGATCACGACTCCTACTTTTGCAGCCTCATAAAGTTTGGTAATTAAATCCCGGTCGCTCAGGGAATTGACTTTAATGATAATTAAAGTTTTTCTGCCGGATTTGGCTTCTTCAATTTCTTTCTCAATATGGTCAATGATTTTCTCGCGCATGAATTCCGGACAAACCACCAGATTTTTGCAGGATTTCAAAGCGGGAATCACGTCCTGTTTTGGTTTTTTCAGAACGGTAAATATTTTATTAATGTCGGCCATAATGCCACGGTCAGAAGTCATTATCAAATGGTCACCATAAATTTTTGCCGTTTTTTCATTGAAGTTTCCGGTACTTACAAAACCATACTGAAGGGTTTTATTGTTGGCTCTTTTTTTTATGACACAAAGTTTCGCATGAACCTTTTTATTCGGAATCCCCGTTAAAACCTTCACGCCTTCCTGCTCCAGAATCTCTTTCCATTTCAGATTGTTTTCTTCATCAAACCGGGCGCGAAGTTCCAGCATCACCGTCACTTCCTTACCGTTTCTCACCGCATTAATTAAAGCATTGATGATTTTGGAATTGCTCGCTAGCCGGTACGCCGTAATCTGAATTGATTTCACGTCGGGATCCATCGCAGATTCCCGCAACAGATCGATGACTGGAGTGTATTTGTGGTAGGGAAAAGTGAGCAGAATATCGGTTTTCTGAATCACATCGGTAATTCTTTTTCCTACCAGTTCAGGATGGTCAAAAGAGGTTCTTTCGACCGGTTTTTTATAGGTTTCAAACACATCGGGAAACTCCATGAAATGCCGGAAATTATGAATTTTCCCCCCCGGAATAATGCTGTCTTTTTTTGTTAAATGAAGTTTTCTGATCAGGAATTCCAGCAGCGCTTTGTCCATCAGTTTATCAAAAGTGAAACGGGTGGGTTTGCCTTTGCGCCGGGATTTTATTCCTTTTTCTATTTTCTCGGCGAGCGTGGTTTTGATGTCATTATCCAAATCGAATTCGGCATCTTTCGTTACTTTAAAACAGTGCGCTTCAAACTCTTCATAACCGAAGTAGGAGAAAATATGTGGCAGATTGTAAATGATAACGTCTTCTAATAACATGACGTTTTTTTCATTGGGGTTGCTGGAAGGCAGTAAAACAAACCGTCCGACGATTCGCGACGGAATTTCGATAATGGCAAATTTGCTTTCGTACTGAAATTCTTTTTTCCGCATCGCCACTCCTAAGTAAAGAGATTTGTCCCTTAAATAGGGCATGGCTGAATTGTCATGCAATAAAATCGGGATAACATTGCTTTCTACCACTTCGTCAAAATAGGCAGTGACAAACTGTTTCTGAGCTGAGGTTAAATTCCTGGCGGTTTTAATGAAGACTTTCTGTTCGGCCATTTCAACCTGAATTTTCTTCCAGGTTTTCGCGAAATTCTGTTGTTGCCGGATTACAATTTCATTTATTTTCTGCAGAATCTTGGTCGGCGGCTGATAAAAAGATTCCGTGATGAATTTATCTTTGAAATCCATCGCCCGTTTTAAACCGGCCACGCGAACCCGGAAAAACTCATCCAGATTATTGGAGAAAATTCCCAAAAAACGAATCCGCAAATGCAACGGAACATTCTCATCCATCGCTTCTTGCAGAACTCTTTCATTAAAGGAGAGCCAGGTAATATCTCTTGGATTGAACTGATTCGACATTTTTTTAATTATGAACTCAAAAATAGAGATTCCTAATGGGTTTTCAGCGGTTTTTTGATTAAATTGTGACAATATTATCCTAAAAGTTTGTTAAAACTTTGGTATATTTGAAGGAATTACAAAGATATAACATGAAGTTTTTATTGGACGATGATTTAATAAGCACCACGAAAGCAGAATCTAAAAGATATTACAAAGGGGATATTATTTTACACGAGGGCGACCGCTCCCAGTGCTTTTTTTATTTAAAACATGGCGAACTTTCTGTTTTTAATTTAACGGAAAAAGGAAAAGAACTTTTGCAGCATAAAGTGAAAGAAGGTCATTTTTTTGCGGAACCCGCCATTTTGTTAAGCGAGCCTGTGCCGGGAAACATAGAAGTGTGTTCTGATAAAGTGGAAATCATCAAGATTGAACGCGAGCGCCTGATTGCTTATTTAAAAGAACACCCGGAAAAACTCTTTGAATTTACGGTTTCCATCGCTAAAAAATCCATTAAAAAAAGTCACTTACTCAAGCAGATTGTTTTGTTTAATCCGGAAGACCGCATTTTGCTGCAGCTGCGTGATTTTAAAAGTGAGAATGGCTGCGACGGTGAAAAAATAATGATTAATTATACCAGGAAAGAACTTTCCCACATGACCGGCTTGAGAATTGAAACTGTTATCCGGACCATTAAAAAGATGGAAAAAGAGGGAAAACTTGAGATTGTTAACGGTAAAATTTTCATTTAAATCATGACGGGAGTCATATCCGTAATCTGTTTTTTCAGCATAATTTTGTAGGATGAAGAATATTATTTTTTGGCTTCGGTTTTCAGTTCTTAACTTTTTAATCGTTGCGGTACTGGGTGTTTTGATGAGATATAAAATCGCCTATTCACTGCCGATAGTTGATCAGAAACATGTGCAGGAAGCGCATTCTCATTTCGCTTTCTACGGTTGGATTACACAGATTATTTATGTGCTGATGATCCGGTATTTGCACGGGATTCTTTCTGAACAGCAGTTGAAAAAATACCATGCTTTATTGATTGTCAATGCGGTGTCGGCGTACGCGATGATTCCGAGTTTTATTTATAATGGCTATTACTGGGCATCTATTGCCGCCTCAACTGCCGCTTTGCTGACTGGTTTTGTCTTCTTCTTTTTCTTAGTGAGAGATTTGCGGAATAATCACGATTTGGCAAAACCGTGGTTTTTGGGAGGATTGTTTTTCTCTGTTATTTCCTCGGTCGGCGTTTTTGGACTCAGTTATATGATGGCTTCAGGAAATATGCCCCAAAATTTATATCTGGCTTCCACTTATTATTACCTGCATTTTCAGTATAACGGATTTTTTATTTTCAGCTGTATAGGATTACTTATTCATTCACTAAAGGAAATCGGAGCTGAAATTTCTGATCAGGAAAACAAAATGATTTTTTGGCTGATGTTTACAGGCTGTTTAGTTGGTTTTGGACTTTCGGTACTTTGGATGAAAATCCCCCTTTGGATTTTTATCGCCATTGTACTGGCGACGGTCGCTCAGACTTTTGGAGCGGGCAAACTATATCTATTGGTCAAAAGAAACTGGGCGAAACTGGTTCTTCATTTTTCTGCGTTACAAAGGTTGGTCTTAATGTATGTCGGTTTTGCATTCTTCGCGAAAACGCTTCTGCAGTTGGGATCTACCATACCGGCATTAAGCCAGTTTGCCTTTGGATTCCGGAATGTAGTGATTGCCTATCTGCACTTAATTCTATTAATGTGTGTTTCGGTATTTCTGATCAACCAGATTTTGGCAACCAACGTTTTCAAAATGACCAAACCTGTGATTACCGGACTTAAACTTCTGCTTCTCGGGATTTTCTTAAATGAAGCTGTCCTTGGATTGATGGGGATTTTCTCTATTAAATATATTTCAATTCCTTTTACCCCGGAAATACTGTTGGCGGTTTCTCTATTAATGTTGATTTCGCTGGGAATCATCCTATTCAATTTAAAAAAGAAGGCCTAAAAAAGCTTCCTGAAACTGAATTCCGGGAAGCTGAACAAAACATTAATTAAATTTAAACAACTTATTCGATCCTTAATTGGGTAAGATGACGCTGTCAACAACGTGAACAATTCCATTGGACGCGGGAACAGATGCGATAATATTTACGGTACCGTTCACCACCGGTTTTCCATTGACGATTTTAATGCTGATGGGCGTTCCGTCGACCATTCCCAGACTTTGACCATCTGTAAGCTGATCGGTTTTTATCACTCCGACATAAGTGTGGTGGCCCAGAATGTCATTTAATTTTTCAACGTTTTCAGGTTTCATTAAATCATCTAGAGTTCCTGCCGGAAGTTTGGCAAACGCTTCATTGGTGGGTGCGAAAACGGTGAAAGGTCCGGCGTTGCTTAAAGAGGTCGCTAAGCCTGCCGCCTGTACTGCTTTTACCAAAGTCGATAAATCCGGATTGCTCACCGCCAGTTTCACAATGTCGGGAGCGCTGTCATTATCCACAACTGCTTCCTGGCCACCGCCGACCGCTTCTGTGCCTGTGGTTTCAGTCGCTGCTGCTATTGTCTCATTCTTCGAGCAGGAAGAAAAAGTGAGGGCAATCAGTGCGAGCATCATCATTGATTTTTTCATAGCTTTTATTTTATGGGTTAATTTTTAAAAATTGAAATTGAATCAGTTTTTTTAATCTGAGATAAAATTAAGCTGAAAAATCCGTAAGCTGCTATGACTGTAATCACATATCAAACAATTAATTAGGTGAGTTTTATCAGTTTTTATAAAGCGTTATAAAATACTTACAGATCTTTTTTATTGAACATAATCAATGACCATAAGAACGGAACCAAAGTCCAGATTCCTAAGATGATGATGGATATCACCATGCCTCCGCCTGAACCAAAAACCTGTCTGAAAATCGCACCGGCCTGTCCCAGCATCGCGGCCACATCTAACTGAAGCAGCACAAAAATTCTGGAAAGTCCAATCGGATTAACTGCCGCCAAAGTGGCCATGATGCCTTCAATCGGATAATCGGCGAACTGAAACATTAAGACCAATAAAATCCCGTCGTAGATAATGGCAAAAAACATCCAGATGAAAATGGAGATCCCGATTCCTTTGGCGCGGTCTCTGCTGAAAATGGCGGCTAACATCGCTAAAGAAGTAAAAATAACCGACAGAAAAACGCCCGTTATCAACAAAGAAATCCCGGTCGCAATCGACGAATATAACAGGATCGGAATCCCGCATCCGATTAAAAATGCTAAAATAAGAGCCGTAGCAAGTCCCAGAAAAAGATTGAACCAAACCTTGCCGCGCGGAACGGGTTGGCTCAAAAGCAATTCGATAAACTGACTGCTGTTATAAACGTAAATCGTCGAGAAAATAATACTGACTAACGGAACGACCAGCAAGACTACATTCAGTAAACTCAGGGTGGCTTTGGTGTAATTGTTATCCAGTCCTAAAACGGACCAGGAAATAATGAAAAGTAAAACCGTATAAAGAATCACGATTTTATTTTTTAGAATGTCAAATAAAATAAAGCGGGCTATTTTGTTCATTTTTTCATTGCTTTTAAGATCGAAATAATCCCGTCGGAAATTTTTTCGGTATTGGTTTCCTTTTTCAAATCTTCTACGGATTGGTGCACGACCACTTTGCCTTCGTTCATGAAAACGATTTCGGTGATGATATCGTCCAGTTCGCTCAGCAGGTGAGAAGTGATGATGATGAGTTTTCCTTTGTTTTTCTCCTTGATGATTTTGTTTTTCAGGATTTCTGTCGCCAGTGGATCCAGGCCGGCGGTAGGTTCATCCAGAATAATTACTTTAGGATTAAAAAGAAAAGCGAGTACGGCGCTTACTTTCTGCGTGGTTCCGCCGGAAAGCGTCCGCATTTTTTTACCGTAGATATTTTCAAGTTCGAATGCTTCCAGAAGTTCAGTGTCAAGATAATCGCTGCTGTTTTTGCGCGTATCTTTGATCATCTTAATGGTTTCCTCGATGGTCATGTTTTCGGGATATCGTCCTATCTGTGGCATATAGCCGATGTTTTCCCGGTATTTGTAATCGTCTTTTACGCTTTTGCCATCGACCAAAATATCGCCCTCTTCAACTACATTTAAACCTAAAATGCATTTAATCATGGTGGTTTTTCCACAGCCGTTTGGGCCTATTAGTGCGATAGAATGGCCGTTTTCAAAGGATAAATCAATCCCGTTCAGGGCGGTGAACTTTTGGAATTTCTTCGTTAAATTTTTAATTTCAATCATATCATTGAGATGTTAATTTTCAACATCAACTTTCATTAAATTTTTCTTTTGCCAAAGTTTTAAATAAAAATACTAGAGATTATTCTTAAAGTGGATGGGTTTCATCAGCGGTTGATCATCAACAAAACTTTCAGGCGTCAAGCTCGGAATTATTTTTTCCGTCCGGTCCAGCATGTCTACCATAAAACTTCTGAAGAGCAGCATCACCGATGGATTCTGTTCCACCAAAACGGAGTATAAACTCAACGGATGAAAGGGCACATCGCCGATTTTATCTTTATTCAGATCGTAGCCTTCATATTTGTCCCAGTAATTAAACCGGAAATCGTTCATCACGGTGGAGCCGTTGGTGCTGACATCAAAAGTGTTATTGATGAAATTATTTCTGATGACTTTATTTTCCATACAGTTTGAGTTGATTTTTATCGCCCACCCGTTGTTTTCGAACTGGTTATTGTAAAAATCGATTTTAGTGGCGCCGTCTGCAAATATGGCGGTGGTGTTGTTGGTGAAGGTATTTCCTTTAATCTTGCTGAATGAAATTTCTTTTAATAAAAGTCCGAAAACACTGTCGCCCCAGTTGTTGATGAATTTGTTGTGGTACATGCTCACATTCATGGCGTACATTACGGCCACACCGGCTTCATTATTATCAAAGACATTTCCTGTGTAAACACTGTCATTGGAAAACATAAAGTGCAGCCCGTACCGGAGATTGTGTCGGGAAAGGTTGCGATAGACGAAACATTTTGCATTTTTCTCGAGGTAAATTCCGTCTTTGTGCCCGCTGATGTAATTGTTTTTCACCCAAATTTCACGGCTTCCCAAAAGATGGATTCCGTCGCCGATGCTTTCCTCAGAAGTGCCGCGGTTGCTGGTGATTTTGTTATTGCTGATCAAGCAGCGCAATCCTCTCTGAACATAAATTCCGAAATGGTTGTTTTCAAAAATATTATTATCGATGACCGAATCGGCGCTGGTGTAAATATGCACGGCGGCCACACTTTTGATTTCGTCTCTGCCGCTGTTGATCAGTTTAAATCCTTTCAAAGTAATACGGTCAGCCTTAAAGGTGATGATTTCGCCGTCGAGGTTACCGTCAATTACCGGTCGGTCTATTCCGATCAGGGTTAATGATTTTTCGATATCGATGGTTCCTTCCCGATAATGGCCCTTCTGCACGAAAATAGTGTCGCCGTTTTTTGCGGCGGCAATGGCTTGTCTGATGGTTTTGTACTGCCCGTTTTTACCGACTTTTAAAACTGCGGAAAACGCAAAAACCGGTAAAAGTATAAACAGTAAACAGGATATTTTATTTTTCATATTTCATACCAACTGCGATCCTTGGGGGATTACAAGTTTGCAGATTGTTATTGGAGTAGGGTTGCGTGTAATTCGGTCGCGGCTTTTTCGGCAGCGGCTTTGTCTTTGTAAGCCTGTGTGTTTCCTCCCATTGGACTTTTGATATCGCCTCCTTTAATAAGAGTGGCCGTATTGCTTTCTATAAATGCTCCGCTCGGGAAATCGGCCACATATGTTTTTGCATTACCCGTGGTTTCGGGATTAGAAGACTCGTAATCCTCCATGCAGTGAATGTCATCAAATTTATAAAGTCTGCCTTTTTCGGTAATTAATTCGGTAGCGTATTTCGGCTCGGTAATGGTCATTTTGCAGTTGTCGCACTGGTCTTTGCCTACCGCAATTTCCTGAGGTCCGGTTTTCGTACATGCGGTCAAAGCAATCATGCTGCCTGCTAAAAATAATCTTCCTAATAATTTCATAATTTTTAATTTTTTTAAATAGATAATAAGTTGAAATAATGGAAGGTCTCAAACTGCTTTTTTAGCAATTCTGTTTTCCATCAATGCTAAGATAATCAAAATAACACCAGCGCCAATCATGATGCCGCCTCCGATATTGGGATAAGACCATACTTCAAAATTAAGCAATTGTTTATAGCCGAAAAGTGGAGGTTGGTAAGACATTCCGGGAACGATAATCGCTGCATGAGGATTCAGGTTGTGGCCGTAATCGTAGAGCCACCGCCAGAAATCAAATACGAATCCTACACCGAAGAGTAAATAGATGCCGGTTAGGATATAAAGAAGTTTCCGGCTGTTCAAGAAAGCGGCCAAAAAACAGAGAAGTGCAAAAATTCCTAATGCGTAAGGCAGGATTTTGAATTCCCAAAATTCGTCGGCGTGTATTTCTTTCATCCCGATATAATGATTCAGACCGTTAATGATTGCGTATTCTCCGGATATTTTATCGGCGTGGATGAACATCGCTAGGCCTTCCGGATATTGTGGCGCGTTGAGATAGATGGACCAGATGGGCACAAAAATCGCAACAATTAATCCGATGCCCAAAAGGATAAGAAGTATTTTACTCCATTTTTGGATTGCGTTTGTTTTCATTTTGTTTTTTTTTAAGGTATTTAAGTTTTTGCTGATGGATTCAGTAAAGTGACGGTTTACTGTTTTTCAGTAAATGACCTCAATTATTTAAATTAAAAAGGGCAGTAAAAAACTGCCCTTTATTCCTGGTTTTTACTTGGTTTCACCTTGTTTTACAGGGCTTTGAGCATTGTCCTTTTTATTATTCAGTGAATAGATAAGCGGGGTATTGCTGCCAGCCGGTGATACTCTTACGTATCCCTGCATTTCTTGGTGTAGGGCAGAACAGAAGTCGGTACAGTACATCGGATACATTCCCGGTTTTAGGGGAACCCATTTCAGGGTACAGGTTTCTCCCGGCATGATGAGGAGTTCGGCATTTTGTGCGCCTTTGATTGCGAATCCGTGCGGCACGTCCCAATCCTGTTCCAGATTCGTCACGTGGAAGTAAACTTCGTCACCTACTTTTACGCCCTCGATATTATCCGGTGCAAAGTGAGAGCGGATAGAAGTCATATAAACATGAACTTTATTTCCTTCTCTGACGACTTTGCTTTCGGCTTCACCTTTGGTCGCATACGGGTGTTTGTTGTCTTCCAGTTTATAGAATTTTATCTGGTTTTTCGTAAACAAAGCTGCCGGACCTGCCTGTGCGTAATGCGGCTCGCCAATGGTTGGGAAGTCCAGGAGCAGTTTCATTTTGTCTCCGCTGATGTCAAACAGCTGGGCAGACTGCGTTAATTCCGGACCCGTTGGTAAATACCGGTCTTTCGTAATTTTATTATAAGCAACCAGATATTTTCCGTAAGGATTTTTAGTATCTCCACCTGGAATCATTAAGTGACCTACAGAGTAGAACGTTGGAGTTCTGTCTAAAACCTTACAGGTTGCGATGTCCCATTTCACTACTTCAGAAGAAACGAACATCGAGGTATAGGCATTTCCCTTTCCGTCAAATTCGGTGTGGAGTGGCCCTAAACCCGGTTTCTGAACTTCACCGTGTAAAACGGCATCATATTTAACGATTGGAATACCGTCAAATTCGCCTGAGAAATTTTTGTCTGCAATTGCTTTCATTAATTTATCAAAACTGAATACAGGGATCAAAGCAGCCAGTTTTCCGGAACCAATAATGTACTCCCCCGTTGGATCAATGTCGCAACCGTGCGGAGATTTTGGACAGGGAATTAAATAGCAGATGTCTTTTAATTCTTTAGCAGAAAGAACAGATACTTCTTTTAATATTTCAGATTTCGCCATTTGGGTAGACTCATCAAAGGTGTTGTGAGCATATTCTACCGCCATTTTTTTGGCTTTTCCCGCTTTCAGATATTCTTCAGCTTTTTTCCAGTTGACGGCCATGATGAAATCTTTCTCGTTTTGAGAAGCATTTACTTCCAGAAGCGTGTTGGCCTGTTCGGAGTTATAGCAGGAGAAAAAGAACCAGCCGTGGGATTTCCCTTTACCGGCGTGCGACAGGTCAAAGTTGAATCCCGGAGCTTCAATTTGGAACGTGATGTCCATTTTTCCATCTTCTTTTCCAATTCCGATAAAAGAAAGGTAACCTTTAAAATTTTCTTTGAAAGACTCAATTGGGACATCGCCCTGTCCGTCCACAGGTACGGCGAAACGGGTTCCGGCAACCACATATTCTGTGTTTTCCGTTAAGAAAGGAGAGGAGTGGTTCCCTGCAGAGTTAGGGATTTCAATAATCTCTGTTGTTTTAAAAGTGGTCAGGTCAATCTTAGCAACACGCGGAGTGTTATTGGCGTTGGCAAATAAATACCTGCCGTCAATTTCTCCGTTGGTCTGTGACAGGGCAAGGTGGTGCTGGTCATCCCATGGCACGAACCCGTGGGAGGTTTCGAGCATCGGTTTTGTTTCTTCGCTGAATCCATAACCGTTTTCCGGATGTACAGAGAATACGGGAACGATTTTCAAAGTTCTGCCACTTGGCAGCCCGACAACGCTGATTTGCCCATTAAAACCACCGCTGACGAAGTTGTAAACCTCATCATGTTTTCCCGGAGCAACATACACTTTCTCCGCAGCATCGCCTGATACAGCAGTCTGCGTACCCTTAGGTTTACATGCGACAATACTCACCGCAGCAAAAGCTGCGAGTCCAATTTTCTTGTAAGTTTTCATATATTATTGATTAATTCTTTCGGAATAGAAAGGAAAAGAAGATGAATGGTAAATAAGAATCTGTTTACCATTCATCATCAGGAGGTATTATTTGGCGCCGTCGATCTGTCTCATGTATTCGAGAACTTCTCTGGCGTCGGTATCTGTAAGGGCTTGATTTGGCATTCTCACCAAACAGAGTTCCAGTTGTTTCTGTAATTCAGGATCTACGTCGATCATCGGGTCAGGATTAGAGATAAAGTTCATAATCCACTCCGGAGTCTGTCTTTTTGTAACGCCCAGCCAGCCCGGACCCACTAATTTTTCGTCGGTTGGTTTGTGGCAGGAAGTACATTTTACTTCAGCTATTTTTTTACCTGCAGCAGCCATTGCCGGATCAAACTTACTTATATCAACGTTTTCATGTTTACCCAGACCTCTGTTTGGGTCGTACTTCGCAGCACTAGCCTCCATTTCAGCGCTAGTTTCATTTGCAGTTGTAGCAGCGTCAGATGATGCTGTAGGAACTGAATCGGTTTTTTTGTCTCCTCCGCAAGAGAATAAGGCGAAGGTAAGCGTTGCCAGGGCAATTGTTTTTACTAATTTCATTGTTTTGATTTTTTTGTATGTTCAAAAGTACTACCGTTTGCTTGATTCTCGTTATGACTGTAATCATATATACCGTATGATAATTATCGTCAAATTTGTGATACAAAATTTTAACTGATATTTAAAATAAGAAAAGAATGAAAAAGTATCTCGTAATCTGCGGCGTTTTAGCACTGGTAGCATGTAACAAGAAAGAAAGCAATCCCAATATGGACAGCAATGTAATGAAGGAGGAACCTGTAGTGAAAGTTGTAGATTCTGCGGCAGCAGGTAAAAATGAAGGGCTGGCTCTGATCGAAGGAGCAGATTGTTTAACCTGTCATAAAGTTGATGCCAGACTTGTTGGGCCCTCTTACCAGGAAGTAGCAGATAAATATACAGAAGGCGATCTTGATATGCTTGCCAACAAGATTATTGAAGGCGGAAAAGGGAACTGGGGAGAAATCCCGATGACACCACATACGGGCATGAGTAAAGAAAATGCTAAGAAAATGGTGGAATATATCATGACGCTTAAAAAATAACAGACCACTTCATTAAAAATTAAAGACATCTTACCGGGTAAGGTGTCTTTTTTGTTTCTGGGTCAGAAGCAAATCTAATGAATGAAGCGCTGTGACATTTTGCATGGAAATAGAGTTTGAACTTAAATCTGTTTTTGAAAAAAAACGTTTTACGAAAAGTCGTGTTATTTGTGGAAAAATCAGGGGTATTTGTGTTTTGCTGAAAACGCAATATGCATATCCGTAATGAGGATTAAGAACCTGTTTAAAAATGATTAAAATAGTTAAACCGCAAAATGAGCAAAAAAAATCTAAAAAGAAAACACTCCATAGAGCAAAAAACACAACTTTTTAGGACAGTTTCCTTATTTGCTCTTTGAAAAGCTTAAAAGAATATCCCTTTTGTGCCTTTTGTGGTTTTTACACAAATTTAAACAGGCTCTAAAAATATATTTCTTCTCAATGACTATCTGTGCACTCCTGAGGTGGATGGAGCAATATAAATGTTCCGTTTCATTTCTGGGACGGCACCCAATCTGTCAATTTGTCATAAATTTTCCCTTGGTATAAAATTGGAGAAGTACAGATTGTAAAAATTAACATTAATAACAACTAAAAATATAAATAAAATGAGCAAAATAATTGGAATCGACTTAGGAACAACCAATTCTTGTGTCGCTGTAATGGAAGGTAAAGATCCCGTAGTAATTCCTAATGCAGAAGGCAAAAGAACAACTCCTTCCATCGTTGCGTTTACAGAAGACGGTGAAAGAAAAGTAGGAGATCCTGCAAAAAGACAGGCGGTAACCAATCCGACCAAGACCGTATATTCTATTAAAAGATTTATCGGAACCCACTTTAAAGATGATGCATCTGAAGTTTCCAGAGTACCTTATACAGTAGTACCTGGTCCTAACGATACCGCAAAAGTAAAGATCGACGACAGAGAATATACGCCTCAGGAAATCTCTGCAATGATTCTTCAGAAAATGAAGAAAACTGCCGAAGATTATTTGGGACAGGAAGTAACAAGAGCCGTAATTACCGTTCCTGCTTATTTTAATGACGCACAGAGACAGGCTACCAAAGAAGCGGGTGAAATCGCCGGTTTAAAAGTAGAAAGAATTATCAATGAGCCTACCGCAGCAGCATTGGCTTATGGTTTAGATAAAAATCACAAAGACCAGAAAATCGCAGTTTACGATTTGGGTGGAGGAACTTTTGACGTTTCTATCCTTGATTTGGGCGACGGTGTTTTCGAAGTATTATCCACCAACGGTGATACCCACTTAGGGGGTGATGATTTTGATGATGTGATCATCAACTGGTTAGCAGACGAATTTAAAACCGAAGAAGGGGTAGATTTGAAAGCTGATCCAATCGCGCTTCAAAGATTAAAAGAAGCCGCAGAGAAAGCAAAAATCGAATTGTCTTCTTCTTCACAAACGGAAATCAATCTTCCTTATATTACCGCAACTGCAACAGGTCCGAAACACTTGGTTAAAACTTTGACCAAATCAAAATTCGAACAGTTGGCGGCTGACTTGGTAAGACGTTCTATGGAGCCTTGTAAAAAAGCCCTTTCAGATGCTGGTCTTTCCGTTTCAGATATCGATGAGGTAATTTTAGTGGGTGGTTCTACAAGAATCCCGATCATTCAGGAGCAGGTTGAGAAATTCTTCGGAAAAACACCTTCAAAAGGAGTGAATCCGGATGAGGTTGTAGCGTTAGGAGCTGCGATTCAGGGTGGAGTTTTAACAGGTGATGTGAAAGATGTTCTTTTATTAGATGTTACGCCACTTTCATTAGGTATCGAAACCATGGGTTCTGTATTTACAAAACTAATTGACGCAAATACCACAATCCCGACTAAAAAATCAGAGGTTTTCTCAACAGCAAGTGACAACCAGCCTGCAGTTTCTATCAGAGTAGGACAGGGAGAAAGACCAATGTTTAATGACAATAAAGAAATCGGACGTTTTGATTTATCAGACATTCCACCGGCTCAGAGAGGAGTTCCTCAGATCGAAGTAACTTTCGATATCGATGCCAACGGAATCCTGAGTGTTTCTGCCAAAGATAAAGGAACCGGAAAAGAACAGTCAATTAAAATTCAGGCAAGTTCAGGACTTTCAGATGATGAAATCCAAAGAATGAAGCGTGAAGCTGAAGAAAATGCTTCTGCGGATGCGAAGAAAAAAGAAGAAGTTGAAGTATTCAATAAAGCAGACGGATTGATCTTCCAGACTGAAAAACAACTGAAAGAATTTGGCGACAAATTATCTGCTGATAAAAAAGCGGCAGTTGAAGCTGCGCATACAGAATTGAAAGCCGCTTTCGAAGCGAAAGACATGGAGAGCGTAAAAGCGAAAACTGAAGCTTTGGATGCCGCCTGGATGGCAGCTTCTGAAGAAATGTACGCTGCAGGCAACCAGGGACAGCCAGGTGCTGACCAGGCACAGGGAAATCCTGCTGGAAATGCAGGAGGCGAAGATGTTCAGGATGCTGACTTCGAAGAAGTGAAATAATCCCCACAAAAAAAGTCCCTCTCCTCTGAAGAAGGATTTAGGGTGAGGAAAAATAATTGGAATTCCCCAGGTGAAAACTTGGGGAATTTTTTATATCTTTATAAAAATGAATTGGCATGTTCCTCAGTTATCGGGGCAATCGTCCGGCATTTTGAACTGCTTTTCAGTCATCGTAGGTTAATTCTCCATTACCGGATCCACAACAACTCCATAGCAACTCCATAACAAATCCATAACCAGTCCATTAATTTTATAGTTAAGCGGTTGACTTGCAGTATATTTCTTTATATCTTGGGTGCCGCCTGGCTAAAAGCTGCCTTAGCACTGCTATACTTAGGCGCTGTGAGAAGATCACCTCTTCCGCCTTTCACCCTCCAACTGACGATAATGTCATAATGCCTAGATGCTTCATAGATGCTTCATGGATGCTTCATGGATACTTCATGGATAGTTCATGAGGAGTTCATGACAATACTTTCGCAAAAAAGAACAAAATACCCGGTTCGATGGCCAAAAAAAATTCCGCGATAACAGCATTGAACTTTAGAGCCCAGTTTACATTTGCGTACAAAAAATATTTTCTTTTTCCCCAACCCTAAAAGGAGGAAAAATTCTCTGAAAATTTCATCAAAATTATTCCCTTTTTTATGCTGAGCAAAGCCGAAGTAAGGGTTGGGGGAATTAATTTTGATGAATTTTAAACAGATTATTAAACAGTATTTTTAAAACAAATTCCCGGCTGAAAAGCGAATAACGAATTGTTCTATTTCCTACACCGGTTTCTTTCCGCCGGAAACGCCCGGATTTGCCGAAAACGACTCCATATGGCGATCTCCTATTTAATGCTTTCTCATGCTTTCTCGTGAATTTGTCTTACTCCAATAAGCTTTAGCGTCTTGGATCATCTTAAAAGTATAAAGAAATCTTTGTTTGTCGTTGCATTACTGCAGACAAAAATTGGACTTTTATTTTGTATGCAAAGACAAGACATGCAGTATGTTAACGTCTACTTAAAATATCATAAAGTTTTGCTTCGGCGGTAAAATTTATGGTTTTCAGACATTTCTTTAAAAAGATTTTACAGTAATTTTGTACGATGGAGCGCAGCGCTTAATTTCCGCCATTGAAGCTAAATTAAAGCGTAACTCACATTATTTATTAACCGACTAAATTGATAAAGATGAGTTCAAAAGTAAATTCCTTATTGGCAAGAAATACGGAAAATGCTGCAAAAGCAATCGGTCCCTACTCGCAAACGGTAGCCTTCTCCCATTACAATAACCTGTCGGCCCAATTGCCGGTCGATCCGAAATCGGGTGCGTTGGTATCCGGCGGTATCAGGGAGCAGGCAGAACAGTGCTTCAAAAACATCAAGGCCGTTGTAGACAGTATCGGCCATGTGATGAGCGATGTTATAAGAATCACTGTATTCGTAACCAACATCAAAGATGCTGATGCTGTAGACGAAGTTTATAAAACATTCTTCCCAACCTATGTTCCGACAAGGACGACAGTGGCCGTGGCAGCCTTACCGATGAATGCGCTGGTCCAGATTGAAGCTCTTATTTCGAACGGGGAAGGTACCATTCCAGACGCACCACAATCCGGAGATCTTATAAAACTGACCAATAATACGTCCAATGCGCCCGTAAGTACTTTATCTGCGCAGGCGGTCGCTTTCTCTCACTACAATAACCTTTCAGCTCAGTTACCAGTCGATCCGAAATCGGGCAGATTGGTGGCTGGCGGTGTAAAAGAGCAGACGACCCAGTGCCTGAAAAATATCAAGGCGATTTTAGAAAGTATCGATGTCCCTTTTGACGATATTGTCAAAATTAATATCTTCCTTAAAAACCTCGCAGATATTGATGCCGTAAACGAAGTGTACTCCACATTTTTCCCAGACTCTGCGATTGCCAGAACTGTAGGGTATGTTCCTGCACGCACAACAGTTGCCGCTTCAGCCTTACCGATGGATGCCCTGATCCAGATTGAAGCAGTGGTGTCACACGGAGACGGTACTCCTCCGCAAGCCGTAGAGCACAGGCATGGAATCGTTATTTGGGCAAATAACACTCAAAATGCACCTGAATGTTCTCTGTGTACACAAACCGTAGCTTTTTCTCATTACAATCATCTTTCAGCGCAACTGCCTTTGGATGCGAAAACGGGTGAACTGGTTGCCGGTGGTATAAGAGAACAGACGGAACAGTGCTTGAAAAACATCAAGGCCATTGTCGAAAGCATCAGCCACGTTATGGAAGATGTCGTTAAAGTCAATATCTTTGTTAAAAATATTGCAGATATGGATGCCGTAGACGAAGTTTACAAAAAATTCTTCCCTGGCGGTATTCCTGCAAGAAGAACAGTGGGTGTCTCCGCTTTACAGAAAGATGCTTTGATCCAGATTGATGCAGTTGTTGCCAACGCAGAAGGAACCCCTCCAAAAGCATAACTGGAATTTTCCGTCAAATACAGCACGGAGCGAAGTTATTTGTGAATGCCGGCCGCAGAGGCGAAATCATTATTCTGAAAGACTGCTTCTCCTCGGTGATTGAACGGAACCGAAATCACCTGCACGAAAGGATCCGTAGGATCTCCACTGAATATGGTAATGGTAAAATAAACTTATTGAATTTTAAAAAAAATGGAAAATTCCATGTTAAAAGCAATTGCAGAAATTGCACAGGAATTGGACTGCGGAAATGACTGCTATTATCATCCCACAAGTCACGAAATAATTTCAATTCCGAACTTTTCAAACTTTTTTGATGAAGAGGGATTTCAGGAATGCTTTAAAGATGAGCTACAGGCGGTTGAGAAAAACAGGCCGGATTTCATTAAAATAGAAGTTGTAGAAAGTACGGAATCCTTTAAAATAATGAAACTATTCGTTGACCAGCTTAATGACACCCGGTATCAAGCAGAACTGGAAAGTATTTTAGAAAACAAAAAGCCCTTTCAGAATTTTAAGAATTCAATCGACAACTCTGATTTTAGAGAAGAATGGTTTGCTTTTAAAAAATTGCAACTGGAAAAAATAGTGGCAATGCAATTAAACGAAGCAAAAGGCATTGTGAAATAGATGAACGGGCCTTGAAGTGTACCTTGAGTTCGGGGTTTTCACCTAAAGACCAGGCACTATCTAAGATTTCACGGTGCAAAGGTTTTTTAACAAAAAGTCCATGGCCACCGCAGATTTTCATCGTGCCCGTGACGGGATTCAGCCGTTTCCTGAGTGTTCTGTACTGTTCTGTTTCTATTGAAATCCAGGCCGCGCAATTGCCGTGGTTCCTCCCGCTACTGTACGATTGCACCTTCAACGTTTTTAAATTGTTAATCTGATGGCTGTTTGATAATAGTATCCATGCGCAAGGTTGCTCACTGTTTACCGCACGACTCCATCGTGGGATCAAATCCGAACCTGGTATGGGAACTCAGTTATAGATTGTTTCGCTTGACGCGCACTTTTTATCACAAAACAGTATTTTAAAAAATTCCCGGCTGAAAAGCGAATAACGAATTGTTCTATTTCCTACACCGGTTTCTTTCTGCCGGAAACGACCGGATTTGCCGAAAACGACCAAATCTGCCGATCTCTTTTTTAATGCTTTCTTATGCTTTATCGTGGGGGATTCCTGGGGGATTCCCAGGGGATGACTTTGGGAGGCACTTCGGGTATGCTCAGTGTGACCCGTCCTAAAATAACTATACAGATTACTCAATAAATCCTAATATAGCTATACCCATATAAATGATCATCCTGAAAGAACTCTACACTTGTATTTCCATAGTAAAAGTTCTTATTATAGTTCTTCCGTCTCCTGTTTAATTTTCCTGATTTCAGAGGTGCCTGCATTAGGGTTAAATATTCACGACTGGTATGGGGTCGCAACTCGTTATAGAACTTAGTACTCTGACTTATTTATTGAAATCCAAGTTTTGAGACAAAAAAAAGAGCCCACGCCGTTGTATATACTATTCAGTATTTAGTGAGTGTACATGACCTCACCCTGCGGGTTTACAAGCACCCTCAGTATTTTTTTTCAGCGATCCAATAATCAATTCGATACCTGCCTTTTCTGCTTTGTATTTTATTTTGGTCTGCAATTCATAATAACTCCAGTTGCGCAGCACCAATTCCTGTTCTTTTGCAATTGCTGTCTTGTCTAGCTGATTTTGAAGAAAAAGGGTGCCCACAACGGGTGCACTGAAAAAATACCCCAGATTCCTGCCGATGAAGATAAATTCCTGCCTTTGTTGCATAAAAAAGAAAACCGCCCCGTTGTATATACTCTTCAGTATTTAGTGAGTGTTCATGACCTCACCCTACGGGTTTACAAGCACCCTCGTTATTTGTTCAGCTATCCAATGATCCATTCGATCCCAGCTTTTTCGGTTTTGTATTTTATTTTGGTCTGCAATTCATAATAACTCCAGTTGCGCAGCACCAATTCCTGTTCTTTTGCGATGCCAATTTTGTCTTCCTGATTTTTAAGAATAAGGGTGCCCGCTTGGTGCTGGATGCAGTAATCGATCAATTTTCTGCTATACAAATGAAGCCGGTGACTCGCATATCGGCTTTTCAGGTTATCTGTTGTATACAGCGCCTTTTGTTTCCGTTTCGCGCCATTTCCCCGCTCTCCGAAGTCTCCGACTTCGGAGCAGATCAAACAAAGCCGAGCCATCTTTTTGGCACCGGTTATCTTGATCCAAAAGATCTGATTCCTGCCCACAACGGTGTGAACTAAGAAAGACACCCCAGATTCCTACCGATGGAAGTAGATTCCTGCCTTTGTTGCATAAAAAAGAAAACCGCTCAGTTGTATATACTATTCAGTATTTAGTGAGTGTTCAAGACCTCACCCTGCGGGTGTACAGGCACCCTCGTTATTTTTTTCCGCTATCCGATGATCAGTTCGATACCTGCCTTTGTTGCATAAAAATGTGAGGAGCTCTGTTGTATATACTCTTGAGTATTTAGTGAGTGTTCATGACCTCACCCTGCGGATGTACAAGCACCCTCGTTATTTTTTTTTCAGCTATCCAATGATTAATTCGATACCTGCCTTTTCTGCTTTGTATTTTATTTTCGTCTGCAATTCATAATAACTCCAGTTGCGAATCACAAATTCCTGTTCTTTTGCAATTCCTATTTTGTCTTCCTGATTTTTAAGAATTAGGGTGCCCGCCTGCTGTTGAACGCAGAAATCGATCAACTTCCTGCTGTAGAGATGAAGCCGATGACTTACATACCGACTTTCCCTATTTTCTGTTTTGTGCAGCGCCTTTTGTTTCCGTTTGGCACCATTTCCCGAATGGCAGAAAGCAATACCGCTTTGAATTCTTTTCTGACTGGCTTGAATCGCCAACCTGCGGTATAAAAACTCCTCTTTTGAGCCAATATTCATCCGCACCTTATTGGCTTGTACCACGATCGGATGTTCCAAAGACAGGGAAGCTTCAGCAATAATTTCGGGTTTTAAAAGGTGCTCCTCTTTTTCAAATTCAAATACGGCGAGCCAAAAGATTTTCCCTGCCTTCAACTGAATCTGTGAGGTACGAAGCGCGATGTCTTTTCTTAAGAGGCGTTCCAGGATCTCCCGCTTATCAGAAAAGTCTCTCCCTAAATACGTTTTTACCGGAATCGCAAGCATATTGAAGCAAAACGCTTTTTTATCCGGATCATACCTCATTTTGGTGGTGTATTTTACCGGAACAGGAATGGGAATGTCCTTTTTAAAGTTTCTCAATGATTTTAAGCCTTTCCAGTAATCCACTTTGTCTTTAGAAAAGTTAGACTGTATCGTATTGTTCAGGCTTCCCAGAATATCGACGGGAATCTCCCCTTTGAAGCGGTCGAAAACCATGCGTGCGGTGGTGTGCGTTTTCGAACGGGTAAATATTCCCATTTCATCTTTTTTTTCATCAGCCAGCTTGTATTGGATTTCTTCCGTGAGGTAAAAGAAATCTTTGATCATTTCCTGCACATAGAGATGGGAAACAATTAAATTAGCCGCCCGGAAACAGCGGTTCTGATAGCGGTAGAGTTTTTCCCACATCTCTCTTTTTTCATCTGCAGGAACGTCGATCAGGAGCTGAATTTTTCGGGTCAATGTCATTGTGGATTTTTCCATGTCAAAGTTTTATTTCAGAAGTTTTTTGATTTTGTAGATATTGATAGGCATACAGAAATTCCCGATGTACTTCCTTTTCAGGTAATTTAAGTTCTTGGGCAATCACCGCAAAAGAAGATTTCTGTTCAAACCTTCTTTTCATGATCTCCAATTGTTGACTGCTTAGTTTATCTAGTTGCTTTTCATTATCGAAAGCTTTTTTCTGTGACTGTTCAAAAGAACTTCTATTCAAAATTTTCCGAAGATCATCGATGGCTCTGCTCACCTCATTGCTGATGCCTGTCACGCTGCTTCCCATTGCTTCTGCGATGGGCTTGTACTGAAAGCCATATTCAAGGCAAAGTTCAATCAGGTGTTTCCTTTTGGGGTTCAGTACGTTTAAAACCTTTTGTACTTCATCAAAATTTCTTTGATCAGCTTCCTGACTGAGAAGATGCTCTTTATCCTGCTGGGGATCGTAACCTGCGAGGTAATCTTGGTAATTCTCATACCGTTCAAGGGAATTGATTAAACGGGAAAATTTATTCCTGGGCGCGTTAAAATAAGTTATACAGTCCCTCTTCAAAACAAACCGTAAAAAGCCAATGATATGATTCGGAGTTTCAATAGAGTCGCGGTGTAACCACAATTTAAGGAAGGTATCCTGAACAAGCGTTTCCACAACAAAATCATCGTCAAGCATTTGTTTTCCGAGCCAGAACAGCAATCTTTTGTAGCGTAGATGAATGTGTTCCATGGATGCAGGATCGCCTTTTTTCAGCAGTTCGTACAACTGAAGATCGGTCAACTTCCGGGGCAAAGAGTCTGTATTTTTCATAAGCAGCGTTTTTTAACCATTGCTGGAAGGAACTGCTTAGATCTTTATATGAATTCTCTGCATCATTCAAAACACTATCTCACTACATCTTGCCCAAAATAAAAGGCGTGGAACTCAACTTACTGACTAGAGGTACTGGTATACCTGTGTACGATAAGTGAGCCCACGCCGAGGTCGTGGGCACATTTACTTATCAACTCGTACACATAAAAATTACCAGTTTTCTAGTCGAGAATCTAAGCAATAGCTTCGATTGTTATTGAAGTATTGCAAAGTTACTTTTATTGTAACTTATTTAGCAAATATAAAACATTTTTCTTAATGTAGGTTAATTCGACTACAATAATTTATTGAAATCTTATCATTTTGTTTGTTCAAAGTTAATCGCAATGGATAAATTAGAATTTAGAATAGCATTTGGTAAAAGAGTTGAGGAGTTTAGGAAAAAGCTGAATTTGAGTTATAGAGAGTTGGCTCAAAAATGTGATGTAGATCATAGTAATATTAGCAAAATAGAAAAAGGGGAAGTAGATGTTAGAATCTCTACTGTTCAAGAGTTAGCAAAAGGGTTAGATGTGCATCCACAGGAACTATTTGATTTTAAATTAAAGTAAGAAAAATTACTCTTGAACAATTTTTTAAACTTATAAATGAATAAAATACCGACGAGAATTGGTATTTTTCTATTTTGTAAAAATGATTAGAATGTGGGATAAATATTACATTAGATAAAATGTTGTCTGATAACTTTTACCACTGTAACAACAATCAAACAAGAACTTACACTCATATCATTGGGTTTACGGAATATCCGCAGTTTTCTGTTACCAATACGATAGCCTACCCGTTGCGTTGATTTTTTATTTTTATAACGCAAGTAAAAGTATTCGACCTCAAAAAATTATCACTGAAACTTTTCAAAAATTAATTTTATTTTAACCTGCATCTAATTTTGGCTTGTAAAATAAAAAAAGTTAAAAAAAACATTGATTATACGGTTTCCCGTTTTTTCCTTTATCTTCCTTTAGTTATATTTAACGATTAATAAATGCAAAAGTAATCTCGCTATTGAGATTAAATGAATATGGCTAAAAAAGTACAAACTAAAAACACCGAAGAAATCCTCTGGGATTCTGCCAATAAATTAAGAGGTTCCGTAGAACCGTCCGAATATAAACACGTAGTGTTGAGTTTGATTTTCCTCAAGTTTGCGAATGACAAATTTCTGAGACGGAGACAAGAACTCATCAATGAACACAAAGAAGCTTTCTTAGAAATTCCCGAATTTTATCAGGCAGAAAATGTCTTTTATCTGCCGGAAGAATCGCGCTGGACTTATATCATTGAAAATGCAAAACAGGAAGACATTACCCTGAAAGTAGATTCTGCCCTGAAAACCATTGAGCGCACCAACAAATCTCTGGAAGGTGCTTTGCCCGATAATTATTTTACCCGCCTCGGATTGGATCAGTCTAAGTTCTCGGCTTTGCTGGATACCATTAACAATATTGATACACTGAAAGATGAATCCCAAGACATTGTGGGTCGTGTTTACGAATATTTCTTGAGCAAATTTGCCATTGCAGAAGGGAAAGGAAAAGGAGAATTCTACACGCCAAAATCTATTGTAAACCTTATCGCTGAAATGATAGAACCTTACAAAGGGAAAATCTATGATCCTTCCTGTGGTTCGGGTGGGATGTTTGTACAGTCGCTAAAGTTTATAGAAAAACATAAGGGAAACAAAAAAGATGTTTCTATCTATGGTCAGGAACTGACCAATACGACGTACAAACTGGCAAAAATGAATCTCGCCATCCGTGGGATTTCTTCTAATCTGGGAATTAAAGCGGCAGATACTTTTGGGGATGACCAACACAAGGATCTGAAAGCCGACTACATAATGGCAAATCCGCCATTTAATTTAAAAGATTGGCGTGCAGAAAACGAACTGACCAATGATCCGCGATGGGCAGGATATGAAGTGCCGCCGAAATCGAATGCCAATTATGCGTGGATTCTGAATATGATTTCTAAACTTTCTCAGAATGGCGTTGCCGGATTTATTTTGGCAAACGGTGCTTTGAGCGGTGGTGGCGAAGAATATAAAATACGGAAGCAGATTATTGAAAATGATTTGGTGGAAGCGGTGGTGATATTGCCAAGAGCAATGTTTTATTCTACCGATATTTCGGTTACGCTTTGGATTCTGAACCGCAACAAAAACGAAAGAACTTTTGAAGTGAACGATGGCATAAAAAATTACCGTAACCGAAATGGCGAAGTTTTGTTTATGGATCTGCGCCAGAAAGGTGAACCGTTTGAAAAGAAATTCGTTCAGTTTGGCGAAGAAGAGATTACTGTGATAGCAGCTCATTATCACAGTTGGCAACAGAACAACTGGAAAGAAAGTTATCAAGACATTCCTGAATATTCTTACAGTGCGAGTCTGGAAGACATCCGTAAAAAAGATTATTCTTTGGTACCGAGTAAATATATTGAATTTGTGAACCGCGATGAAAGTCTGGATTATGATGAGCAAATGCAGAGTTTACAGACTGATTTAAAAGATTTGTTTCAGCAGGAAAGTGAGTTGAAAAAAGAGGTTTCCAATGTTTTTAAAACTTTGGGATATGAGTTATAAAATTCTTGGCAATTATATAAGAAAGGTTGACAATAAAAATAAAGATTTTAAAGTACTTAATCTACAAGGACTGAGTATGAAGAAAGAATTTAGAAAATCAACATCTAATATTGTAGGAACGGATTTGTCTAAATATAAAATTGTTAAACAAGGTCAATTCTGTTGCGATTTTATGTCTGTAATTCGAGTCCATAAATTACCCGTAGTATTGAATAATCTTGGAGAGGATGTTATCATTTCTCCTGCATACATTGTTTTTGAAATTACAGATAAAGATGTGCTTTTGCCAGAATATCTAATGATGTGGTTCAGAAGATCAGAATTTGACAGATATGCGGATTTCAGATGTGATAGCTCTATTCGGGGAGGTTTTCAGTGGGAGGAATTATGTGAAGTTGAACTTCCGGTTCCCTCAATTGAAGAACAGAGTAAGGCAGTAGAACAGTATCAAAGCGTAACAAACAAAATAAAAGTCAACGAGCAGATTTGCTCAACATTAGAAGCTACTGCGCAAGCTTTGTATAAACATTGGTTTGTGGATTTTGAGTTTCCAAATGAAGAGGGAAAACCTTACAAATCTTCCGGCGGTAAAATGGTTTGGAATGAAGAGCTTGGGAAGGAGATTCCGGAGGGGTGGGAAGTGAGGAGTTTGAAAAGTTTAGGGAATGTAATTACGGGAAAAACACCTTCAAGTTCTAATCCTGAAGATTTTGGAAACGAGTTTCAATTTGTAACTCCAAGTGATTTTGTTGGAAATAAAGTTATTACGGATTCTTCAAGAAAGTTATCAAAAATTGGAAGAAATAGACTTTCAAATAAGATCAATCCTAAGAAATCAGTCTTAGTAACTTGTATTGGTTCAGATATGGGTAAAGTTTCTTTGAATATAGAAGAATGTATTACCAATCAACAGATCAACAGCATAGTTGGAAATAAAGAATATTATTCTGAATTTCTATATTATAAATTGAATGAACTTAAAGAAGAATTAAAAAGTATCGCTGTTGGTGGTTCAACTATGCCGATGTTAAGTAAATCACAATTTGAAGCAATCGAAATATTAAAACCATTTGATGAGATAATGGAAAGTTTTTCTAATATTACTTGTGATATAACTGATTATTATTCAATACAAAAAAAGCAAAATCGAAAACTCTCACAACTGCAAAGTTTGTTGTTGTCGCGGTTGGCGGTTGGGGAGGAAGAAAAGGTATTGTAAGGACGAAAGTAAGTATGGGCGAATTGCAATTTGCCCCAACGGAAAAAACTAAAACTGATAACCATAGAAAATTGAAAAGAAATGGTATGAACCCCCAAAATATATAAACTACCTTCTTACTGATTAAGTAAGATTAATTTACATTCATTCGAGAATACCATTATTAATATCACTATTTATAAAATGATACATTCCAAACACAAGAAATATAGACTAGAATCGATTACAGATAATACGGCATGGGTTTATGATATTGCTAATCAAATGCAACATCGTTGTTTTGTTTTAGACCACAAAATAGGTGATGAGTTTTATCTTTTTGAGAGAGAAATGAACATATTCAATGGTCATATTACTTTTGAGTACAGTATTCTCAATCTTTACGAGGTAGGTAAAATATACAACTTTGAAATTGTGAAGGAAACCGAGAAAGTAATTGTGGTTTCTAATTATAGCAGACTAGAGATTGCTGTTCCGCTATCTTTTAAAGAATCAGAAGATCAGGAAGATATTGATTTGGAGATCTATGATTTAGATTTGGCGCATAATAAACTTAAGTTTAAAAGTAAGGGAAATTTTTCTTCGAATGGTGGCGAACAGTCAGAGGTCGACTATACTGTTTTTAATGAGAACGAGATTTATACCTTACCTGTAAGCAAGACCTACATTAATAGGAATAATAATTTATTTGCAGTAGCTGAATACCAAGGAAAGCAATTTAGTATAAACATTCCTCCAACATTGATTCAGGAACAAATTGGGAATAATATTACTATTCATTTAGGGTTTTTTAGTGATGGAAGACCGACCTTAAAAGTAGTTCGTTCTTTCGTTACCTCCAAACTTTACAAAGTGGGTGATCGTTCTAATTTTATTATCGATAAGCAAATTCACGATTCAGAAAGCGGGATGACATATTGGTCTCTTAAAGATCAATATAATATGTATAATAATTATCATCCGAGTAACGATATTTCATTTAGTGTAGCGATGAATAATCTGCAGGAAGGTGATTCTCTTAGTTTATATATTTTTAGAATTACAGAAAAAGGGTATTTGGATTTAGTGAATGAAATCACTGACTGGGACAGTATAAATTATTTGATAGAAGATGTTTTTGAGGCAATAGGTTATGAGGATGAAGAAGACAGGTATTTTTTTAACCTTCTCTCAGATTTTGAAAATGTAGATGATCCCTTGGTAGAGAAAAAAAACCTGTCATTTATTGATCAATATAATGATGGTGAGAATTTATGGGTATTTACTTATTTAGCATTTTTAGATTCAGAGATTTTTAAAAAATTAGATGAAGGTGAATATGAAGAAGCAAAAACGCTCACCGATATTTATATTAAAATTGAAAAATGGATACTAGAAGGATCTGACTATCTGAAGAACTTTAGTTTGCACAAAACCACAGAGATTATTCAGAAGGCAGAGAGTAAAATTGAAAAATTAGAAGCAATGCTTAACGCCATTGATCTTTATTTGGAGGATAAAGATCAAGATTTTCTATTGGGAATCAAAGACAGCCTGAATCGATCACCATATTTAAGTAAATCCAATAAAAACATTCTAAAAGAACTGGTGAAGATCTCGCAATTCTTTAACGCAGATTCAAACGATGAAAATTTGTACGATGCTATTTTCTTGATGATTAAACATGGCTTTATTCAAGATGACGATCGTTACACTTATATTCGCTCCATCGAATCTAAAATAAGCAGAGTAAGAGATAAAATTTTAGAAGCTCGCTCCGAAAATTTTATTGAAGATGAGAATGTGAATCTTCGATTTCTCGTTTCTAATCAATATTTGCTGGTCATTTTCAATGTACTTGACAAAAACTATTTTAGAGCAAGTATCTCCTCTATTAATCTTCTGCGTTTTCTTGCTATTTATTATAATGACGTTGAATATTTAAATTTTGCAATTAAACTTGCAGTAAGACAAGGATATTTACATCCGAATATTCTTAGACATAGCGATATTTACGACATTTCTCTCCCTGAACTAAAAAAACTTAGTGTAGATTCTGAAATTAAAGATACGTATTGCCCTGGCGCAGGAAGAATTTTTTGTTCACAAGCAGGATTAGAATTCGTGCCGAGAAATCTTTACAGGAAAAATTTAATAAAGGACAAAGTGCAAATAGCTGCACTTGATACTTTTAATTTATTTATTTCGTCAACGCTAGAAACAGATCCTATTTGTTCCGAGGATGATTTAAATGATCTTCTTAAAAAAATCATAGCGAAAATATCTTTTGCTAAACAAAGAAAGGAGAAAGTAGAAGAACCTCTTTCAGATAATGTATTGAATAAAATTTATAGCGGAAGGATAAAATCTTTTCATAATGATAATCAAAGTATCTGCTATTTAAGGTGCGATATAGATGGTATAAAAAAGGATACTCTTTTACACATCAATTCCTACCACAAAGTAAAAGCGCTAAGTAATGTGGCTGATTTTCTTCAGATCAATGACCTTATTCATTTTGAGATTATTGGTATTGAAGGTGAAAGGATAGTGATTTCACCGAAGTTTGCATTAGATGCATATACTGATGAGCTTTTATATGAGCCTGTAGATACAATTGGTAAAGTAGTTAAGGTTTATGGAGACAAATCTTATGTAATCACCCAAGAGGGCTGGCCAGTTTTTTTACCAAAATCTAATTTAACGGTTAATGATATACTTGAAGTAACAGTATCAGATTATTCGCAAGAACATCAGTCTTTTTACACGTCGAATTATAGGTTAACCGATCAGCAGTATGTCGGTGAAACTGAAGATAATTATCGAAATTATCTTATTTCTGCAGGGATGCTTTGTGAATATATTGACGGGAAGGAAACCAATGAAGACCAAACTGAACACGATAATGTACAAAGTTCTGAAGAAACAGAAACAGAAGTTCTGTACGACCAAAATCTAAAAATCATCTCAAATTTGGTTCTAAATTGCTTAGAACAACGCTTGTTTTATATAAAGGAACCAAAAGAACTTACACTTAATTATTTCTTTTTAATCGTAATTTCGGGGATTATAAAAAGTAATAAATCATTTATCTACAATAGTAAACTAAATGATTTAGCGGAAATTGTAAAACTGGAATATGAAGAGGATTTCGAAGTATTATCGACACCGGAGACAGAATCAGAAAATGGTATTGCTAATTTGCAACTTGATCAAGACTCAGAGGTTTTTTTATTAATCAAATATATCAATACTGAGATTTTAGATCTTCCGATTAATTTACCTCCAGATTCGAAGTTTTATATTCTTAAAAAATTAATAGAATCTAATAATTTATTTTTCTCATTAGATAAAAATGCATCTGTTCTTAAGTATTTGCGCAAAGTTATTATTAGCGAACTTTATAATGTTACGATTACAGGAGATAAAAACTCTATTAAAGAGTTTGAAGCTGTTCTACTTGGTGATAGTACAAGTGAAGAGAATGAAAATAATAAAAAGGTGATTACAAATCTTGGCGCAGAGTCAAAAAATAAAGAGTTTAAAACATCTGTTTTTTATTCTGCATCAGATGAACCACAGCAAAAAGTAATCTTAAGAACAATAGCAGGATTTTTAAATTCTTACGATGGCGGAGGTTCTTTATTTATCGGTGTAGATGATTCAGGTGATATTAAAGGGTTAAAAAATGATTTAAGTTTTGATGATAAAATTAATACGCTGGATAACTACCAAAATTATATTCAGTCACTTGTAGTGTCGGTATTTCCAAAAGAAATAAATGCCTTGTTGGATTATAAATTTCATAAATCAAATTTGTTAAATTATCTCGAAATTGTAGTGCCAAGATTTGACAAACCGATTCCTTTTGAAAATGAGTTCTACCAAAGACAAGGAGTACAAACAAGAATTTTAAAAGGTGCAGACCTGGTAGATTTTATGTATCGAAAGGTTAATATAAGTAATCGAATAATAAATATACAAGATGAAGTTCAAACTGAGGACGAAGTCGAATTTCAAACATTTGATAATGTACATCAATTAAGTTTTGAAGAATTTGATAATAAAACTGAACTTGAAATTCAAATCGAAGATTTTTATGCAGACCTAAAAAAAGAGGGCGACAGAAGCGCTAATTATGAAAGTTTGACAAGAGAAAATTTATTAGGATATCTGTATATATTCAAAGATAATACTTACATGATGTCATCTGCGGAGTTTGATGATTACCTATTTCGAGTCGAAATTACTGAAAAATACAAATTTGCACATCTTCTATTATGTTATGATAATGCATGTGTCAACAAAGTTGAAATTAGAAGCATTTTGAATAGACCTTTTAATAAAAGGTATATGAATGCTATGAGTGACTATGGGAAATTAATGTCGATATTCCCTTTTCTTCCGAATTCAGAAATTGCAATTATAACGCAGAGATTTGATAAAACATATATTAAGTTATTTGAAACAAAAAAAATATCCGAACACCGTATTATAGGATTAAAAGGAAATTGTATTGTACAGGAAGATTTTGATCAGGTTTTAGCCTATCATCCTACTGAAAAATTACCCGAAGATTTTGATTTATTTAGGCGAGAGTCTAAACAAGGTTTAGGTTGTGAGACTAGTAAAGACCCAAAATTATATAATGTTCTAATTAAAGACCTTTCTTGAAAAAGTTACTATGAAATACACCGAATCCCAATTAGAAAAATCATTCATCCATCTTCTGAAAGAAGAAGGGTATGAGTATGTGAATGGCAGAGATTTATTTCGGGCATCTCATCAGGAGGTTTTGATTCGGGAAGATCTGAGTGGTTTTCTGCTGTCGCGTTATCCTGATTTGGAAGCGATAGAGCTGGAAACCCTTATCAATGAACTGGCGTATCAACCTGCTTCCAATCTCTACGACAGCAATAAATACATTGGGAAACTTTTGGCAGACGGTCTGATTTTTAAGAGAAACAATCCTTCTAAAAAAGATTTGCACATCCGCTACATCGATATTGATTTAACTAGTCTTTTGAAAACCAATCGGTTTAAGATTGTGAATCAGCTGGAGATTCAGGGAAAAGAACTGCGCATTCCCGATTTGATTCTTTATATCAACGGGATTCCGGTGGTGGTTTTTGAGTTTAAAACAACGATAGAAGAAGAGATTACCATTTATGATGCTTACAAACAATTGAGCATACGCTACCGAAGAGATATTCCGGAACTGATGAAATACAATGCGTTCTGCATCATCAGCGACGGCGTGAATAACAAAGCAGGTTCTCTGTTTGCGCCTTATGATTTCTTTTACGGGTGGCATAAAATAACAGGTGAAGAAAAGAAAGCACTGACGGGAATTCATACAGCGACTTCCATCGTTCACGGAATGCTGAACAAGCAAAGGCTTTGTGATATTCTGCATCATTTTATCCTGTTTCCCGATACATCAAAAAAAGAAGAAAAAATCTTGTGCCGTTATCCGCAGTATTACGCAGCCAACAAACTTTTCGATAATATCCAAAAACATCGCAAACCGGAAGGCGACGGAAAAGGAGGAACGTATTTCGGAGCGACAGGTTGTGGGAAAAGTTACACGATGCTGTACCTTTCGAGATTACTGATGCGTTCTACGCAATTGGCAAGTCCGACCATCATTATTATCTCCGACCGTACCGATCTGGATGACCAGTTGTCGAGAGATTTCACTAATGCCAAGGATTTTATTGGCGATGAAAATGTTATCAATATAGAATCTCGAGCCGATCTTCGGGCAAGATTGCGAGGCAGGGAAAGTGGCGGAGTCTTTCTGACCACCGTTCAGAAATTTGTGGAAGACGATGATGTATTGAGTGACCGCACCAATATCATCTGTATTTCAGATGAAGCCCACCGTTCGCAAGTCAATCTGGATTTGAAAGTTCGCATCGATGAAGATGGTGTAAAAAAATCGTATGGTTTTGCCAAATACCTTCACGATGCTCTTCCGAATGCCACTTATGTAGGATTTACGGGAACGCCCATTGATAAAACGCTGGATGTTTTTGGTCCTGTGATAGATTCTTATACGATGTTTGAATCTGTGGTGGATGAAATAACGGTTCGTTTGGTCTATGAAGGACGTGCCGCGAAAGTAAACCTGAACCATACCAAAGTGGTTGAAATTGAACAGTATTACCAAAATGCTGTTGCAGAAGGCGCTTCGGAATACCACGTGGAAGCCAGCCAAAAAGCGATTGCCAGAATGGAAGTTATTTTGGGTGATCCGGGAAGAATTGAAGCGATTGTGCAGGATTTTATCAGTCACTACGAAAAAAGGATTGAGGAGAAAGCAACCGTTGCCGGAAAGGTACTATTTGTGTGTGCCTCGCGTGAAATTGCTTATAAACTCTTTAAAGAAATCATCAAGCTAAGACCGGAGTGGAATGAAAAAAGCATTGCGGAGCATCTTAGCGAAATCGAACAGAAAGAAATAAAGTCAGTTGAACGCATCAAAATGGTAATGACCAGAAATAAAGATGACGAAGAAAGTTTGTGGAATCTGCTCGGAAATAAAGAAGACCGAAAAGAACTGGATCGGCAGTTTAAACAAATCCATTCCAATTTTAAAATAGCCATCGTTGTCGATATGTGGTTGACCGGTTTTGATGTTCCGTTTTTGGATACGATTTATATCGACAAGCCGCTGCAAACCCACAACCTGATCCAGACCATTTCGCGGGTCAACCGGAAGTTTGAAGGCAAAGACAAAGGTTTGGTAGTAGATTATATCGGCATCAAGAAAAACCTGAACCACGCTTTGGGATTATTCAATCACAGCACAGCAGCCGATGATTTTGAAGACCTAGACAAAGCGGTGATCATCGTAAGAGATCAGTTGGATTTACTGCGGCAGTTTTTCTATGAGTTTGATACAACTGATTACTTTACAGGATCTCCTATAGAGCAGTTGAATTGTCTGAACCGTGCGTCTGAATTGGTTCTGCTTACAGAAAAGTCGGAAAAATTCTTTGTGGATGTGACGAAGAAATTGAAAGCAGCATACAATCTGACCTGCGGTTCAGAAATCTTTAATGAGAAAGAAACCGATGAGATTCATTTTTACTTTGCCATCAAATCGATTGTCGTCAAGCTCACCACAGGTGAAGCTCCCGACACCGCACAGATGAACGCGAAAGTGAGCAAAATGGTTGAAGATGCCATTGTTTCTGAAGGGGTAGAGGAAATCTTTAAACTCGACGATCATAAAGCCAATGCCATTGATTTGTTTAATGATAAGTTCCTGGAGAAGATCAATGCACTGGAACTGCCCAATATGAAGATTAAAATTCTTGAAAGGCTCTTGAAACAGGCGATTTCAGATTTCAAAAAAGTGAATAAAGTAAAAGGTATTGAATTCTCCGAACGGCTTCAGAAAATCATCAACAGCTACAACGAGCGGAGTGAAGGCGACCTGCTGGATTATGACGGCATACAGGCCGATACCTCTGAACAGATTCTCGACCTGATCCTAAAATTGCGCACCGAAATGGCATCTTTTGAAGATCTCGGAATCAACTATGAAGAAAAGGCATTCTACGATATTCTCGAAATGATTTGCAGGCAATACGGTTTTGAGTTCGACAAAGACAAAATGCTCGAACTGGCCAGAGAAATCAAAAAGATTGTAGATGACACCGCCAAATATCCCGACTGGAGCGACAGAGACGACATCAAAGCGCAACTCAAAATGGATATCATTGTAAAGCTGCACCAGTATGGCTATCCACCCATTACGCAGGATGAGGTGTATAAAAATGTGCTGGAGCAGGCAGAGAATTTTAAGAGGAACAGGTAAAGTACCAAATAGATAGCATAAGTCAACTGTTACTAGCGAATCCGAAAGTAAAGGATATCGGGGCTGCGCTAATTATGGACTTAGTTTAGCAATTACCACCATCACAAAAGTAAGTTATGATTGAAAATTTAGAATTAGAGCAGACCATCAATAAGTTGGGTTTTGCCAAAGAGGATTACCTTTTCCTAACTATTAAAACAGTTTACCTGTACCATATGAAATCGGGAGAAAAGAATGTGGAATACCGCGAGCCAGGTGACTTTATTCTGTCACGCCTTTATAAAGATTTCCGAAAGAATAAATTTTCAGAACCTAAAGAACTCTCCCATGTTTTATTTCAGGCCGGTTATAATCCGGACAGTCCACGCATGCTTATTGAACTGCGCGGTTGGAATCATCAGGGCGAAAATCATCCCAAGAACCTAAATACATCAGGTCACGAAATTGACCGCTATTCTGTAAATCTTTTGCTGGGAAAAATAGAGTACGAAAATCTGGATATGTCCAGAGAGCAGGAATTTTTGAAAAAAAGTGACCGGGAATATGCTTCCGCTCCAAAATCTGCAGTAGCAAAGGCCGCACTGCAACAGAAACTTTCTGCGCGCAGAAGTATAATACACAAGGGAAGTAATAGAAAAAGATAAGGTATTTAAAAATTACTGCAGTCAACCAATAAATGGCACTTACCTCAATCAATATAGATCCTCAAGAGTTTAGCTATCCGCCGATTACAGAGAATGAGGAGTATAAGAACGTGCTTTTTTTATGGCATTGTTTTGTATATCAAATAATTATACATTTGTAATGCGAAATTTGTATTTTTGCAAAACCATTTAACAACCATGTCTGCACATACTGAACATATCAAAATTGCTAACGCGCTCATTTATATTGCTGAAAAGTTAGGCGGTGTCTATTTAACGAAGGCATTGAAACTGCTTTATCTGTTAGATGAAACTTCGGTGAAGGAAACTGGCGTGCCTTTTTCCTGGATGGAATATAAAGCATGGAAAATGGGTCCTGTGCCAAAAGAATTATATACGGATTTACGCGAAGTTCTTCCTCACCAAAAGGAAGAGATTTATCTTTCGGAATTTATTGCCGTAAATAAAGTGCCTAATCCTGTGTCATCGGAAACACGTGATGCGTATGTCATCGTACCGAAAAAGCAATTTTCTGAAGATGAATTCTCAGAATATGATATTGAATTAATGGACAGGGTTTTAAAAGAATATGGACATTTATCTGGTGCCGATATCATTGAAATGCTTCATACTCAGGGTTCACTGTGGGATACCGTAGTTAAAGATAAGGAGTTGCAGCTGCAGTTTGCACTGATGCAGAACAGAAGCGATTTCACAATACCATTCACTGATCTGATTAAAGACGACGTGTATAAACAGATGGCCTATAAATCTGCATTTGAATCTTCGCTTTCGCACAACGAATTTTCTTTGTAAATGTTTACGAAGGGTAGTATTTATTTTATTGCAAACTATCGATATGAAGATGGAGGAACGCCCACGAATAAAATATTGCTCGTAGTCGGAATAGATGATGAAAATTCCTTATTACTTCGTGCATTAACAACATCACAGCAAAAGATACCGGATGATCTGGTAAAACACGGATGCACTAATAATGATTTCTTTTCTTTTTTCAGCTTTCTAAAAGACAGGATTATTGGAACTGATAAGAATGGAGGTGATTTTAGTTTTGATAAAAATACCTTTGTTTTTTTTAGAGACAATATTGAAGTAATTTCCTATAAAACCATTTTAAGTTATTTTCCAGATGACGCAAAATTAATGGGTCAGTTGTCAGAAGTAGAGTATAAAAGATTTCTAAAATGTATTACCGGAAGTAAACTGCTTCGTAAAAAACACCGGGAATTCCTGCTTTTAAATTTATCTGATTAGCGCATTCAAAGATTGCGTATTAAATCAAATAACAAAATATCCCGAGAACATTCTCAGGATATTTGTTTTATAATATTTTATTTCTCTTGAATAAATTTTTCCAACCGCCCCATCATCTTATCCTTCTCTTTCAACATCCTTTCATATAAAGCAATTTTGGGCTCAGGATTTTCAGAATTAAGGTCTTCAGAATCATACTGAAAATGATACCCTTCACTATCTTCCGTAATAATTCCTGCAAAATTGTTGTGCATAAAAACTTTACCGCTCTTCATGATCTGTTATTTTAGTTGGAGATAACTCATGACCGAACAATGATAAAACCTGATTCACTTTATCCATTCTTAGAGTGGGCTTGCCTTGTTCAAGTTCACGAATAAATCGTAAACCAACTCCTGCTTTTACAGACAAATCTTCTTGGGTGAGGCCTGTCGACTTTCTTTTTTGTTTCACAAAATCACTTAAATTACTCATAATATACCTTTTCGGGTATAAAGATAGGGAAATATTTTATATTGTACCCTAAAGGGTATAAATATCAATCTTTAATGTTTTTATACCCGATAGGGGTTTCTAAAAGTGAACGGAGTAAAGATAATAGAGAAAAGATAATAGAAAAAAGATAATAGAGTAAAGATAATAGAGAAAGATATTAAACCATAGATAACAGAGAGAAAAGATCATAGAGGAACGATGATGTAAGAAAGAACCAAATAGAAAATCAGCATTTTTACGAAAAAAACATTTCGCTCTGAAAAACATATCGTAATATTGCAATAGAATAATACAGAAGAATATGGGGCTTACAAAAACAGAACATTTTACCGACGAACAGAATGAAATGGCGGTGCTGCTAAAGGCGATGGCGCACCCCGCCAGAATTGCGATTATCGATTACCTGCTTTCCACCGATACCTGCATCTGCAATGATATTGTGGACGTACTTCCATTGGCGCAGGCTACCGTATCGCAACATTTAAAGGAACTGAAAAATGCCGGAATCATTCAGGGAACCATCGAGGGAGCCTCAATAAAATATTGCATCAACAAAGAAACCATCCATCAATTCCAAACCTTTATCGACCATATTTTTCACAAAATCGAAAAACAGGAAAGCGGCTGCTGTTAAACTTTAACGTCATTAAAATCAACCAAATATGAAACTTTCAGAAATTAAAAACATCCTCAACGATCTTCAGGAACTTCACTTTGTTCTGGAAAACGGTGAGCAGGTTCCCCAACATTTTCACGTCACCGAAGTGGGTCAGATCAACAAAAGATTTATCGATTGTGGAGGGGTGATGCGCGATGAAAAAGCCATCAACTTCCAGCTGTGGTTTTCCACAGACAATGACCACCGGCTGGAAGCGGAAAAACTAAAAAAAATCATCGCTCTTTCCGAAGAAAAACTGGGTCTTGAAGATGCAGAAATTGAAGTGGAATACCAACAGGCTACCATCGGTAAATTTGGGCTGGATTTCAACGGAAGCGCATTTGTGCTTACTGCAAAAACCACCGCGTGCCTTGCAGAGGATGCCTGTGGAATTCCGCAGGGAAAACCGAAACTTAAAATGGCTGATCTTCAGGGCAGCACCTGCGCTCCGGGATCCGGCTGCTGCTAAAAAAGAAAACGGAATCATTCAATTCTTCTTTAATCAAAACACCATAACAGCATGTTCAAAAACGTAATGGAAAGCATTGAGGTCATTGCCATGATGACGATATCAGATAAAAGAATGGAAATCTTGAAGCCGCTGGCGGAATTCATCCAGAAAAAGGCAGACGCCGGTGAAAGAATCAACCTCAACTTTATCTGCACTCATAATTCGCGCAGAAGCCACCTTTCCCAGATTTGGGCGCAGGTGATGGCAGAACATTTCGGTATCAAAAATGTGTACTGTTACTCCGGCGGAACCGAAGCCACGGCAATGTTTCCTAAAGTGGCAGAAACACTGGAATGGCAGGGACTGCAGATTCAGAAACTTTCAGAAACAGAAAATCCGGTGTATGCTGTAAAATATGCGGAAAATGCGCATCCGGTCATCTGTTTTTCCAAGAAATATGATGATGCCTTCAATCCGGTTTCAGGCTTTGCCGCCATCATGACCTGTTCTAATGCTGATGCGGGCTGTCCTTTCATAGCGGGAGCTGAGAAGCGAATTTCCGTACAGTTTGAAGATCCCAAATCCAGCGACGGTACGCATGAAATGGACCGCACCTACTTCAACCGTAGTCTGGAAATCGCAGCGGAAATGCATTATGTAATGAGCCGGATTAAATGATCAGACCAGGTTCGCAGGAAGATTTGAAAACAGCTGGCATCAGTCCCTACGCGTGGATGATCAACCAAAGTTTATCCATGGTTCCGGGAATCACCGATCCATTGCTGAAAAGCCGTGCCCGCGCAGAGGAAGAAATCATCAGTAACATTAAGGAAAATCTGACTGAAAGAATTTTCGGCATTCCATATATGCCTGTCAAAGATTTACTTCCGGAATTATTGGAAAATGTAAAAACAAACTCCTCTCTTAAAAAATAAACAATGTCAGCAAACAACTGTACACCCCACGAAAGAAAAGAGCTTTCCTTCCTGGATAAAAACCTTACGCTCTGGATCTTCCTGGCGATGTTCCTCGGAGTGGGTATCGGATATTACTATCCGGGTTCTTCCGCCGTGATCAATAAATTTTCTTATGGCACCACCAATATTCCGCTGGCCATCGGTTTGATTCTGATGATGTATCCGCCTTTTACAAAAGTACGGTACAAAGAACTGCCGAAGGTTTTCAAAAACACAAAGATCCTCGGAGTCTCCCTTCTTCTGAACTGGGTGATCGGACCCCTTCTGATGTTTCTTCTGGCTGTTATTTTCCTGCATGATAAACCGGAATACATGACCGGACTGATCCTCATCGGTTTGGCAAGATGTATTGCGATGGTCATGGTCTGGAACGAACTCGCCGATGGAAACCGCGAATACGCAGCCGGACTCGTGGCAATCAACAGCATCTTTCAGGTGATTTTCTACAGCATTTACGCTTATCTTTTTATCACCGTTTTGCCACCGCTTTTTGGAATTTCGGGCTCAGAAGTCGATATTACGGTTGCGCAGATCGCTGAAAGTGTGGCCATTTATCTGGGGATCCCTTTTGTTCTTGGTTTTTTGACGCGATATTTCCTGCTGAAGACCAAAGGGGAGGAGTGGTATGCCAGCGTTTTCATTCCGAAGGTTTCACCCATTACCTTAATCGCGCTGTTGTTCACAATCGTGCTCATGTTCAGTCTGAAAGGGGACATGATCGTGCAGATCCCTTTTGATGTGCTGCGCATTGCTGTACCGCTCGTCCTCTATTTCGCGCTGATGTTTCTGGTAAGTTTCTTTCTCGGCAAAAAGCTCGGTGCGGATTATTCGCAAAATGCGGCGGTTTCCTTTACCGCTGCGGGCAATAATTTTGAACTCGCTATTGCCGTGGCGATAGGGGTTTACGGCATCAATTCCGGGCAGGCTTTTGCGGGAGTAATCGGTCCTCTGGTGGAAGTTCCCGCGCTGATCGCCTTGGTAAATGTCGCCTTTTGGCTGAAACGGAAATGGTATCCTTAAGAAAACCGAAAGACTCAGTTATCTTAAAATAGATAAAGTGCAGGCGCGCTGCATTCCGGCAAACATGCAACTTCCTGAACAGACCCATTGAATGTCAGGAATATTAAATAAAAAGAGGGTAGATTATAACAGATTTTTTTATCCGGTAGATAATAACTGCATTAATCTGTGCCGTCGTTTTTCTCTGATGCTGTTAATAAATTATTGCTTTCCCATTATTGCTGTTTGACCAGACCATTATCGGGTTTCCTCCTCTTTAATTCTGCTTTTGATATATTTTCAATCCCTTTAATCAATGAATCGGGTGTAAAAGAAATGGAATCGATACCCTGCTCCACGAGGAACTGGGAAAACTCCGGAAAGTCGCTGGGTGCCTGACCGCATAAACCGATTTTAATGCCTGCTTTTTTTGCTGCAGCAATGGCCTGCGCAATCAGGATGGTGACCGCTTCATTGTTTTCATCAAATAAATGGCTTACGATATCCGAATCCCTGTCAAGACCCAAAGTTAGCTGAGTAAGGTCGTTGGAGCCGATCGAAAAACCATCGAACAGTTGTGCAAACTGATCTGCCAGTATCACATTGCTTGGGATCTCGACCATCACATATACTTCCAACCCATTTTCGCCTCGTTTTAATCCGAATGATTCCATGGTCTGCAATACTTTCTTCGCTTCATCAATTGTTCTGCAGAAAGGGATCATCACTTTTACATTCGTGAGGCCCATTTCATTTCTCACTTTTAGCACTGCCTCACATTCCAGTCCAAAACCGGGTAAATAACGCTGGTCGTAATACCGGGATGCACCACGGAAACCAATCATCGGGTTTTCTTCTTTCGGCTCATAATACTGTCCGCCAACGAGTGAAGCATATTCATTGGTTTTAAAATCACTCATCCGCAAAATCACCTGATTGGGATAAAAGGCTGCTGCCACTTTTGCTATCGATTCCGCCAGCTGCTGTACAAAATATTCGGTTTTACTGTTATAGTCCGTTGTCATCTGAGCAATGGTGTTTTTCACCGGACCTTCCGGCAACTGGTCAAACTGTACCAGTGCCATGGGGTGGATAAGGATACTGTTATTGATGATAAACTCCATCCGAAGCAAACCCACACCCTTGGCTGGATAATGTGAAAGCTCAAATGCCCGGTCCGGATCCGCCAATATAAAGAGTGGGGTGGTTTCCGTTTTCGGCACTTTCGATAAGTCGGTGGTCACCATTTCAAACGGGATATTGCCCTCCAATACATGGCCTTCATCGCCTTCGGTATTGGCGACTGTTATTATTTGCCCATCTTTGATCACCTGTGTGGCGTTGCCTGTTCCTACAATTGCGGCAATACCCAGTTCACGGGCAACAATGGAAGCATGACTGGTACGGCCACCTTTGTTGGTTACAATACTTACGGCTTTGCGTAAAAGGGAATTCCAGTCGGGGTTCGTAATGTCTGCAACCAATATGTCGCCTTGCTGTAATTTGTGTGCTTCGCTTAATGAATGAATGATGCAGGCACGGCCACTGATAATTTTTTTACCTACTGCTTTTCCCCTGCAGATCACCTTGCCTTTTTCTTTTAATTTATAAGTGTAAACTTTCCCATGGGTTTTCTGTGAATGAACCGTTTCGGGCCTTGCCTGTAAGATGTATATTTTATTACTGACGCCATCTTTTCCCCATTCGATATCCATTGGAACCCCATAGTGTTTTTCAATTTCATAGCTCCATTTGGCTAACTGTAAAACTTCGGGATCAGATAAAATCCAGGCGGAACATTTATCCAGAGGAGTCTCAACGGTTTTAATTGGTCTACCCGATTCACCTGTTTCATCATACACCATCATGTGTGTTTTTTCTCCTTTTTTACGGCTGATCAGTCCGTTTTTACCCTGAGAAAGTGTGTGCTTGAATACCCAGAATTCATCAGGGTTGACAGCGCCCTGCACCACATTTTCACCCAGACCCCATGCTCCTGTTATATAAATGGCATTTTCAAATCCGCTTTCGGGGTCAATGGTAAAGATTACACCAGCGCAGCCTTCATCTGACCGCACCATGTATTGCACGCCTACCGATAAACCCACCTGCATGTGATCAAACCCATTATCAATCCGGTATTTTATTGCCCGGTCATTGAACAGAGAGACATAACACTGTTGTACGGCATTCAGCAAATTTTCCTCACCCCGAACATTTAAAAAGGAATCGTGCTGTCCGGCAAAGCTGGCGGTAGGCAGATCTTCAGCGGTAGCACTGCTCCGGACCGCTACCGATAAATTATTTTTATCGGCTGCCAACAGGCGGTACGCGTTGATTATTTCAGTCTTCACCTCTTTCGGCATATGGGCATTTGTTATCAGTGTGCGGCACTGCGAGGCCACTTTTGGAAGATTGGAAAGCGATTCGCAGTCGATGGTATCCAGTAATTCTTTGAGGGTTTCCTGCAGTTGATTCTGCGACAGAAACGACCGGTAGCTTTCAACGGTCACCGCAAAACCATCCGGCACTTCAATACCGAGTGGAGATAGCTTATTGAACATTTCGCCCAGAGATGCATTCTTGCCTCCTACCTGCGGAAGGTCACTAAGATCGATCTTGTTAAAGGGAATGGTATATGCGTTCATTGGTTTGTGTTTTTAAACTTTATCGGCAGGCTTTAAGAGCCTTCGTTTTGTATGGCAAAGAAGCAGAACCGTAATTTTCGAAGTGCTCGAAGATGTTGCTAAAGATGTGCGATAAACAACGGCGTATCCAGCTCTGTCATCAGTATATCTGCCAGGCTGGTCTTCAGCCAGCGGCTAAATTCACTGCGCCGGTAGGCACCGAGCACGACCAGTTCATTTTCCTTATGATGGCGTAAGTGGCCGGTAATCTGCTCTTTAACAGTGCCTTTAATAACAGTAAAACTGGCTTTCGGGAAATGTCTTTTGATAAACTCTCTCATCAGTTTATTATCAGGCAACCTTGATGTAGCCATTGCATCCTCTTTTATAGTCACCACCTCCACCGGTACCTCCGTAAAACTGTCAAAAAGGTAGCTGAACATTTTTACCGCATATAAAGAGGAAGATCCCCCATCATACAGTAGGACTATTTTGTCAACGGGTCTAAAATTATTGGGCACAACCAGTACCGGACACTGCACATCGCGAAGCAGATCTTTGATAAACCCTGTCGGCGATTCCTGTTTGTTTCTGGTGAATGCTTCAAACTCATTGATGACCACCAGATCGGCAAACATGCTTTCCTGTTTCAGGTCGTTAATGGCAAAACCCTTATCTCGGTGGATGGAAAAATGGATACCGGCTTTGTTACATGCTTTCTGAAATTTCTGGGCAGCCCCATCTCTTTTCTTTTGATCTTTTTCGTCCAGTTCTTTCATTTTTTCTTCGTAATTCTCGTACGTCTTTATCACTTTTACCAGATTATAGCTTCGGTAAATAAATTCATCGAGAAATACACCCACCAGATGGGCATCTGCAATTTTTGTAAACTGTATGGCATAATCCAATGTGCTTTTTGACATGTTAAATCCATCAAAAACTGCTAGAAATTTTTTCATATTATATTGTTTTGGATAGGGAATACTACTCGTCTTTGTTGTTCTGATTGATGTAAAAGTAGCAGAGAAATCAGTTTGAGGCAATGATGTTGGTCATGATATAGAATGACAGTTGTCATTACTGTCATCGGTAGTAAAAAAAATAGCTCAATGCAGGCGATCTGTATTATTTACTAAAAAATTTGCGGTTTTTGATATCAACAATAATTCTACGCTTCTGTATTTTTTGAAAGTTTAATGGGTTTATAAAAACTTAACTTTTAACGGCTTTATTTTCCTTTAAAAATTTCCTGCTTCAATCTTTTAAAAATATCTTTGCAGTCTTAATTTGTCTAAACAATGATCACCAAAATAATCATCCATAAAGTCGGGAACAAAATCAATCAGGAATCGCTGGTTCTTTCACAGGAGGAATATCAACCTGAAGAAGGGATGACGGAATTACTCGAAGATTTTTTCCTCAAAGCCTTTAAATCAGAAGAACAGTTTCAGTTTTACAGTGATACCTATTTGGTCAATAATCCTGTGTTCAGTTCGGTTTCAGAAATTTTCGAAGACCTGACCAAGTTCAGGTATGAGTCTGAAAATATAGCCGAACATCTCTATGATATTACCGATAATCCGCGTGTACAGCCAGGTGAGCTTTTTATATGTTATTTCGAAGGTGAAGAAACCGATGGCGTAAAAATAGATTCTATCGGAATTTTTAAAACAGAAAATAAAAACCCTTTCCTGAAAATTTTCCCCCAAGGCGAAACGTTTGAAATCGAAAAAGATTACGGAATCGGACTTACAAAACTGGATAAAGGCTGCATCATTTACAACAATTTCAAAGAATCCGGTTATGCAGTTTCTGTTGTAGACAATAATAAGAACGGCGATATGTATTACTGGTTCGAGGATTTTCTGAAGGTAAAACAACGCGACGACGAATATTTCCATACTCAGGAAACATTGTCCGTATACAAAGAATTCATCACCAAACAATTGCCTCAGGAATTTGAAACTACAAAAGCTGATCAAGCGGAATTCCTTAATAAATCAATTGAGTTCTTCAAAGAGAAAGAACAGTTCGACTACGAGGAATTTACCAAAGAAGTTTTGCGGGATGAGAACGTGATCGAAAGTTTCGGAAACTTTAAATCCGATTACGAACAGGAAATGCAGGTGTCTATTTCAGAAGATTTTGCCATCAACGAATCTGCGGTGAAAAAACAGAGTCGCGGTTTCAAAAGCATTATCAAGCTCGACAAAAACTTCAGTATTTATGTCCACGGTGACCGTAAAATGATTGAACAGGGCCAGGATGAAAACGGAAAATATTACCGACTGTATTTCGAGAAAGAACAATAATCCGTTCGACTGTTTTATTCAAATTTTAAAAATTAAAAAATGCCGGAAGGACCATTCCTACTTTTTCTGAAAAATAAACTCCAGCGCTATAAAGGAAAAACCATTGCTGAAGTTTCGGGTGACGCCGCAATCGATCACTCTTTGTTTGAAAATGTAAATCTGATCGATATTCAAACTTTCGGTAAGAATTTCCTTTTTATTTTTAAAGGTTTCTTCGTGGCGATTGAAGTTAATTCAGTTGGTAACGTTTTGGTGAACAAACGAAAGAAAATCAACGCTGGTTTTTCATTCCATTTTGAGGAAAATGAAATCAATTTTTATAATTCCGAGCCTACAGTTTATCAGGGAAAACCAACCGATTATTTTAATTTTAAAACAGATATATCAAAACCGGAATTTGATGCTGAATTTGTTTTAAATGAATTACAAGCCAACCACACCGAAGAAAGCATTGGCGAGGCTTTATTAAATCAAAATATTCTTGCAGGTGTCGGACCGGTCATCAGAACTGAAACTTTATACCACGCCAAAATTCATCCTGATAGTTTGATCAAAGCTATTCCGGAGAAAAAAATAATATTTCTCCTGAAAATGGTCGTGGATTACGCCGAAGAAATCCTGACCTTATTAAAAACAGACAGCGTAGAAAAAAATGCCTTAATTTTTGAAAAGAAAATCTGCCCGAAAGATAAAACTCCAATTTTAATTGAAGAAGTGGGAAATATGAAAACGTATGTTTGTCCCAAGTGTCAGAAATTATTCAAATAAAAAAATCCTGCGTTGTGCAGGATTTTACGTTAAGTCTTTTTTCTCTTCAAGAGAAATTCTTTAAACTTTATGAGTCAAAACTTTTGTGACTGTTGTGGTTAAAAAACTTCTTGTTAAACTTCCAGTGTCACCACATTACGCCTTGTAAAGGTTCTCCTCAAAAAGACCTTCCACAGACCAATATCTTTCGCCAGTATCGTAATTAAAGGTTAAAATCCTGGAGCCTTCCGGAATTTCTGCCAGTTTTTTATTAATCGCTGCGAGCGAAGCGCCTGTAGAAATTCCACCTAAAATTCCTTCTTCGCCGGCCAGTCTTTTTGTAAAGGCAAAAGCTTCGTCTTTTTCTACCTGAATTGTTCCATCTAATATTGCGGTATTCAAAACTTTTGGAACAAAGCCAGCGCCAATTCCCTGCAAAGGATGCGATCCGGGAGCTCCTCCTGAAATCACGGCTGAGTCTTTCGGTTCAACCGCGAAGCTTTTTAAATTGGGAAAATTCTGTTTCAAAACTTCAGTGACACCGGTAATGTGACCGCCCGTTCCAACTCCGGTGATGAGGTAATCAAAGCCTTCTGGGAAATCATTCAGGATTTCCTGAGCTGTTGTTTTTACATGAATTTCCGGATTGGCGGGGTTCTCAAACTGCTGCGGAATCCAGGAGTTTTCTATTTCATTGGCCATTTCCGTCGCTTTGGCAATGGCGCCTGAAGTTCCTTTTTCTTTCGGCGTGAGAACAAATTGAGCGCCGTATGAACTCATCAGTTTTCTGCGTTCAACGCTCATGCTTTCAGGCATCACCAAAACGAGTTTGTAGCCTTTTACCGCGCAGACCATGGCTAAACCAACACCGGTATTTCCTGAAGTGGGTTCAATAATTAAAGTGTCCTTATTGATTTTTCCTTCTTGCTCCGCTCTTTCAATCATTGCCAAAGCGATCCGGTCTTTTAAACTTCCGCCGGGATTTTGTCTTTCTAATTTCATCCAAACCTCTACGTTGGAGGGGAAAATTTTATTGATTTTCACGATCGGTGTATTTCCGATGGCTTCTAATATGGTATTCAATTTCATAACTGATTTTTTTTGGTTAGTATTTGTGTTCGTAATTGTTATTAATCGTAAAATGATGGTATTCAGATACTGAAAATGATCGGTTCATTCCCCGGGAATTTATTTTTTACCGTGACCTGTCCTTTATGGAAAACCACCGAATTCGGGGCAATGCTTTCTGTAATCCAGACGTTTCCGCCAATCAGCGCATTTTCTCCGATGACCGTATCGCCACCGAGAATGGTGGCGTTGGCATAAATGACCACATGATCTTCAATCGTCGGGTGCCGCTTGGTATTCTGTAAATTTTTAGTCACCGAATGTGCGCCCAAAGTAACGCCCTGATAGATTTTCACATGATTTCCAATAATTGTTGTTTCACCGATGACGATTCCTGTACCGTGATCGATAACGAAATTATTACCAATTTCTGCTCCCGGATTGATGTCGATTCCGGTTTTACTGTGGGCAAATTCGGTCCATATTCTTGGGATTAACGGAACATTGCTTTTGTAGAGTTCGTGGGCGAAGCGATATACTGCGATGGCGAAAAAGCCCGGATAAGAAAACATGACCTCTTCGATGCTTTTTGCGGCAGGGTCGTTATCAAAAATTGCCTGGGCATCTTTTTCGAGAGATTCGTAGATTTTGGGGAAACTTTCAAAGAAAAGTTCTGTTTCGGGACTTTCTTTATCATCCGTAACCGAATAGAGGATTTCTTTAAACTCATTTTTAAAATGATTCAAACGCATTTGGATGTCACTAAGTTCCGAACACCGCTGATATTCCAGAAAAAATATAAAGCGGAAAAAGCTGTCGATGAAATGTTCGATCTTCTTTTTATCAAGGTCATATTTTCGGTGGGCATAACCCTCATGTAAGCGTTTAGAAAAATCCATTCGGTATTTATATTTGAACAAACTTACAGCATAAGCTTTGCCAAACAGGTTGATCTACGGTAATAAATAAAATAAAGATCATCATCGGGCTCAAAAAGGAACTTTAATAACTTCAAAAATTGGTCAAAACTTTAACATTTCGTAAATTTGAATTCTCAAGGAAATGTTTAGAATAGGAAAATAATAGCCACAAAAATTACAAAAGTTTTATTTCTTTTAAGATTTTCAAAAGTATCTCAAGCAGTATGAAAAGAGCTTTCTCATTTTGCAGACTTTTGAATTGCTTATTTTCAGTATTTTCTTTTGGTACTTATGCGGTAGAAACAGAAATTGACCGATGAAAACGCAAGTTTTCTTATCATAAATAATAAATTAATAAATATGAAAACGCAAGTTTCCATACCATCATTAAAAATCAATAAATAAATAGATATGAAAGTTACCGTAGTTGGAGCAGGAGCAGTTGGCGCAAGTTGCGCAGAATACATTGCGATGAAAAATTTCGCGGCAGAAGTTGTTTTAGTAGATATTAAAGAAGGTTTCGCAGAAGGAAAAGCCATGGATTTAATGCAAACCGCTTCTCTGAATGGATTCGATACCAAAATTACAGGAACAACCGGAGATTACAGCAAAACCGCTGGGTCAAAAGTGGCCGTAATTACTTCAGGAATCCCAAGAAAACCAGGAATGACCCGTGAGGAACTGATCGGGATCAACGCAGGAATCGTGAAAGAAGTGACTGCAAACTTGGTAAAGCATTCACCAAACGTAATCATCATCGTGGTTTCTAATCCAATGGATACGATGGCCTATTTGGTTCACAAAACTTCTGGTTTACCAAAAAATCAAATCATCGGAATGGGTGGAGCACTCGATTCTGCACGTTTCAAATACAGATTGGCAGAAGCTTTGGAATGCCCAATTTCTGATGTGGATGGAATGGTAATCGCTGCTCACAGTGATACGGGAATGCTTCCTTTGATGAGCAAAGCAACCAGAAACGGCGTTCCGGTTACTGAATTCTTAAGTGCAGAACAACAAAATTATGTTGAAGAAGAAACCAAAGTTGGTGGAGCAACATTAACGAAATTATTAGGAACTTCCGCTTGGTACGCACCAGGGGCAGCGGTTTCTGTAATGGTACAGGCAATTCTTTGCGACCACAAAAAAATGATTCCGTGTTCATTAATGTTAGATGGTGAATATGGTGAAAGCGATATCTGTTTAGGTGTTCCTGCAATTATCGGTGCCAACGGTGTTGAAAAAATCGTGGAAATCAGTTTAACTGATGCTGAAAAAGAAAAATTCGCTACGGCAGCAAAAGCAGTAAGAGAAGTGAATGGAGATTTAAAATTCTAAGAAATTTCTGAAAATATATTGAAAGCGCATCTTGAAAAAGGTGCGTTTTTTTATTGGTTTAAAACAGCAATGATTCTTCATTATTAAATTGAAAATACGACTTCTGAAAAAGCTCAAAAAAGATAAACACCGAGAACATGCCGCCCGCAGTTTTTGTAAATATTCCAGATCTGCTTGTAAACCTAAACCCCAAAACCTTTCAGATGATGAAACGTTTTTAAAATCTGATAAGAAACATTACCTTTACCAAAGCTAAAAATTTATTAAATGTTCAGAAAAATTCAGATTATTGGGATTCTTGCGCTTTCCACTTTTTCGTTGAATGCACAGAAAAATAGATCAACACAACTCGAAAGACCCAAACTTGTGGTTGGATTAGTCGTCGATCAGATGCGTTGGGATTTTCTCTACCGCTATTATGAAAAATATGGGAATGACGGTTTCAAAAGATTGTTGAGTCAGGGTTATTCCCTCAATAATGTCCACATTAATTATATTCCGACCTATACGGCAATTGGTCACACTACGATTTATACCGGTTCTGTTCCTGCAATTCACGGGATTTCAGGCAATGACTGGTTTGATAAAACGACCGGCAAGAATGTTTACTGTACCGGAGATGACTCGGTAAAGCCGGTTGGTACCACCGATGCTAAAGTCGGCAGTCATTCACCAAAAAATTTGTGGTCAACGACTATTACAGACGAACTTCTGTTGGCTACCAATTTTAAAGCGAAAGTGGTAGGCGTTTCTTTAAAGGATCGCGCGTCGATTCTTCCTGCCGGCCATAATCCTACGGGAGCTTATTGGTTCGATGATACCACCGGAAATTTTGTAACAAGTTCTTATTACAGGAACGAATTACCAAAATGGGTCAATGATTTTAACAGTCAGAAAATGGGAGATCAACTGGTAAAAAACGGCTGGAACACTTTGCTTCCTATTGCCGAATATACTGAGAGCTCACCGGATAATTCTCCCTGGGAAGGGCTTTTGGGAAGTGCCAAAACATCGACTTTTCCTTACAGTAATTTAGCGGCAGATTATCAAAATAAAAAAGACAACATCCGTTCTACGCCTTTCGGAAATACTTTAACATTTAAATTAGCAGAAGCTGCCATCAAAGGAGAGCAACTGGGCGCTGATGCCATTACCGATTTCCTCGCCGTCAACCTGGCTTCTACCGATTATGCGGGACACAAATTCGGCCCGAATTCTATTGAAGTTGAAGATGTTTATCTGAGATTAGACCGGGATTTGGCAGATTTCCTTAAATATTTGGATCAAACAGTTGGCAAGGATCAATATACCGTTTTCCTTTCTGCAGATCATGGCGGCGCGCATTCCGAAGGTTTTATGGAAGAACATAAAATGCCGACCGGTTTTTATGGAGAGGACAATAAGGAATTTAATAAACAGTTAAAAGATAAATTTAACGTCGATAAATTAATTACTAAAATAACCAACAATCAGGTGTATCTGGATGACCAATTAATGGCGGATCATAAACTGGATGCAGAACAGGTGAAGCAATATCTAATCGATATTCTGAATAGAGACAAATCGGTCTTATTCGCAGTTGATATGAAAAAAGCAGGTTCGTCCTCTGTTCCGGAACCGATTAGAACGCGGATTGTGAATGGCTACAACTGGCAGAGAAGTGGCGATATTCAGGTGATTTACCACGATTCCTGGTTGCCAAGTTATTCGAAACTGGGCACTACGCACGGCTCGTGGAATTCTTATGATTCCCATATTCCTTTAATTTTTATGGGTTGGGGAATTAAAAGCGGCGAGAGCAATAAAGATTACAATATGACCGATATCGCACCCACTTTGTCTGCATTATTAAGAATCCAGTTCCCAAGTGGAAATATCGGAAACCCGATTGTAGAAGCGATTGGGAAATAAGTTTTAAATTCTTAAATTCAGTATCAATATAAAACCGCTTTTGGGCGGTTTTTTTTGGTCTGAAAAAATACTTTTGAACTGAAAATGTCCTCTTTTCTTTTGTCTCTTTTGCGGTAGAAATTTTTTGTCATGTATTAAAAAAAACACACTACAAAAACATGGCTCTTTGTGGTTTAAAAAAAAGACTGATTTTGTAACCAGTCTTCTCTATGTTTAAATAAAATTATTTATTTCTGTTCGGCGGATAATTTGCCATGATCTCAGCAACAATTTCCGGAATCTGTTTTTGTTTCGCTTTTGGTGAATCTACCGAAATCCCACTTCCTATTCCCTGCCAAACCAGTTTTTGGGTTCTTGCATCAATTAAATCCACAATCAAAGCACCTTGCGTGTAATTCTGTGTCCAGGTTCTGTTCATTCCCATTCCCCAACCGAAAGGTCCGCCCCAGCCATAGATTCCGTAAGGGCTTGAAGACTGAATGTCCTGAATTTTTTTATGGTTGGCTTTTACATTCACAATCAAGTCCGGAGTTTCTGAAACACTCAACCCTTTGGTTTGCAATTGTTTCGAAACTTCATTCAGTACCCGGTCTTTATCAATATCGTTTAGTTTCAAATCGTCGATTCTTAATTTATACGTTTTGTAAAGATTGAAATTGGCAGTTGCAGCATAATCAGATTTTACCTGAAAAGGACTGCAAGAAGCAAGTCCCAGTGTGGCAGAAGCCAGCAGCAGTAAGATAAGTTTTTTGCTCATGACGTTATGTTTTTGTTTTATTTTAATTTAAAAAAAAGTTTAGTTTTATATCTCAGTCGCCCAAATATCATTAGTCACGTCCCAAATCTCTTTGTCTCAGGTTTAACAATCTTTTTAAACGTATCCGTTTTCTTATCATAACCATAGGGACAATGTTTACAACCGCTTTTGCAGCAATAACCTCGTTTTAAGTGGAATGTTTCCGTGAAAACCTTATAACCCTGTTCGTTATAATAAAAGTCCTCATGTTCTTTGATGATTTTCTGGTGCATAAGTTAAATCAGATTTCCCGAAATGAATATCTTTGTTTCATGATTGTGATTTGCCAAAGACTTCTCAAAAATACGAAAATTTCAGGGATTACTCTTTTCCCGTTCATCATTCTGAGAAAGCCGGAATATAAGCACGATCCCATTCTCATCAATCACGAAAAAATCCATCTGAGACAGCAATTGGAACTTTTAATTATTTTTTTTTATTTCTGGTACGTGATCGAGTATTATTATTGGTTTTTCAAACTGAAAAATCACGATCTCGCCTACCGATCCATTTCCTTCGAACGCGAAGCCTACGCTATGGAAAACAATTTGAATTATTTGGAAAACAGGAAACGCTGGAGTTTCTGGAAATATATTTTGGAGTAATTATTTACTTAGGCGCACATTTGACTTCATCAAATAGGTAAATGATATTTTTTTGGGCGCCTGTTTCCGCCCTCCGTTCCCGCTTTTTTGTTCGTCGTGCCTCCTCACAAAAAGAGCTCCACTCAGGTCGGGGCGCAGATTGGGTGTGAAATGAAATTTATTTTAGAAGCCTGGAGGTTTAGTTTTATAGATTTTTAAATTAATCTGTTGCTATTAGGCTTAATTTTATTGGATTTATGGTGTAATATTGCATGATTTATCTTTAACTATATACATAGTTTTCTTTAATTAGTATACTCATTCAATTATTTCCCCGAAATTTGCGCCATGAAAATCCCTGCAATTTCAATTCCCATTGTCGAAATCCCTTTAGAAAAAAACATCCGGCTTTTTCTGAAAAGAGAAGACCTCATTCATCCACAGATTTCAGGGAATAAATACTGGAAATTATTTTATAATATCAATTCCTATTTAGAGCAGAACCCGGCAGATCCTTTCCTGATTACTTTTGGTGGCGCTTTTTCCAATCACATTGCAGCAGTTGCCGCTTTGGGAAAAGAAGGTCATTTAAAAACTGTAGGAATTATCCGGGGGGAAGAACTTCAGGATAAATGGCAGGAAAATCCAACCTTGAAACTCGCGCAGGAAAACGGTATGGATTTTCGGTTTGTGACGCGCGAAATGTACAGAGACAAAGAAACTTTAACCCAAATTTTAGAAAAAGAATTTCCCCAGGCTTTGATTATCCCGGAAGGTGGAACCAATGAACGCGCTGTGCAAGGCATAAAATACATGCTCACAGAGGAAACAAAAAGTTTTGATTATCTTTGCACCGCAGTCGGAACAGGCGGAACAATCGCCGGAATTTCGAAGTATGCGGGAAAGAAACAGCAGGTTTTGGGTTTCAAAGCAGTAGATGACCAGTCCTTATATAATAAGGTGTCGGAACTTTCTACCAGAAATAACTTTCAACTGATTGAAGCGCACGATGGAAAGTACGGTAAAATAACCGACGAAAATATCCGTTTTATCAATGACTTTAAACAAAAGTTTGGTATTCAGCTCGACCCGGTTTATACCGGAAAGATGATGAAGAAGCTTTTCGAAATGATTGAAAAAAAGGAGTTTCCGGAAGAGAGCAGGATTCTGGCTTTTCATACCGGTGGCTTGCAGGGGATATTTGGAGCTAATGAATTGCTGAAAAAACAAAACCGTGAACTGATTAGATTTTAAACCACATAGATTTAACCACAAGCATGTGAAGATGTTCAAAATATAAGTTCATAAAGATGATCTTATTGAATGAAAATTAAAACGAAACTTTGTGACTTTATGGTTCATCACGCAATCAGTTTAAAAGTCCTTAAATATAATATATGAAGAAAATATTTTTTGCTCTTGCATTAATATTATTTGCAAAATTCAACGCCCAAGGTTGGAAGACGGATGAGCAATACATTCAGAAATTTGCGACCTACGCCGTCGAAGAAATGGAAAAATTTAAAATTCCGGCTTCAATTACTTTAGCACAGGGACTTCTGGAAACCGGTGGCGGACAAAGCCGGCTCGCACAACAGGGAAATAATCATTTCGGCATCAAATGTAAAGAAGATTGGAACGGAAAAACCATGACACATACTGATGATGCGCCGAATGAATGTTTCCGGGTTTATGATGATCCGCGGGATTCTTACGAAGATCATTCAAAGTTTTTAGCGTACAGACCGTATTACGTGAATCTTTTCAAACTCGACATGATGGATTATAAAGCGTGGGCACATGGTTTGAAAAAAGCCGGCTATGCGACGAATCCAAGATACGCCTATATTCTGATCGATAAAATTGAAAAAAATAGACTCTACGAATTCGATAAAACCAATTCCAAAGAAGTGCTGTATGCTGTTTTAAAAATGTATCCTGATTTAAAGAATGACCGTATTTTTATGGCGCAGCTGGATCAGAGCGGAATTACCGGTAAACCAGTCACCGTAAAGGTTCCGTACGAACAGACCTCTTATGCAAAACAGCAGAAAAATGTAGAGAAAATAGTCTCAAAGGCAGAAACCTTACAGTCAATTTTAATTAAAAGTCATCCTAATGGCGGTAAGAAATTCGTAATTGTTCCTGAAGATATTGATTTGGCCGCAATTTCTAAAAAATTCCAGATTACAGAAAATACGCTGATGAAATGGAACGAGCTCGACGGAACTCAATTAAAAAGAAATGACATTCTGTTTCTGGAACACAAATCTTCCACCGGAAACGTAGCGACTTATAAAGCCCAGGTTGGAGAATCGATGCACGACATCGCCCAGAAATTCGGAATCAAACTCAAGAAGCTTTATTCCAAAAACCGAATGGATTACGGCCAGCAACCAACAAGCGGCCAGTTAATTTACCTTCAAAGCAAAAAACCTAAAAAGTAATCAAAGGCCGAAAACTTGATAAATGGAAATCGAAAATGAATTCTTTGATCTGCCAGTCATCTATTCGTCTATTATCTATTCGTCTATTATCTAATATCTCATATCTAATATCTCATATCTAATATTTAAAAAATGTTATACCAAAGAAGTTCAGCTTTATTCGATGAAGCCTACCAATATATTCCGGGCGGGGTAAATTCCCCGGTTCGTGCTTTTAAATCCGTGGGCGGTGTTCCCATTTTTATGAAATCTGCAAAAGGCGCATATATGACCGATGAAGATGATAATCAATATATTGATTACATTAATTCTTGGGGTCCTGCGATTCTTGGACATACGCATCCCGAAGTTTTAGAAGCCATTAAAAAGCAGGCAGAAAAGGGGTTTTCTTATGGAACTCCTACAGAACTCGAAACTGAAATTGCAAAGTTTATTGTAGAAAACGTTCCTAATATTGATCAGATCAGAATGGTTTCTTCTGGAACGGAAGCGTGTATGAGTGCGATCCGTTTGGCCAGAGGTTTTACCGGAAGAGATAAATTCATCAAATTCGAAGGGTGCTATCATGGGCATTCCGATTCTTTTTTAATTAAAGCCGGAAGCGGTGCTGCCACTTTCGGAAACCCAAATTCTCCCGGAGTCACTGCCGGAACGGCAAAAGATACGTTGTTGGCAAGATATAATGATATTGAGCAGGTGGAAGATCTTTTCCGACACCATCAGGGAGAAATTGCCGCAATTATTGTAGAGCCTGTTGCCGGAAACATGGGCTGCGTTCTGCCTGAAAACAATTTCCTCCAGAATCTGAGAAAACTCTGCGACGAAAACGGGGCCTTGCTCATTTTTGATGAAGTAATGACGGGATTCCGTTTGGCTTTTGGCGGCGCGCAGGAATTATACGGCGTGAAAGCTGATTTAGTGACCTTCGGAAAAGTGATCGGTGGCGGACTTCCCGTAGGTGCATTCGCAGGAAGAAATGAAATCATGGATCATCTGGCTCCAAAAGGTGCGGTTTACCAAGCCGGAACGTTAAGCGGAAATCCTCTGGCGATGCGGGCGGGTTTAACCACTTTGCAACTTATTAAAAATGATGAAAATTTTTACCAAAATATCAATAAAACGACAGAAACTTTAGACTTTGAAATCGGGAAAATTCTCAACCATAAATCAATTCCGCACCGGATCAATAGAAAAGGGTCGATGATGAGTGTTTTTTTCCACGTGAATGCCGTTTCGAATTTTGAAGAAGCAGCCAATGCCAATCATGCTTTGTTCAATAATTTCTTCCACCAGCTTTTAAAAAAAGGAATTTATTTACCTCCAAGTGGTTATGAAACCTGGTTTATTTCTAATTCCATTAAGGAAAAGGAAATCGACAGAACTTTGGAAGTCATCAGAAATTTTGAATATTCATAAAGAAAAATCCGCTTCAAATATTATTGAAGCGGATTTTTTTTGCGATAATTTTTGCCACGAATTCACGAATAATAACTCATTCGTGCATTCGTGGCAATTTTAATATTAAATTCTCGCTCTTTCGTATTGGTGCGGAAAATCGCAATCTCCTTTGCCCTCAAAAGCTCCCTGAATTGCCAGATATGGATTTCTTAAAATTTCACGGGCAACAAGAATTAAATCTGCTTCCTTTTTCTGTAGAATTTCTTCCGCTAGTTCCGCTGTTTTGATCAAACCGACCGCGCCCGTTTTCATTCCTGCTTTGTTTTTAATTTCTGCGGCAAGCGGAACCTGATAACCATCAAACAAAGTGATTTTTGCTCCGTGAATATTTCCACCGCTTGAGATATCCATTAAATCGACATTTTTATCTTTCAGGATTTTGGCAAGCTGTGCGCTTTCTTCAATATCCCAACCATTTTCAGCATATTCAGTGGCGGAAATCCTGACCAGTAACGGATGGTTTTCGTCCAGTACTTCATTCACAGATTCCACGATTTCTACCAAAAAACGAATTCTGTTTTCAAAACTTCCACCGTATTCGTCGGTTCTTACATTGGATAATGGAGATAAAAACTCATGAATGAGATAACCGTGCGCAGCGTGAATTTCAATCAAGTCAAAACCGGCATCGATTGATCTTTGGGCAGCCGCTTTAAAGTCCTGAACCAGTTGTTTGATTTCTTCAACCGTTAATTCATGTGGGATTCTTTCCCCTTCAGCATAAGGGATTTTTGAAGGCGCAACCGTTTCCCAGCCTTCTTCCAGAGAAAGTTGTTGACCATTCCAGGTTGAAGCTTTTCTTCCGGCGTGACCTAACTGGATTCCAATTTTACTTTGAGAATTTTGGTGCACGAAATCCACGATTTTTTTCAGGCTTTGCGCCTGCTCATCATTCCAAAGTCCCATGCATTTGTGCGTGATCCGACCTTCGGGAACCACGCCGGTTGCTTCTACAATGAGCAAACCTGTTCCGCCTTGTGCGCGGCTACCGTAATGTACAAAATGAAAATCATTGGCAACGCCGTTTTCGCAGGAGTACATACACATCGGCGACATCACCCAACGGTTTTTGAGTTCGAGATTTCTAAGTTTTAGCGGAGAATATAAAATCATATTTCTTATTATTTTTATTAAAGTTCCAAATTTACGAAAAGGGTAGTGGACAATGTAGTTTACATTATTTATAATGCCTATGATAACACAAAAAAGCAATCACAAAGAAAAATTTCAATGTGTAAATTAGGGCGAAAAAAAACAGCTTTAATTTTTGAAGCCCTCCACATGAGACGCCAGAAAAGTATTGATGATGTCATCTAAGTTGTTGGAAATATACTCTTCTTCCTCCTGGACACTGATTGCCAGTAAAGTGGCCGCTTTATAATAGTTCAGATTGATGGCTAAATGAGCCAAACCACTATAAGAAGCAGTTTTATAATGAGCAAGTTTTTGCGAAAAAAGAATAAGCGCAATTTCCCAGTTGACGATATCAGCTGAAAAAATGGAAAGATGATTTTTTCCTTCAGAAAGTAAAGCATTAAAGGTTGGAGAAGTCTTACTTTTTACAGGTTCATTTCTCAGTTGGAAAACTTTTTCGAGCCGCATCTTATGTTTCAGGTGAATTTCATAATGGGTTTTAAGAATTTCCCTTAACTTTAAAGAGACAATTTTATGCTTTATAAGACCGAATTCTTCTGCTATCGCAGTTTCTGCAAAATACATTTCCTGTAAAGAATGAGTAAAAAAGGTTTCCAACAGAGATCTGGAATAGGCAAGTTCATCTTTTTTCGCTGATTGAAGAGGGTGGTGTAAATTTGGCATGAGTCTTATTTATTGGGTTGATCAATGCAGAAAATCAGAAATCGCGTACTTGAAAATGAATATTTATTACATAACGTTTTTTCTGTACACTTATTTTTTAGCTCAAAATAATGAATTTATAATCAAAATCCAGACCTAATGTATGAAATTCATAATTTATTCCCAAAAACGCATAAGAGATTCATGCCCAAAGTAATAATTGGTAAATGATATTTTTTTAAAGAACCCATTAAGCAGCTGTTGCTTTTAAAAGAGAATACAGGCAATCTAAAAAAAAGCCTTATCTTTACTCTCCGATTTTTAATAAATGGAAAAACAATTTAAAATTAATTTCGAAGCCATCGAAAGTTACGACCACCTCGATGCGATGGAGAAAACGCTCTTTGATAAAGCAATGCAAATCCGCGATTTAGCGTACGCACCCTATTCTGATTTCACCGTTGGTTGTGCCATTTTGCTGGAGAACGGCGAAATTATAACCGGAAGCAACCAGGAAAATGCGGCTTATCCTTCGGGACTGTGCGCAGAAAGAACAACAATTTTTTATACCGGAGCTAATTTTCCGGAAGTGAAAATTAAAAAACTCTTTGTAATCGGTGCACCGAGAAAAGCAACTTCTTCTATTCCAATTCCGCCGTGTGGCGCTTGCAGACAGTCGATTCTGGAATATGAAGCGAAACAGAAGGACGAAATAGAAATCTATTTTGCTTCACTTGGTGGCGAAATTTACAAAACCAAGTCGATTCGGGAATTGTTACCGTTTTCTTTCGACGCTTCTTACCTTTAAAACTCAAAAATAAAATTTTCGATCGCTGAATTTACCCGGGTTTTGGCATTATCTTTTGTGGATTTTAAGAGCAATTTTATAAAATTTATTTTTAAAAACGAATGAGAATAGCAGCGATAGATATCGGAAGTAATGCAGCCAGACTGTTGATTAATGAAGTAACGGAACCCAAAAAAGGGAAACCGCAATTTACCAAACTCAATCTTCTCCGGATTCCACTGCGTTTGGGAATGGATGTTTTTACCAACGGTGAAATTGGTCCGGAAAGAGAACAGATGGTGATTGATTCCATGACTGTTTTCAGTAATTTGATGAAAATTTATAAAGTCGAGCATTTCCGTGCTTGCGCGACCAGTGCGATGCGCGATGCAAAAAACGGGAAAGAAATCATCAGACAGGTTAAAAAATCTAGCGGGATTGATATCGAAATTATTACCGGCGATGAGGAAGCTGCTTTGGTTTTCGAAAATCACGTGGCAGACGCGCTCGATAAAAACAATGCCTATCTTTATATCGATGTTGGCGGTGGTTCTACAGAACTCATGTTTTATGAAAACGGCAAGATGGAGTATGAAAAATCCATTAACATCGGTACCATCCGGTTGCTGAATGGTTTGGTAAAAGACGACTTGTGGAAGGAGTTAAAAGAGGAAATCCGCAAAAACATCAACAGTAAAAAACAGATTGTTGCCATTGGTTCCGGCGGGAACATCAATAAAATTTTCTCGATGAGCAAAACAAAAGACGGTAAACCGATGTCAACTGCTTTTCTGAAAAAATATTACAAAGAAATGAACGGTCTTTCGGTAACCGAAAGAATGAGCAAATTCAATCTCCGCGAAGACCGGGCCGATGTTTTGGTTCCGGCGTTGCAGATTTTCAATAATGTGATGTCCTGGAGTGATATCGATAAAATATTTGTTCCGAAAATTTCTGTTGCCGACGGTTTGATTCACAGTATTTATGAAGAGTTACGACAGAAATAGGCTCAGTATATTCTAGAATTCCCCATAATCATCTTCGTCCAAAAAATTGAGTTCATCATCTCTTTGTTCGTAATCCTGTGGAATTCCCGGGGGATTAAAAAGGCCCCATTCATCTACAATGAAATGTTTAGGATTAAAGCTCGCTACCCAATCTCTGAACAGCAAACGGAATTCTTCCAATTGTACCCGCACAATTTGGTAATAATCTGCGTCGGAAAAGCCAAATGCTTTCAGCGAATGCTGAAGAACCATTAATTCTCTCGCGCACTTTCTGATAAGAGCGGCATTTTCCATTTTTAAATCCCACAATTTTACGGCTTCAGCACCCACCAGTTTTGCCTGTATGGTGTAAATGTTTTCTAAAATGTGCTGTTTGGTAAATTCTAAATGTTCGTTTTCCTCAGGAATTAAGTCGGTGATAATCCGTAAAGTGTCAAAGATTTCCTGCGATTTTTTAAAGATCTGCGTATTGCGGTATTTTTGCATCATTTTACATTATTAATTAGAGTGATAATATTCATCAAAATAAGTTAAAAGCCTGTTTTAAATTTGTTTTAAAAACCACAACAGTCACAAAAGCGATACTTTAAGTTTTTCAAAAGATCAAAAAAAGGGAAGTGGTCTAAAAAGTTGCTTTTTTGGCGGTTTCTCTTTCAATTTTTCTTTTGTGGTTTAATTATTTTTTATCATTTAGGTATCCGTAAATTTAATAAAAATGAAACTTTTCTACTTTTTCCCCAGTTCAATCACTTCCAGATTTTCGATTTGATCGCCGTTGATTTCAAAACGCATCATGGTGCGCATCTGATGCCAACCGACTTTTCCCATCGCACCAGGATTCAGGTGAAGGAGTTTGTTTTTCTGATCATACATTGCTTTCAGAATATGAGAATGTCCGGAGATAAAGAGTTTCGGCGTTTTTTCTTCAATTTCTTTTTTGGCCAGAGGCGTGTATTTGCCGGGATAACCACCAATGTGAATCATCAGAACTTCTACATCTTCGCATTTGAATCTTAAAACTTCGGGGAATATTTTCCTGATTTCTGTTCCGTCAATGTTGCCGTAAACGCCGCGTAAAGGTTTTATTTTTTCCAGTTTCTCAATGACTTCCATATTTCCGAAATCTCCGCAATGCCAGATTTCGTCTGCGCTTTTGGCGTAATCTAAAATTCGGTCATCGATATAAGAATGAGAGTCGGAGAGGAGGAGTATTTTCATGTTGTAAATTTCTTAATTTTTTTTAAAAGGTAATCTATCAATTAGAAATTTTCCGGTGATATTCAATTGCTCGCACGATTTCTTTAATTTTTGATCCTAAAAAATTGTGAAAAACAATCTGCTTTATACTTTAGCCCCGATAGAAGCGGCATCCTCTGGCTTTTTTGAAAAAAAGGCAGAGATATAGCGGATAGCGGGACTGCTTTCCAAACATATTTCCCATTTTGTGGCTCCTGAAAATTCAGTAAATTTGCAGGCGATGAGGTATTTTATAGAGTTTTCGTATTCGGGTAAAAATTATTTTGGCTATCAGATTCAGCCGGACCAAATTTCTGTTCAGGAAGTTTTGGAAAAAGCCTTATCTACCATTCTTCGTGAGCCTATTAAAACGACCGGTGCGGGGCGTACCGATACCGGCGTGCATGCGAAGAAAATATTTGCGCATTTCGATACTGAAAAAAATATCGGTGATAATCTGGCTTATCAGCTGAACAGTTTTTTGCCGCAAGATATAGCGGTGAAAAGAATATTTGCGGTAGAAAATGATTTCCACGCCCGGTTCGATGCGACTTTTCGAACGTATGAATATTATATTTCTCTAGAGAAAAATCCCTTTACGCAGGATTCTTCGTGGCAAATCTGGAAACGGGATTTGGACATGAGCCGGATGAATGAAGCCTGCAAAATTCTGTTTGAGTACGAAGATTTCACGAGTTTTTCTAAATTACACACCGAAAATAAAACCAATAACTGCAAAATTTATAAGGCTTTTTGGGAGCAGAATGGTTCTGAACTGAAATTCACCGTTTCTGCGGACCGCTTTTTACGGAATATGGTTCGGGCAATTGTGGGCACTATGGTTGAAATCGGAAACGGAAAATTGGCACCGCAGGATCTGCATAGAATTATAAAAGATAAAAACCGAAATTCTGCGGGAACATCGGCACCGGCGCAAGGTTTGTTTTTGGTGGATGTGGGCTATGATTTTTAATTTTCGACTGTGATAATTTCAAAACTCAATCTTTAAGCGTCCTTCATCCCTGCAAAATTCTGTATTTTTGCAAAGAATTTTTAAATAAAATATGAAGAAGCAATCGACCTGGGATATTATTAAACGACTGTTTGTAATCGGAATGAAATTTCGTTTCTGGTTTATTTTGACGCTGATTATTTCCATCGTTCTGTCGGTCATTTCGACCTATCGACCGTATTTGACGATGCAGATTGTAGATACAGACATCATTCAGCTTCGCGATGAGGGGTTGATGATGAAACATATTTACATTTTGGTGGCGCTGGTTTTTGGTGAAACGGTTTTGAATTTCTTCCTGGTTTATTTTTCCAACTTTATTTCTCAAAACGTAATTCGCGATATCCGTGAAAGACTGTATCATAAACTGATTTACTTCCGGACTTCTTTCTTTGATAAAACCGCGATCGGGCAGTTGGTAACAAGAGCAGTTGGCGATGTAGAAACGATTGCCACGGTTTACACCGATGGATTCCTGATGGTTTTCGGTGACATTCTGCGCATTGTTTTCGTGCTGATTATGATGTTTCAGGTGGATGTTCATTTAAGTTATATTTCTTTGGCGATTCTTCCGCTGATGGTTTTGATTACGAGATTTTTTCAGAAAAGATTAAAGAAGGCCTTTGGCGATGAAAGAACCTGGACGTCTAACCAGAATTCATTTGTACAGGAAAGACTTTCGGGAATGTCGATTGTACAGGTTTTCAACAGACAGCAGGCAGAATTCAAAAAATTCGATGATATCAATATTATCTTGAAGTCGGCTTTGCTGAAAACGGTTTTTATTTTTTCGCTGTTTTTTCCCGTTGTCGAATTAATCTCTTCCTTATTTATAGGATTCATCCTTTTCTACGGCGGATTTATTACCATTAAAGCAGGAGCGGTAATCGCTTTTATTCAATATATTTCGATGTTGATCCGTCCGCTGCGGCAAATTGCGGATCGTTTTAATAATATACAAAGAGGAATTGTTGGTGCAGAAAGAGTTCTTGGGGTCATGGACGAAGATTTCGCGATGCCGAATCACGGTACAATTGCTAAATCTCATTTTGAAGGAAAAATAGAATTTAAGAATGTTCACTTTTCTTATGACGAAAAACAGGAGGTTTTAAAGGGTATCAGTTTTAAAGTAAATCCGGGTGAAACCGTTGCTATTGTTGGCGCGACCGGTGCCGGAAAATCTACGATTATCAGTTTGATTACAAGATTATATGATATTAATTCCGGTAAAATTTTATTGGATGATGTTGAGTTAAAAGAATATGAACTTTATAACCTGAGAAGTCATATCGGCGTTGTTTTGCAGGATGTCTTTTTATTCCACGGAAGTATTTTTGAGAATCTTGCTTTCGGTGACGAGACCGTTACTTTAGAAAAGATAAAAAGTATTGCGAAAGATATTGAAGTTGATGATTTTATTGAAAGTCTTCCAGGTGGTTACGATTACGTTGTCCGCGAAAGAGGTTCTTCGATTTCTTTGGGGCAAAGGCAGTTATTATCATTTTTAAGGGCTTATCTTTCAGATCCGAAGATTTTAATTCTTGATGAAGCAACATCTTCCATCGATCACGAAAGCGAAAAATTAATCCAGCGTGCTACTGAAAAAATTACCAAAAACCGAACGTCAATTATTATTGCACACCGGCTTTCCACGATTGAAAATGCAGATAAAATAATTGTGATGGAACACGGGAAAATTGTCGAGGAAGGTAAGCATGCCGAACTTTTAGAAAGAAACGGTTATTACGCTACTTTACATAGATCACAATTAAAAGTTGAAGCGAAAACATTGTAAAAAAAACCTTCAAGATGTCTATAATCCTGAAGGTTCTGGTTTCTGATGATTAAAATTGGCTTTTAATTTCCAACTACAGTTCTTACATTTACAAATTCCTTCAGCGCAACCAATGACAGTTCTGTTCCATAACCGGAAGATTTCGTGCCGCCAAATGGCAGTCTCGGATCTGAACTGGTTCCTTTATTAATGCTTACCGTTCCAGATTCCAAATTGTCGATATAGAATTGCTGTCTTTTTTTATCTTTAGTCCAAACCGAATCAGATAATCCAAACGGGATTTCATTCGCCAAGTTCACGGCTTGTTGGTCATCTTTAGCAATCATCACCATTCCGAGTGGTCCGAAAAGTTCTTCCTGCAAAATGGGATTTCCAGATTTTACTTTAATTAGTCCCGGTATAAATTCATTTGCTGAAAGTCTTACGAGCGGCAAAATAATTTCGGCACCGTTTGCAAGTGCTTTATTATATTGCTGTTCCAACTCATCAGCCAAGTCCGGACGCGCCATTCCCGCCATATTGGTTTTCTTTTTTAAAGGATTACCAGCGACGAACTTCTGATATTCTTTAACAAAGATTGGAAGGAATTCCTTTTCAATATTTTTCTGGATGATAAATCTCTTCGCAGCATTACAGGCTTGTCCGCAATTCATCAATCTTGATTTTGCACCACTGTTTGCGGCGGCTTTAAAATCTGCATCATCCAAAATGATGAAAGCATCACTTCCACCCAATTCCAGCAATGATTTTTTAATGTTTTTTCCGGCAATTGAAGCGACTTCTCCACCGGCTTTTTCGCTGCCGGTTAAACTTACACCTCTAACAATTGGATTTTCCAATACCATTTTCACCTCTGCATGTCCAATTTCTAAATTCTGGAAAACTCCTTTCGGAAAGCCGGCTTCCAAGAAAATCTTTTCGATTTCATTTCCACTTCCGAAGCAAATGGAAGCATGTTTTAATACTACCGTATTTCCTGCCAAAATCGCAGGAACTGCAAAACGGATAACCTGCCAAAAGGGAAAATTCCACGGCATTACTCCCAAAATAACGCCCTTAGGGATATAATGGATTTTCGAAACTCTGAATTCTGTTTTTATCTTTTCCGGTTTAAGGATGTTTTCCGCGGCGGCATAATACCTAACCATCGAAGCGCACTTTTTAACTTCTGCGATGGACTGCGTGATCGGCTTGTTCATTTCCTTAGTGATGATTTTTCCGAATTTCTCAGCATTATCGTCCAGAAGTTTTGCTAAAGTTTTGAGCAGTTGTTGCTTATCTTTAAATGGAACAGTTTTCCACGTGTTAAAAGCTTTTTGGGAGATTTTTAATTTATTTTCGATGTTCATTTTTTTAAAATTTTTTGAAATTGCAACGTGCTCTTAGTAAAAAAGTAAAAGGCAGCACAAGACAATATATTAATTTAGAATGAGCAAATTTAAGAAAACAAGATAAATTAAAGTATTGATGTGGACAATAATCATCATTTTCAAATGGTAAGATGGTTCAATTACAACAACGCACGTACTGAATCGTAGAAATGTGTTTGCGAAAAACGAGAGAAACTTTTGAATATCACATTATTTTAATTATTTTTGAAGAATAAAATTAAAAAAATGAATTTACCAGTTGAATTAAAGTACACCAAAGATCACGAGTGGGTGAAGATTGAAGGAAACACCGCAACCATAGGAATTACAGATTTTGCACAAGGCGAACTGGGTGATATCGTTTTTGTAGATGTTGATTCCGTAGACGATGAACTTTCTGCAGGAGATGTTTTCGGAAGTGTGGAAGCCGTGAAAACAGTTTCAGATTTATTCTTACCGTTGAAAGGGACTGTTTCAGCATTCAATACAGACCTGGAAGATCAGCCGGAACTTCTAAATACCGATCCTTACGGAAACGGATGGATTATTAAATTAGAAATAGCAGAGGACGCTGATCATTCAGAACTCCTTTCTGCAGAAGAATACCAAGCATCACTTGGATAAGATATTAAAAATATTTCGTAAGATATTGCCCATTTACTGGGCATTTCTTACTTATATGCTCCTGAAACCCGGTGTAGAAAATGTCGAATATCCTTTTATGTTTGAGGGTATAGATAAGGTTCTACATTTAAGTATTTTCACGTTCCTGGGGTTTTCTTTCATCGCAGCGTTTCCGAAAATCAAGTTTGGTTATTTTATTCAGATTATGATTATCTATGGTTTGCTCACCGAAATTCTTCAGGACGAAATGGGTTTAGGCCGCTCCCTGGAAGGTCTGGATTTAGTAGCAGACATTATTGGAGTCCTTATCGGATACTTTATCTTTAAAAAATTACAGCGTACTATTATATAGTGCGTTTTTTTATTTAGGGCGGTCCCCTCTGCGGGGCTCGCCAAGCACCATATCGTTTTCCCACTTTCGGGTCGGGCTATCCGTTGCAATTCCTCGCGCCGTGGCTAAAGCCGATGCTTGCTGCGGGATTTCCACTTCTATCCCTACCGCAAAAAGGATGCTATAGATAAAGTGGATAACTTTACGAAGCTGTAGTATTCTGTAAATCATAGCATTGTAAAAACATTTTCTTCAATATTAATAAAAGTTCACAAAAGAGTTGCAAGATATAGATAGTAAGTCTACATTTGCACCACTCTAAAAAACAGAGTAGCGAAGTAGACAGGACAGGTAATATATATAGAAAGAATAAAGGATTAAACTTCTTTTATTTAATTTAAAAAAAGCTTGTGGATTAACAAAAACTTCTTATCTTTGCAATCCCAAATCGAAAGAGTGGGGAGCGAAGTAGAAGCGGATTGAATGAGGATGAGAGGGTATTAATGGTTACTTAAAAAACTTTTAAATTTCTTCGATAAACATTTGGTCATTAATAAAAAACTTTATACTTTTGCACTCGCAATTCGGAACCAACGACAGAAAGAGTTTCCGGATATAAGCGAAAAGAACAATAGATCATTGACATACAAATAACAACCAAAAAAGTAAGGAAAAACTAAAGCGATAATAACTTTGAGTGAGTCAGACAAACATACAATGGAGAGTTTGATCCTGGCTCAGGATGAACGCTAGCGGGAGGCCTAACACATGCAAGCCGAGCGGTATTTATTCTTCGGAATAGAGAGAGCGGCGTACGGGTGCGTAACACGTGTGCAACCTACCTTTATCAGGGGAATAGCCTTTCGAAAGGAAGATTAATACTCCATAATATATGAACAGGCATCTGCTTATATTGAAAACTCCGGTGGATAGAGATGGGCACGCGCAAGATTAGATAGTTGGTGAGGTAACGGCTCACCAAGTCGATGATCTTTAGGGGTCCTGAGAGGGAGATCCCCCACACTGGTACTGAGACACGGACCAGACTCCTACGGGAGGCAGCAGTGAGGAATATTGGACAATGGGTGAGAGCCTGATCCAGCCATCCCGCGTGAAGGATGACGGTCCTACGGATTGTAAACTTCTTTTGTATAGGGATAAACCTTTCCACGTGTGGAAAGCTGAAGGTACTATACGAATAAGCACCGGCTAACTCCGTGCCAGCAGCCGCGGTAATACGGAGGGTGCAAGCGTTATCCGGATTTATTGGGTTTAAAGGGTCCGCAGGCGGACCGATAAGTCAGTGGTGAAATCTCATAGCTTAACTATGAAACTGCCGTTGATACTGTCGGTCTTGAGTAAATTAGAGGTAGCTGGAATAAGTAGTGTAGCGGTGAAATGCATAGATATTACTTAGAACACCAATTGCGAAGGCAGGTTACCATAATTTAACTGACGCTGAGGGACGAAAGCGTGGGGAGCGAACAGGATTAGATACCCTGGTAGTCCACGCCGTAAACGATGCTAACTCGTTTTTGGGGCGCAAGCTTCAGAGACCAAGCGAAAGTGATAAGTTAGCCACCTGGGGAGTACGTTCGCAAGAATGAAACTCAAAGGAATTGACGGGGGCCCGCACAAGCGGTGGATTATGTGGTTTAATTCGATGATACGCGAGGAACCTTACCAAGACTTAAATGGGAAATGACCGGTTTAGAAATAGACCTTTCGCAAGACATTTTTCAAGGTGCTGCATGGTTGTCGTCAGCTCGTGCCGTGAGGTGTTAGGTTAAGTCCTGCAACGAGCGCAACCCCTGTCACTAGTTGCTAACATTCAGTTGAGGACTCTAGTGAGACTGCCTACGCAAGTAGAGAGGAAGGTGGGGATGACGTCAAATCATCACGGCCCTTACGTCTTGGGCCACACACGTAATACAATGGCCGGTACAGAGGGCAGCTACACAGCGATGTGATGCAAATCTCGAAAGCCGGTCTCAGTTCGGATTGGAGTCTGCAACTCGACTCTATGAAGCTGGAATCGCTAGTAATCGCGCATCAGCCATGGCGCGGTGAATACGTTCCCGGGCCTTGTACACACCGCCCGTCAAGCCATGGAAGTCTGGGGTACCTGAAGTCGGTGACCGTAAAAGGAGCTGCCTAGGGTAAAACAGGTAACTAGGGCTAAGTCGTAACAAGGTAGCCGTACCGGAAGGTGCGGCTGGAACATCTCATTTTTGAGACTCTTCGTTAGGAGAGTATAAACAAACAACACGATACGCAAGTATCAGAGCACTTGCTCAAAGTTAGCTTCAGTTTTTTCTTATTTGGACGGTTGATTATTTAAAAATATACCCACTAGGATTAGTAATCAGGGAAAGAGAGACCAGAGATGGGTAGATAATAGATGAGAGACATAAAGTCTAATATCTAAAGTCTAAAAATCTCAAATCTAAATGAAGTCTCGTAGCTCAGCTGGTTAGAGCGCTACACTGATAATGTAGAGGTCGGCAGTTCGAGCCTGCCCGAGACTACTAATAATAAGACGGGAAGGTAAAAGAAGCAAGATAAAAGACGATTTATTAGTCTTTACTCTTTATTCTTTACTCTTCAAAGTCTCATACTAGCGGGGAATTAGCTCAGTTGGCTAGAGCGCCTGCCTTGCACGCAGGAGGTCAAGGGTTCGACTCCCTTATTCTCCACAAGTTATAGGAATATAACGGGAATAGTTACAGAAATGTAACGAAAAGCTTCAAAAAAGAAGCAAGCATAGAAGATAATTACATTACAGATTTAAGAATTATGCCAGGAGGCAGAGCGGACTAAGTAATTAGTAAGTTTGATAGGATCGATACCTATATTATTCACATATTATGACTTTGATTTAAAAGTTACGGAAAGAGCCAAAAACAATTTCTGTTCATCAGGGAAGTAATAAGATACAAGATCATTGACATTAACGATAAGAACATCACAAAGAGAAAACCGAGCACTTTCGAGTGCCGAGTTTAAATAAAACTAGTCTAACAGCAATGTTAGACAACAAAACTGAACTAATATATTATTAGGAAAGAAATCGTTAAGGGCGTATGGCGGATGCCTAGGCTTTCAGAGGCGACGAAGGACGTGGTAAGCTGCGAAAAGCTGCGGGGATCGGCACACACGAATTGATCCGCAGATGTCCGAATGGGGCAACCCGGCTGGTTGAAGACCAGTCACTCTAATTTATTAGAGAGCAAACCCGGAGAACTGAAACATCTAAGTACCCGGAGGAAAAGAAATCGAAGAGATTCCGTAAGTAGTGGCGAGCGAACGCGGATTAGCCCAAAAGTCTTTATATGTTTAGAAGAATGTTCTGGAAAGAACAGCCATAGACGGTGATAGCCCGGTATTTAAAAGGCATACATAGATGATAAATGAGTAGGGCGGGACACGTGAAATCCTGTCTGAATATGGGGGGACCATCCTCCAAGGCTAAATACTCCTGAAAGACCGATAGTGAACAAGTACTGTGAAGGAAAGGTGAAAAGCACTTCGAATAGAAGGGTGAAAGAGAACCTGAAACCGTACGCCTACAAGCGGTCGGAGCCCACAAGTTGGGTGACGGCGTGCCTTTTGCATAATGAGCCTACGAGTTAATTTTACTAGCGAGCTTAAGTACTTCAGGTACGGAGGCGGAGCGAAAGCGAGTCTGAATAGGGCGCTTAGTTAGTAGTATTAGACGCGAAACCTTGTGATCTACCCATGGGCAGGTTGAAGCTTTGGTAACACAAAGTGGAGGACCGAACCGGTTGACGTTGAAAAGTCTTCGGATGACTTGTGGGTAGGGGTGAAAGGCCAATCAAACTGGGAGATAGCTCGTACTCCCCGAAATGCATTTAGGTGCAGCGTTGCGACAAGTTTATTAGAGGTAGAGCTACTGATTGGATGCGGGGGAGTCAAATCCTACCAATTCCTGACAAACTCCGAATGCTAATAAATGTTTCGCAGCAGTGAGGGCATGGGTGCTAAGGTCCATGTCCGAGAGGGAAAGAACCCGGACCAACAGCTAAGGTCCCCAAATCTATACTAAGTTGAAATAACGCGGTTGAACTGCATTGACAGCTAGGATGTTGGCTTGGAAGCAGCCATTCATTTAAAGAGTGCGTAACAGCTCACTAGTCGAGCGGTTCGGCATGGATAATAATCGGGCATAAGTATAGTACCGAAGCTATGGATTTATAATTTTTGAATTATATCTGGTAGGGGAGCATTCTGTTTGCGCCGAAGCAGTGTCGTGAGATGTTGTGGAGCGGACAGAAAAGAAAATGTAGGCATAAGTAACGATAAAGGGGGCGAGAAACCCCCTCACCGAAAGACTAAGGTTTCCTCAGCCATGCTAATCAGCTGAGGGTTAGTCGGGACCTAACGCGAACCCGAAAGGGGAAGTGGATGGATAATGGGTTAATATTCCCATACTTGCTCACACTAAAAAGGGGACGGAGTGCCGTACTTACTGGAGACTGACGGAATAGTCAAGACCTAGCCTTCGGGCGAAGTTGTTGTAGGGAAAGTGCTTCCAAGAAAAGCCGAAGTGAAGCAACTCGTACCAAAACCGACACAGGTAGTCGAGGAGAGAATCCTAAGGTGCTAGAGTGAATCATGGTTAAGGAACTAGGCAAAATAGTCTCGTAACTTCGGAAGAAGGGACGCCAGCAGCAATGCTGGCCTCAGTAAAGAGGCCCAGGCGACTGTTTATCAAAAACACAGGACTCTGCTAAATCGAAAGATGCTGTATAGGGTCTGACACCTGCCCGGTGCTGGAAGGTTAAGGAAGGTTGTTAGCAGCAATGCGAAGCAATTAACTGAAGCCCCAGTAAACGGCGGCCGTAACTATAACGGTCCTAAGGTAGCGAAATTCCTTGTCGGGTAAGTTCCGACCTGCACGAATGGTGTAACGATCTGGGCACTGTCTCAACCATGAGCTCTGTGAAATTGTAGTCTCGGTGAAGATGCCGAGTACCCGCAATGGGACGAAAAGACCCTGTGAACCTTTACTATAACTTCGTATTGACTTTGAATAAACAATGTGTAGGATAGGTGGGAGACTTTGAAGCTGGCACGCTAGTGTCGGTGGAGTCAACGTTGAAATACCACCCTTTGTTTATTTGGAGCCTAACTTCCTAACGGAAGGACATTGCGTGGTGGGTAGTTTGACTGGGGTGGTCGCCTCCAAAAGAGTAACGGAGGCTTTCAAAGGTACCCTCAGCACGCTTGGTAACCGTGCGTAGAGTGTAATGGCATAAGGGTGCTTGACTGTGAGACCTACAAGTCGATCAGGTGCGAAAGCAGGACATAGTGATCCGGTGGTTCCGTATGGAAGGGCCATCGCTCATAGGATAAAAGGTACTCCGGGGATAACAGGCTAGTCTCCCCCAAGAGCTCATATCGACGGGGAGGTTCGGCACCTCGATGTCGGCTCGTCACATCCTGGGGCTGGAGAAGGTCCCAAGGGTTGGGCTGTTCGCCCATTAAAGTGGCACGCGAGCTGGGTTCAGAACGTCGTGAGACAGTTCGGTCTCTATCTATTGCGGGCGTTAGATGTTTGAGAGGGCTTGAATCTAGTACGAGAGGACCGATTTGAACAAACCTCTGGTGTATCAGTTGTTCCGCCAGGAGCACCGCTGAGTAGCTACGTTTGGAAAGGATAAGCACTGAAAGCATATAAGTGCGAAACCTGCCTCAAGATGAGACATCTTTTAAGGGTCGTTGGAGATGACAACGTTGATAGGCTATAGGTGTAAAGGCAGTAATGTCATAGCCGAGTAGTACTAATTACCCGTAGATTTATTGCCTAATTAAGGTACTTGGAAGTGCAACAAGGTTTGCTCTTTGTGAACGTTTTTATCGATTTTTTAGTTAGACTGAAAGAACCAAGATTAAAGAAGCAAGACTGTAATGTCTTTTATCTTTCTTCTATCATCTTTTATCTACTAATAACATATACTGTACATCCTTTTGTACAAAACAACCTTTAGGGTGGTTTTAGCAGAGGGGCTCACCTGTTCCCATTCCGAACACAGAAGTTAAGCCCTCTAGCGCCGATGGTACTGCTAACGCGGGAGAGTAGGTCGCCGCCAGTTTTTTTTAAAACCTCAATCATTTATTTGATTGAGGTTTTTTTTGTGACCTAAACCCAGGAAAAAAACTGAAATACAAAAGTAGGGCAATAAATTATACGTTTTTTATAAAGTTCTGTTTTTGGAATCAAACATTTGTCATAACTTTTATTGATTCTAAATAGCAAAAATTCCGTAAATTTGACATTCAATTTATTATATAGAATTATGTTGACAAAAGATAAAGTTCAGGCGTTTCTGAAAGAAATAGAAGTAGATGATTTGGTTCAGAATTTCCAGGTTATGGGGAATGATGTATATATCGATATGACAGCGCATTCACCTGCAATGCACGAAAAGAAAAAATTAGAAGCTGCCATGAAACAGGCCTTTGCTTCTGAATTTGGAGAAGAAATCATTTTGAAATTAAAAATCGCTTCTCCGGAACCGTCCGAAATTCAACAAAGTCAGATCAAAGGAAAGCAGATTAAAGGCATTCAAAATATTATCGCAATTGCTTCCGGTAAAGGTGGTGTTGGGAAATCTACGGTTGCAGCAAACATCGCGGTAACTTTAGCACAAATGGGTTTCAAAGTTGGGATCTTAGATGCCGATATTTACGGACCATCTGTTCCGACGATGTTTGATACGGAAGGCGCAAAACCAATCTCGGTAGAAATTGACGGTAAAAATTTAATGAAACCCGTTGAAAATTACGGCGTCAAAATGTTGTCTATTGGCTATTTCTCAGGAGCTAACCAAGCCGTAGTTTGGCGTGGGCCAATGGCCTCTAAAGCTTTGAATCAAATGATTCGTGATGCAGCTTGGGGAGAATTAGATTTCCTTTTAATCGATTTGCCTCCGGGAACAGGCGATATTCACTTGTCTATTATCCAGGAAGTGCCGGTAACAGGAGCGGTTATCGTAAGTACACCACAACATGTTGCGCTTGCCGACGTGAGAAAAGGAATCGCAATGTTCCAAATGGAAAGCATTAATATTCCGGTTTTAGGTTTAATCGAAAATATGGCGTATTTTACCCCCGAAGAATTACCAGATAATAAATATTATATTTTCGGAAATCAAGGAGCACAATATTTAGCAGAAGATTTAGGAATTCCTGTGTTAGGAGAAATTCCTTTAATTCAAAGTATCCGTGAAGCGGGTGATGTTGGCAGACCTGCTGCTTTGCAGGAAGGCTCGCTGATTTCTGGAATTTATAAGAAGACCACTCAGAATATGATTGAAAGTCTGGTCGAAAGAAATAAAAACCTTCCCGCGACGGAAGCAGTAAAAATCACAACCATGGCAGGTTGTTCTCCTAAAAAATAGGAAACTATAATTCGGAGTGTCAAAAAAAAAAATTTAAGAATTTTTTTTGACGGGTGGTTTACAATAACAAATCATGATTTAAAACGATGAACAAAGAAATGAAACACGAAGAAACAGTAACCAAAGTGATGGATGCCCTCGAAAGTATTCGTCCGTTTCTGAATAAAGATGGCGGAGATATCGAACTCATCGATGTACAGGGACAAACCGTTTTGGTGAAGCTTCATGGGAACTGTAACGGTTGCCCAATGAGTTTTTCTACCATGAAGTTGGGCGTGGAGACCACTGTAAAACAATTTGCTCCGGAAATTCTGGAAGTGTTGGCAATAGAGTAATTTTAAAGATTTGATACAATTGGGAAACGGACTTTTGTCCGTTTTTTATTTGAAGTGCTTTTCACAGCAAGACATTCAATTATTTCTTTAAATGTAAAATGGATTTGAAATTAAATTAATATTTTAGCAGATTAAACGAATTAGTATATGATTGCCATAATAGACGGCGGTTCTACCAAATGTGATTGGGTGATCCTCGATAACGCAGGGAAACCTCATTTGAAAACAACAACTTTGGGCTTTAATCCCAATATTATAAATCCCGATTTTATCGGCCAGGAAATCGATAGAAACCAAGACTTGTTCTTTGTAAAAAATCACATCGAGAAAGTGTTTTTTTATGGGTCAGGTTGTGGAACTCCCGCCAATGTTAAGAAGGTGGAAAGTGAGTTTGCAAAAGCTTTTCCGCAGGCAGAGGTTCGGATTAAAGAAGATTTAACTGCGGCTGCTTATGCCGCCTACAATGGTAAGCCAGCAATCGTTTGCATTTTGGGAACCGGTTCTAATTCCTGCTTCTTCGATGGCGAAAAAATTAGGGTAGATTTGCCTTCCCTCGGATTTTTAATTGGTGATGAAGGAAGCGGAAGTGCTTTAGGAAAACATTTGCTGCGTCGTTTTTTTATGAAAAAACTGCCGGCGGATTTAGAGCGCGAGTTTAATAAAACTTATCATCTGACGATTGAAGAGGCCATCAGAATGATGTACCATAATCCTCGGGCAAATGCGTACCTGGGAGAATTTAATAAATTTATTGCTGACCATAAAAGCCATCCTTATTTTCAAAATATGGTTTTCGATGAAATGAAAAATTTTCTCGATTACCAGGTTTTGCCTTATCCGGAATCGGGAGAAATCGAAATAAATTTCATTGGCTATATCGCTTATATTTATGAAGATATTCTGCGCGCCGCCGCTGCCGAACTTAATTTAACCATCGGAAAAGTGGTTCAGAAACCGATAGAAAGCCTGGTCGGTTATCATAAGAAATACATCTTAAACCTCCACTGATTTTTCTACAAACAGTATTAAAAGAAACTATTTAAAACATACATCAATAGAGGTTTCGTACCTTTATATAAAATCAATATATTATGTCCAGTAAAAATAATAGAGACGAAAAAAACTTTAACCAGGCAGCACTTGATTATCATAGCGTTGAACCAAAAGGAAAAATTGAAGTAGTTCCTTCCAAACCACATACTTCACAAAGAGATTTGTCCCTTGCTTATTCTCCCGGAGTCGCTATCCCTTGTTTGGAAATTGAAAGAGATCCAAAATTAGCTTACGAATACACCGGGAAAGGAAATTTAGTAGCGGTAATCTCAAACGGAACGGCTGTTTTGGGATTGGGAGATATCGGTGCAGAAGCTTCAAAACCGGTGATGGAAGGAAAAGGGCTTTTGTTTAAAATCTTTGCCGACATCAATGTTTTTGATATTGAAATTGATGAAAAAGATCCTGATAAATTCATCGAAATCGTTAAAGGAATTGCCCCAACATTTGGAGGAATCAATCTGGAAGACATCAAGGCTCCGGAAGCATTTTACATCGAACAGAGATTAAAAGAAGAACTCAATATTCCGTTGATGCACGATGATCAGCACGGAACTGCGATTATTTCTGCGGCGGCATTATTAAATGCCCTTGAAATCGCGGGGAAAAATATAGGGGAGGTAAAAGTAGTTGTTAATGGTGCTGGAGCTGCCGCAATTGCCTGTACCAAACTCTATCTGGAACTCGGACTGAAAAAAGAAAATGTGTTGATGTGCGATTCCAAAGGAGTCATCAATCACAAAAGAGAAAATTTAACTCCGGAAAAAATTGATTTTGTAGCCAATACCGAAATCGAAACCTTAGCAGATGCATTAAAAGGCGCAGACGTTTTCATCGGACTTTCCAAAGCAGATGTCATGACGGCAGAAATGCTTTTGACCATGGCAGACAATCCTGTAGTTTTCGGGTTGGCAAATCCAAACCCTGAAATCGAATACGATTTGGCCATGGAAACCAGAAAAGACACCATCATGGCGACCGGAAGAAGCGATTATCCTAACCAGGTGAATAACGTTCTTGGTTTTCCGTATATTTTCCGTGGTGCGCTGGATGTTCAGGCAACCGGAATTAATGAAGCTATGAAACTGGCGGCAGTTCATGCCATTGCAAATCTGGCCAAAGAACCCGTTCCTGAAGCGGTAGTTCTAACCTATAATTTAAAGAATTTGAGTTTCGGCCGAGAATATTTCATTCCAAAACCTTTTGATAACCGATTGATTACAAGAGTTTCAAAAGCAGTAGCCCAAGCCGCCATGGACAGTGGAATCGCAGGCAAACCGATTGAAGATTTCGACGAATACGAAAATACGCTTCTCGACAGAATGGGCCGTGACGAAAAACTCATCCGAATGATGCAGAACCGTGCAAAAGCCAATCCAAAAAGAGTTACCCTTGGAAATGCAGAAGAATACAACGTGCTGAAAGCGGCGCAGATTCTTTATGAAGAAGGAATTGCACAGCCGATTCTGTTGGGTGATAAAAAATACATCCAGAAGCAGATGAAGAAATTCGGGATTGAACTTAACGTTCCGATTGTGGATCCTGCAGATGACGATCAGGAAGAAAACCGTAAAATATACCGGGATGACCTTTGGAAACTCCGCCAGAGAAAAGGCATGAACGAATATAAAGCCAAAAGATATGTCCGCCAGAGAGATTATTTCGGCCCTTTGATGCTGAGAAACGGTGATACCGATGCGCTGATTGTTGGGTTCTCCAAAAACTATTCTTCTACGCTGAGACCCGTGCTGGAGGTGATTGAAAAAGAAAAAGGCGTGGACAAAGTGGCGTCGATGATGATGATTCTCACCGAGAAAAAACCTATTTTCTTTGCCGATACTTCGATCATTCAGAATCCTACCTCTGAAGATTTGGTGAACATTGCTAAAATGTCGGAAATGGTGGTGAAATCTTTTGCTATTGAACCAAGAATTGCGATGCTTTCTTTTGAAAACTTTGCAGGGATTTCCGAAACGTCGAAAAAAGTAGCGAAAGCGGTTTCCATGCTTCATGAAAAATTCCCGAACATGATTGTAGACGGAGAAATTCAGCCCGATTTTGCGATGGATGCTGATCATCTTTCAGATTATCCGTTCTCGAAATTAGGAACTACACCGGCGAATGTCTTTGTTTTCCCGAATCTTGAAAGCGCGAATCTTTCCTACAAAATTATCCGCGGCATGAAAGTGGCGCAGGTAGTAGGACCTATTTTAATGGGACTGAAACAACCGGTTCACGTATTGCAGATGCGCGCAAGTGTAGATGAAATTGTGAATCTGGCGACCATTGCTGTGCTGGATGCCCAGATGAGAGAAAAGAAATAAATTTATATCAAAACTATAAACTTCAGTATAAAAAACACAAAATGATTTATTCTTTAAAAGGAATTGTTCAACAACTTAATCCAACTTCCATTGTTATTGATGTACAGGGAGTTGGGTATTTGGTTGGGGTCAGTTTGCAAACTTCCGAGAAATTAGTGTTAGGAAAAGAAACATTTTTAAACATTCAACAGATTATCCGGGAGGACGCCAATCTGCTTTTCGGTTTTAACACAATTTTAGAGAAAGAAATGTTTAATCTGTTAATAAGTGTTAATGGAGTGGGGCCGGTTTCTGCCCTGATTATGCTTTCTTCTTTGTCCCTTACAGAGATTGCGGCAGGCATCCTTTCAAACAATAGTGCCCTGTTGCAAAAAGTAAAAGGAATCGGTGTTAAAACTGCGGAAAGAATCGTGGTCGACTTGAGAGACAAAGTCCAAAAATTCAGCATTTCCGATGAAAATATTTCTATATATGTGAATAATAAAGTGAAAGAAGAATCGTTATCTGCATTAGAGGTTTTGGGCATTTCCAAGAAGATGAGTGAGAAAATTGCAGACCGAATTCTAAAGCAGAATCCTGATCTTCGGGTAGAAGATCTGGTGAAGCAAATTTTAAAAAATATTTAACATTTGGAGAAGAATAGTTTTTTTCAGTATAGATTTTTAGTTTTTATTTTGACGTGTTTCTCTTTTGTAAGCAGTTTTGCTCAAGAGAAGCCGACCGACAGTTCATCAGTTAGGACAGATTTTTCTTTGCCCAACCCGATGCGATATGATGCATTTTACGATGTGTCAAGCGGAATGTATATTCTCTATCCAAAAATCGGAAATACGGTCGTCGGAAATCCCATGTCCATGACCTCTGCGGAATATCATCAGTACATGCTCAAGAATCAGTTGAGTGAATATTACAAAGAAAAATCTGCAACAAATGCTTTAGGTTATAGAAAAGACCAAACCGAAGCCATTAAAAAAGGATTGCTCCCAAGTGTTGATATTAAAAATAAGATTTTCGAGAGTTTATTCGGTGGTAATAAAATCGAGATTATTCCGCAAGGTTTCGCCTCGTTCGATATCGGCGGCCTTTACCAAAAAATCGACAATCCTTTAATTTTACCTCAAAACAGAACCAATTTCGCTGTTGATATCCAGCAGAGAATCCAAATGGGATTAATCGGTAAAGTTGGTGAAAACCTGCAGCTTAAAGCCAACTATGATACCCAAAGTGGTTTCGCTTTTGAGAACAGAATGAATCTGGTGTGGCAGGCAAAAGGATCTTGGAAAGATTTACAGTCAAAAGGTCTTACCGATAAAACCACAGGCGGCGAAGATAAAATTATAAAAAGAGTAGAATTCGGAAATGTTAATATGCCGCTTTCTACCAATTTAATTCGCGGGTCAGAATCTTTGTTTGGTTTAAAGACCGAATTTCAGTTAGGCAAAACGTACGGAACTTTGGTGTTTTCCCAACAGCAGGGTGAGGCACGGACCATCATCGCGCAAGGTGGCGGCGTAATGAATTCCTTTAAATTAAATGCAATTGATTATGAAGATAATCAGCATTATTATTTAGACCATTATTTCTTAAATAATTACGACAAAGCACTTCTGAATTATCCACAGATCAATTCAAGAATCAGCATTACCAGAATTGAAGCCTGGGTTTTGGACCAGGGTTCAGGAAGCCTTCAGGATCAAAAAGGGATTTTGGGAATTCGGGATTTAGGTGAAGGGATTTCCGGTTATCCGGATAATTCTCAAAATAATTTATATCAAAGTATTTCCACTGCTATCGGGATTCCGAGGGATGCAGGAACAGATTATGGAAACATCATCAAAGGTCAGCTTTTTCCCAATGCAAACGGTTCGCCGGAAGCATATTCTGACGGAGAGCAATATATTTTCAACAGAAAAGCCCGGAAATTAAATCCAAACGAATTTACATTTAATCCGCAGTTGGGATATATGTCGCTTAACCAAAGATTAAATGACAACCAGCTTCTGGCAGTTTCTTACAGTTTTACGTTGAATGGAGATAATAAGGTGTACAAAGTCGGAGAGTTTTCAGAAGAAAGTCCGGTTTTGATAACCAAAGTTTTGAAACCAAACAGTACCGTAAAAACCACTTCGCCAATGTGGGATTTGATGATGAAGAATATTTATCCATTAAATACCAATCAAATCAATCCGGACGGATTTTTATTAAATGTGTATTACCGTGATCCACAAAATGGCGGAAAAGTAAATTATCTGCCAACAACTGTGAATTCCCCAACAACGCAGATTAATCCTAACCTTTTGAAATTATTCAACTGGGACCGTTTGAATATGAATAACGATTTACAGGAAGGTGGCGGAGAAACCGGAGACGGTATTTTCGACTTCGTGCCGGGAATAACGGTGGATCCTGAAAATGGAAAAGTGATTTTCACCAAAGCAAAACCTTTCGGTGCCTATCTGCAAAATGTTTTGGGAACAAGTGATCCTAAATTTGTTTTTAATGAATTATACGACCAACAGAAACAGGTAGCTTCTCAAAGCAATTTGGCGCTGCGTTACACGATGGAAGGTCGGTTTAAAGGAACTCAGGGTTCCGGTATTTCTCTTGGCGCGATCAATGTTCCGCAAGGTTCTGTAAAAGTTTCTGCCAACGGTGTTCAGCTTCAGGAAGGGGTGGACTATACGGTAGATTACATGTTGGGATCGGTAAACATTATTAATGAAACGGTGAAACAATCCGGCCAGGCGGTAAGTATTTCTCTGGAAAATCAATTGATTTTTAATACCCAAAGAAAAAGATTTTTAGGTTTAAACCTGGAAAGAAAATTCAATGAACACCTTACCGCAGGTGCAACTGTTGTTAATTATGCCGAAACTCCATTAACTCAGAAAGTAAACTTTGGCCAGGAAGCGGTGAATAATACCATGGCAGGATTCAATATTTTATATAATAATGAATTGCCGTTTTTAACCAGATTAACCGATAAAATTCCTTTTATAAATACAGAAGCGCCGTCGAATTTGAGTTTCCTTGCAGAAGGTGCTTATTTAATTCCGGGACAGAATAAAGGAATTGGCGACCAGTCATATATCGATGATTTCGAACAAAGTACTTCCAAGATCTCACTGAAAGAACCGGCGATGTGGAGCTTGGCTTCAAAGCCGGAAAAAAATCCTGAACCTTTCTTTTTAAATGGAGGATTAAATGATAATCTTGCTTCCGGAAACGGTAGGGGATTATTAACCTGGTATAACATCGACCCGAGATTTTACGGAATTGGCGGGAAAGCTCCGAACGGAATTAATGCGGCTGCGGTTTCTAATCACGCTTCACGACGCGTGCAAATGTCGGAATTGTACAACAGCAGGGATTTCGTGGCGGGGGAGCAATTATACACCAATACCTTTGATATCAGTTATTTTCCCAATGAAAGAGGGCCTTATAACATCAATAAAAATATAGAAACAACAAAAGAAAGATGGGCAGGTTTAATGAGACCGGTTTCGGTTTCTAATTTCGTGAATTCCAATATTGAGTATGTAGAATTCTGGATGATGGATCCGCATGCTGATGGAAATCCTTTGGGAACCAATCCGAAATTACTTTTACATTTAGGAAATGTTTCTGAAGATGTTTTGAAAGACGGTAAACTGATGTACGAAAACGGATTGCCTACGCCGAGCACTCCGGCAAATACCACGACTACCAATTGGGGAGTTCAGCCCAGTCAGTTTCCTGTTCTTTACGCTTTCTCCTCAGAAAATGAAGATAGAGCGGCACAGGATTTAGGATATGATGGTTTAGATGCTGAAGGTGAAGCAGCGAAATTCGGAACAAATTTTGTGAATCCGGTGACCAATGTTATGGATCCTGCTTCCGATGATTTCGTGTTTTATCTGTCGGATAAATTTCAGGGAAATCAAGCGTCTTCTTTAACGGAGCGCTATAAATATTTCCGTGGACCGGAAGGAAATTCGAAAAGCAATACTTTGGAAGTTGCCACTCAAATGCCGGATGCCGAGGACATCAACCGGGATTATAATTTAGATCAAAATGAAAATTATAACCAATATACCATTGAACTTGACAAGAATAAGATGGTGCTGGGCGAGAATTTCATTGTTGATGTCAAGGAAGTAGAAGCTAAATTCCAGAACGGGCAAACCGGAAAAAACAAGTGGTTTTTATTCCGTGTTCCTGTGGCGCAGTTTGATCCGTCAAGTATTGGTGGCGAGGCAGATGCTTCTATTTTAAATAATGTCCGTTATGCCAGAATGTTATTGACAGGATTTGACCAGGCTTCAACCATTCGTTTCGGAACCTTGGATTTGGTGAGAAGTGACTGGAGAAAATACACCAAAAATATTGCAACCAATACAACCGATAACGATGAAGGAACTAATTTTGTGACTGATCAGAATTTGGATGTTGGAAGTGTAAATTTAGAAGAAAATGGTTTAAACGAACCTCCTTATGTACTTCCTCCCGGAATCGAAAGACAGATTCTCAGCGGAAATGCAGGTGCACAAAGACAAAACGAAGCGTCATTATATATGAAAGCGCAGCCATTGGAGAAAAATTCTTCCCGTGGAGTTTTCAAAAATGTGGCATTGGATATGCGCCGTTATAAGAATTTAGAATTATTCGTTCACGCAGAAGATTTGAAAAATGTGAATTCATCGGACTATGATGAAGATGCAAAATTCTTTATCCGTTTCGGAAGCGATGCTACTGATAACTATTATGAATACGAAGCATCTTTAAAATACACCTCTAAAAACGCAAGATCGCCACTGGAAATTTGGCCATCTGAAAATACAGTGAATCTTGCCATTCAGAATTTTGTGGAGGCGAAATTAAGAAGAGATCAGAATTTCCCATCGGGAATAGATATCCGTCGTGAAGATGTGGAATATGGCTCGCAGGATCCTAACAAAAAAATCTATATCAAAGGTCGCCCAAGTTTAGGAAATGTGACCACGATTATGCTGGGAGTTCGAAATAAAAATACCCTGATTAATAAAGAAGTGGTTTTATGGGTAGATGAAATCCGTCTCTCAGAAATTGAAAATAAAGGCGGTTATGCCGGAAATGCAAGCGTGAATTTCAACCTCGGAGATTTTGCTTTAGTCAATGCGAATGCTTCTTATTCAACAATCGGTTTCGGTGGAATTGCAGAAAAACCTTCTGAAAGATCGCAGGCGGAACATTCTGCGTATAGCATTAACGCTACGGTAAATGTTGATAAATTCTTGCCGGAAAAAGCAGGTATGAAAATTCCGGTAAACTATTCTTACACGCAAACGATCGAAGATCCGAAGTATAATCCACTGGATAATGATGTGACTTTCGAAAATGCACCAAACCGGGAAGAACTGAAAAAAGTGGCCAGAACTTATACGCAACAAAGAAGTTTGGGCGTGGTGAATATGCGTAAAGACCGGATGAATCCAAATAAGAAAGCGAAGTTCTACGACGTAGAAAACGTGTCGGTAACTGCGATTTATAATGACGATTATTACCGGGATGTTTATACGAAAAAGAATTACAGACAATATTTGAGAGGATACGCAGATTATAACTATTCTTTCAAGCCATTTGTCATCAGACCGTTCAATAAAATGGTAAGTGACACTGCAAAATCTTATAAATATTTAAGATGGCTGAAAGAAGTAAACATTAATCCGGTTCCTACGAGATTATCTTTCAGAACAGAAATCGACCGTAATTATAACGAATTGGAGTTCAGAAATATCGATGCTGTTCTTGGCGGAAATGCCGGTCAGGACTTTGATGTCATTAGAAACAGAAACTTCTATTTCGGCTGGCAATATGGTTTAGGATTTAATTTTACCAAATCACTGAAGTTGGAAATTAATTCTTCTATGCGAACTTTAAATGACAATCTGAGTGTTTATAAAATGAACAACAAATCGATTTTTGCTGATCCTTTCAGAGCAGGCCGCCCTGTTTTATACAACCACCGTGTTCAGCTGAATTACAGATTGCCGTTTGAATATTTGCCTTATTTAGATTTTATTAATGCTGAATTGGGCTACGGTTTTACCTATAACTGGAATGCCAGAAGTACCGTGATGACCAATTTCGTAAATCCGGAAACCAACCGTGCAGAAAGTTTGGGTAGCATTGGTCAAAATACCAGTAATATCATTGCGACTTCCTCCGTTGATGTGCCGAAATTCTTTGGAAAATTTAAGTATTTCCAAAACATCAGTTCCAAAATGCAGAAGCGCAAACAGGAAATCGATTCCCTGAATAATGTGTACAATCTGGCTTGGCAAAAGACCAATCAGAAAAAAACATTCAAAAGTTATAAATTCAAAAATAAACTGAATCCGATGCAGAGTATTGCTTATGCATTAACTTCAATCAAGCAGATGGATGTTTCTTATAATGAAAATAATGGTACCGTGTTGCCGGGATTGCTTTCTGCGCCCAATTGGTACGGTTACGGACAAACTCTCGGCGGACCAACTTACGGTTTTCTTTTAGGCTCACAGGCAGATATCCGCAGAACAGTTTTGGAGCGGGGCTGGATTTCTGATTCAGATTATATGACCGATCCGTACATGCAGATGAAAAACCAGAATTTCCTGGCGAATGTGCAGATCGTGCCGGTGAATGAATTTAGAATTGACATTAATTTCTTAAAAAATTACACCAGTAATTTCACGCAGTCAGGCTACAACGTAAGACAAAACTTAGACTATCCGAATCATGATTTTGCCTTCGGAACAGATATGATTACCTATTCCAGAACAGCGTGGACTTTCGGAACTTCATTTACCGATGGTAAAAATATTTATGATAATATCATTTCGAATGCAAGAATTATCTCCCAGCAAATGGGTGGTACTCTTGATGCTAATGGATTTACAGATGGACATTCCTTAGCCAATGCCTACGTTTTAGTGCCGGCTTTCCAAGCGGCGGTCGAAGGAAAAACACCAAATGGACCACTAACCAATCCGAAGAAATCAGGCTTCCCACTTCCAAACTGGAGAGTAATTTATTCTGGTTTGAAAAACATCCCGTTGGTCAACAGTCAGTTTTCTAAGTTTGATCTTCTTCACGGTTATACTTCTACCTATACAGCGTCGGGAATTCAGTCGAGTATTGATTATTTTAATGTTCAGAAGAACGGAGCTTCGGACAGAGATGCGTTTGGTGATATTTATAATCCTTACACTTTCTCTCAGGTCGGTTATGTAGAAGCGTTTGCACCATTAATCGGAGCCGATGTTACGATGAGAAACAACATGCAGTTCCGCGCACAATATAATGTTGACCGCTTATTGATGCTGGGATTGGTAAACCATACTTTAACGGAAGATATGGGCAAAGAATACATTCTTGGATTTGGATATATTCTGAAAGATTTAAAAATGAAGATGAACTTCAAAGGAAAAGAAAAAACCATTAAAAGTGATTTAAATATCCGTGGAGATTTCTCTTTAAGAGACAGCCAAACCAGAATCACCAATATTTTACAGGATGATTCGCAGATCACTGGAGGACAGAAATTGATGAGCGTTAAATTATCTGCAGATTATAATATGTCTCAGAATTTTAATATCAGATTTTTCTACGATCAGTTGATGACGAAATATAAAATTTCGACCGCCTTCCCACTTTCAACGGTGCGGGCAGGTTTAACGGCAACATTTACCTTCGGTGGAAGCAGCGGTTTCTAATCAATTGTAAAACTAAAATTAAAACTCAGGATTTCAATTCTGAGTTTTTTTGTTTACAATTAAAATCGTTCTTGAATTACATTTAAAGGTATTGTGAAGCAAAGCGCCATTGTACGCGGTATTTTGTACAATTAATTTTTATTATTGTTTACACCATTATTTTAAAATATCAATTTCATTATTAAATGCTATAATTTCAACATGTTAAAAGTCTACCATTAAAAATTAAGGAGAATTAAGAATTTTTCAAACAAATAGTAATACTATGCTCCATAAGTTTTTTATATTTTTCTTAATTAATCCTAATTCCTAAATGGTTAAATTATTGTTTCTCAAAGTTTTAATAGTATTAATGGTTTTTACAGGTTATAGAATTGACATTTAAAATAATTTTTCTTCAGAAACGCTTTTGCGCCCGCAATGCTTCAGAAACATTTTTTATTATCTTTTACGCCCTTGTATTAAAAAAATCTCATCTTTCAGATATTCACTATTTTCTCACTTAAGATTTTCCAACCTCGCGAAAACAGAAATTAAATCCTTAATTTTGCTATTCATAATACAAACCTATGAATCAAAATATCGATAACGATGACGATGTATTTATCGGAAAGGAGCATACTCCTTTGCGACCTGACGCTTTTGAAAAATCTACCGAAGAAAAAATTGAAATTATCCAAAACCATTTCCATCAGATTATGGAAACTTTAGGAATGGATATGACCGATGATTCCCTGAAAGATTCTCCCAAAAGAGTTGCAAAGATGTATGTAAATGAAATTTTTGGCGGTCTTCTTCCGGAAAATAATCCACGGATTTCTACTTTTTCAAATAAATACAAGTACCGCCAAATGTTGGTCGAAAAAGACATTACCGTCTATTCGTTCTGCGAACATCACTTTCTACCGATTATTGGCAGAGCGCATGTTGCTTATATTTCGAATGGCGAGGTGATCGGTCTTTCGAAGATCAACAGAGTTGTAGATTATTATGCAAAACGCCCACAGGTCCAGGAACGGTTAACCATGCAGATTGTAGATGCTTTAAAGAAAGCGCTTGGTACGAATGATGTTGCCTGTATCATCGAAGCGAAACATCTGTGCGTGAATTGTCGCGGTATAAAAGATACCGCAAGTTCAACCACTACTGCAGAGCTCAGTGGCCTTTTCAGAACCAATCCGATTACCCGGCAGGAATTCCTGCATTATGTGGGAAATCGTTCGAATTTGGATTAACATCAAATTTCACAAAAAATGACTTTAAAAATATACAACTCCCTTTCCGGCGAAAAAGAAATATTCACACCTATTCACGATAATAATGTCGGGATGTACGTTTGTGGACCGACCGTTTACAGCAATGTGCATTTGGGAAATGTACGGACCTTCATGTCTTTCGATTTTATTTACCGGTCTTTGGCTCATTTGGGTTACAAAGTTCGCTACGTTCGGAATATTACCGATGCAGGACATTTAACCGATGACGGAGATGTTGATAATGACCGTTTCGTCAAACAATCCCGTTTGGAAAAACTGGAGCCGATGGAAATTGTACAGAAATATACGGTCGATTTTCATAAAGTTTTAGAAGTGTTTAATCTTCTTCCTCCAACGATTGAGCCTACCGCAACCGGGCATATTTTAGAACAGATTGAATTGGCTCAGAAATTAATCGAGAAAGGATTTGCTTATGAAAGCAATGGCTCCGTTTATTTCGATGTTTTAGAATACAATAAACGCGGTTTAAATTACGGTGAACTTTCCCGTAGAAATATTGAAGAACTTTTTGCCAATACCAGAGATCTGGATGGTCAGAATGAAAAGAAAAACCCACAGGATTTTGCCCTTTGGAAAGCCGCTTCACCTGCCCATATTATGCGCTGGAACTCCCCTTGGGGCGAAGGTTTTCCCGGCTGGCATTTGGAATGTACCGCGATGTCAACCAAATATCTCGGTGAAAAATTCGATATTCACGGCGGCGGAATGGATTTGAAATTCCCGCACCACGAATGTGAAGTCGCGCAGGGAAAAGCATGCAACGGAACAGAACCGGTGAATTACTGGATGCACGCCAATATGCTGACCATGAACGGCCAAAGAATGAGTAAATCCACCGGAAATTATATTCTGCCTATGGAACTGGTTTCCGGCAAAAATGATTTCTTTGAAAAAGCTTTTCATCCTACGATTGTGCGTTTCAATTTTATGCAGGCGCATTACAGAAGTGTTTTAGATATTTCCAATGAAGCGATGGTTGCCAGTGAAAAAGGATTCCAGCGTTTAATGGAAGCCTTGAAAGTGCCTTCAAATAATGATTTTCCGACTACAGAGGTTTCAAGTTTTGATGTAAAAGCCTGGAAAGAAAAATGCTACGCTGCTTTAACTGACGATTTCAATTCGCCGATCCTGATTGCACATCTTTTTGAAGCCGTAAATTTCATCTTTAAATTAAAGGATGGAAAAGAAACCATTACCGAAAATGATTTGCAGGAATTAAAAACATTGATGAATGATTTTGTATTTGATGTTCTCGGTTTGCAGAATATCGAAGAAAACAATAATGAGAAATTAGACCAGACTTTACAGGTTTTAATCGACTTAAGAAATCAAGCCAGAAAATCCAAAAACTTTGACCTTTCTGACCAGATCCGCGATCGTTTGCTTGCAGAAGGAATTGAACTGAAAGACGGAAGAGAAGGAACGACTTATTCGATTTCGTAGGTAATTAATTTACCGCCATATTTAAATAGTAAACCTTTCGAAAATTCGGAAGGTTTTTTTCATTTGACAAATTTCATTTCCTTCATTTTTAATGATTTATAGCATGTTTACAAGTTGTTCTTGTAACTTAATGGTTTTCAGCCTGTAAGCTCTGTTTAAGAAAATCTATACAAACCTTTTTTAATCAGTAATTCAGCAAAAATTTCCTAAATTGCAGGCACTAAAGAATAATTTTCATGAAACTATATCTTAATATCAATTTCCGAACGAAAGTAGGTGAGAATCTGCAAGTTTGCGTTTCTGAACACGGAGCTGAAGAAAAAATTCATCCTTTACAATACACCGATAACGGAAACTGGTCTGCCGAACTGGATTATTTTTCAAAATCGATTTCCTATAAATATCAGTTGATCGATAATAAAGGGGTAATTCTGGATGAGGAATTTTCTTTGCATCACTTGAATTTCCCTCATAACTACGACGAGTTCGTTATTTGTGATTTCTGGAATGCTAAAAATTTCCCCGAGAATTACCTCAATAATAAAATCTTAAAAAATAAACTCCGCCACTTTAAAGCTGAAAAGATTTCCGTCTTAAAAAAACACACCCATCTTTTCCGTCTGGAAGCACCGGTTTATCATCCAAACTGGAAAGTAGTAATTCTTGGAAATTGCGAAGAACTTGGCAACTGGCAATATTTAAAGACCGTACCAATGTCGCAGACTGATTTCGGGATTTGGGAAGCGGCCGTGGATATTGAGCAAGATCAAATGATCCAGTACAAATATGGATTGATGGATACCGATTCCGGTGAAGTTTTCGATATCGAATATGGCGATAACCGTTGGGCACTGCCTAATACTGAAAAAAATGTCCTGCAGATTCAAGCGGATCATTTTTTCAAATTCAAATCCCATGAAATGTATCACGCAGCCGGCGTAGCAGTTCCGGTTTTTTCTTTAAGAACAGAAAACGGTTTCGGAGTTGGAGAATTTCCGGATCTGAAAAATCTGGCAGATTGGGCGAAGAAAACAAATCTGTCCATTTTGCAGATTTTGCCGATTAATGATACGACTGCCAATTATACCTGGACGGATTCTTATCCGTACGCTGCGATTTCGGTTTACGCACTTCATCCTCAATATTTGTCGGTTGAAAAATTGGAGTATCCTTTATCAAAGGATTTAGTTCAGGAATTTAAAGTTGAAAAAGAAGCTTTGAATGCTTTAAGTCTGATCGATTACGAGCAAATGATTTCCGGAAAATGGAAATACATTACCATTATTTTTGAAGCCAATAAAGAAGAAATTTTAAAAGACCGAAACTTTAAAAAGTTCATCAAAGAAAATGAAGAATGGTTGATTCCTTATGCGGCTTTTTGCGTTTTAAGAGATAAATATAAAACACCCAACTTTAATGACTGGAAAACGCATAGGAAATATATTGCAGGGAAAATCGCTCCTTTTTTCCTGCCAAAAAGCAAAGAGTATGAAACTTCGATGCTGCATTCGTGGGTGCAGTATCAACTTCATTTACAATTAAAAGATGCCATCGATTATACCCATGATTTAGGGATTTCTGTGAAAGGAGATTTGCCGATTGGAATTTACCGGTATTCGGTAGAAGCCTGGGCAGAACCGGAATTGTTCGGTATGGATTTTCAGGCCGGAGCACCGCCGGATCAGTTCACAGATTTAGGTCAAAACTGGGAATTTCCAACTTATAACTGGGAAGCGATGAAAGAAGATGGTTACCGCTGGTGGAAAAACCGTTTCAAAGCTTTGGAGCAATATTTCGATGCGATGCGGATTGATCATATTCTTGGTTTTTTCAGAATATGGAGGATGCCGATGAGCGCAACACAGGGAATTCTGGGCTATTTTTATCCAGCCGTTCCGGTAAAAACTGAAGAGTTTTCAGCAAGAGCAATTTCTTTTAATGAAGACCGATATTGCAAGCCATTTATCAACGATCAGATTCTGTGGGATTATTTTGGGGAAGAGAGAGACGGAATCCGGAACCGCTTTATGAACAGTCATTTCGACGGGACGTATAGTTTCAAAGAAGAGTTTGATACGCAACGGAAATTAGCAGATTATTTTAAAACAAATCCGTTGGGTTCGTCAGAAGAACGTTTGATTTCGCTGGCCGCGAATGTTCTGTTCTTAAAAGAGCAATTAAGTGAAAACGAAGTGGTTTATCACCCAAGATTTAATATTGAAAAAACAGAATCTTATCAATATTTAAACGAAGCCGAAAAAAGGAAAATTTCTGATTTATACGTCGATTATTTCTTCAAAAGGCAGGATGGTTTGTGGTATGAAAAAGCGATGGAAAAACTTCCGGTGATTTTGAATGCGACAGACATGTTGATTTGCGGTGAGGATTTAGGCTTGGTTCCAGAGTCAGTTCCTGTGGTAATGGACCGTTTGGGAATTACCGCTCTGAAAGTACAGAGAATGCCGTCGGATAATATTCCGTGGTACAATCCGAAAAACGCCGATTATATGAATGTGGTCACGGCGAGTTCCCACGACAGTTCTACGCTGCGCCAGTGGTGGCACGAAGATCAGGATTTAACGCAGAAATATTTTCACGAACAACTTGGTCAGTATGGGACAGCGCCCTGGAATTTGGAACCTCAGTTGGCAGAGATGATTATGAAGCAGCATCTTTTTAATAATGCCATGTTAGCGATTTTTCCAATTCAGGAGTTTTTGGCAACGGAAAAAGAGTTGACGAATCCAAATATGGACGAGGAGAGAATTAATAATCCCGCAGTCTTCCCACATTACTGGAGATACAGAATGCATTTGAAGGTAGAGGAACTTTTGAATCACGATAATTTTAATCAAAAAATTGCAGGTTGGATTGCGGAGACGAATCGAATTTAAAAAAAAACAGTTTTGAATTTTAGGCACTGGTAATCAGTGTTTTATATGAGAAGTTAGACTTAGGGTTTAACTTCTTTTTTGTTTTGCTATCCAAACAATATAACAGTGAAGAAATAGTTGTTTATTTTTTAATTTGACTCAGACTCAAAATAATGAAAACACTATGAATCAATGAGTTGGATGATTAATTTAATATAAAGATTTTTAATGAAAAAGATACTACTCGGTTTATCAGTGTTGATGATGGCATTGGTTTCCGCTCAGCATTATCCGGATACTTATTCAAATAGTAATTACGGTTCCGGTATTCATAATTATGGTGATAATGAAGATGAATATTATTTTCCTGATGATTATTATTATCAATATCCAGCCGATTATTATACCAGTGATTTGTATTATGATTATTATAATGACTATAGAAAAAGTATTTATGATGTAAACTGGAATAAGTTTTTTGCTGCGCACAGATTGTCACCTTGGCAAGTGCAACAAATTGTAATGTTGAATAACAGCTATCCTTCTTTCGCATCATGGAGTTCTTATTACCAATATAATCCAGACAGATGGTATTACGATCGATTTTATGCGATACAAAGAATTTTAGGGCCGAGCATTTTCGTTGTGTTCCAGAATAATTATTATCACGGTTACAATCCGGTGGTGTATTATCAGAATTATAACCGGAGACATTATGCGAGAAATGTTTACGTGGTTCCCCGATACCGAAATGTCAACATCAATCTTTATAAAGTGAACAGGGTTGCCTATCATCAAAGTAATCCGAGACAGAATATAGGTTTTCAGCCAACCCAAAGAGCGGCACAAATTGTTGCGCCGAACGGAACCAGAGATAATGGCTTTAGAAATGATGGAATTAACACTGGGAATAATATCAGAAATAATTCCATTAGACCTGAAAATAAAAATCAGGGGGATAATGTAATTAGAAATCAACAGGCTGATATTAGAAATAACAACGTAAGACCGGAATCGCAACCGCGACAAAATAATGGAGGTCTTCGAAACAATTCAGGTAACAGACAGGAAAGCCCAGGAAATGTTGCGCCTACCAGAAAGATGGAAAGTAATTCTGGAAATCGCAGAAATCAAAATACCGAATCCAGAACGCCAAGTTCAAGTTCAAGAAACTCGGGTCAGCGTTTTACAGCCCGATAATTTTAGATTTTAATGTTAATAATGATGGAGAGCAGTTTTGAAAGAAACTGCTCTTTTTCATACCACCTGTTTTTGTGGCACAGTTATGGAGGTTCATGAACAATATAAACCAATCAATATGAAAAAGTTAATCACCGTTTTAAGTTTAGGCGCTTTTGCTTTAGGTTATTCTCAATCTGCATCTTACAGCGATTACCAGCGAAGTATTACCGATGTAAATTGGGAGACTGTCGCAGCCAACTTATTATTAAACCCACAGCAAAAATCAGATTTGTTTTCGTTAAACAATCAGTATACCGACTACAATTCCTGGAATAATAAGTATGGGAATAATCCAGACCAGTGGAGGACAGATCGGTATTCATCTATTCAAAGAATAATGGGGCAGGATAAATATGTGAAATTTAAAAATAAGTATTACAAAGGACAAAACCCTGTTGCAGTTTATAACAGGAACAAAAACAATCATAAAAAAGCTCAGGTAAAAAAATACAGCAATATTAAGAACAATAAAGAGCTGCGATTTACAAATGAGCACAATCCTAATCGGACCTATAAATATAAAAACGGCAAACAATCGCACGGAAAAGCAAATGTAAACCATCATAATAACGGAAATAAACACGGAAAAGGTCATAAATAATTTAGTTACGACTGGCAAAAAAAACTGGGGAGCAAATATTTTGTTCTCCTTTTTTATTGAGTGGTTTTCTTAACAAAAGTTTATGATTTTTCAGTTTAACTATCTGTTAAAAACCATATCAAAACCATGTATAGCAACAAACCAATAAAGTATTATACTATGAAAAAATTTATTTTAAGTGCAGCCTTTTTAGCAATAGGAACATTTGCAATGGCGCAACAAACAGAAAAAATGAAGCAAATGGACCCTGTGAAAATGGAACAGAAAAGAGCAGAACACCTGAAAAAAATGCAGTCAGAATTAAATCTTTCTGATGCTCAGGTCTCTAAAATCAAAGCCTTACAGGATAAGAAAATGGCTGAACGAATGAAGAATGCTCCACAAATGCAGGCGGAAAGAAAAGCCAAAATGGAGAAGATGAACGTAATGAGAGCGCAGCACGAAGCGGAAATGAAACAGATTTTAACGCCGGAACAATACCAAAAATGGCAAGCCAATAAAAAACAAAAAATGCAGCATGAAGGAAAAATGATGAAAGGGAAAAGAATGATGGAAATGCAGAAAGCGAAATAACTGGTTCATAATTTTATTTTTTAATGTTAGGCGGAACACATGTTCCGCTTTTTTAATGTTCAATTTTTAATTATATTTGTTTAAATTGAATTTATGATGATCAGTACAAAAATAGCAGACTTGCTCAATGACCAAATTACCAACGAGCAGTACGCCGCACAATATTATTTATCAATGTCTGCTTGGTTTTCTGCCAGAGATTTAGATGGGATTGCCAATTATTTCCGTATTCAGAGTAAAGAAGAGTTATTGCACGCCGACAAAATGTTTGATTACCTAAACGATGTAGGTGCCGAAATCAGAATGGGTGCAATTGAACAGCCTCCTTATGAATTTGAAAACGCAACCGATATATTTGTAAAAGCTTTGGAACACGAAAAAATAGTAACCAAAAGTATTTTTAATATTTTAAAAAATGCCAATGATGAAGGCGATTTTGCAACCGTATCTTTCCTGCAATGGTTTGTTACCGAACAGGTAGAAGAAGAGGCTAATGCTTCTCAATTGGTAACGAAAATCAAAATGGTTTGCGAAAACCCATCTGCTTTGTATCTTTTCGATCAGGAATTAGCTCAGCGCGTTTTGGCTCCTTTATCAGCGAATTAATCGATTTTTTAGAATATATTTTCTACCATGAATACACCTGTCTCGCTAAAGAGACAGGTTTTTTTATTAGACATAAACGATTTGCGATTCGATTACCTTTTTTCCGAGTTTTTCCAAAACCAACTGATATTCATCGAGCTGCAGTTGATGTTTTTCCTGCTCGTCACCGGTTTTAAAATCAATGATGATAAACCCGTTTCCGGTATCAATCAATCGGTCCGGCCGGTATACGGTTGAAGTCCCGTTTTCCGAAATCATAATATCTTTTTCATTAATGACGGTTTGATTCTCTTTGAAATATTTTGAGTAATTTTCATGAGTAATGATATTGAAAATCCGATCATTGATTTGCGATTTTTCTTCATCGGTAATCGTTCCTTCCAGAAGATAGCTTTCCAATACTTTTTCCACATCTTTTGCCGTATTAATTTGAGCTAAAACCTCATGCGTGAAAATTCCCATTCTTACTTTTTCAACCCTGTTTTGGTAGTTTTTCGTGGGTGTTGCAATCTTAATCGCATCCGGATATTTCTCTTTTTCGGTCGTAAGATGAATGGCTTTTGTTGTAAATTCCGCATTTTTTTTCTCCGTTTTCTTGCTCAGATTTTCATCCGAAACAGGATATAAATCAAATGAGGAAGTGTGTTCTCCGGCCTCGTCTCTGGGGATTTTACCTTCCAGAAACTCGTAAATCTCTAAATGGTTGGCCGATTTATTAGGTTGTTCGATATAGAAAAAAAGTTGTTCTGCCGCTCTGGTGGTCGCCACATATTGTAAACAGAATTGATCAATTTTCTCCTGATAAGAATTTTCATAATTAAAGTCTGCGATTTCAGAATCATAAATTTCGAGCGACGAATCGAAGAAATTCACATTCACAGAATTGAGCTGCTCCTCGGAACTGGTACCAAACCAATAGCTGCTTTTTTTAGAACCTGCCGCATTTTTCATCGGTAACAGAACAACCGGGAATTCCAGACCTTTTGATTTGTGAATGGTCATAATTTGAACCGCATCGACGTTTTCAGAAGCCTGAATCGTTTTACTGTTCGCTTCTTCATTCCAATACTTCAAAAACTCTTTTAAGGTAGAACCCGCATTTTGAGAATACCCATAAAGCATTTCTAAATAATTGAAAAGAAAATCGGTTTCTTTGTCTTTTACTGAAAATTCATGTAAGAAATGTTCAATGAAATTATACAGATTCAGTTGCAGCAAATCCTTTGACTGAAGTTGAAGACCGTATTTTTCTGCAATCAGGACTTCCATTTTTGATTTCGTTTTCAAAGCCAATATTTCCATGATTTCATTGCTGAAATCCTCCATTTCTATTCGTCCTAAAACCTTTAAGTAATAAAGCATTTTCACGACAAACTGAAAGTTTTTTGGATTTTCTTCCCATTTTAAAAACTCAGTTAATGCTAATAAAGTCAGCGATAAATTCAAAGTTAATCCTGATTCTGAAATCGTTTTGATGTAAACTTCTTCACCTTTATAGTTCACTTTTAAATTCCCTAATAATTGAGAAAAAGTGAAAATGTCAAAATTTCCGCGGCAAAGAATCGTGATGTCTGAAAATCGGTAACCGTTCGCTAAACAGTTTTCAATATCATCGCGCATTTTTTCGGAGGCCTCTTCATAAAACAAAATTTTCTTACTGGCATTTTCGATAAGATTAATTCTTACCCGACCTTCCATATCGGATTTAGCCGCCTGCTGCGACCCGTTTCCGAAGATTTCCTGATGCTCTTCTTCAGTAAACTGCGACATATACTGATACAGTTGATTGTTGAAATCAACAATATTTTTTGCGCTCCGGTAATTGTTTTCCAGGTTTTCAACTTTCGCTTTAACGGGTGAGTTTTCTTTTTGATTAATGATATCCAGCATCAGTTGAGAATCGCCGCCACGAAAGCGATAAATGCTTTGTTTCGGATCGCCAACCAAGGTGAAACTCATGTGTTCCTGTGAAACAGCATGATCTCTTAACGGTAGAAAATTTTGCCATTGCAGTAAAGAAGTGTCCTGGAATTCGTCAAAGAAATAATGAGAAAATTTCGTCCCTATTTTTTCATAAATGAATGCAGTAGGTTCTTTCCGAAGATTTTCATGAATCATAATATTGAATTTCGACAGTAAAACCAAATCGTTTTCCTGCTCGATTTCGGCTAATTTGTCCTGAATATCTTTATTTACTTTTAAAGGTAAAAGCGCATTGAGAATTTTTTGTTTCTTTTCCGCTTCAACGTGATTGTTAATGATGTTTTTTCGGTGCTGTAAAAGGTGATCCAGAATTTCAAAAATTTCACTTTCTTTATGTTTGGATTTCGAAGAGGCTCCTTTTCGGATTTTCTCTTCTCTGCCAGTTTCCTGTTCTATAGTTTCATAGAGAAGCGGAATTTTTTTATGCAGGAATTTCTCGAAAAAACCGGCGATTCCGTTTTTTCCGTCAGCGAAATCACCAATTTCCAGGTCTTTTTCCTGTAGCAAAACCATTACTTCTTCGGCGATTTCCAGGGAGTTTTCCCTTAAGTATTTGATGCTTTTGCGCAGACTTATTTTCGTGTTTTCGTAAACTTCCCAATCAAAGTCTCTGTTTTCATTCAACTGGAAATAATGCTTGTCCTGCACGTATTCTTTTGCGGAATTATACAAAGTTTTGTTGAGGTCGATCCGGTCATTATTATCCAGGGTATAATTCACGAAATCCATAAATGCTTCAGAAATTTTATTTTCTTCACCGATATCTTCCAGCATTTTATCTACGGCTTCGATAAGAAACGGCTCCGCATTAATTTCCAGATTAAAGTTTTGCGCTAAACCCAGTTCCTGTGCGAAACTTCTCACCAGCTTCGAATTAAACTTATCAATCGTACCGATATTTAGGGTAGAGTAGTGGTGAAGAACGTAATCCAGCATTTTTTTGGAACGCTCGTGTAATTCTTTCAGCGGAATAGTAAAACCTTCATTTTTTAATTTCTCCTGAATATTGATGAGGTCGTTATTCGATTCATAAGTGTCCAGGGAAAACTTTTTCAACCAATCGATGATCCGGTGTTTCATTTCATTGGCTGCTTTATTGGTAAAAGTCAGTGCCAGAATATTTCTGATTTTATCTGCTTGAGAAGGATACTTTAAACAGATGGCTAACAGGTTCTGAACCAGCGCATAAGTCTTTCCGGAGCCTGCAGAGGCGTTGATTACTTTATAGTCGGGTTGCATCATTATATTTTATTGAGTTTAAAAATACTAAAATAATTTGTCAATTCGGAAAAAAATCTTACTTTTGCAGTCCAAAATGAGATGTAAATTATGTTAATAATCCCAGTAAAAGATGGTGAATCCATCGACAGAGCTTTAAAAAAGTACAAAAGAAAGTTTGACAAAACAGGAACTATCAGAGCTCTTAGAAGTCGTCAACAATTCAATAAGCCTTCTGTTGTGAAGAGAGCAGCTAATACCAAAGCAGCTTACAAACAAAGAAACTTAAGCATCGAAGAACAAGCTTAAAGAAACATTTCTTTCAGAAAATACCTCAATCACTTTTCAAATACTTATATTTGAAAAGTGATTTTTTGTTGGTTATAATATGATGACAGACCGGTTTTTAGAATATATTGAAGTAGAAAAACGATATTCGCCACATACGGTGACGAGTTACCGCAAAGATTTAACTGATTTCTCAGCTTTTCTGCTAAAGACAGAATCGCATCAGGATTTTACAAAAGTCGATAAAAAGGTCATTAAAAATTTCATGACAGAGATGAGTTTATCTGGGATTTCTAAACGGAGTATCAATAGAAAGCTCTCTTCTTTGCGGAGCTTTTTTCTCTTTCTGCTCAAGATAGAAGAAGTGAAAGTCTCGCCGCTTGAAAGTATTCAGTCCTTAAAATTTTTTGCCGAAAAACAAATTCCTTTTTCAGAAGAGGAAATGTCGGAATTGGAAGGAATTGAAGGGAAGCCAAAAGCCGGAAGTTTCCTGAAAGAACTGATTATTGAAACCTTGTACCAAACCGGTATGCGGAGAGCAGAATTAACAGGTCTTCTGTTTGATAATGTTGACTTTAGCAAAAAAGAAATCAAGGTAACCGGTAAAGGAAATAAGTCACGGATTATCCCTGTATCCGATAAACTTATTAAAGGTTTTGAACAGTATTTACCAACAAGAAAACCACTGAAAACGAGTGAGGAGTATTTTTTTGTAAGTAAAAAAGGAGAAAAACTCAATGATAAATTTGTCTATTCTGCTGTAAATTCCTACCTTGGTCTTGTTACTTCGAAGGCGAAAAAGAGCCCTCATATTTTACGGCACAGTTTTGCTACTCATGTTTTAGAAAATGGGGCTGAAATTTCTAAACTGAAAAAATTAATGGGACATTCGTCTTTAGCCTCAACCCAGGTTTATACCACAGCGAATATTGAACAACTAAAAAAAGTGTTTAACAATGCTCATCCTAGAGCGATAAAAAATGTAGATTATGAAAATTAAAGTTCAGTCAATGGGATTGACTCCACATGCACCACTTGAAGAGTATTTAGACAAGAAACTCAATAAGTTAGAAACTTTTTATGACAAGATCCATGGCTGCCAGGTTTTTCTGAAAGTGGAAAATACCGGAGGAAAAGATAATAAGACAGCAGAGATCAAACTGGAGGTTCCGGGCGATGATATTGTAGTTAAAAAGACTTCTGCTTCTTTTGAAGAGAGTATTGATCTTTGTGCTGATGCAGCTAAAAAACTGTTAATCAAGAAGAAAGAACTTGCTTAAATTTTTTTTCATAAAAAGCATCAAAAAACTTGTAGATTTAAAATAAACTACCTTATATTTGCACTCGCAAAAACAGATAAGAAGTTCTTTTAAAATCTACAAATTTTTTTTTAAAAAAAGTATCAAAATACTTGTGGATTTAAAATAAACTACCTTATATTTGCACTCGCAAAAACAGATAAGAAGTTCTTTAAAATATTTGCCTCCGTAGCTCAGCTGGCTAGAGCAGCTGATTTGTAATCAGCAGGTCGTGGGTTCGAGTCCCTCTGGAGGCTCATTGAAAAAAATAAAATTGGGGAGGTTCCAGAGTGGCCAAATGGATCAGACTGTAACTCTGCTGTCTTACGACTTCGTAGGTTCGAATCCTACCCTCCCCACATTTTTTTCTAATTTTATTTTGCGTAGTTGTAAATTTTATAGTAGATTTGCAAACCGTTTACCAACAGTTTTTGGAAACAAAAATGCGGAAGTAGCTCAGTTGGTAGAGCGTCAGCCTTCCAAGCTGAATGTCGCGAGTTCGACCCTCGTCTTCCGCTCTAAAAAATCACAACCAATACAGCGGCTTGTGATTTTTTTTTAAATTTTCGCCGACTTAGCTCAGGGGTAGAGCGTTTCCTTGGTAAGGAAGAGGTCGTGAGTTCAAATCTCATAGTTGGCTCTGTTTTAATCTCTCTTTTTTAAGGGAGATTTTTTTTTGCTTTTTTTTTCCTAAATTTACGTTCAATTCTTATTATGAAAATTCTCTTGTTAGAAGATGATCTTATCCTCGCAACCGAACTGGCTGCGTTTTTGGAGGGCAGTGAATTTGAGGTGAAAAAAGTGTATGATGGTGATCTCTTTTTGCAGGAAGTTCAGCAAAACACTTATGATATTTATTTACTCGACATCAATGTACCTAAAATAAGCGGCCTGGATGTTTGTGAGAAAATAAGACTGGTGGATCAACGCACCCCAATCATCATGATTTCTGCCTACGGTGATTTATCCGATAAGAAAGATGCCTTTAATCGGCTTGCTGACGATTATCTGGTAAAACCTTTTCAGTTCGAAGAGTTATTGATGAGAATTCAGTCGCTCATCAGACGGAAGAATACGCAAGAAAAGACCGTTGACGATATTTTTTCGATTGAAGATCTCACGATTAATAAAACGGACCAGAAAGTTTTCAGAGGCGAACAGGAAATCGCACTGACCGTGAAGGAATTTCAACTTTTGGTTTTTTTGGCAGAAGCGCAGGGAAGAACGGTTTCTAAACAACAGATTACTGAACATGTCTGGGAGCAGAATTTTAATACCAATACCAATACGGTGGAAGTTTACATTAATTTTTTGAGAAAGAAGATTGATAAGGATTTTGCCGTAAAATTAATTCATACCCGCTCAGGATACGGTTATTATCTCAATGCATTATAATGAGGTCTCTGAAACGTAAAATTGCTTTAAATCTGAGTATTGCGTTTTCATTACTTTTTGGTATTGTAATGACTATTATCTATATCTCCTTTAATTCTTTTAGAAGAGAGGAATTTAAAGACCGGTTTGTAAAGAGACTTGATTTTACAACGAATTTCATTTCCCAATCTGAGGGTTTTAATGAGAAAGGTCCAATCATTTTCAGTGAAAATGCAGATAATATCCTGTTCAATGAAAATATTATTATTTTTGACTCCCACAAAAATTTGCTGTACAGTACGGTTAAAGATCAAAATATAAGCTGGGAGAATCAGTTGCTCGACCGGTTGGATCGTGAAAAGACCATTTATACTGAAAATACAAAACCTGAGACCTACGCTGCTTTACGAAGCATACATGGTGAAAATTATTATATCATTACCAGCGCAATCGACACCTCGGGTCAGTCTAAACTGGCTTATCTCAAATATCTGTTGATTTTTTCTTACCTGCTGAGTATTGCGCTTATTTGGTTTTTCTGTTATTATATTATAGGTAAGTTTTTGCAGCCTTTAGAAAAACTGAAGAAAGAGATCTCAGAAGTTACGGCGCATAAACTGACCACTCAGATTCCGGTGAAAGCTTCCAATGACGAAATCGGTGTTTTAGCAGAGTCATTTAATACGATGATTGTCCGGTTAAATGATGTTTTTCAGTCTCAGAAAGATTTTACAGCCAGTGCTTCTCACGAAATCCGAACTCCTTTAACGAGAATGGCTTTTCAGTTAGAAAATTTAAAAAAGGCAGAACAACATTCCCCAAAAACATTAGCGGTACTGTCGCAGATTTCAACAGAGATTTTCCAGCTGTCGGATCTTACGAATTCGCTTTTGGTGCTCACCAAATTTGATAAAGAAAATATAAAGACTATTTATGAAGAGGTAAGAATTGATGAAGTTATTTTTGATGCTTACCAAAAAGTGGAAAAAAACTTCCCGAAACTGAAAATGGATTTTCAAATTTCTGAACAGAGCGTAGAAAGTGCCCAACTGTCGGTGCGGGGAGTGAAGTCTTTATTGGAGATTGTATTCATTAACCTGTTCAAAAATGCCGCGATTTATACCGATAACGATTTTGTCAATGTAACTATTGAAGAGTCTCTGGATACTTTAATAGTAAACGTTCTTAGTTTTGGAAGCACCATTTCCGCGGAAGAACAAAAGCGTTTATTCGACCCATTTATGAGAGGAAGTAATTCTCAGAAGACTTCCGGGTCTGGTCTGGGACTGAAAATTGTAAAACGGATTCTGGAATATCATAAAGCAACAATTGCTTATCAGAGCGCGTCAACCAACCAAAATATCTTTACGATTAACTTTCCTTTGTAGCTTTTTAAGTTTTTTTTAAGCTAAACTTAAGTTCCTTTTAAGGTTATCTCTTCATTTTTGCCCTTCTTAAAAAGGACTGATATGAATAGAATACTCGTGATCGCTCTGCTGATTTCTACCTGCGCTTTTTCACAGAAAAAAATTACACTGCAGGAAGCGGAGCAATCTTTTGTTAAAAACAATTTGCAGCTCATCGCGCAACAATACAATATTTCTGCCGCAGACGCAGATATTGTACAGGCGAAAATTTGGGAACTTCCACAAGCATCTTTTGAAGCCAACGTTTTTAATCCGGAAAAAAACACCTTTCTTAATCTTGGACCCAGCAAAAGTTTGGCGGTACAACAGCTTTTCCTGTTGGGTGGGAAAAGAAAAAATGAGGTTGAGTTTGCAAAATCCAATAAAGAGCTGAGCCAGCTTCAGTTTAATCAATTATTATTTGAACTTAAGTCCCAACTGCGGGAAACTTTTTATTCCATTTATTTTGATCAGAGAAAATTAGAGAATATTGACAGTCAGTTGAGTTTTTTAACCGATTTGGTCAAAGCATACAAAGTACAAACTGCGAAAGGAAACATCGCGCTTAAAGATGAAGTGAGGTTGCAGGCAATGGTTTTGGACCTCAATAATGAGAAATTTCAAATAAGAAATGCTGTTTTTTCTCAACTTCAGAATTTTCATACTTTGACGGGAATCAACGACGATTTTATTCCCGAAATGAGCGATGACGTAGTTCAGGCATTGATTAAAAATCAGCCTCTCATTTCTTTAGATGAATTAAAGAAAATCGCCTTAGAGCACAATGCTGATTATTTATACAGTTTAAAATCCATTGAAAACAGCAAGTCGTATTACAAATGGCAAAAATCCCTGAACACTCCCGATGTTACCGGTGGTTTACAATGGAATCAAAACAATGGTATTTTCAAAAACGAAATTAATTTCACCGTTGCAATCCCAATTCCCTTGTGGAAGCAGAATCAGGGAAATGTTCAGAAAGCGCAGATCTTAATGGAGCAAAGTCAGAAAAATACCGACTACCAAAAACAAGAGCTCGAAAATAAAATAACGGCGGCTTATCAAAACTGGCAAAATAATTATAACCAGTATTTTGGTATCGAGCTGGCCGACCTCAATAATTTGAATGCGGTTTATAAAGGAATGCAGGATAATTTCAGAAAAGGAAATATCACTTTGATGGACTTTACTGATTTTAGCAACAGTTATAAAGAAACCGTTTTACAAATCGACGAAATAAAAAAGCAGGTCGTGATTTCGGCTGAACAATTAAATCAACTTATACAAACTCCCATTTTCAATTAACCATGAAGAAAAATTTAATCATTTTACTTGCCCTTTTTACCTTGATAAACTGTAAAAAAGAGGACGATAAAAAAGATGTTGAAGCTGCAAAAGGTTTTGTTATTAGTAATCTGATGATGAAATCCACCACAGTTGTGGAAGTTAAGAGCGATTACATTAAAGATGAAATAAGCTTTTTCGGAAAAATCGCAGCCGATAAAAATCAATACATCGATATTTTTCCTCTGGTCGGCGGGAATGTGATTTCCATCCATGCGGAGCTGGGTGATTATGTGAAAAAAGGGCAGGTGCTGGCGACCATCAGAAGTACTGAAGTTGCAGGTTATCAAAAAGATTTGAGTTACGCGAAAACAGATTTAGTGGTTGCTCAGAAAAACCTTCGGGTGGCGCAGGATATGTACAACGGGAAATTGAGTACCGAAAGAGAAGTTCTGGAAGCCAAAAGCCAGGTTCAAAAAGCGGAAGATGAGCTGCGCAGATCACAGTCGGTGAATCAGGTTTACAATATGAGCAAAGGAAATGTGTATTCGGTGGTTTCGCCGATCAGCGGGTATATTGTTCAGAAAAACATTAATAAAGACATGCAGCTGAGAAGCGACCGTTCAGATAATATTTTCGATGTTGCCAACACGAAGAATGTTTGGGCGATTCTGAATATTAATCAAAGTGATATACATAAAATTTCTTTGGGGATGAAAGCGGAGGTTTCTACTTTGGCGGCCCCTGATAAAGTTTTCTACGGGAAAATCGATAAAATCTTTAAAATTATTGATCCCGAAACCAATTCCATGCAGGCAAGAGTGGTTTTGGATAACGCAAACGGTGAGCTGATTCCTGAAAGCAAAGCCACCATCAAAGTTTTTAAGACAGAAGATACCACCGCGCTTTCTGTTCCGTCGAACGCCTTGATATTCGATGATAACCGATATTACGTCATTCTTTTTAAAAGCCAGAGTAATGTAAAAGTGCAGGAAGTAAAAGTAGCCAAACAAACTGGGAATGTTTCTTACATTTCTGATGGACTTAAAGAAGGCGACAAAGTGGTAACCAATAATCAACTGTTGTTTTACAGATCGTTGAACGAATAATTTAAGCTCTGTTTTAATTAAATGAAATCCACAAAAATTGGTTTTTAGCAAATAAAAAATTCATGAATAAATTTATAAAAAATATCATCGCTTTTTCACTCAAGAATAAAGCCTTTACTTTTATTTGGGTGGCGCTCCTGGCGATCTGCGGTTACATCAGTTTTAAAAATATGCCGATTGAAGCATTTCCGGATGTTACCAATACGCAGATGGTCATCATCACCCAGTGGAATGGCAGAAGTGCAGAAGAAGTAGAACGTTTCGTGACCACTCCGGTAGAATTGTCGATGAGTTCCGTTCAGAAAAAATCCAGTATCAGAAGTACGACCATGTTTGGACTTTCCATTATTAAAATTATTTTTGATGATGGAGTAGATGATGCTTTTGCCAGAATTCAGGTGAATAATCAACTGCGAACTGTGAAGTTTCCTGAAGGCGCAGAGCCGGAAGTTCAGCCACCGTACGGACCAACCGGAGAAATATACCGCTATATTCTGCAAAGTCCGAAGAAAGATTCGCGCGAATTGTTGACGTTGCAAACCTGGGTTGTAGACCGTGCTTTGCGGGGAATTCCGGGTGTTGCGGATGTAAATGTTTTTGGCGGTCAGGAAAAAATATTTGAATTAAGCATCGATCCCAGAAAGTTGGAGCAATATAATCTGACGACTTCCCAGGTTTACAATGCCATTAATCAGGGAAATTTAAATGTCGGCGGAGATGTCATCGAAAAGAACGGGCAGTCTTATGTCGTCCGGGGAATCGGTTTACTGAAATCCATTGCCGATATCGAAAATGTGACCATTCAAAATGACCATGGCAATCCTATTTTAATTAAAAGTGTCGCAACGGTACATGAAAGTTCATTGCCAAGAGTCGGTCAGGCGGGATTCAATGATCAGAATGATGTGGTTGCGGGCATCATTGTCATGCGAAAAGGGGAGAATCCTGTCGAGGTTTTGCATTTGGTTAAAGAGAAAATTGAAGAACTCAATACCAAGATTTTACCCAAAGACACGAAAATCATCACCGTTTACAACCGGGAGAATTTAATGGATTTCACCACCAAAACCATTATGCATAACCTGATCGAAGGAATTGTTTTCGTTACAGTAATCGTATTTCTCTTCATGGCAGATTGGCGGACGACTTTTATTGTGTCGATTATTATTCCGCTGTCCTTGTTGTTTGCTTTTCTATGTTTAAAGATCGCGGGAATGAGTGCGAATCTGCTGTCGCTAGGCGCCGTAGATTTCGGAATCATCATTGATGGAGCCGTCGTCATGGTCGAGGGGATTTTTGTAATGCTGGATCATAAAGCCAAAAAATACGGCATGGAACGGTTTAATAAAATGGCGAAAGGAGGTTGGATCAAAACCACCGGAATCGGTTTAGGCAAAGCGATTTTCTTTTCCAAATTAATTATCATTACCTCTCTTATTCCCATATTCGCTTTTCAAAAAGTAGAAGGGAAAATGTTCTCGCCTTTGGCTTTTACGTTGGGATTTGCATTGCTGGGCGCACTGCTGTTGACGCTTACCCTGGTGCCTGTTCTTTCTCATTTGTTGTTGAATAAAAATGTGCGCGAAAAGAAAAATATTTTTGTCTCGTTTTGGGAACGGATTGTCGGAAAAGGTCTTGCTTTTACTTTTAGAAATAAAAAATTGAGTTTATTGGTTTCTGTGGCATTTCTGGCAGTAACACTTTTTTCTGCACGGTTTTTAGGAACCGAATTTTTGCCACCTTTAAATGAAGGCGCCCTTTGGGTAACTGCTGAAATGCCTATGAGTATCAGTTTAAAAGAGTCTTTGAAAAAAACAGAGCAACTTAAAAAAACATTGAGAAGTTTTCCTGAGGTAACCGATGTATTGTCGCAAACCGGCCGTAGTAATGATGGTACCGATCCTAATGGTTTTGGTTTTGCACAGTTTTCGGTAAGCCTTAAACCAAAAGAAAAATGGACCAGAAAAATTACAATGGACGGGCTTATTGAAGAAATGGACGTGAAATTAAAACAATATCAAGGAATCACTTATAATTACTCGCAACCGATTTCCGATAACGTGGCAGAAGCTGTTGCCGGTTTCAAGGCCGAAAACGGAGTGAAGATTTATGGTGACAATTTGAATACTTTGGACAAATATGCCAAACAGGTCTATGATATTTTAAAAGAGGTAGATGGAGTAAAAGAGCCGGGAATCATTAAAAATATTGGTCAGCCAGAACTGAGTGTTATGTTGGACCGAAATAAAATGGCACAATACGGCGTGTCGCTAGCCGATGCACAATCTGTTTTGGAAACGGCATTTGGTGGGAAAACTGCTTCCGAACTTTTTGATGGTGAACGGAAGTTCGATATCAGAATCAGGTATGCCGAAGAATACAGAAAAGATGAAAATGATCTTGCGTTACTGATGGTTCCCACTCAGGAAGGATCCCTGATTCCACTGAAAGAGATCGCAGAGATTCATCAGGACGATGGTGCGGCATTTATTTATCGCGATAATATTCAAAGATATATTGGAGTGAAGTTTTCGATCCGGGATCGGGATTTGGGAAGCACTATTGCTGATGCACAGAAAAAAGTAAATCAAATTGAGCTTCCGCAAGGGTATTCAATCGGTTGGACCGGGCAGTTTGAAAATCAGGAAAGGGCGACCAAACGTTTAGCGGAAGTAGTGCCGATTAGTCTGGTGATGATTTTCTTCCTTTTGTTTATTTTATTTGGAAATTTAAAGGATTCTCTGTTGGTTTTGGCGAATGTACCTTTTGCATTAATCGGCGGAATCATCGCCTTGCACATGACGGGTATGAACTTTGGAATTTCCGCTGGAGTAGGATTTATCGCTCTTTTTGGGATCTGTATTCAGAACGGAGTGATTCTTCTTTCAGAATTTCACCAGAATATTAAAGCGGGAATGGATGTCGCTGCCGGAATTTTAGAAGGCGTAAAAGTAAGAACCAGACCGGTGGTTATGACAGCGATGATGGCGTCTGTGGGGCTTTTGCCTGCTGCACTTTCCACTGGAATCGGGTCAGAATCCCAAAAACCACTGGCGGTTGTGATCATTGGCGGATTGGTTACGGCGACCGTTTTGACTTTATTAATTTTCCCAATTATCTTCTGGATTTTTAATAAAACTAAAAAATCAGATCAATTTTATGAGAATTAAAAATTTAACATAAATTTAATTCTTTAGTTTATGAAGGATATTTTTCGAACAAATCAGGGCTGATAAAGGGGGATTAAGAGTGTTAAACAGTTATCAATTATTATTAAAATTGATCTAAAACGAAAAATGTTCTTATAAAATTATTTATAGATTTTCTCACATAAATATTTTTCCGTAAATTTGCACTCCGGTATTTCGCTTATATAAGATGGTGTAAATCAATATTTTTGAATGTTCAACTTTTTTTTCTTAAAAAAGGTTTTCAATATTCAAAAAATGACTATATTTGCGCACCGAAAAAATGAATAATTAATTAAATAAATATTTAAATCATGGCAAAGGAAACGTTTAATCGTAACAAACCACACTTGAACATTGGTACCATCGGTCACGTAGACCATGGTAAAACTACACTTACTGCAGCAATCAGTAAAGTATTATCTGACAAAGGATTCGGAACAGCTAGAGATTTCTCTACAATTGATTCTGCACCAGAAGAAAAAGAAAGAGGTATTACAATTAATACTTCACACATTGAATATGAAACTGCAAACAGACATTACGCTCACGTAGACTGTCCAGGTCACGCCGATTATGTGAAAAACATGGTTACTGGTGCTGCACAAATGGATGGAGCTATTTTAGTAGTAGCTGCTACAGACGGACCAATGCCTCAAACAAGAGAGCACATCCTTCTATGTCGTCAGGTAAATGTACCTAATGTACTTGTTTTTATGAACAAAGTAGATATGGTAGATGACGCTGAATTATTAGAATTAGTAGAAATGGAAGTAAGAGACCTTCTTTCTTCTTATGACTATGATGGTGATAATGCTCCGGTAATTCAAGGATCTGCATTAGGTGGACTGAATGGTGATGCTAAATGGGTAGCAAAAATCGAAGAATTAATGGATGCTGTTGATTCTTGGATCGAACTTCCAGTTAGAGATGTTGACAAAACTTTCTTGATGCCAATTGAAGACGTTTTCTCTATTACAGGTAGAGGTACTGTTGCAACTGGTAGAATTGAAGCTGGTGTAATTAACACTGGAGATCCAGTAGATATCGTAGGTATGGGTGATGAGAAGTTAACTTCTACTATTACCGGTGTTGAGATGTTTAGAAAAATCTTGGACAGAGGTGAAGCTGGTGATAACGTAGGTCTATTGTTGAGAGGTATTGAAAAAACCGACATCAAAAGAGGTATGGTAATCGCTAAGAAAGATTCAGTGAAACCACACAAACACTTCAAAGCTGAGGTTTATATCCTTTCTAAAGAAGAAGGTGGTCGTCACACTCCATTCCACAACAAATACCGTCCACAGTTCTATGTAAGAACTACAGACGTAACAGGTGAGATTTTCTTACCAGAAGGTGTAGAAATGGTAATGCCAGGTGATAACGTAACTATTACTGTAGAATTGTTACAGCCAATCGCTCTTAACGTAGGTCTTAGATTTGCGATCAGAGAAGGTGGTAGAACAGTTGGTGCTGGTCAGGTAACTGAAATCACTGATTAATTTCTGAAAATATAATAAAGGTTCCGTAGGGAAACTTACGGAACCTTTTTTAATCTACGGGCATCGTCCAATGGTAGGATACCGGTCTCCAAAACCGTTGATCAGGGTTCGAGTCCTTGTGCCCGTGCAAATAAAAGATAATGAGTTTAGTAGATTTTATTAAAGGTTCTTATACCGAATTCAAAGACAGAGTAGAGTGGCCAAAGTGGCCGGAGCTGCAATCATCTACCATAGTAGTAACTATTGGTACCGTGTTAATGGCTATTTTTACTTTTGGTGTAGATTCATTGTTCAGTAAATCTATTGCGAATATGATATCGCTCTTTATCAATCTGTTCAATTAAAATTATTTTCCCAAAATGAGTGACTTGAAGTGGTATGTTCTGAAATCCATCAGTGGACAGGAAAATAAGGTGAAAGCCTATATTGAGAACGAAATGAAGCATTATGGCCTTGAGGATTTTGTAACTCAAGTAGTCATTCCTATGGAAAAAGTAATCCAAATTAGAAATGGTAAAAAGGTACCGAAAGAAAAACCTTATTACCCAGGATACTTAATGGTAGAAGCTAATCTTGTAGGAGAAGTTCCTCACATTATCAAAAATATCCCAGGAGTAATTTCTTTTTTGAGTTCAACCAAAGGGGGTGATCCTGTACCGATGCGTAAATCAGAGGTAAACAGAATGCTCGGTAGAATGGATGAACTTTCTGAGTTCGCAGTTGAAACTGCTATTCCTTTCGTAGTAGGTGAAAACGTAAAAGTAATCGACGGACCTTTCAATGGTTTCAACGGTACGGTAGAAAAACTACACGAAGACAAAAAGAAAATAGAAGTTTCAGTAATGATTTTCGGAAGAAAAACTCCAATGGAACTAAGTTTTATGCAAGTGGAAAAAGTATAATAAACTTATACATAAATTATAGAAAGAACCAATTTGATTGGTTCTTTTTTTATTTAATTCAAATTATCATTAAAAATCAATGTTTTACACTTGTGTAATTAAAAATTATTCTTAATTTTGCAATCCGAAATGTAGAGTTGTGATTTTATATTACTTCTTTGCAGATTTATAAATGCTTCCACATTCATAAATTATTTAATTTTATAAAAAATCAAAATGGCTAAAAAAGTCTTTAAAATGGTGAAGCTCCAAGTGAAAGGAGGAGCAGCTAATCCATCTCCACCAGTAGGTCCAGCCTTGGGTTCTGCCGGGGTGAACATTATGGAGTTTTGTAAGCAATTCAACGGAAGAACTCAAGACAAACCAGGACAAGTTTTACCTGTAGTAATTACAGTATTCGAAGACAAATCATTTGAATTCGTTATTAAAACTCCACCAGTTGCAATCCAACTTTTAGAAGCTAGTAAGCAGAAAAAAGGTTCAGGAGAGCCGAACAGACTGAAAATTGGTGCTGTTTCTTGGGATCAAGTTGGTAAAATTGCTGCAGATAAAATGGTAGATCTTAACTGCTTTACTATTGATGGTGCCCTTACTATGGTTGCCGGAACTGCAAGATCTATGGGATTGAGAGTAACAGGAACTAAACCAACTAACGCTTAAAACTTATAGAAATGGCAAAATTGACAAAAAAGCAAAAAGAAGCTTTAAGCAAAATAGAAAAAAATAAAATTTACTCCCTTGATGAAGCATCTGCTTTGGTGAAAGAAGTAAACTTTGCAAAATTTGACGCATCTGTAGATATCGCAGTTCGTTTGGGAGTTGATCCTAGAAAAGCGAACCAAATGGTAAGAGGAGTAGTTTCTCTTCCACACGGTACTGGTAAAGATGTGAAAGTATTGGCTTTGGTAACACCTGATAAAGAAGCAGAAGCAAGAGAAGCTGGTGCTGATTATGTAGGTCTTGATGAGTATTTACAGAAAATAAAAGACGGTTGGACTGATGTTGACGTTATCGTTACGATGCCAGCTGTTATGGGTAAATTAGGTCCTTTGGGTAGAATTTTAGGCCCAAGAGGTTTAATGCCAAATCCAAAATCAGGAACTGTAACCATGGAAATCGGTAAAGCTGTATCTGAAGTAAAATCAGGTAAAATTGATTTTAAAGTTGATAAATACGGTATTATCCATGCAGGAATTGGTAAAGTATCTTTCGATGCTGCTCAAATCAGAGAAAATGCTTCTGAATTAATTCAGACTTTACTTAAATTGAAACCAACTGCGTCAAAAGGTGTTTATGTGAAAAGCATTTACTTGTCTTCTACCATGAGTCCGGGTATTGCAATTGATACTAAATCTGTAAACTAAAATCTGTAAGACAATGACAAAAGAAGATAAAGTATTAGTAATACAAGAATTAAAAGAAGTGTTACAAGACGCGAAAGTTGTTTATGTAGCAAGTCTAGAAGGAATGAATGCTGCTGCGACTTCAGATTTTAGAAGACAGGCGTTCAAACAAAATATCACTGTAAAAGTTGTAAAAAACACTTTACTACAAAAAGCATTGGAGCAAATCGAAGGAGTAGATTACTCTGAAATGTTCCCTACTTTCAAAGGAAATTCAGCGTTGATGATTTCTGAAACAGCAAATGCTCCGGCAAAGTTGATTCAGGGATTCAGAAAAAAAGCAGAAGTTCCAGCTTTGAAATCTGCTTATTTACAAGAAACATTCTATGTTGGTGACGAAAACTTGGCTACACTTGTAAGCATCAAGTCTAGAGAAGAAATGATCGGTGAAATCATCACATTACTTCAATCTCCACTTAGAAATGTACTTTCTGCACTTCAAAATAAAGATGAAGCAAACGGAAACGCTGAAGAAGCTGCTCCAGTTGCAGAAGAAACCCCAGCCGAAGAAGCTGCTCCAGAAGCAAGCACTGAAGCAACCGATGCACCTGGTGCAGAGTAATTAGACTCAAAAAAAAATCAAATAAATCGTTCAACAATTAAAACATTATTAAAATGTCAGATTTAAAAAACTTAGCGGAAACGCTTGTAAACTTAACCGTTAAAGACGTAAATGAATTAGCTACTATCCTTAAAGATGAGTACGGAATCGAACCAGCTGCTGTAGCTGTAGCTGCTGTTGCAGGTGCAGGTGAAGCTGTTGAAGAAAAAACAGAATTCGATGTAATCCTTAAAGCTGCAGGTGCTTCTAAATTAGCAGTAGTAAAATTAGTTAAAGATTTAACTGGTGCAGGTCTTAAAGAAGCTAAAGATATGGTAGATTCAGCTCCGACTGCAATCAAAGAAGGTATCTCTAAAGACGAAGCTGAAGCTTTGAAAAAACAATTAGAAGAAGCTGGTGCTGAAGTAGAATTGAAATAATTCTTCCTCAACCTTATAATAAAGCCGTTTCCTTTTGGAACCGGCTTTTTTTGTTGTGTTCTTAAAGCGGATGATGGTAAGTAATGCTTTGATCGGTAGATTCTTTGCTTGTTTTGTCTTTTTTAAAGGTTTTTTTGGATATTGCTACAGAAAAGTAAAGGATCGTTCCATTGGAGGTGGTACATTAATTCTGAGAAGGCACCGAAAAGACCTTTTTTGAAAGTATGTTAATAAGGCCTCTGCCAAAAGGCTTGCTGTTTTTAACGGCTCAAAATGGACTTTCTGGAAACCCTAAAAAACGAGCAGTCAATTGCTTAAGTCACTCCGTGGAGTGGCTTTTTTATTTGTTGATTCCAGATATTATATGTAACTTTGCACTCAATTTTGGCGCATATAATTGTTTACTTGACTTTAAAATATTGAATATCAACTCTTTCATCGATTGAAAGGGATTTCGTGTTTATAGCTATGTCAAACAAAAGTTACCGCCAAAATTACAGTGAAAATATTTTGCACTACGTCGTGAAAAGATATACCGATGTTGCAGTTAGGTTTAGATAAAAGACTGATAGGTAATCGATCAGAGACTTATAATAAGAATTATTCGGATAACTGCGCCAAAGTTTTCTATATCATTTTCTTGTTGAATTTGTCGCTAATCACCAATCTTTTCGTTTCCTGTTTAAACCTGATATTTTGAAAACAAAATATTTTTTAACCCTCATTCTTTAATTTTTTTATGAGTAAATCTAAAGCAGTCGCTAAAACTCAGGCCAATGAAAGAATCAATTTCTCCGAAGCAAAAGGAAAAATTGTGACCCCTGACTTTTTGGACATTCAGATCCAATCTTTCAAAGAATTTTTCCAGTTGGATACCCTTCCGGAGCAGAGACTCAAAGAATCTTTGTACAAAACCTTTGAAGAGAACTTCCCAATTACCGATTCTAGAAACAATTTCGTTTTAGAATTTTTGGATTATTTGGTAGATTCACCCCGATACTCGAGAGACGAGTGTGTAGAAAGAGGTTTAACCTATTCGGTTCCTCTTAAAGCCAGACTAAAATTGTATTGTACCGACCCGGAACACGAAGATTTCCAAACCGTAGTACAAGACGTTTATTTAGGGCCAGTTCCTTATATGACGCCGTCTGGATCATTTATTATTAATGGCGCTGAGCGGGTTATCGTAACCCAGTTGCACCGTTCACCAGGGGTTTTCTTTGGTCAAACGTATCACGCCAACGGAACCAAACTGTACTATTCCCGTATTATTCCTTTTAAAGGATCCTGGATGGAATTTACAACCGACATTAATAATGTAATGTTCGCGTATATCGACCGTAAGAAAAAATTACCATTAACAACTTTGTTAAGAGCTATCGGATACGAATCCGATAAAGACATTTTACAGATTTTCGACCTTGCCGAAGAAGTGAAAGTTTCTAAAGCAGCGTTGAAAAAAGTAGAAGGAAGAGTTCTTGCAGCGAGAGTTTTGAACACCTGGTTCGAAGATTTCGTTGATGAGGATACCGGTGAAGTCGTTTCTATCGAAAGAAATGAAATCATCCTTGATAGAGAAACCGTTCTTGAAAAAGAACATGTTGAAATGATTATCGATTCCGGTGTGAAATCAATTTTGATTCACAAGGAAAATGCTAATGAATTCTCGATCATCCAGAATACATTACAAAAAGACCCTACCAACTCAGAAAAAGAAGCGGTAGAGTATATTTACCGTCAGTTGCGTAATGCAGATCCGCCCGATGAAGAAACAGCACGTGGAATTATTGAAAAATTATTCTTCTCTGAGCAACGTTATTCATTAGGTGAAGTTGGCCGTTACCGACTGAACAAAAAATTAGGATTAAATATTCCTGAAAAAACTGAAGTTTTAACCAAAGATGATATCATCGCGATCGTAAGACATTTGATCCAGTTGGTAAATTCTAAAGCGGAAGTTGATGATATTGACCACTTGTCAAACAGAAGAATTAAAACTGTTGGTGAGCAATTATCAGGACAGTTCGGGGTAGGTCTTTCGAGAATCGCCAGAACAATCCGCGAGCGTATGAACGTTAGAGATAACGAAATCTTTACGCCAATTGATTTGGTTAATGCGAAAACTTTAACCTCAGTGATCAACTCGTTCTTCGGAACCAACCAGTTGTCTCAGTTCATGGACCAAACCAACCCGCTATCAGAAATCACGCACAAGCGTAGACTTTCTGCCCTGGGACCTGGTGGTTTATCAAGAGAGAGAGCAGGTTTCGAGGTACGTGACGTTCACCATACGCACTACGGTCGTATTTGTCCGATTGAAACTCCAGAGGGACCAAACATTGGTTTGATTTCTTCTTTAGGAATTTATGCAAAAATCAATACTTTAGGTTTCATCGAAACTCCATATAGAAAAGTAGAAAACGGTAAAGTTGATTTAAAAGGAACTCAGATTTATTTAAATGCTGAAGATGAAGAAGACAGAGTAATTGCTCAGGCAAATATCGAAATGAAGGACGACGGTACCATCCTTACAGACAGAGTTATCGCTCGTTTGGATGGTGATTATCCAGTTGTAGAGCCTCAGCAGGTAGATTTGATTGATGTTGCACCAAATCAGATTTCCGGTATTTCTGCTTCATTGATTCCTTTCCTGGAGCATGATGATGCGAATAGAGCATTGATGGGATCGAATATGATGCGTCAGGCAGTTCCATTATTGAAACCGGAAGCACCAATCGTAGGTACAGGTTTAGAAAAACAGGTAGCGAGTGACTCCAGAGTCTTGATTAATGCTGAAGGAACTGGAATCGTAGAATATGTTGATGCTGATAAAATCACCATTAAATATGATAGAACTGATGACCAGAATTTAGTTTCTTTCGATTCAGGGACAAAAACTTATAAATTAACCAAATTCCGTAAAACCAACCAGAGTACCACGATTACTTTGAGACCAAACGTAAGAGTAGGTGACAAAGTAGAAAAAGGTCAGGTTCTTTGCGACGGTTATGCAACTGAAAACGGTGAATTGGCAATCGGTAGAAACCTTACTGTAGCATTTATGCCATGGAAAGGATACAACTTTGAGGATGCGATCGTAATTAACGAAAAAGTAGTTCGTGAGGACTGGTTTACTTCAATTCACGTTGATGAATATACGCTTGAAGTTCGTGATACCAAATTGGGTATGGAAGAATTGACTGCAGATATTCCTAACGTTTCTGAAGAAGCAACCAAAGACTTAGACGAAAACGGTATGATTAGAATCGGTGCTGATGTGAAGCCTGGTGATATCATGATTGGTAAGATTACGCCAAAAGGAGAATCAGATCCAACACCGGAAGAGAAATTATTGAGAGCAATTTTCGGTGACAAAGCCGGAGACGTAAAAGATGCTTCGTTAAAAGCAGATTCTTCATTAAGAGGAGTTGTTATTAACAAGAAATTATTCTCAAGAAATATCAAAGACAAAAAGAAAAGATCCGAAGAGAAATTAAAACTTGAAGAAATCGAAAACACGTACAAAGCGAAATTCGACGAACTAAGAGGAACACTTCTTGAAAAATTAGGAACTTTAGTAAACGGTAAAACTTCTCAGGGAGTGAACAACGACTTGGCTGAAGAAATTATTGGCAAAGGCGTGAAGTTTACAACAAAACTTCTTCAGTCTGTAGAAGATTATGTAAATGTAAGCGGTGCTGATTGGACTGTTGATGCTGAACGTAATGAATTGGTTAAGCAGTTAATTCATAACTACAAAATCAAATACAACGACCTGAACGGTGTTAAAAACCGTGAGAAATTTGCAATCTCTATTGGAGACGAACTTCCTGCAGGTATCATCAAATTAGCGAAAGTTTATGTTGCTAAAAAACGTAAACTGAACGTAGGTGATAAAATGGCGGGACGTCACGGTAACAAAGGGATCGTTTCAAGAATCGTTCGTGAAGAAGACATGCCGTTCTTAGAAGACGGAACTCCGGTAGATATCGTATTGAATCCACTTGGGGTACCTTCCCGTATGAACATCGGTCAGATTTACGAAACCGTTTTAGGTTGGGCTGGACAAAAATTAGGGTTGAAATTTGCAACTCCAATTTTCGACGGTGCAAGTTTAGAGCAGATTACCGAATATACAGAACAGGCAGGTTTACCAAAATATGGTAGTACTTATCTATATGACGGTGGAACAGGTGAAAGATTCGCACAGCCAGCAACGGTTGGAATCATTTACATGTTGAAACTGGGGCACATGGTAGATGACAAAATGCACGCACGTTCAATCGGACCATATTCATTGATTACGCAGCAGCCGTTAGGAGGTAAAGCGCAATTCGGTGGACAAAGATTCGGAGAGATGGAGGTTTGGGCATTGGAAGCATTTGGTGCTTCGAATATCCTTAGAGAAATCTTGACCGTGAAGTCAGATGATGTGATTGGTAGAGCAAAAACTTACGAAGCGATTGCGAAAGGAGAAGCAATGCCTGAACCAGGTATTCCGGAATCTTTCAATGTATTACTTCATGAGTTGAAAGGTCTTGGTCTTGATGTAAGACTGGAAGAATAGAATAGAGACTTTTAGACGTGAGATTAGAGATTTTTATAGTCTCTATTCTCCACTCTCTCAATCTTTTAATCTAAATTTAAACAAATGTCAAACAAAAATAATACAAGTAATTTTAGTAAAATTACAATTGGTCTTTCTTCACCGGAATCTATTTTACAGGATTCACGAGGCGAAGTTTTAAAGCCCGAAACAATTAACTACCGTACGCACAAGCCGGAAAGAGATGGTCTTTTTTGCGAAAAAATATTCGGTCCTGTAAAGGATTATGAATGTGCCTGTGGGAAATACAAAAGAATCCGATACAAAGGAATCGTTTGTGACCGTTGTGGAGTAGAGGTTACTGAGAAAAAAGTACGTAGAGAAAGAATCGGGCATATCGGTCTGGTTGTTCCTGTGGCTCACATCTGGTACTTCCGTTCTTTACCAAATAAAATCGGGTATCTTTTAGGATTGCCGTCTAAGAAATTAGACATGATCATCTATTACGAAAGATATGTAGTGATTCAGCAAGGTATTGCTAAAAGAGCAGATGGTGCTGATTTCGACGATAAAGAATTCTTAACAGAGGAAGAATATTTAGATATTCTGGAAACTCTTCCTGCGGACAATCAATATCTTGATGATGCTGATCCGAACAAATTCATCGCCAAAATGGGTGCTGAAGCGGTTGAGCAATTATTAAGCAGAATTGATCTTGATACCTTATCATTCGACCTGCGTCACAAAGCGCACAACGAATCTTCAAAACAAAGAAGAACAGAAGCATTAAAAAGACTGAACGTTGTAGAAGCGATCAGAGGAGCAAATACCAGAATGGTTAACCGTCCGGAATGGATGATTATGAGAGTGCTTCCGGTAATTCCACCAGAATTGAGACCTTTGGTTCCATTGGATGGTGGTCGTTTTGCGACTTCGGATTTAAATGACCTTTACAGAAGAGTAATCATTAGAAATAACCGTTTAAAAAGACTTTTGGAAATTAAAGCTCCGGAAGTAATCCTTAGAAACGAAAAAAGAATGTTACAGGAATCTGTAGATTCGTTATTCGATAACACCAGAAAATCTTCTGCAGTAAAATCGGAATCCAACAGACCATTGAAATCACTTTCTGATTCATTGAAAGGTAAACAAGGTCGTTTCCGTCAAAACTTACTGGGGAAACGTGTGGATTATTCTGCCCGTTCCGTAATCGTCGTTGGACCAAACTTGAAACTTCACGAATGTGGAATTCCAAAAGATATGGCAGCGGAATTATACAAACCGTTCATCATCAGAAAACTGATTGAAAGAGGAATTGTAAAAACCGTAAAATCAGCAAAAAGAATCATCGACAGAAAAGAGCCGGTTGTTTATGACATCCTGGAAGGAATCATCAAAGGTCACCCGGTTCTTTTGAACAGAGCGCCTACTTTGCACAGACTGGGTATTCAGGCATTCCAGCCGAAAATGATCGAAGGAAAAGCAATCCAGCTTCACCCATTGTGTACCACTGCATTTAATGCGGATTTCGATGGTGACCAGATGGCGGTGCATTTACCTTTAGGTCCTGAAGCGATTTTAGAAGCCCAACTTCTGATGTTAGGTTCTCAGAATATCCTGAACCCTGCAAATGGTTCTCCGATTACCGTACCTTCTCAGGATATGGTTTTGGGTCTGTATTATATGACCAAAGAATTAGCATCAACGGATGATATGAAAGTATTGGGTGAAGGCCTGGCTTTCTATTCTCCACAAGAAGTAGAAATTGCTTATGCAGAAGGAAAAGTTTCCCTGAATGCAAAAGTTAGATGTAGAGTTCCTGTAAAAGAAGAAGGAGAATTAGTTACCCGATTGGTAGAAACAACTGCTGGTAGAGTACTATTTAATCAAATTGTTCCTGAAGGGGTAGGATTTGTTAACGAACTTCTAACCAAAAAATCATTGAGAAATGTTATTGGTAGAATTTTAGCAGATACCGATTTCCCGACGACGGTAACCTTCCTGGATGATATGAAAGACTTGGGTTATTCTCACGCATTCCGTGGAGGATTATCCTTTAGTTTAGGGGATATTGTAATTCCTGCAGAAAAGAAAGACATGATCGCAACGGCTGTAGAAACAGTAGATGAGATCAAGGCTAACTATAACATGGGATTGATCACCGATACAGAGCGTTACAACCAGGTAATTGATGTTTGGACTAATACCAATGCAGGATTAACTGAAATGATTATGAGCAGAATGAAAGTCGACCAAGGTGGATTCAATTCTGTATACATGATGCTTGATTCCGGAGCAAGGGGTTCCAAAGAGCAGATCCGTCAGCTTTCAGGAATGAGGGGATTGATGGCAAAACCACAAAAAGCCGGTTCATCTGGAGCAGAGATTATTGAAAACCCGATTGTAGCGAACTTTAAAGAAGGTTTATCCATCTTAGAGTACTTTATCTCTACTCACGGTGCCCGTAAAGGTCTTGCGGATACCGCACTGAAAACTGCCGATGCTGGTTACTTGACCAGAAGATTGGTAGATGTTGCACAGGATGTGATCATTACTGAAAACGACTGTGGAACTTTAAGAGGAACAGAAATTACACCACTTAAGAAAAATGATGAGATCGTTGAACGTATTTCTGAAAGAGTCTTAGGTAGAGTTTCTTTACATAATGTTTACGATCCAGAAACCGATGAGGTGATCGTTGAAGCAGATCAACTGATCAATGAGGCTTATGCGAAAGCAATTGAAGCAGCTGGAATTGACAGTGTAGAAGTTCGTTCTCCATTAACTTGTGAAGCGAAAAAAGGAATCTGTGCAGCATGTTACGGTCGTAACTTAGCAACAGGTAAACCTATTCACATGGGTGAAGCAGTAGGAGTTATCGCAGCACAATCCATCGGTGAACCGGGAACTCAGTTAACATTGAGAACCTTCCACCAAGGGGGAACTGCAGGAAATATTTCTGAGAATCCATCAATCGTTGCAAGACGTGATGGTATCGTAGAAATGGATGAAATCAGAACGGTAACTTCAGAAAACGAAGCCGGTAAAAAAGCGGAAATCGTAGTTTCCCGTTCAACGGAATTCCGTTTGGTAGCAGACAATGCTGCAAGAACGCCGTTAATGGTTGCCAACATTCCTTATGGATCTGAATTGGCTGTAAAACCGGGTGATAAAGTACTAAAAGGAGATCTGATCTGTAAGTGGGATCCGTATAATGCGGTAATCATCGCTGAATCTGCAGGTAAGATTGAATACGAAGATATTATCCAAGGGGTTTCATTCTCACTGGAGATTGATGAGCAGACCGGTTTCGAAGAGAAAGTAATTTCTGAATCCCGAAACAAGAAAGCAGTACCAACCTTGAAAGTTGTGGATTCTAAAGGAGTGGAGCAAAAAGCATACAACTTACCGGTAGGAGCACACATCATGGTAAACGATGGTGAGAAAATTAAGTCTGGTAAAGTAATGATCAAGATCCCAAGAAAATCTGCCAAATCTGGAGATATTACAGGGGGTCTACCGAGAGTTACCGAATTGTTCGAAGCGAGAAATCCTTCAAACCCAGCGGTAGTTACAGAAATCGACGGAGTTGTATCTTACGGTAAAATCAAAAGAGGTAACCGTGAGTTGATCGTAGAAGCAAAAACTGGAGAAATCACTAAATATTTAGTAAAATTATCCAACCAGATTTTGGTTCAGGAAAATGACTTCGTAAGAGCTGGATCACCACTTTCGAACGGATCTACCACACCGGATGACATCTTGAAAATCAAAGGACCAACTGCCGTACAGGAATATTTGGTGAATGAAATTCAGGAAGTATATCGTCTGCAAGGGGTGAAAATCGATGATAAACACTTTGAAATTATTGTGCGTCAGATGATGACCAAAGTTTCAATTGTAGATGGTGGAGATACTCAGTTCTTAGAAGGAGCACTGGAACACAAATATGATTTCTTATTAGAAAACAACAGAGTGTTCGGTCTGAAAGTAGTAACAGAAGCCGGTGATTCGAAAGAATTCAAACCAGGTCAAATGATTACCACCAAAGAATTAAGAGACGAGAATTCTAAACTGAGACGCGAGGACCAGGCTTTAGTAGAAGTTCGTGACGCACTTCCTGCAACCGCAACACCGGTATTGCAAGGAATTACAAGAGCGGCGCTACAAACCAAATCATTCATGTCTGCAGCCTCTTTCCAGGAAACGACGAAAGTATTGAACGAAGCAGCAGTTTCAGGAAAAGTAGATTACCTGAGCGGTCTGAAAGAAAACGTAATTGTAGGACACAGAATTCCTGCAGGTACTGGACTGAAAGACTATCAAAACGTGATCGTGGGTTCTAAAAAAGAATTCGAAGATATCAACTAAATATTTTAATTTTAGATTGCGGATATAAGTTTAAATAATTTATATTCGTAGTCTATAATTTTTAACTTATAATCAAAATTTAAAATGGACAACAATCAAAATCAAAATCAAGATCCAAACAACATTAACATTCAGTTAAACGAGATGATTGCTCAGGGAGTTTACTGTAACTTAGCTTTAGTAAACCATTCTCCATCAGAATTCGTAGTAGATTTCATCCAAATGATGCCGGGAGTTCAGCAGGCGAACGTAAGATCAAGAGTAATCTTGGCTCCGCTTCACGCAAAGAGAGTATTAACTGCTCTTCAGCAAAACATCACGAACTACGAACAACAATTCGGCGAAATCAAAGAAGTTGAACCTTTCGTATTAGGACAAAACAACGTACAGGCTTAATTAGCAGAACGTTTTTAAATATAAATCCCGATTCATTCATTTGAATCGGGATTTTCAATTTTAATGTTAAATAGCAAGTTTCTACCATTCTAAAAAACGGCAAAGTTTTTGGAACAACGGTTTGAAACCTCTATCTTCAGCGAAAATATTTCAGTCTCAGCCATGAAAAATTCAATCTTACTTTTTCTATGTATTTTCTTTGGAAATAGCATTATCCCGGCCTCTTTCCTACCTCCACCAATTAATCAGCTTATTCTAAAAGTAAAAGTGATCGGTGTAAAAGACGGCGATACGGTTGAGGTTTTGTATTACCAACTTCCCATTGTCATTCGGCTCGAACATATCGATGCACCCGAAAAGAAACAGGCGTTCGGGACTGTTTCAAAACAGAAACTTTCAGACTTGTGTTTCGGAAAAAATGTGACCATCATCAGCAAAGGAAAAAAAGGAAACTACGATGGACGCGGCCGTATGATCGCTGAAATTTATGTTGACGATAAAATCTGCGCCAACAAAGAAATGGTGAAATCAGGTTTAGCCTGGCATTATAAAAAATATTCCAAAAGTGAGGAATATGCGCAGTTGGAAAATGCTGCAAGAAAAAATAGAGTAGGCATGTGGTCTGACAAACTTCCCGTTGCTCCGTGGGATTTTAGAAAATAGTTTATGGATAAATAGATCGGATTGGAATCTTTTTCTCTTTTTCCCTTTGCAAACTTTTGAGTTGTAAAGTGATTACTGAAGGACAAAAATTCAAAAAAACATATTTTTAACCGCAAAAGAGGCAAAAGTACAATCTAAAGATCTTCAATGGTGTAAAAAAGTGAAATGCTTATCCATACTATATAGCACACCATTGAATTATTTAAAGCATTGTCTTTTCTTTTGTCACTTTTGCGGTCGAAATTTTTTGTCATGTACTCCATATAGAGAGTATAAAACTTTTGAGCCTTTTGAGGTTTATAAAAAAAATAGCCCTTAACTTTGTAAAAAATAAATCAATGTTGCAAATCAAATCCTTTGTTTTTAATCCTTTTTCACAGAATACCTATGTCGTTTTTAATGAAGATAAAGAGGCTTACATCATCGATCCTGGAAATTTTTCTGATGAGGAAACCGGTGTTTTAGAAAAATTCATCTCCGACAATCAGCTGATAGTTCAGCATATTCTTTTAACTCATGCTCATATCGATCATGTTTTGGGTCTGCAGAAAGCATTTGACAAATACAGTGTTCCTGTTCTGGTGCATCCACTTGAACAGGAAATGCTGGATCGCAATCCTATAGACGCAAACAGGTTTGGCTTTTTCTTTAAAGCTTTTGAAGGAAAGATTTCTTATGTCAAAGAAGACGAAATCCTCAGTTTAGGAAAAGATGAATTTAAAATTATTCATGTTCCCGGACATTCACCAGGGAGTATCGCTTTTTATAATGAAACTCAGAAATTCATGATTTCGGGCGATGTTTTATTTGAAGGAAGCATCGGAAGAACCGATTTGTACAAAGGCGATCACGACCAACTTATTACCAATATCAAGTCGAAACTTTTTGTTCTTGATGAAGAAACAAAAGTGTACAGCGGCCACGGAAATCCCACCACAATCGGATTTGAGAAAAATTATAGTCCTTATTTCAGATAAAATTTTGTCAAAAATTTTACCCTTGACAAAGTGCAAAATAAACAGAAAAGACAAGAACCGGAATTCTTGTCTTTTTTCTTTTTTCTATCAGCGAAGCGGTCTGTTATCTTTTAGCGGATCATTTATTTCCACTTGATATTGCAGCCTATACTTGGTTTCTGGATCTCTTCCTGAGGGGCGCCCGCCAAAAGATTTTCGAAGGCGATTATCAAATCTTCACCAGTAATTTCTTTTTGATTTCCCGGTCTGGAATCATCCATTTGTCCGCGGTAAATTAAATCTAATTTTTCATCAAAAAAGAAAAAATCCGGCGTGCAGGCTGCATCGTAGGCTTTTGCAATCGCTTGGCTTTCATCGTATAAATAAGGGAAATCGAATTTTCTTTCCACTTGAAATTCAACCATTTTTTCCGGGGAATCAGCTGGTTGTTTTTCTGCGTCGTTGGCATTGATGGCGATGAATTCAATTCCCTGTTCCTGATAATCTTCGTACAGTTCCGTTAATTTATCGATCACGTGAAGCACAAACGGACAATGGTTACACATGAAAAAAACAAGTGTTCCTTTTTCGCCTTTTAAATCTTCCAAGGACTGCATTTCGTTGCTTTGGGAAGGGTTCGGAAGTTCAAAGAAAGGTGCTTTGGTTCCGAGTGCGAGCATATTTGAGGGAGTATTTGCCATGATGATTTTTTGATGAGTTAATGTGATAAAATGATGATACAAATATAATGATAAACTACGGCAAAGAAAGAAACAATCTTCAAATTAACAAATTATCGCATCATCGCATTTAAAATAGATAAGGATTCTTCCACCGGATTTTCAAAATTCACCCAGTTGATATTTTCTTCTTTCCGATACCAGGTCAGTTGGCGTTTTGCAAATCGTCGGGAGTTTTTCTTGATTTCTTCCAACGCGAAATCCAAAGTCCAGGTTCCGTCGAAATAGTTGAAAAGTTCGGAATAGCCAACGGTTTGCAAGGCCAGGTTATTTTTATACGGAATTAATGATTCTGCTTCTTTTAACAATCCGTTTTCTACCATCAGATCTACGCGCTGATTAATCCTGTCATAAATAATTTCCCGCGGTGCCTGTAATCCGATTCTGATCACCTCAAAATCCCGGTGGTTCATTTGTGCCGAAATATTTTCGGTGTACGTTTTTCCGGTTTGCCAGATAATATCGATTGCCCTAAACAGTCTTCTCGGATTGTTTTTATCTACTTTGTTGAAATAGTCTGGATCTAGAATCTGTAAGATGTTTTGAAGTTTCTCAATGCCGTCTTCTTCTAACAGCTGCTCGAGTTTGCTTTGGTTTTCTTCGTTGGCTTCGGGTAAGTCGTGAAGTCCTTCGATCACGACTTTTTCGTACATCATGCTTCCGCCAACCAAAACCACGACATCGTGTTTCTGAAAAAGTTCGACGGTTTTTTGAATGGCGTCTTTCTCGAACTGTCCGATGGAATAATAATCCTGTACAGAAAGATTTCCAATAAAATGATGTGGAACTTCGGCTAATTCTTCTTTTGAAGGCGTAGCAGTTCCGATATTCATTTCTTTGAAAAACTGTCGGGAATCACCGGAAATAATTTCGGTCCCGAAATGTCTGGCGATTTCGATGGCGAGTTTTGTTTTGCCGATTCCTGTTGTTCCGATAATGGAGATGAGTTTTTTCACACTGCAAATTTCCTGATTTTTTTTGAATAATAGATTTTTAATCATGGATTTTAAAAAGTGCGGTATTTGACTAGATTTTCTCCCGCCGATTTTGCAGAGTGGTATTTGCGGAAAAACTTTAAGTAAGTGTCTTTATTTTTTTTGAATTAAATTGGAAATTCTAATATCAAGGTAAATTAAAATTTTGTAATGATTAATGATATCATACTGTTTTCTTAATGAATTCTTAATGCCTTAATGTTTAAAATAAATCTTTCTGGTCGGGATATCTCTCACGGATTTCACCGATCGGGATTATTATAATCTTTAAGTTAATGGAATTTGTTCTTTAATTTAAAATAGCTTGATAAATTGAATGGAAAATTTTCAACATTAAGGCATTAAGGAAGATTAAGATTTGCATGCTAAAAGGAGTGCGCTCTTAATTATTCTTAATATCTTAATGTTTTAAAATAAATCTTTCTGGTCGGGATATCTCTCACGAATTTCACCGATCGGGATTATTATAAACTTTAAGTTAATGGAATTTGTTCTTTAATTTAAAATAGCTTGATAAATTGAATGGAAAATTTTCAACATTAAGGCATTAAGGAAGGTTAAGATTTGCATGCTAAAAGGAGTGCGCTCTTAATTATTCTTAATATCTTAATGTTTTAAAATAAATCGTATTTGTGAATATATCTCTCACAGAATAAATTTATTATAAATCTCAAGTATTTTACTTTTATAGAAGCAGCATCTTCGTAAAAGCGACAGTGCAAATCTGAACCGCTTTTGTAAGCAACGATAATCCGGTTGCTTCTCATAAAAAAAACCGTTCTTTTCGGGAACGGTTTTGAAATATATTGTTATCCTATTACCTCGGCTTCCTCAATCATCGGATCATCGGACTGTCTGGCAGCTTCCCAGGCGATGAACTTTTCAGCTTCTTTCACCAATAACGGAATAGCAAACGCGAGCAGAGCCAAATCATCCAAAACGCCGATAACCGGTATCCAGTCTGGGATTATGTCGATGGGAGAGATGAGATAAAGCAACACCAATCCCGGCAGAATGACGTCTTTGAAATGCGGTTTATAGCCTCCTTTTTTTGTTGCTGATTTGATCATCCGAATGATTACAGGAATTTTCGAAATAAATCCTTTATGTTTAAATGCTTCTTTGGCCAACTGAATTTTTGATACTTTCATTGTGTATTTTGATTTTTAAAACGCTATCTAATTCGCAAAATCCATACCACCATTTCGTAAATTTTGTTAAAATTACTGCGTGACATTATCGATGAAATCATTAGTTGACTTGGAATTCCAGTCTTTGGACCCGTCTTCTTTCAGAAGAATTCGTCCGTTTTTATCCAGTAGAAAAGTGGTCGGGAAGACCTTCGGCAATACGTGACTGGTAATCGGGCTTTCGGCGATGTAAACCGGTGCGGTATAATTATTTTTCTTCATAAAGGCGATCACATCTTCCTCTTTGTCCTGCATCGCAATCAGCACGAAATCGATTTTGTCTTTTCTGGCCAGATACAATTTTTCAATGGTAGGCCATTCTTCGCGACACGGCGGGCACCAGGTTCCCCAGAAATTAAGCAGGATGAGCTTGTTGCCCTTCAAACTCTTAAGATTGGTGTCGGGAACATTGATTCCTTTAAGCTGGATATCGTAATCTTCATCGTTTAAAGTGATTGCGTTTTCGATGGCTGCAATCGGGAAAAAAAGGTCTTTCAGTTTTAATTTTACCGACGGAAAAAGATAAAGCACCGCCAAAAAGGCCATAGCCAAAATAAAAAATGCGTTTTTCTTTAAGAATTTCATGAGTGGTTTTTTCATTAAATATTACAGCAAAGATATAATTTCTTCAATTGCATCTTTGCCACGGTTTTTCGCATAATAAATCTGCAGGTCGTTATAGAAATCTTCTCTGGGATAAGTTTCTGGGTTTTCTTTAAACTTTTTCAGAAGATCATTTCCGAATTGTGGTCTTGGACCCCAATCTGCTTTTACAGAAAAATCGTCATTCACGATAATTATTTTAGGAATCGACTGTGTTCCGTTGGTCAGGAATTGGTCAATCAGGGAGAGATCGGTATCTCTTAAGAAAATTCTCACCTCGATTCCGGCTGCTTCGAAAAATTTGGAAACCGCTGGCACAGTAGCGCTTGCGTCGCCACACCAAGGTTCGGAGATAATTAAAATTTTACCGTTAAAATTTTTCGGTTCTAATTGTTGAATGTGCTCATTTTCAACTTTATACGTTTTAACTGTCCGGTTGGTTCTTTGTAAACCTAACTCATAATATTCCTGATATTCATCATTTTTGTTAGGGTTGTTGTGGAAGCGCTCTTCTGCGATTTTCAGATACTCATCGAAAGTGATGGCGTTGTGCCAGTAATTTTTCATTCTTTTTTTTATTTTTACAAATTTCAGTATAAATCTTCTATTATTCAGTGATCTCTATCACATTAAACAAATTTTAACGGTAATTTAACCCAGTTTAACTCATTAATTTTAATGAGAGCCTTTGTTGAATTTTAAAACTATTTTTATTTTTAACGCATGAGTTGTTTAAAATTTTAAAAAGGGTCACAGTATTTCAGTTTAGAAAATATCTGATCTTTCATTTTAAACTCTTGTGGCTAATGTTAACATAACTTGAAATACTTTAGTGATTATAAAAGTATTTTAATTCTTAATCATTGAAAGGAATTAATTTTCAGGAAAGTTTAACCTTCTGAATACTTGCGGAGTTTATTGATCAGGAACAGGTCCGCCAAAACGAATGCTGCCAGATTCTCCACAATAGGAACGGCTCTTGGTAAAACACAAGGGTCGTGTCTTCCTTTTCCTTCTACGGTAATTGGATTTCCATCGCTGTCAAAACTTTCTTGCGGACGTAAAATGGTCGCGACTGGTTTGAAAGCGACGCGGAAATAAATATCCATTCCATTGGAAATTCCACCTTGAATTCCGCCTGAGAGATTGGTTTTGGTGGTGAAATCTTCATTGAACAAATCGTTGTGATCTTTGCCGGTCATTTTTGCACCGCAAAATCCACTTCCGTATTCGAATCCTTTGCAGGCATTGATATTCAGCATTGCTTTTGCTAATTCTGCCTGAAGTTTGCCGAAAACAGGTTCGCCGATTCCGATGGGTAAATTTTTGATGACGCAGGTAATGGTTCCACCGATGGTATTTCCTTCTTTTTTAATGTCCTTTATTTTGGCAATCATTTTTTCGGCTGTTGCTGCATCCGGACAGCGAATATCGTTGGAATCGATTTTTGAAAAATCTAGATCCTGATAAGGTTTCTCACAAAAAATTTCTCCAACAGAAGAAACGTAAGCGTTGATCTCTACATTTTTTGGGAGAATCTGTTTTGCCATACTTCCGGCCACCACCCAATTGACGGTTTCACGGGCAGAAGATTTTCCGCCACCGCGATAATCCCGGATTCCGAATTTTTGGTCGTAGGTGAAATCGGCGTGACTTGGCCGGTAAGATTTCGAAATATGATCATAGTCTTTCGATTTCTGATTTTCGTTTTCAATCATAAAACCGATCGGAGTTCCTGTCGTTTTTCCATCAAAAATACCGGAAAGAAACGTCACCGTGTCGCTTTCTTTCCGTTGGGTAACAATCGGACTTTGACCCGGTTTCCGACGGTCCAGCTGGTGTTGAACTTCTTCTAAATTAATGGGTAAGCCGGCAGGAAAATTGGTGATAATTCCGCCGTACGCTTTGCCGTGACTTTCGCCAAAGGTAGAAAGCGTGAGAAAATTTCCTAAATTGAACATAAGACAAAGTTACTTATTAGTTGTGAATTTTTTTGCCACAAATTCACGAATATTTTTTAATGAAATAACATCATCATATTTTTAGGGCAAAATTCGTGTTCCGTAAAGTTCGGGAGTGTATTTTACACAGTTATATTTTATTTTTAATCATCTTTTGCGGGAATTGTTTTTGAATATTCTTTCAGGATTTCAGCAATTTTCATCTTTTCTTCGTCTGAAATTTTACGCCAGACAAAACCCTCTTTTAAAGTTTTTCCTTTGAGTTGAGGGAAAATGCCGGCATCCAGATCTTCCTGAATAAATTGTGGTGAAACCGCCGGTATCGGAGTGTCAAAACTGAAAATATATCCGTCAACAATATTGAATTTGAGATTGCCGATCTGATGGGTTTTATATTTATTTAATTCAAAAGAAGAAGGTTTTATAAATTGATTTTTATTAAAACCCGTCATGAAATTTCCGAGTTTGAAACTGGGCAGATAGGTTTGAGGCAAACTTGGAAAAGATAGAAATCCGGCAATAAAAACACATAATGCGGTAAAGTAAATGAGAGAAATTTTTTTCGAAATAACCTTATAAAAAACAACGAAGAAAATCACAAAAAACAGATCAAAGAAAAATCGGTATTGTGCGGAGAATAATAGAACTAAAACACTTTTTATTAAAATAGAAATAAATAGCATCCAAATTAGTTTTGACTTCCTGATCATTGCAAAAACAAAAAATGCGGCCAAACTTAAAACAAATAAAAGATGGATTTTACTTTTTATTCCATTTAAAAACAACCAGTTTCTGACATAATCTAATCTTGAAAACCGCTGGATTTCGCCATAGGAATATTGCATGTCGTAGGTTTTTAGAAGGGCTAATTGAGAGGAGTTTTGCAAAAGTTCATCATTGGGTTTCCAGGAAAATCCAAGGTCGGGGAATTGAACCGGGAAAACGGGAAAGCCGAAAGTCCAGATATTTTTAAAAAAGAAAAGAAACAAAATGGCTGTCCCACCGAAAAGGAATTTGTAATTGCTTTTTGCAATAAAGAAATTATAGGAAAAAACAAAAATAGGCAGCCAGATCGTGGTGGGTTTTATTGCAAATACAAAAACGGAAAGTGCGAATAGAAATCCTGCGTTTTTATTGGAATTAAAAACTTCGTTTAAAATAATTAATGAGAAAACGATCGCGGGTAAATCCGGTGAAGGCGATTGGATAAAAAGAAACAGAACGGGTAAAAATATTAAATGGATCCATGATTTTTTTTCTAAAATGTAAATTAAATAAACAATCATTACGAAGGAATTTAATCTTAAATAAGGATCCGTAAAATTGGAAAATCCCGCCTGGAAAATATGCCAGAAAGAACTCTGCCCTAAAAGTAAATCGAGATTTGAAATTCCTTTCACCAAACCAACTTCTGCAAACCATTTTACGGTCGGAACATAATAACCGAAGTGGTCTAAAATAAACGGGTAATAAGAACCGAAGAAAATAATCACTGCTGAAATAGCCGAAAATAAAATGAAATTCCGGGTGATGAAATTCCAAAAATTCAGATAGATTTTAAAGTAGAAAAGAGCGGAGAGTCCAATAACTAAAGTTCCTGTTTCTACATAAATATTCAGTGGAATAAAATAGGCAAGAATTGTCAAGGTGATGGTCGTAAAGAAAATACCTGCAAGAATTTGCAAAGCAATTCCGGCGGAAAAACCTCCGAAAATGTTTTTGAAAATTGCTCCTAACCCTGCCATCGCCGGAAGCAGCAAAATCACCATCAGTAGAATATACAGCATATAAAAAGATTGCTTAAAAATAAGCAATCTTTTTATACTGTCAATTTGAAATTTTTAATTTTTCGGCTGTACGCGACCGTCTTTTCTGTCGCCGGCTCTACCGATGGTGTAACCGGTTGCTCCACCTACAACTCCGCCAATAACTGCACCCAGACCACGGTTTTTCTTACTGATAATCGCTCCGGCAGCGGCTCCACCTACGGTACCGATAATGGTTCCTTTAGCGGCTTTGCTCATTCCCTGTTTCTGAGCGGTTTGATTTGTTCCCTGTGAAACTCCTGAATTGGAGCCTGACGAGGAACTTCGTCTTGGCGTATTATTTACATACACTGTTTTGGTTTCTCTAATCACCTGCGGTTTTGGCTGTGCCGCAATGGCTGCTTTTCTTTCTGCAACACTATCGGCTTTCTTTTGAGTTTCGTAAGCAATTTTTTCTTTTTCAATCGCTAATTTTTGTTGCTCAATTTCCAGTTGTCTTTGTTGGAATTCTATTTTCTGTTGATCTAATGATTTTTCAACTACCGTGTTTTCTTTTTTACACGCCGTCAGCATAAGTGCTGCAGTTACTCCTGTTAAAAAGATTGTCTTTAAAGTAAAGTTCTTTCTATTTGCTTGGGGTATTGAATAAGTTGATTTCATAATGATAAATTTTAATACGGTTTGATAAGCAGATTAGCGGGTAATCTTTCTTAACATGTTAACGCCAAAAAGAGAACCAATCTTGTGTTAATGAAATGTTAAAGTTTTTGAAAAAAAATAATTATCAATGTAATTGCTTGTTATATAACGATAATCGTGACTTGTGATTATTTAATTATTTTTTAAAAAATTAAAATTTTCAAACTCTCGTTTAAAAATGTAGGTATTTCCGTTTTAAATGATAGCGAAAAATTTCAGGCAAAGGTTCACAGATTTTATTTGCAAACCTCCTCTTTCTTTCATTTCTTTCATTTCTCGAACCGAAGGTTTAAAAGTGTAGTGTTTCGGACAGATAACTCCCCGGTAAACGCACCAAAAAGAAAAACCCTAAAAATCTTACTTGCAGATTAATAGGGTTTTAGAGGTTCCTAGCGAACCCGAACAATGCAATATACAAGATTTAATAAACTCATTACAATATACCATTTAACTCTTTGTTGATAGTGTTTTACGAAGATTAATTTGTTTATTACAGTGTTATTAAATTGAAGTAAATTGCATTAGATTGTAATTAAGTTGACACAAATATTGACACACGGTAAATATTTTATATCTTTGGTTTGTTCAAAAATTTATACGATGGCAACCACAAAATTCTATCTCCGTTCCAAGGGGAAGTCTTGCGCAATTCAAATGCAACTTTCCATTTCACAAACTCTTAAAATGAGAACTTCAACAGGATTGACAATAAATTCTAATGATTGGAGCAAAGAGACCAATTTCCCCAAACAGGGAAAAGACCCCGGAATCAAAAATACAATTACAAAACTTAAAGAACTTGAACTTGAAGTTTTAAAAGAATTTAATATCGATTTCACAAATGGAGTCGTATTTTCAAATGAATGGTTAAAAAGTAAAATCAATAAATATTTTGATCGTGAGACATCAATCGTGGAGGATGATAACTTCTTTTCGGTTTATCTTAAGAATAACATTGAATTGAGAAAACTGGACTCTCGCACCAAATCAACAACTGATCAAAAGTTTGTTCAACTGCAGACGAAATTCACAGATTTTGAGAAAACGAAAAAAAAGACTTATTTGATTTCGGAGATTGACAAAAAATTTATGTTGGTGTTTCGGAAGCATTTAATTGATCAATTCAAAATAATGGAATCCACAGCGAACCGAACTTTAAAGAACCTTAAAACGGTCTTATTGGATGCGCGAGACAACGGCAAAGCAATCAGTCATCAAATAAATAATTTCAGCATTGAAACGGTTCCCTCAACTAAAGTATTTTTGAATTTTGATGAGATTAAAAAAATCAAAGAATCAACCATTATAGGAAATGATTTGATACACGCAAAAGATTGGTTAATTATAGGTTGTTACACTGGTCAAAGAGTTTCCGATTTGTTAAGAATGACAAAAGAGATGGTTTTCACCAAAACAGACTCAAACGGAGAGAGTTTTCAGTTTATCGAACTCACACAACAAAAGACAGGCAAAGAGGTTACAATCCCGTTACACGATGAGGTTTTAAAAATCATTAGCAAATATGATGGAAATTTTCCACCCGCATTTGGGGAGACAGGAGACTCAAAATTTACTTTATTTAACCGGTATATAAAAAAGGTTTGCGAGATATCAAAGATCAATGACATTGTGAAAGGTAAAGTTTACGATAATAAAGAAAAACGCAATGAGATAAAGGAAACCGATAAATGGAGGTTAACCTCATCCCATGTTTGCCGGAGATCTTTCGCTACGAATTTCTACGGAGATAAAAGGTTTACAACTCCGCAAATTATGGCGATCACTGGACACGGTTCGGAGAGTATGTTTTTAGGATATATTGGGAAATCCTCATCTGATCACGCAATGACCACCGCAAAAACTTTTAAAGAAATCGAGAATCAAAAAACAAAAGTTTCTTAAAATAGAATGTAAATAATTTATCATATCCAGTGCAATGTCAACTAATTATAAAATGTTCAAATTATGGAAATAAACTTATCGAATGCATATATAGGAACAGATTACAGCAATTATGCGGAAAAAATAATTTCTTTTCCCGAATTTTTAAAGGAAAATAATTTAGAAATTTCCATTGATGATTTTAAAGACTATTTGCGAAGTTATAAATTGAGAACTGAAATTCAAAACCTATTCTCCAAGTATATTCAAAAAATTCATACAGATTTAGACTGGAGATATGATGTGATTGAAGAACATAAAAAAGATATATATTTCCATTTACTAGCGATTGCAAATGTGGGTTTAAAATTAAATTATAAAGACCCAAATTTTAATCTATCCAATGCTGAGAATTTGACCTTATTAATTACCAATAAATTTCAATTTACTACTGACAGTAAATACGAAGTAGAAACTTCTAACGAAAGAAATGAACTCATTGAGAATTATGGATATAAAGTATTTCTCGATTTCAAAACATACTTATTCGAAAAGAGTAGAAATAACTTAAGACCAAAAATAAAAACCGAACTATCAAATCCTGAAAAAATAGCAGTTTTATATGCAACAGGAATTGAAACAACTTTAAATAAATTCCCGATCATTGAAGATAGATATAGATTTATTCACGCACTAATTGGTGGAGACTATAGCAACATAAAGAAAGTAATGATTGCTGGAGTTTCAAGTGGAAATAAAACAGCAGCACAGGAATTCATTAATTCCAAAACCATCTAATAAACCACCCCAAACAGTTACTCCAATCTACCCCATTTTGAAAGAATGGGGTTTTATCGTGCCTTAGTTTTGCATTATAATATTTCAAAGTATACAAACTATGAGTACAATTCAATTTATCGCTACATCGGATGATATTCTAATTCAAAAATTAGAAAATTCTTTAATCCCGAAACTTACGGAAAAACTATCCGCACAGTTCCAACCTATCCAACCAACGGAATACCTTACACGTTCTGAAGTCTGCAAACTTCTTAAAATCGATTTGTCAAGTTTACACAGATGGCGCAAAGAGGGAAAAATACCGTCTTTTGGAATTTCCAACAGAGTGTATTTTAAACGAAGTGACATAGATGCAGTTATTAACCAAAATAAATTGTCATAATAATGAAATCTTTGATCACAGAACTTCTAGAGATATCAAAAGCGTGTCATCTAACTTTTGATGAGGTTTTCACCATTGCTTACAACTACGGTTTAGTTGACTCTTTTGCCAACATTACCACAGAATTTTTTAAGAATACAAAAGGGAGCAAATAAATTGTTCCCTTAATGTTCAAATATGTAATAGTGGCAACCATTACAATATTCAAAGATACGCATTTTATTCCATCACCTTCTAACTAAATCAATTGATAGATTATTCTCTTTTTGGTACCTACAACCGTAAAGCAATGCAACTAATCCTTAACAAAATTAAGGACACTTATTCTCTTTCTGCGAAGGAAAGAGGTTGGGAAAAAGCAACTATTTTCAGCAATGGAAAAGGTGTGAAATTATACGCACATTTTAATAAGTACGGAGAATGTTATAAAATAATGTTAGCATTCAGTCCGCATAAGCAATACAACAACAATCTTCATAACGCTAATTATTTCACCCATAAACAGGCACAAAAACAGATCTTAAAAACTTTTGAAACATTTGGGATCAGTTATGAACTATTTAAAGAATTTTACATCTCATCGATCGAAATAGGAATCAATTTCAAGGTGCAAGAAAATGCCTTTCCTATTTTAAATTCTGCTTTAATGTTCGGAAGAAATTACTTCGTCACACATCAAAAGTTCAAGCATTATAGGTTTACAGGTGATCCAGGAAAGGGGAAGTATTTAAAAACAAAGTTTTACATCAAGTCCGAACAACGTAACGAGGAATGCGATCGCAATTATTTTGAGTTAGGATATTGTGACCAAAATATTCTAAGATTTGAAACAAAGCTAAAAAGAGCTGAGAAATTCAAATTTATAGATTTTGGAAACTTACAATCATTGTATTTAGAGAATGCAGAAGAAATATTATCGGAACAACTTTTAAAGGAATTCGATAAGATATTCTTTTTTTCAGTAAAAAACATCAACCGAAATAACTTAACAAAACCTCAACAAAAAAAATATTATCAATACCAAGTAAGGGGATTTTGGGAAAACCTAAACACAAGAAAATTAAATCAGGAAAAGAAATATTTCAATGTAGAAATACCAAAAAAAATTCACCTGAAAAAAGAACTTACAGAAATAATATTGAACCATTTGGAACTTAAAAACTATGTCGGAATTCCTAACGAAAATGAGTTAAAATATAGGTCGTTATTCCTAACCAAATATTTAAGGATTTATAGACCTGAAAAATCAATATCTATCAATGAAAATGCAGGTTTTTGTTTGCGATCTGCATACATTGGTATAGGAAAAGCGACAAAGTTTTCCCAGTTTGAGAATCAAAGAAAAAGATTTTGCGTGATAACAGGATTGGATATTTCATCACAGAAAAAAGGAAGTAGGTTTTTGAGGGAAAAGAATTTGAAATTAATTAAAGTTTGTTCGCCAAATCTATACAAAACTTTAGAAAAAAAATATCTGAAAATAGAAAATCAAAAAGAATCGGAACAACGACAGCTGTACCTCATATGCAAGAACATAAGAGATATAGATAGCAATGCAAGGAATAATCGTAAATCATTTGAACGGAGAAACTATCATAATGATCAGTTGCAGTTTAATTTTCAATTTTAAAAAAAAACAAAAGTATATTTTCGGTAAATTTGGTAAACTTTAATTATGAACAAACAATCTTTAATTTACGCAGTAATCGTTTTTTTAATCTTCATTTCTGGATTAATCATTGGAAGTAAGATGAATCAAAATGGACGATTCCAAACCACCGACATGTCTTTAACTACTGATACAAAGAAAGGGATTCTTTATATTTTTCGTGGTAAAGATTTTATCGTAATAAATTTAAAAACAGGAGAAAGAAAATTAATACCGATCAAGAAACTAAAGAGTGATAATGCCGGATTTGATGAGCAGAATCTATATGAATATCTTTTAGGAGAATAAAATTTTATACTTTATTAAAAAGATATTAAAAGAACCAATAACCATCTTCCAACTTACCAAAAATGCTTTGGAGTATAATCCGATAAGGTTTTGCTATTGATTCTAATTTTAAGCACCACCCATTCTCTCAATCGTCCGGAACGCTCCTGATTATTAGTCAGGCGAGCAATTGATGGTGACATATCTGCAAGTATACTAAAAACGAGTTTGAAATTTGAAATTAGATTTGCAAACAGATAGGGGGCGGGGCTAATTATTCTCCACAGGAATCAAAAATCGCATGACCCCTTGTACTACTATACTTAATCAACAAGTACTCAACTAGAGTTATTTTATAATAGGATGACGAGTTGATCCATAACTTTATAAATTGCCATCCTTTGCAAATTATTTATTCTATTCTCTTTGATAGATGGCATCTGTACCTATTAAAGAATAAAATAATTTTTACTATTAAAATCGAAATGTAAAGGTCTCAGACTACCAATAATACTTAAAGTATCGACAAGTCACTAAGAAAGATGAATATTTTAACTTCACTTATCTGCAAAACGCAATCCAAATGCGATGATAAAGAAAAAGATCACTTGTAGGATTATTGACACAAATATTGACACATCTAAAAGCAAAAAACCCCTAAAGACTTAGTAAATAGTCAAATAGGGATTATCTGTGAGGTTCCTAGCGGATTCGAACCGCTGTAGATGGTGTTGCAGACCACTGCCTAACCACTCGGCCAAAGAACCATTTCGGTTTGCAAATATAGGACTTTTTATTTTTCAGAGAAAATTTTATTAAAGATTTTCTTTACTACCAAGACTTTTGATGTCATTTTGCATGTTTCTCGCAAGATCATAATCTTTAGCTCTCACCACGCGCGTATTCGACCAGTTGTCGTGCCAGCCGCTATTTCCTAAAAATGAAAGCTTGTCAAAAGGAACGGCACGCGAGAAATTTCTTTTCAGTAAATCATCAGTTGTGAGATCACTTCCATCGGCTTTTACCACTTTGGTTCCGGTGATTAATTTACCCAAACTTCTGCCATTGTAATGTCATCTATTGCTTCTTCCATATTGTTGCCAGTAATTAAATACTGCGCGAAAACAAACAGAAAGACCAAAACCCAAATGATGACGACTGAAAAACCAAAATCAATAATGAGATTGAGAAAGCGGTATCCTTTATCCGCTTCATTTCTCTCCACAACTTGTAAAACTCTTGCCATATTTAATCAATTTATTTTATTTTAATGAATCACATTCCCTTTACGGAAACTTCCAACTGTGCTTGAGTATCGATAACTGCGGTGATTCCGTAAGGATTAAGGATGATATTCGAAGGCGTGAGTTTAACTGCTTTCCCCTTCATTTTTAAGCCTTTGTAATATTCTTTATTAAAGGTTTCTTCGATGCTTTTTCTGGAAGAATCTTCCAGGTCCGCGGTCGGGATTCCGTATTCGTCTTCAATCATTTTCACGATTTTTCCCTGAAATAAAAGAGTTGCCGTTTTGTAAAAAATATTTTTCGTTTTCAGTTTAAACTTCGTGTCAGACAAAACGATTTTTCTTTTGAATTCATCGTAAACCGGAATGCCGGTGATGTAAGAAACGCCTTCGATTGCCCCTTCTGTCTGCGCTTCGATGATGATTCGGCCATTTTCTCCGTAGACTTTAATGGAAGTGATTTTCACTTTCGATTTTCCTTCTTTAAAATCAAATTCTTTCCCTGAAAATAATTTTTCTGCAATCGCTGTTGCTTCCGAAAACGGAATATTAACGGTGGTCTGTAACAGAAAATTGTTTGGAAGTTGCGGTGCCGAATTAAAATTGGCAATGCTGTTTACCAAAGGTGAAGAAGCAGGTTTCGTGCCTGTAAAAGTTTCAGAATACACATCAATTCCGATATTGGCATCGATACGGTTTCCATGAAAGGTAAGTGGCGTAATATTGACGCTTATTGGCGTTATTTTCAGCCAGGTACGGTATTCTTCCGAAATTTCAAAAGGTTCTGAAAACTGATTCCAGGCCATGATGGCATATTGCTGAAAGTTCAACTGATCCAGCATCATTTCATCAATGGTTTTGCAGAAGTCGGCTTGTTGTTTTTTCAAACTCGATTCTACTAATGAAGTGATTGGCACTTTAACTCTTCCAAAATCAAGAACTGGTTTTGTAATCCATTTAAAACCCATCGGCGAAGTTTTGGTCACCATTTTCCAGTTATTATTAAAGGTGAGCTGGGTATTGAAATACATCACCGTTTCAAAAGTGGTGTTTTGATAATGATAAAGCCCCAAGGTTCCGATTCCTTTTTCGGCCCATATTTTTAAAGGAACTTCGATCAGAAGATTCTGTTTTGTTCCGCCAACCAGTCGGATTGGTCGCGTTTTCCAGACTTTTACTTTGAACTGATCGTTGTCATTATCGGTATAGGAATCATCCTGAAAAATCAGAGCAGGCAAAGAGTTATTGATCATATTCCCAATTTCCGACAGCGGAATTTTCACCGGCATGGTAACAGATGATTTGATTTTTGGGAAATTGTAAACGGGAACTGAAGAATACGAGCTGTTTTGCTGAGAAAATAATTTCGGAGCCAGAAGTAGAATCATCAGAATGAGAAAGTTTCGCATTTTTATGTTTTCAGTGAAACGCAAATTTGCATAAAATTTGGATAAGTAGAATAAATATTTTTAGAGCTTTAATGAATGTCTTCTTTTCTATTAAAGGGATTGGTTCTTTAAATAATTTTAAGGCTTAAAATTTAATTCTATTCCTTATCTTATCGCAATGAAAAAATTTGAAATTTCTGTACTGGATTTAGCACCGGTCAAACAAAATAAAACCATTCACGACACCTTTAATGACAGTCTGGATTTAGCAAGAATGGTCGAGAAATTAGATTACAAAAGATTCTGGCTGGCGGAACATCATAATATGGCAAGCATTGCGAGTTCCGCAACCTCGGTCTTAATTGGATTTATCGCCAATGGAACGCAGAAAATCAGAGTGGGTTCCGGAGGGATTATGTTGCCTAATCACAGTTCGCTGGTTATTGCAGAACAGTTTGGTACATTGGAAAGTTTATTCCCAAACAGAATTGATCTCGGCGTGGGCAGAGCTCCTGGAACTGATGGTATTACAGCAAAAGCTTTGGGCAGAAATCCAATGAATATTAACCAGTATTTCCCACAGCAGATTCAGGAACTGCAAAGATATTTTTCGGTGGAAAATTCAGAAAGTTTGGTGAGAGCAATTCCGGGTGAAGGTTGCGATATTCCTATTTATATGTTGGGATCCAGTACAGACAGTGCCTGGTTGGCGGCGGAGATGGGTTTGCCTTACGCCTTTGCTGGACATTTTGCGCCTCAAATGATGGAAACTGCTTTTGAAATTTATCATCAGAATTATCAACCGAGTAAAGAATTCCCGCAGCCTTATACTATCGCCTGTGTCAACGGAATTGCGGCAGAAACCGATGAAGAAGCGAAAAAACTCTCTACAACCCTTTATCAGGCATTTGTTAATTTGATTCGAAATGACAGAAAACCCTATGCACCGCCAGTGGATGATATGGATGAAATCTGGAATCCTATGGAAAAAGCCCACGTCATGCAAATGCTGCAATATAGTTTTGTCGGAGGAAAAGAAACCATTCAAAAACAGATAGCGCAGTTTCAGAAAAGATTTCAGGTGGATGAGCTGATGATTACCTCTCATATATATGAGCATGAAGCCCGTTTAAAATCATACGATATTATCAGAAAGGCGACTGACGCTTTGAATGCGGGGCTGTAACTGTTTCTTTTTGTACAAGTCTGCGCTGAGTTAGTCGAAACCGGAAGTGAAGCGGATTCCTAACCTGCGTCCCGGCTTGAACGGAGCTCTTTTTTGGATTTCTCCGGGAAGGGAAAAGCAAGGCGGAAATCAAAAAAAGCGGGAGCCCTTCGACAAGCTCAGGATAAATCCAGACGGAAAAAGACGCCCAAATAAGAATTGTCGATTGCCATAAATCTAACTATCTTTGCAAAAATCTAAAAGTAAAATGTCAGATATTCAACTTAATACGATTCCTGAAGCGATTGAGGATCTAAAAAACGGAAAAATAATCATCGTAGTTGATGATGAAAACCGGGAAAATGAGGGAGATTTTCTTTCTGCGGCAGAATTAACCACGCCGGAAATCATCAATTTCATGACCATTCACGGTCGCGGTTTGATTTGTACGCCACTTCCTGAAAAACGGTGTGACGAACTTGGTCTCGACATTATGGTCACGCGAAGCAGCGATCCGAAAGAAACTGCTTTTACGGTTTCTGTGGATTTGTTGGGAGACGGAGTTTCTACCGGAATTTCTGCCAGCGACCGAAGTAAAACGATTTTAGCTTTAATGGACGAAAACACCAAACCGGCGGATTTTATGCGCCCGGGACATATTTTCCCATTGAGAGCAAAAAAAGGAGGTGTTTTGAAAAGAGCGGGTCATACCGAAGCGGCGATTGATTTAACCAAATTAGCCGGCCTGCAGGAAGGCGGTGTAATTTGCGAAATTATGAATGATGACGGTTCTATGGCAAGACTTCCCGAATTATATGAACTGGCGAAAAAACACGATTTGAAACTGGTTTCTATTGAGGATTTAATTCAATATCAGTTAAGAAAAGGTGATTTAATCGAGCGTTTGGAAGAAAGGAAAGTGAAAACATTCTACGGAGATTTCGATTTTTACGCTTTTAAAGAAACGAGTACGGATCAGATTCACTTTGCATTAACGAAAGGAAAATGGGCGGAAAACGAACCGATTTTGGTAAGAGTTCAGGCTTCGAATTCTTATTTCGATGTTTTGAGCAGACTGACGACGGGCGAAAAACCGTTGCTTGAAAAAGTAACTAAAATGATTAATGACGAAGGAAAAGGGGCGATAATTTTCATTAATAATGTCTCAAATTCCGAAAACACGATGCGCAAACTGCAGCAGTTTTTGGATTTTCAGGACGGTCAGGAAAAACGTCCGACTTTGGCCTCCAACTTCCATGATTATGGAATAGGAACGCAGATTTTAAAAAACTTAGGAATTAATAAATTCCGTGTCATTTCTCAAAATGTTAACCAAAAACCTTTGGTAGGCGGTTATGATGTGGAAGTGACAGAAATGGTTGAGTTATAATAAGAGCCAAGTAAAAAGGTAAAAAAGCCAAGTAGGCATTAAATATTTTGGGCAATTTTTTTGCCAACGCTAAACCCTTTCGGCCTTCTAAAGGCTGAAAGGGTTTTCTTTTTAATCAGCAAATCAACACATCAACAGATTATCACCTCGCTAAAAATTGTTATCTTCGTTTCAATGAAATATCTACCATTTTTCTTTTTATTATTCAGTGCATTTTTCACTGCACAGGATATCCGCAGCGTTCAACTGTTTAATCCGCAGACCAATGATGAAACGCCGGTCATTGGGTTTAATGAACAGTTGATTTTGCGTTTCGATGATTTGTCGAATTCCAGTACGATTTACCGCTATACTTTGAAACATTTCGACCGGAACTGGAAAGATGACGGCTTGTTTTTTACCGAATATGCCACCGGAAGTTTAAACGGAATGATCGATCAGTTTCAGTATTCGTTCAATACTTTGCAGGCGTACACCAATTACACATTAACGATTCCGAACGATAAAATTCAGCCTAAAATCTCCGGGAATTTTGAACTCGTTGTTTATCAGCATTCAGCCAGCAAACCGCTTTTCACGAAAAGATTTTGTGTGGTTGAAGACGGCGCTAATTTGGCTTTGAATATTTCCCGAATTTCTGACGCGGGAAAACCGCAAATCAATCAAAGGGTAGAAGTTCAGGCAATCGGGAACGGTTCGGCAATGAATTCCAATCTGAATTCTTTGACTTTAAATGTCATCCAAAATAATAATTGGAACTTGGGAGTTTACAATCAAAAGCAAAGTTCCTCTTTGGGAAATAAAATTCTTTTTCAACAGATGAATTTAGCGTTTCCCGGGAATAATGAGTTTTATTATTTTGATAACAAGAATATGAACCAACCGTTTGATATGGTTGCTCAGTCAGAAAATGTCAATGGAATAAATTATACCTATTTGCATTCGGTGTGGGCGTTTCCGATGAATTATCAATACCAGCCGGATGTGAACGGTGCTTTTTATTTCCGTCGAAATGATTTGGGTATTGAAAGAAATGCGGATCGGGAAGCGGATTATTCCTGGGTGTATTTTGCTTTAGATTCCGAAAAAACCAATAAAGAGATTTATGTAGTCGGTGGTTTTAATGATTTTAAAGCAAGCAAAGAAAATCAAATGTTCTACGATGAAACTGCAAAAAAATACATCGCAAAAATTTATTTGAAACAGGGATTCTACAATTATATTTTAGCCACCAAAAACGCGGATGGAAGTTTAAATCTGGGCGAAATCAACGGTAATTTCTGGCAGACAGAAAACCTCTATCAGGCCTTTTTGTATTACCAGCCTTTTGGTAGGAACTACGATGGATTGCTGGGTTACGGCGAGTTTAGAACGCCTTTGAGATAAAGAAAAAAAAGACCTTCAATGTTTATCGAAGGTCTTTTTTTTTTCTTTATACCAAATAAAACTCATGCAATCTTTCCTCGCACAACGTTTTCACCACATCAATCCAGCGGTCTTCGTCGTTTAAACAGGGGATGTAATGGTAGTTTTCGCCACCACCATGCATGAACTGTTCTTTACCTTCTACGGAGATTTCCTCTAAAGTTTCCAGACAATCTGATACAAAAGCCGGGCAAACAATTGCCAGATTCTTAATTCCTTTTTTGCTTAAATTTTCTAAAGTTACATCGGTGTAAGGTTCCATCCATTTATCGTTTCCTAAACGGGACTGGAAGGTGACCAGAACTTTCTCTTTCGGTAAATTTAATTTTTTAATGACTTCTTCCGTTACTTTAAAACACTGGTGTCGGTAGCAAAACTGATGGCTTGGATTGCTGTCTCGGGAACAACAGTCGTTTAAATTACAGGTTTTGGTTGGGTCTGTTTTAAAAATATGTCTTTCCGGAACGCCGTGATAAGAGAATTGCAAAGCATCAAAATTTTCAGGTAATTTCTCCCGAATACTTTCTGCAAGGCAATCGATATAGATTTCGCGGTTATAAAAAGGCTGAACGTAATTGATTTTAATATCTGGGAAATGTTTCTTGCGAACATCTTCTGCCTTTTCAATCACTGTTTCTGTCGTGCTCATCGCATATTGCGGATAGAGTGGGAAGAGTACGATTTCAGTAACGCCCTGTTCTGTCAGTTTTCGGATGCCTGTTTCGATGCTTGGTTCTGCATATCGCATGCCGATTTCTACAGGAACATCAACCAACTTTTGCAGTTTTTTCTGAATTCTTTCCGTAATGAAAATTAAAGGCGAACCTTCTTCAGTCCACACGGTTTCATAAGCGGCAGCCGATTTTTTCGGACGGGTATTCAAAATGATTCCGCGCACCAATAAAGTCCGGAAAAACCAACGGTAATCGATGACTTTTTCATCCATTAAAAATTCGTCGAGATATTCTTTTACATCTTCAACTTTCGTCGATTTGGGCGAACCGAGATTCACCAATAAAATTCCTTTTTTTGACAAAATATTTATTTTTTTTTATAAACCACAAAAGTCACAAAACTTTCCTATAAAGATGGAATTGACTTCGTTTTAAAGTGAAAATAATTTACAGCAACTTAGTGTAATGCTCATTTACAAGCGTTTCCTGTCCTTCGTGGTATCTATTTTTTACATTAAAATTAATTAAAATTTCTTCTGGAACTTTTAGAATGCTTACAACATAACTTTTGTGGTTAATTACTTACCCATTTACCGCTTCCACGTTTTCTACCAATTCCGGTAAAAACTGTTTCAGAACATTTTCAATTCCTCCTTTCAAAGTCGCGGTAGAACTTGGGCAACCCGAGCAGGCTCCCTGCAATAGCATTTTCGCAGTTTTCGTGTCTGCGTCATATTCCATTAACGAAATTTTACCACCATCACCTTCCACGGCTGGCGTAATATATTCATTTAAAATATCAGAAATTTTCTGTTCGTCTTCATTGTATTCTCTGTTCATGATGCCCGCTGCCGGACTTTCATGTTTCTGCGGGGTCACGTTAGAAATAACGCCTCCGCTTTGAAGATAATCCGCCACAAATGCTCTTACTGCAACCATCACCTCATGCCATTCAACTGATACATTTTTGGTAACCGCCACGAAATTATCAGAGATGAAAACTTCTTTCGCAAAATCATATTCATCGAAAATCGCTTTGGCCAAAGGAACATTGTCGGCTTCTTCACGGGATTTTACTTCGATGAAACCGTCCATTAATGCTTTGTTGGAAACGAATTTCATCACCATAGGATTGGGAGTCATTTCTGCATAAATAAGATATTCATCATTTTTTTTCTGAAGATAAATTCGGGGATTCGCCGCCAGTTCATCCTGGATCACATTTTTCAGAGGATCAACAAGATTTTCCCAGTCGATACCGTCCTGTTTTGCGACAGCGACAAAATTCGCGGTGATAAAAATTCGTTCTACGAATGGATATTTGAAAAGTTCCTGGGCTAAAGGGATTTCTGCGATATCAGAATTGCGGTCGAGTTCCAGAGAACCGGGAATTAAGTTGTAATCGGCTACAAACTTCATTACTTTTGGGTTTTCTGTGGGCTCTATAATAATTGGTCTCATTTTAATTTCTTAAATTTGAGTACAAAAATACGGATAACAATTTAGATTTCATCATGCAGGTTTTAGACGCTGTCAATGAGTAATATCAGTAATCACAGAAAGGACTGAGAATAAAAAAATCAGAAAACTACAGCGTTGAATAGTTAACAGAATGAATGGAAGTCTATTCTCTTTTTTCTATTCTCTTATAATTTTAAAAAAAATAATATGGCACTTATAAAAGAACTTTTAGGAAAAACTCCACAAATCGGAGAAGACACTTTTTTGGCAGAAACAGCAACCATTATTGGCGATGTCACTATGGGCAAAGAATGCAGTGTCTGGTACAACGCCGTCATTCGTGGCGATGTGAATTACATTAAAATGGGTAACAAAGTGAATGTTCAGGACAACGTAATGTTGCACTGCACGTATGAAAAATTCCCGCTGGTCATTGGAAATAATGTGTCGATCGGGCACAACGCAATCGTTCATGGCTGCACTGTTCACGATAATGTGTTAATCGGAATGGGCGCGATTGTAATGGACGACTGTTTGGTTGAAAGCAACTCGATTATCGGTGCCGGTTCAGTGGTCACCCAGGGGACACATATTAAATCCGGTGAAGTTTGGGCGGGAGCACCGGCACGGAAAATCAAAGATATGTCGGCAGATTTATTGGAAGGTGAAGTTAACAGAATCGCTAATAATTATGTGAAATATTCTTCATGGTATACTAACGAAGCGGTTCTTTAATTACGTAAAATAACAGGGAAGTTGATTATTCAGCTTCCTTTTCTTTTTCAGAATGATTACCAATCAAAACAGCTTTTCCGTCTTCACAGCGAATTTCCACAGGAGGAAGAACCATTACGCAATCGGACATGAGGCCATATTTGAGATTGAAAGCACTTTGCATTGAAGTGAATTGCGCTATTTTAGGTAAAATTTGATCTTCAAGTTTAATGGGATAAGCGATATAGGAACTTGGTCCGCCACACGCCTTGGAACCAATGGCAGTGAATTTCCAGTCTTTTGAATCCGCACATATTTCAGTGCTGATGAGGGAATCTATCTCTTTGGTGAGGTTTTTCATTTCAAGCTGGTCTGCCTGCTGTGAAAAATGATTTTCCGGTTTCAGCGCAATGTCTTTAGGCAAGGTCTCCACGTCCGTCACTCTTTTTTTGGACGAACAGGAGGCTAAGGTCAAAACTGAAAGGGTAATAATCAATAAATGTTTCATTGTAAATGTTTTCTTCTGCATTACAAAAATACAGCCTTTTTTGCAATGTTAAAGGAACAGTGACATTATCGGAGTTCAAATGTATTAAAATTCAATTTTTTCCTCTTTAAAAAAGCTTTTTTTTATGTATTCAATTTGTCATTTTTAAATGAAATTCGTGTATTAGTGGCTAAAAACCAGATGCACTGATTTTCACCATGGTAATTGTATTCAATTTTCTTAAATTTGACCGATGGACGAATCTCTCTTTAATTTAGCCGAACACACGAACCGCAGTATTTTTTTAACGGGAAAAGCGGGGACAGGAAAAACGACTTTTCTGAATGAGTTTGTAAAGAAAACCAAGAAGAAACACATTGTCGTAGCGCCAACCGGAATCGCCGCCATCAACGCTGGCGGTGTGACGATTCATTCCATGTTCGGACTTCCATTGAGAACTTTTATTCCGACGACCGACCGGATCGACAGCAATCTGGGAAACAATATTTCCGATTTGATGCAGCATTTCAAATACCGAAAAGACAAACTCAAATTGTTGCGGGAAATAGAAATTATCATCATCGATGAGGTTTCTATGTTGCGTGCCGATGTCTTGGATATGATGGATTTTTCGCTGCGTTTTGTACGACGCAATCAGCAGAAATTCGGTGGCGTTCAGATGTTGTTTATCGGTGATCTCTACCAGCTTCCGCCAGTGGTTCGCGATGAACATTTCTTAGGCCAGTATTATAAATCTCCTTTTTTCTTCGAAAGTTATGCATTGAAGGAAATGCCTTTAATCACCATAGAACTGACTACCGTTTATCGGCAGACCGACGAAAAGTTTTTGGATATTCTGAATGATATCCGCGACGGTGCGGTAGGTAATATCGATTTTGAAACTTTAAATGAAAGATATATTCCCGACTTCGAACCGACCGATGAACCTTATGTTTATCTGACTTCACACAACAGAATGGCCGACGAAATCAACCAGAAAAAACTGGCCGAACTGAAAGGAAAACCTTATATATACCGTGCAGATATTATTGGAAATTTCAATGAAAACCAGTATCCCAACGAAGAAGAACTGCAGTTGAAAGTCGGTGCCCAGGTCATGTTTATCCGAAACGATGCGAGCAGTGAAAAGAGATATTTCAATGGTAAGCTCGCTGAAGTAATGGGGTTAGATGAGAAAGAAATTACCGTGCTCATCGATGGTGACGAGGAAGTCTTTAAAATAAAAAAAGAAACCTGGGAACAGAAAAGATACGGTTTAGATGCCGATAAAAACATTACAGAAGATGTTTTAGGGAGTTTCCAGCAATATCCGGTTCGCCTGGCTTGGGCCGTGACCATTCATAAATCGCAGGGGCTGACTTTTGACCGTCTGATTATTGATGCCGGAAAATCTTTCGCTTCAGGGCAGGTTTATGTGGCGCTTTCGCGGTGCCGGACTTTAGAAGGAATTGTGTTAAAGTCTAAAATCACACCGAATGTTATTTTTGCCGACCGCCGGGTGTCAAAGTTTCAGGATGAAACCAACGCGAACGAAAAAGTTGAAGAGATTCTTCAGGCTGAAAAATACGATTACAGCATCAAAAAAGTGATCAGCAGTTTAGACTGTCTGTGGTTCAAACATTCCCTGGAGAAATGGTTTCAAACCACCAAAACCAGCAAAGCACTTGATAAAAATAAAGCCACTTTTTTATACCAAAGCATTAAACCGAAGATTGAAAACTTTGGCAATGTTTACCAGAAGTTTGAAAAAATAATGGTTCAGAAAACCCATAAATTCATCAATGGTGATGAAGAGTGGAGCGAAATCGAAACCAAAGCAAAAGGAGCGGTGAATTTCTTTTTTACGAAAGTAAATATAGAAGTATTTCAGCCTTTGCTTGATTTTTATTCTGAGAACAAAGGCACGAAAGGGCTCAAAGAATACAACGAAGATTTTCGTGTTTTTCTGGATGATTTAGAAGATTATCTGAATGACCTGAAAAAAGTGTATTTATTGGAAGCGCCCCTTTTCAATACCGAAAATAATATTACCATTTCTACGAAAGTTGCCAAAATCCCTTCTCATATCCTGACCTTCCAGTTGTTTGAAGACGGCAAAACCATTCCTGAAATCGCGAAAGAAAGAGGGTTGGTTACCGAAACCATTTTCGGTCATCTTGCCAAATTCGCCGAGCAGGGATTATTGGATTTATCCAGAATTTTTGATAAAGAAAAGATCAAAACTTTTGAAAAGGAGTTCAAGAAAAATTCCTACGAAACCTTAAACGATTGGAAAAAAGCATTGCCGAACGATTTTGAATTCAATGAAATCCGTTTGTTGCTGAATCACTTTACCCATAAGAACTCTAAGTAAGAAGTTAAACCCCAAAAGTCACAAAAGTTTTATTATCACTCAAGTAAATATAATTCTTCTGAAAAGTTTACAAAATTTTCAATGAATCTTATAGTGAATTTTCACCATTAAGATTTAATGAAGAAATTAAGTTCATTAAGAACTCCTTCGGAAATTACTGCGCACAAATCTTCATGCACTTTTCAGCAGCTTAAAAACTTCAACACAACTTTGTGACTGTGTGGTTGAAAAAATAATTTACAGCAACTTTTGCCATCTTTTGAAAGACTTATTAAAATCAAACTTTTGCGCCTTTTGCGGTTAAAAAAAATTGAAAATTAAAAGCAGAAATTGAACCATTAAGAGATTAAGAATAATTAAGAGAGCACTCCTTTTAGCGGTCAATTCTTAATCTTCCTTAATGCCTTAATGTTGAAAAAATTTCATTCAATTCTTCAAGCTATTTTAATAAAAACTTACAATAATCTCAATCCGTGAAATCCGTGAGCGCACTTTTTACCTTTTAATCACAATTTTCTTTATCGGTTCCTGCGGTTTTCTGTTCTGATATTTTTTAATCCAGTTATAAAAAATCAGAAAGCCGAAAACGAAAATAGAAAGCCGCGATAATAAATCTCCCGTTCGGGTATAAAAAGTCTGGTGATCATACAGATCAATTTTCGCAAAAAGAGCTGTTTTGTCGCCATAAAAGGTATCTGCCACCACATCACCTTTCACATCGATATGCGCAGAAATCCCGCTGTTGGCAGATCTCGCAATTTCACGCCGGGTTTCTATGGCGCGCATTTTGGCATAAGCCAGAAGTTGTTTGTGACCTTGTGTAACGCCCCACCAGGAATCGTTCGTCATAATTCCTAAAAAGTTCGCGCCTTTTTTAACGTAATCTGTAACGAATTCCCCGTAAATACTTTCGTAGCAAATAATCGGCGCCATTTTTCCTTTGTTAAAAGGATTGTCGAACACCTTTCTTTCTTCGTCAATTCCCAGAGAAGCAGTTGTTCCGCCCAGATCCAACATCGCATTTCCGAGAATGGGTTTCAGTATATTGATGTAAGGGAAAATCTCTACACCCGGCACGAGTTTACCTTTGTGATAAACTTCTATTTTTTGGTTAGGGATGATTTGAATGGCAGAATTATAACTGTCCACGTACATTCCCTGCGAAGTCTGGTACGCGGTTTTTGATCTTTCATTTTCATTGGCGTAAAAACGGTGGGATGAAATTCCCGTGGCAAAAACAGATTTCGGATGTTTCGTTAAAAATTCTTTCGTTTTATTTAAAAGTTCGCTGTGTTCAAAACCCGTTTCAGAAATCGAACCAAAGCCGGGAAGTGAAGTTTCGGGACCGATATAATAATCGATTTGTCCGTTTGAATTTTCTTCGGCTAAAGTCAGTAAATCATTTAAAATGGTTAAACTGTCCTTTGAATATTTTTCGGTGTAGGGGTTTAAGTCCGGCTGCAGCATTAAAACATTGACCGACCCAATGGGTTTTAAATCAAAGTTTTGGTATTTCACCACTGAAATGATCATGGGCAAAGCAATTCCCGCAACAAGAATGGAGGAGTTGATGATTAAGGATTTTCTTTTTCTGCCGGCTTCCCAAATTCGTAATGTGTAGAAAGCAAAAACATTCACCAGTAAAATCCAGAAACTTCCGCCTGTTGCCCCAAAGGTGTCATACCACTGAATCAGCTGCGGATAATCGGCAAATGCGTTTCCTAAATTCAACCACGGCCAGGTGAATTCCCAGCTCAAATGGATTTTTTCCCAAACCATCCAGACGGCAACCAAGAAGGTCAGTCCGAAATAAGTTCCCTGCGCGTTTTTATACCAATGATAACATTGAAAAATAAAGGAATAAAAGAGAGAATTCAATAAAACCGGGACCACAACGGCTAATAAAGAATTGGTGCCGTCCGGATTTTTCGCTCCGTATAACCACCCGGTGGTGACGATATTCCAAATCACGAAACAGAGGAAAGTCAGTCCGAAAATTGCCCTGCCTTTCTTTTTGATTTTAGAAAATTTAGAAATATCATGTTCGATTATTAATAAAGGAACGAGCGCAAAAAATATAAAAAACGGAATGCCGTACGTGGGCCATGAAATACTCAGCAGAACCGCCGAGAGTAAGGACAAAATAATATATTTCATAAGTTGTTTAAAACGAATTTAATTTTCAAAGATAAGGATTTCTGTTTCTGCATTGAAATGTAATCTTTTTGCCACGAATGCACGAATTTTTTATTGTTTTGAGGAATAAAAGTATTCGTCAAAATGCTGGAAATTAATGATTTAAGAAATGTTCGTGCATTCGTGGCCTTGTTTATTTTTGCCACGAATACACGAATTTTTTACTGTTTGGAGGAATAAAATTATTCGTCAAATTACTGGAAATTAATGATTTGAGAAATATTCGTGCATTCGTGGCTTTGTTTATTTTTGCCACGAATACACGAATTTTTTACTGTTTGGAGGAGTGGAAATGTTCTTCAAATTACTGTAAATTACTGATTTGAGAAATATTCGTGCATTCGTGGCTTTGTTTATTTTTGCCACGAATGCACGAATTTTTTACTGTTTTGAGGAATGAAATTATTCGTCAAATTACTGGAAATTAATTATTTGAGAAAGATTCGTGCATTCGTGGCCTTGTTTATTTTTGCCACGAATGCACGAATTTTTTACTGTTTTGAGGAATGAAATTAATCGTCAAATTACTGGAAATTAATGATTTGAGGAAATATTCGTGCTATTTAGTTTTGCCACGAATGCACGAATTTATTTCTGTTTGGAGGAATAAAATTATTCATCAAATACTCCATTATTTTGATGGGAATTGAAATGATTTTAGAAAGATCCGTGCATTCGTGGCTAATGTCGTCTAAAGCTAAAACTGATTTTCGATCTCCACGCTTACGCCGTGCATTTCGCCCGTCATTGGCGGATTGGTTTTGGTGATTTTAATTTTAATAAAGGAAATCTGCGGAAAAGCCAGTTTGATATTTTTCAGAATTCTGCCCGCCACATGTTCCATCAATTTGGAGGGAATTTTCATTTCCTGATGAATGATATCGTTGATGGCTGCGTAATTGATGGTGTCGTTTAAATCATCCGTTCCTACGGCTTTCCACAAATCGGCCTGAACTTCCACATTCAAAAGATAAAACGTTCCGATGAGCGTTTCCTCGGGAAGTGCGCCGTGGTAAGCGTAAATTTTCAGGTCTTCTATAATTATTTTTGAAGTCATTTTTTTAGATTTATTTTACCGCAAAAGACGCCAGGATTTTAAACAAAAATACTGTTTAAAAAGGGACGTGAATATTTCACATAGCAAAAATTAAAGTAATTATTAACGGCTGTTTTCAGTCATCTTAATTCATCTTAATGCCTTAATGTTTAAAAAAAATATGCCCAAATACCCAAGCATCCGTCAACTTATCATTTAATCGTCGTCGATAATTCCAGCATCGCTTCAATCGGTTTCAGTGCTTTCAGGCGCAACTCTTCATCCATGGTGATTTCCGGCAGCTCGTATTTCATGCAGAGATAGAGTTTTTCCAGCGTATTTCTTTTCATATAAAAACATTCCGAGCAGTTGCATGATTCATCGAAAACCAAGGCTGGCATCAGTTTTTTGTGCGGAGCACGTTTTTGCATTTCGTGAAGAATTCCCTCTTCGGTGGCTACGATGAATTCCTGAGCATCGTCTTTTTCCACAAAATTTAAGAGTGCAGAAGTGGAACCCACGAAATGAGCCAAATCTAAAACAGGCGTTTCACTTTCCGGATGTGCGATGAGTTTTGCGTGAGGATGATCGGCCATTTGTTGGGCGATTCTTTCCATAGAAAAAGCTTCATGAACGATACAGCTTCCGTCCCAGAGAATCATCTCGCGGCCGGTTTTCTTCATTAAATATTTCCCCAAATTCTTGTCCGGTGCGAAAATAATAGGTCGGTCTTCCGGTAACGACCGAATGATGGTTTCGGCATTGGAGCTGGTAACGATGATGTCTGATTCTGCTTTGGTTTCGGCGTTACAGTTGATGTAAGTCGCGATTAAAGCGTTCGGGTGTTTTGCCCGCATTGCCCGCAAACCTGCACCACTGCAACCGTCTGCCAGTGAACAGCCAGCCTGCGTATCTGGCAGGACGACTTTTTTTGTAGGATTCAGAATCTTTGCTGCTTCTGCCATAAAATGAACGCCACAAAAAGCAATCATATCCGCATCGGTATCTTTTGCCGCACGCGCTAACTGGAGGGAATCACCCAAATAATCGGCAATATCCTGAATGGCTGCAGGTTGGTAGTAATGCGCCAAAATCACGGCGTTTTTTTCTTTTTTAAGATCTAAAATGGCTTTTACCAAATCTTCACCCTGTGGAATGATTAAATCTTTAATATTTAAAAAACCCCTTACGGGAAGGTTGTCTTTTGCGGTTTCTAAATTTTCTGTGCTCATGGGTTAAAAATATTTAGGATTGGGATGTATAAATGTATAATTAAAATCTTGAATTAAATGCTGGGAAGAAATGATTCTTTGGGGTTGAATTTCTTTTTTATCGCTGCTGCTTTTATTTTCCAGATTCAGAATCTCTGCGATTGACGGATGTTCCGGAGCCACGAGATTGTAAGTTTCCGCTTTTATTTCAGAATGAATCAGTTGTTCTGCGACAGACAAAATATCTTCGTAATGAATATAATTGGTAAGCTTGTCAGGATTTTCCGGCAACCTGTTTTTAAAGAAATTTTGAAGCGACCGTTCGTCACCCATTAATCCGCCAAAACGCAAAATAGTGGTTTGTGGATATTTCTTTCGCACCAGATTTTCTGAGGAGACAATGTCTGGCCGTAAATTTCCGGTGTCGCTTTCAGTGAATACTTTGTCTTCCTGCGGATAAATTCCGGTCGAGCTGAAAAAGATGGTTTTTGGAAATTGTTTGTCGAGTTTTTCAAAACCCTCATGCCAGTCATTTCTCGAAATCGGCATACTGAAAATGGCAACGTCGACATCGTTTAAAAAATCAAAATCAAACGTTGAGCGAAAGTCCAGCAAATGAACTTCTGCCGCCACTTTCTTCAGCGGAATTATTTTATCGGGTGTGGTGGTCGTGGCGATGACATGGTGCTTTTTATCAGTCCAGTATTTGGCTAATTTTTCTCCAACCCAACCGCAACCGATAATGGCGATTCTCATGATTTCAAAAACTGCGTTATTAAATTGTCGATTTCAATTTTAGCCACTTCCAACTGATCGTTGACTACAATTTTGTCGAATTCATTTTTAAAAGAGATTTCTTCTGTCGCTTTTGCAACGCGCATGTGAATCGTTTCCAGGTCATCGGTTCCTCTTGCGATCAATCTTAATTCCAAAGCGGCCACCGAAGGCGGCATGATGAAAATAGACAGTGCTTTGTCGCCGAAATATTTTTTCAGGGCAATTCCGCCCTGCACATCCACATCGAAAATAACGACTTTTCCGCTGGCCCAGATGCGTTCGACTTCTGATTTCAAGGTCCCGTAATATTTGTCGGTATATACTTCTTCAAACTCTACGAAAGCCCCTTTAGTAATTTTCTGGCGAAATTCATCAGGAGTGATGAAATGATAATCGATACCGTGTTGTTCTTCGCCTCTCGGATTTCTCGTCGTACAGGAAATTGAAAATGCCAGTTCCGAAAAATGTTCCAGACAGTGTTTTACCAGAGTGGTTTTTCCACTTCCGGACGGAGCGGAGAATATGATTACTTTGTTCATTGGTTTTTTAATTTTATAGACGGAGAGATAATAGACGGATAGATAATAGACGGAGAGATAAAAGATAATTATGCATCTCCGATTCATGATTTTAATTTTTTAGTGCAAAGTAATATAAAGGTTTTATCTATAGACTCGCGGTTTCAGCTTTTTTAAGTTCGAAAAGTTGATGTCCACTTAGCACAAAGTTCGCAAGGATTTTACAATTACTTCTAATTATGGATCTGCATTTAGATAATCAATCAACTCTTTGGTCTATCATCTATCCGTCTATCCTCTATCCGTCTATTATCTTTTAGTCTACAATACGTTCAGCGTTTGTTCCTTTATTTTTTCCAGATCATCTTTCATCATGACCACGAGTTTCTGGATTTCTGCGTGGTTGGCTTTGGAGCCAAGGGTATTGATTTCTCTGCCGATTTCCTGGGAAATAAACCCGAGTTTTTTGCCGTTGCAGCTTTCTTCGATCATCACTTCCAGATAATATTTTAAATGCTGAGTGAGCCGTACTTTTTCTTCAGCGATATCTAGTTTTTCAGTATAATACGCCATTTCCTGATAGAAACGGGTTTCGTCGATCTGGTCAAATTCGTTGAGTGAATTGCGGTAGCGCTCTTTTACCGCATCCATTCTCACTTCTTCGTAAGGTTTTATCTGATGGAGGCAATTCTCAATTTTGTTGATATTCCGGTGCAGTTCTTCCTGCAGGATTTCACCTTCTATCCGTCGGAAATTGTCAAATTTTGTTAAAGCTTCTTCTAATAATTCGATTAAGAAAATCCATTCGTTATCATTGAGTTCATCGCTTTTAGAAGAAATGGCTTCCGGCATTCTCACCGCCATTTTCAGATATTCGAAATCGGGACCGTCTCCGGCCACCTTTTTCAGTTCCTGCATATACGCCTGCACCAGATCGTGATTTATATTCACATCACTGGCGTTATTGAGGGATTCGATATTCACGTAGCAATCAACTTTCCCACGGAGAACTCTGTCGTTGAGTATTTTGCGCATTTCGAATTCTTTCTCTTTATATCTTAATGGGATTTTGATGTTTAAATCAAAAGATTTGCTGTTGAGGGATTTAATGTCGATGGTTATTTTTTTGCCTTCGAAAACTCCTTCGCTTCTGCCGAAGCCGGTCATGGATAAAATCATGTATTTGCTTTATCTTACAAAGATAATTATTTCAAATCTTTTAAACTTAAAAAAGAAAGATCAAAGTCTTTTTAAATCTTAAAAATACTATTCTGAAGATCGCGGTCGGAATAACTCTTTCCTTAACCACGTCATTAAAAAAAACACCGCCAGTTTCACAGATTTTCAGCTTAAATAAGCCACCCAATATCACCCATTGCGCATTATCCGTCACTCATTAAAATGCCAATCAACTTATAAATCGGGAGCGCTCTGAAATTTATAATAATGACAGAAAAGATTATTTTATATATTTGCACTTAATAAAAGATTGAGAAATATGCTTAAATCGTTCTTCCACTGGAAAGTCCTGGTTAATATACTTCTAGCGGCTGCCGTTTTCGTAGGGGCAGTTTGGCTGACATTTCGCTGGTTAGAAATACATACGAATCACGGAAAAGAAATCGCAGTACCCAATGTGATGAATAGATCGGTGCATGAAGCCATTAAAATTTTAGATGATTCAGGCTTGGGATACGAAGTCGACAGTTTTAAATACGACCCAAAATTCAAACCTTTTCAGGTTTTACAAATTTATCCTTCACCGGGTTCCCGCGTAAAAGATGGCAGAACTATCGTGCTGAAAGTGAATCCGAGAACCTATGCACAGGTTTCTGTACCGGATATTTTAGACCGTTACAAAGGATTGGCATTCAGGCAACTGGAGCAGGTTGGGTTGAAAATTGGCGATACCATTTATGAGCCGAGTATTCAGCGTGATGCTGTTTTGAGAATGCTCTACAATGGGTCGGTTTTGAAGCCGGGTACCCTGTTGCCGAGATTCACAACGATTGATCTGGTCATTGGTGCGGGGCCAAAACGAAATATCAGCGTACCGAATCTGGTGGGCTTAACCGTACAGGAAGCGAAATTAATTATTGCGCAAAATTTATTCGAAGTAGGATTAATCGAACATGAAGATGGCGGTGGCGATGAATCAGATATTGTGTATTACCAGGATCCGGCAGCATTTGATGTGAGGGATCAGGGAATGCAGATTGACCTTTGGGCCAGTAAAAAAACGCCGGCGGAAATGCGTGGAAAAATCTCACAGTTGAATTCCATGTATCGAATCAAAGATAACTATGAGCCTCGGAATTATGAAGAGCCCCCTGTTTATAATGAACCTGTTCCCAACCGGAGTGAACCCCCTTTAGAGGAAACGCCAAAAGCGGTTGTGCCAAAAGTAGAAACTCCAAAGCAGGAAGTGAAAAAGCAGGAAATGCCAAAAACAGCGCCGGAGCAAAAACCAAAAGCCGCTGAAGCGAAACCAAAAACGACAACAACTCCGGTACCGGCAAAGGTAAGTCCTGCGAAAACCGAAGAAAAACCCAAAGTTAAAAAGGTAATTGTTGAATAGTTTTTAATACACCTCTCACTAAAGCTTCAACCGAAATGTTGGAGCTTTATTTTTCAAAAATACAATGATAGAAGACAACGAAAATTTCGCGGAAGAAGATTTTCTGACTCAGGATTCCAACGAAACTGAATCGGACGGACTCTTTGAACACCTTTCCCTCACCGTTGATAAAGGCCAGGAATCGGTACGGATCGATAAATTTCTGGTGAATTTCCGGCAAAATTCTTCAAGAAATAAAATCTCGCAAACCTGCCGCGCGGGGAACGTCGTGGTCAATGGTTCGCCGGTTAAGCAGAATTACCGCGTAAAACCCGGGGATGAAATTTCCGTCCTGCTTACCAAGCCGCCACGGGAAAATATCATCATTCCACAAGATATTCCCATTAATATCGTTTATGAAGATGACGATGTGGTCGTGGTGGATAAAGCAGCAGGAATGGTGGTGCATCCCGGTCATGGGAATTATGACGGAACTTTGATCAATGCCCTGGCTTTTCATTTTGAAAAAAACGGGGTGAAATCAGATTTAGACCGCGTTGGGTTGGTGCATCGGATTGATAAAGATACTTCAGGCCTTTTAGTCATCGCCAAAAATGAATACGCCCTGAGTTTTCTTGCCAAACAGTTCTTTGACCGTACGACCAAAAGATTATACTGGGCGTTTGTCTGGGGAAATGTGGAAGAAGAGCAGGGAACGATTCGCGGAAACATCGGCAGACATCTGAAAAACAGAATGCAGATGGCCGTTTTCGAAGACGGAACTTTGGGGAAACATGCTGTTACTCATTATAAAGTTATCGAGCGTTTCCGGTACATCACCTGGGTAGAATGCAAACTGGAAACAGGCAGAACGCATCAGATCAGGGCGCATTTCAAACATATCGGGCACACTCTTTTTAATGATGAAAGATATGAAGGAAATCAGATTCTAAAAGGAATCAATATGCCGAAATACAAACAGTTTGTAAAAAACGTTTTCGAAATTTTGCCCCGTCATGCCCTTCATGCCCACACGCTTGGATTTATCCATCCCACGACCGGGAAAGAAATGTATTTTGAAAGCCCAATGCCGAAAGATATGGACGATGCCCTGAATAAATGGAGAAAATATTTAGAATCTTAGAGCCTTTTTAAGTTGTAATAAAACCACATAAGAATTAGTTTTCACTTTGAAAATATTTAGAACACTTTAGAAAATCTTGATTTTAAGAACTGATGTGAACTTTTAGAAGTAGTTTTTACCTAAAGCTTTTGTGACTTTGTGGTTAATTTATTGTTAAATTTAAACAGGTTCTAAATAGAATCTTAGTTCCATAAAAACTTTTTATCTTTGCTGAAAATTCACGCAACTCTTATTATGAGAAAAATATATACGTTATTTTTCGTGGTGGTCTTTCTCGGAAGCTACAAAAGCCAGGAAACATTGCCTTTTTATCAACAGTATCTGCTTGGCGGCGATTTCCTTTTTAATCCCGCGCTCTATGGAAGTACCGATGATGTTGTATTGAATTTAAACTACCAGAAACAGTTTTCGAATTTCGATCAGTCCCCCAATGTACAGTCGATCGGGATGCACGCCAACGTATTTGACAGGGTGGGAGCCGGATTGTCTTTTTTCAGAGATCAAAACGGGCCGATTTCTTCCAATGGTATTTCGGCAGGTGCTGCTTATTTTATTCCTATGGATGATGATGGCGAGCGAAAAAGCCAGTTCTCTTTTGGAACGAATGTGAATTTCTATAATATGAATATCGACCTGGGTATGCTGAATCCACAGAATCCAGGCGACCCGGTTTTAAGTTCGAATTCCCTCTTTCTGGTCTATGCCAATCTTGGAATGGCGCTCAGTTACCGTAATTTTTTCGCGGGAGTTTCTGTGAACGATATCGCTTTAAGCAATGATATTCCTATTGTGAACGGTATTGAACCGGAACCGACCAAAGTTCTGATCCACACGGGTTATGACTGGTATCTGACCGATGAGGTTTATGTAACGCCGTCTGTCCTGGCCAACTTTAATACCAATTCATCTAAACTGGTGGATCTCAATGTTATGGGAACCGTTAACGGAGACGAAAACTCCTTTTCAGCCGGGGTGAGTTTTAGAACAGCAATCAATAAATTCGGTAATCAAAGTTTAGGATTTTCTCCGGTTATCAAAGGAACGGTGAATAATTTCTTTTTCGGTGCCACTTATAATTTCGGGCTGTCTGATATTCAACAGTATGCCGGCAGCAGTTTCATGCTCAGTATCGGATATAAATTAGAAAATTTCATCAATACGAGAGGGTACCGGTATTAATTATTATATGCTTTTTGTTTAATTTTTTTTATAATCACTAATTATAATGATTATTCAAGAATTAGAAGAAAGATTTTTTATTGTATGCTATATGCTTGATCATAATGAATTCTATTTTTTTTAGCAATTATAGAATATTTTGACAATGATTATTATGGATATGAACATTATAATTTCATTATTTATAAGTATACCTTTAGCATTAATACTTACTGCCAAAAGACTTCTTGCCATATATAAGCCAAATAAGAGTAATAAATAATCTAAAAGCCAACTCCTGAAAGTGTTGGCTTTGTTATTTATAAATTCGGATATTTCTGCGGATCTTGGTTGGTGTTAAAAACAGAATAAATGTAAACCAATTTTTCCTCTTCGTCAATCGTGAAAAATAGTATATAAGGAAACGATTTAAAAGGAATCGCTCTCAAGTTTTTATATCGAAATTGGAAGAAAGGATTTATTTCCAAAGATTGATAAGCCAGTTCTAATTGTTCATCAAAAGATTTCATTACCGAATAAGAAATCTCTGAATAATATTCATAGGCTTGATCTATTTCTTCCTGAGCACGATTAAGAATAACGAGATTATAACCCATGTTTTTGACGCAGTTTATCCAAAGCTTTTCTTGCAGGAATAAAATCTTTTTTATCGGATTTTATTCTTTCAGCAAGGTTTTTTTTCTGCAGATCCGAAAGTTGAAAAAGGTCTGAATTATCATTTATTTGATATTTTTTTTCCAATTTTTTCCAGTCTTCAATTGGGATAAAAACACCAGTTGGGTTTCCTTGTGAATCATTGATGTATTGTAAGTTCATGGTATTCCAATTAAAAGATTAATGAGTTTTCTACTTTAAAAAAAATAAATTTAAGTAGAAAAATTGTAGAGTACAAATTTAATGCATTATAAATTTAAAACAATGAAAAGAAAAAATAGATATTCAACTGAATAATTTTTACCTTTGAAAATTAAGTACATTACAGAAATTTTTCACTTCTTAACCTTGGCTCTTTTCACTTTTTGCCTGGCTCTTATTTAAAATGATTTACCTCCATATCCCTTTCTGCAAACAAAAATGCAGTTACTGCAACTTTCATTTTTCCACTTCTTTAAAATATAAAGAGGAGATGATTTCTGCGATAAAAAAAGAAATTTCTTTAAGAAAAAATGAGTTGCAAACCCAAGATTTAAAATCCCTTTATTTCGGTGGCGGAACTCCTTCTATTCTTAAAGCAGATGAACTTCAGTCGATTATTGATGAGGTCTTAAAGCATTTCTCTTTTGATTCCAATATTGAAATTACCCTCGAAGCCAATCCCGATGATTTGGATAAAAACTTTCTCAAAGAATTATCAAAAACGCCTTTCAACCGTTTGTCAATCGGGACCCAAAGTTTTTTTGATGAAGATTTAAAATTAATGAACCGCGCGCACAATGCAGGTGAAGCTGAAAGTTCAATTAAGCGGGCCCAGGATTTTGGTTTTGAAAACATCAGCATCGATTTAATCTACGGTTCGCCGACTTCAAGTTTCGAAATCTGGAAACAGAATCTCGATAAAACGATTGAACTTCAGGTGCCGCATATTTCTTCTTACGCACTGACGGTTGAACCCAAAACAATGTTGAATGCCTGGATCTCTCAGGGAAAAATCGCCGCTCCAAAAGAAGCGGAGCAACATGAGGAGTTTTTCTACATGACGGATTTTCTGAAAGATCACGGTTTCGATCATTACGAAATATCCAATTTTGGAAAACCCGGTTTTCATTCCAGACACAATTCTGCTTACTGGAAATACCGGGAATATCTGGGCATCGGACCTTCCGCACATTCTTATAACGGCCGAAACGAAAGAAGCTGGAATATTGCCAATAATCAATTGTATATCAATTCTTTAAATAAAAACATCTTGCCCAAAGAAACGGAACTGCTCTCCGAAAAAGACCAATTCAATGAAATGTTGATGATTGGTTTGCGAACAACTTGGGGCGTAGATTTGTCTGCCTTAAAGGAAAAATTCAGCGCGGAACTTTTGGACTATTTTCAAAATCAAATCAAAACCAAACTCGATGACGGCCTGCTGATGATCGAAAATAACCATCTTATTATTCCTGAAAAGCATTGGTTTCTGGCAGATGGAATTGCGTCGGATCTGTTTATGGTGTAGAGGGTTGCGAGGTACGAGGTACGAGTTGCCGGTTTCGGGTTACGTGGTACGAGTTTGGGGGTTCTGGTTTGAGGTACGAGGAGTTTTTTTAATTCAAACAGCACAAATGGTTTTACTGGCAGCATCCCTTTGGCGGTAAATGCTTTTAAAGAAATTCACCATTCACTATTGACCATTGACCCATATTGACCATCCACTTTACTAACCTTTTCACTTTTTACTTAGCTCTTTATTCGTATTTTTGCAGAAATTTCTTCCCCTTGAAAACCATAAAACCAGATTTCAGCCATCTTTCCGCCAATCAATCCATCGGGATTTTCGACTCCGGTGTGGGCGGATTAACCGTTGCCAAAGAAATTAAAAGATTACTTCCTCATGAAAATTTAATCTATTTCGGCGATACCAAACATCTTCCGTACGGTGAAAAATCCAGGGAAGCGATCGTGGGATATTGTACGAAAATCACCGAATTTTTATTGGAGAAAAATTGTAAAGCCATTGTAATTGCCTGTAATTCTGCCACTGCAAATGCGTTAACAGAAGTGTTGGCATTGGTTAATAATCAAGTTCCGGTGATCGATGTGATTAATCCGGTTGCTGAAAAAGTGTCCTACGAAATACACAATAATGTGGGGGTGATTGCGACCAAAGCAACGGTCAATTCAGGATTGTATAAAAAATCGATCCGCAAGCACAATAAGTTTATTAAAGTCGATGAACTGGCGACCCCGCTTTTGGTGCCCGCCATCGAGGAGGGTTTTAGGAATCATCCGATTACGCATTCGATCATTTATAATTACCTGAGTAACAGTAAATTGAAAAATATTGAAACCCTGATTTTAGGCTGTACCCATTATCCACTTTTGCTGAACGAAATCAAACAATATTACGGAAACCGCGTTCGGGTAATCGATTCACCGAGTATCGTGGCGAATCAACTGAGAATTATTCTGGAAAAGCATCATTTGCTGAATGAAGATAATCCAAAACCTACCTATCAGTTTTTCCTTTCAGACATCACCAAAAACTTTGAAAAAATATCCAAAAAATTCTTTGGTAAAGCCATCAATCTGGAATTGAAAGTATTGTAAGAGTTGGTGCTGGTTTTCTTATACTGAAAAAGATGCAGTTTTTTTAAGGAGACTTATAAAAATACTGAAAATTTTTAACGCAAAGACGCAAAGATTTACTTAACATTCTTCATGAAAATTACGGACGCAAAGGCGTTTCACTTAGCAAAGGCAAAACGTTTTATAACCAATTATAAAAGGAGGTCTGAGTTTCTTTAAACCACAAAAGGCGCAAAGTTTTATTGGGTAAGTCATTTAAAAAATTGCAAAAGCAACCTGGAATAATGGTTTTCAAAAGGTAAACTTCTCTTAAAAAAAAATGCCACGAATACACGAATTCCTATGTTACTGCTAACATTTTTTCGTGCATTCGTGGCAATATAACTCTGAAAACAGTATTTCGTCTATCATCTATCCGTCTATCATCTATTCCACGATCTCTCCATTTTCAGCCGTTTCTTCCGGTTGTGGTTCGTTGGGTTTTAGGAAAGAAAAACTTACGTTTCCATATTTTCTGGTGTCGGTAATATTCGGATGTTCCAGTTTTGTACGGCTTTGGTGTTCCAAAATAAAGACGCCGTTTTCCTTGAGGTAATTATTCTTCAATACCAGAGAAATGAGTTCTTGGTATTTTTCTACCTCCATTTCGAAAGGTGGATCCGCAACCACGATATCGTAGGTTTTGCGGTTTCTGTTTTTCTTTAAATACTCAAAAACGTCGCCACGGATGGCATTCACCTGCGTGTTCATTTCAAGCTCTGTTGCGGTAGCATTGATGAAACCGGCATGGCGGGCATTCATCTCAATTGAAGTCACGTCTTTGCAGCCTCTGGAAGCGAATTCCAGTGAAATCGATCCGATTCCGGCAAAGAGATCGAGTACAGAAATCGAGGCGTAATCCAGTCGGAAACGGTTTTCGATAATGCTGAACAGGGCTTCTTTGGCAAAATCGGTCGTCGGTCTTACATCGAAGTTTTTCGGAGCGGAAATTCTTTTGGCTTTCCATTGGCCACTGATTATTCTGTACATGGTGTAGGTGCTGGATGTTTGGTGCACAAGAAGTGCAATTTAAGTCAATTTATTTCTAAATGTATATCTATTATTTTATTTTAACGCAAAGGCGCAAAGGTTTTTGAAAAAATAGCATTACAAAAATTACGGTCGCAAAGGCGTTTGACTTCGTCGAATCTTCGATTTCACTCAGCAAAGGGGATTTCAAGATTTACCTTTTTCGATCTTTTAATTTACTTCAAATGCCTGAAGTTGTTGGGTCTTTTGTGATTGAATAAAAAGAGTTAAAAAATTCACTATTCACCATTGACTATTCACTTCACCTGGCTATTTTTTACTTTTTCCCTGGCTCTTAATACTTTTATCGTGCATTCAAAATAAAATTTCTGTTCGGAATATTATCGTAAACGATTTTTAGGCTTTTCACAAACTTCTTTAGTTCTGAAATAAATGTTTCATTTTCGGTCGTTTCGCCGTAAACAAAAAACTGGGTATCCGCAATTCCAAATCCGATTTTACTGATGGTAAACATAATGAAATAAAGAAAATCAACTTCCGAATTCACATCCAGATTATTGTAAAGGATTACTTTTTTATGATCTAAAGCAAAAAACTCACATTGCTGATGGTATAAATTAATATGAATTTCTTTTTGGTTTTTGGCCGATATCTGATTCAAAAACTGTTCGCCCGAGAAATTGAATTTCGCAGGAACGGCGGTATTTTTTATTTTCTGATAAATAGATTTCGGAAAAGTATAATAAAACTGAACGCCAAATTTCTTATTCACTGAAAGCATTAATTCTTCCTGATCCTGATCCACAGGCGCATTATAAGAAATCAGACTGTAGCCCAAATCGTGTTCCTTAAAACCTTCGGGCATTAAAGTAAAATGATTTAAGGCGGAGATCACCGTAATTTCTTTAAATTTTTTCAGCGCTAAAATCTCATCGATCTTTTGGCTGAGGGCGTTTTCAGGCGATTCTTCGGTTACAAAAAAAGAGTTTTCCTCAGAAACAGTCCTGTTTCTGGAAACCTGATATTGTACGCCGTCTTTGGTAAAAAGTAATTTGAGTTGTTCCATGCTTTACGAGCGCAAATTTATTAAAATTAATCGGCTTTTGAAATTTTCTTATTTTTGAACGGTTATGAGCAAAGTCATGAGTCCGGATGAAAGAGATTTGCTACTTTTACAAAGGTTTTTAATAAAGGATCTGAGATTTCAAACCATCAGGTTTTAACCGCAAAAGGGACAAAAGATCATTGCAGAAAAAGTTCTTCAAAAGAATGCCGAAAATTGAACCACTTTTAACAGGGGTTCTTTTGCAGACTATTGATTCACTTTTATTAAAATTAAACTTTTGCACCTTTTGCGGTGAAAAAATACAGCAATCTCAAGATTGAAACCAAATCCATTAAACGAATTTTTTAATCAATATTAAATAGTATGAAAAGAGTCTTATTGGTATTCTTGCTGTTAGTTTCAGTAAGTGTTTTTGCCCAGAAAGTTCAGAACCAGACGGTTGACGCAGCTTGCGGAATGTGTCAGTTCAAAATCAAATCCGATAAAGGGTGCGCCATGGCCGTAAAAATTGAGGGCAAAGTCTATCACGTCGAAGGTTTAGATAAAAAAACGTACGGTGACGCTCACGCCGAAGACGGCTACTGCAAAATCATGAAAAAGGCGGTCGTGAGCGGAGAAGTTAAGAAAGGGAAATTCTACGCAACCAGTTTTAAGTATGTAGAGTAGGGCGCTGCTGGGTCCGGGATGTTAGGTGTTTGATGTAGGATGTAGAATGCTTGGTGCAGGATGTTGGGTGCAGGGTGCATGGATGCAGGGTGCAAAGGTGCAAGGATGCAGGGTGCAAGGATGCAGGAGTTTTGATGCTAATAATCAATCATCAATTCATAAAAAGTTATTCACGCATTCACCAAATTCACTCATTGACCAAATTCACTCATTAAATGTGTGGTGCAGGATGTTTATAATTGGTGCAGGATGCAGGCTGTAATAGCGAGTAGTTAATTTTGCGTCTATCGTCTATCGTCTATCGTCTATCGTCTATCGTCTATCGTCTATTGCCAATCCCTGAATAGTGTTGACTTGTTTTTATATAATTATTTTCATGGTCGTTGTTGAATGTGGCTGTTAAAATGTGGGTAAATTTTAAGTGCAATCATTTTCTAAATTTATCCATATTTTAATAGCTTTCCACATTGGGTAACCTCTTTTTTTTTACGGCTCATTATTATCATTGATGGTGATAATGGGTTGGGATGAAAATCCCTTTTCCTGCCATCTTCTTTCAAATTCTACAGGCGATAACCGGCCAAGGTTATTGTGTGGTCGGCGGTTATTATATTGATCAACCGCTCGCTTCGTAAATTTCTTCAACTGTTCAAAGTTCATGGGTTTCCATCGATCCAGATATTCTTCTTTTATGGTCTTGTTTATCCGCTCTGCATATGCATTATCCTGTGCAGACAAGGCCATGCTTATTTGAGTAGACCCTTCTTTCAGCAACTTGACATATTCTTTATAAATGTATTGCCCTCCTCTGTCCGAGTGATGGATTTTAGGAAAACAATGGTCTCTTACCGCCATTTTCAAGGCTTCTACATTCGCGGTTGCCCTCATATTATTGGATATTTTGTATCCTGTAATCTTTTTCGTGTATACATCAATGATGAAAACTGCGTAATAAAACCTATCGTTAACGTAAATATACGTAATATCCGACTGCCAGATGGTGTTAGGTGCATTTACCTCCATACCTTTGATAAGATTGGGATATTCGGAGGCGACGGAATGGGTCGTTTTGCGGTAATTCCTCTTGTGCTCCAGCCTGAAGCCCAATTCCATAAAAAGTTCTATGAAGCGGTCTCTGCCCATGAATTCCGGCTTTAAGGCATAATACATTTTCTCTACTCCGCAGCCTGGGTGCTCATTCCGGAGTTCGTGGGCTTCCAACATTAGAGCACGTACATTTTCATCAAAAATGTTCTGTCGATACTCATATTGTTGCACCGCCTGCCTGCTGATCCCTACTGCCCGATATAAAGCATTCAGGGAGAATTCTTTTTCTTCGGAATGTTGCCTGAACCAGCAGAGCGTTGGTTGCCGTAATTTTTTTTTATGTCAATGTCCAGATCTTCCTTGGCTATATCAATCATTTTTTCCAGATAATCGACCATAATCTGCTTCTGACCAACGGCTTGCTCAAGTTCTTTAATCTTCTGCTCGAGTTCTTTTAGCTTATGTACACTGCTTTCTTTCATTTCTACAACTCTAATTCCTTTCTCGTTAAAGGTAGAAAATTTATAGATCCATTGGTAAATAGCAGAGTCCGAAACTCCATAAAGTTTTTCAAGCTGTAATACACTGAATTTTCCACTCTCAAATAGAGAGACAATCTCCCTCTTAAATTCCTCACTGAAAACCCGATGCTTCTGAAGTTTCTTAATGTTTGCTTTCATATTTGTTGACTTATTTATGTCAACCTATATCAGGGACGGACATATCGTCTATCGTCTATCGTCTATGTCTATCGTCTATCGTCCAACTACCTAAAATACACCACTACGGTGCCCGATTGATGGTGCAGTATTTCTTTGTTCTGAAACTCCAGTTTGGTTTGGCTTTCCAGCACGTCGTGAACCATTTGCTGCAAAACACCGTCGCCGATTCCGTGGATGATCTCCAGCTTTTTCAGGTTGTTTTTCCGGCAGTAGTCGATCGTGGTCAGTAGTTTTTCTTTTTGAAGGAAGAGCCGGTCAAAGGAGTTGTAACCGGCAGGATTCTTTACCAGATGTTCGAAATGCAGATCCAGCACAAAAGGTTTCTTGTGATGCTTTTTAGAAACGGGTTTTGACAGTTCTTTTTTCTGCACGGTTTTTATCTGTTCATAAATTTCCGCCTGCTGCAGAACGAGTTCATCAGCATTGTATTCATACCGGAAGCCGTGTTCATCTTCGATGGTCACTTTTTTTCCTTTGATGCCTGTGATTTTCCCTTTCAGGTTGTCATCGATTACCGAAACGGGGTCGCCTGTTTTCATGTTTTTCCTTATTTTGCAAAATTAGGGAAATTGAAATAGAGAATCCCCAGGGAGGTGAAAATTTAATTCACTGAAGGTTTTTCAGAATACAGGTAAAAGGGGTGTTCAGTTGCGGATGTGTTTACGGTAAAGGATTTCTGTTCTTGAATCAACCACCTCATCAAAATTCACAGTCTTGTCCCGACCGTTCCGGATTGTTACTTTTGCATCAGAACAATATAAAAGAAATAAGAAAAATCAATACTAACCCCCACTTCATTTTATAACCCATGAATGAAAAAAAATCATACACCTTTCTGGAAATCAAACAAAAGCTGGTCAACTACTGCGTTTATCAGGACCGCTGTCACCAGGAAGTGGAGCAGAAGATGTGGGATTATCTATTGATTCCGGAAGCCAAAGAGGAGATCCTTCTTTATCTGATGAAGGAAAATTACCTCAATGAAGAACGATTTACCCGCAGCTATATCCGTGGAAAATTCTACATGAAATCCTGGGGGCGGAACAAAATCCGGAATCATCTTAAATTCAAAGGAGTAACGGAAAAACTCATCAACAGTTGTTTTAACGAAATTGATGGGGATGATTATCACAAAACCTTAGCTAAATTATTCCTGAGTTACCACTCCAAAATAAAAGGCCTGCAGGCTTACCAGAAAAATTCCAAAACCATTAAGTATTTGATGGGTAAAGGGTTTGAATATGAGGAAATACTGCAGGTTATGGAGGATGAAGAGAAGGGCTGATTGCTGAGGGGTGCCATTGTTTGAATGTTTGAGTATTTGGGTATTTGGGTTTTTGGATGACTAAAAAAGCGGCGTCATTGCGGATGCAGGGAAGCAGTGTGTTAATGAGGATTCCCGTAGCAAGAATATCTTTTTTTTAAGTTCTTTTGCTTCCTCTTATTTATTGTTTTAGGCGTTATGCTTGTTTAAAGATTTCTTCTTAGAAAATCCCCATTTATTTATCGATTAAAGTTATTTGCCGCCCTCAAACAGTGGGGATTTTTATGCGTTATGCTCGTTTAAAAAGTTGGATGGGAAGAAATCTTCATTTTTGCCTCCTGTTTTTATATTTTTGTTTGAATCGGCGAATCTCTTCAAGATTTTTTACCGCAAAAATCTCCTAAGTCGTTTTAATTTCTATTTTACATCCCTATTTCGTCGAAAAATCAAATTCACTCCTTTAGGGTTGGGGTAATGAATTTGATTTTTCTTATTCCCGACTTTAACTCAAAAACCCATCAAAACAATCACTTTTCAATAGTCGGGCAAAGTAATTTAGTTTTTTCTCTTTTATTAAGTTCTTTTGTCTTGAAACATACGAGAACCAAAAGTTCAAGACTGGATCTTTTTGCCTCATCCCTTTTTTTTTGTTTTTAATGGAATCGGCGAACCTCCTTCGTCGGTTTGCTAAAAAATGAAGATTTCTTCCAAGAAAATCCCCAAAATTTATCTCGTCCCTTAGACGAGACTTGCACGGGAACAAAATATCGCTGTTAAACAAAGATTATGGCCGTGCTTCGGGCAAAGGGGATTTTTAGGAGGTATGTTCTTTTAAAAACTTGGATGGGAAGAAATCTTCATTTTTCTTAACGCAAAAATCTCCGAAGTCGTTTTAATTTCTATTTTACATCCCGATTTCGTTGAAAAATCAAATTCACTCCCTTTAGGGTTGGGGCAAATGAATTTGATTTTTCTTATTTCCGTATCCTTCCGGGTTATTTCATCGTACATGATGAAAAGGTTTTCTAATCTTTCGGTAATCAACTTTACCAAAGTTTGGAACTTTGGCAAAGTTAGGTAGCCTGCTATTGGCGATTAATAAATTATCATGTCTCCTTCTCTCTAAGTCTCATGTCTCCTTTTCGGTTGGGGCAAATGAATTTGATTTTTCTTCACGCAAAAACCTCCTAAGTCGACCCTCAAAGCAAAAACAGTTTTTCATTGCCGACTCGCTACGGTGATTTCGGCTCCGCTCAATCACCCAAAAAGGGCACTTAACAGCGAGGCGACACGTAGATCTACCTTGTAGAAAAAACAAATTCACTGCCTTTATCACGACAGTGAATTTGAAATTGGTGTTCCCCTTGATAGCAGTTTTCCCTTTTTGGTGATTTCGGCTCCGCTCAATCACCAAAAAAGGCACCGAAAGAGCGAGGCGACACGTAGATCTACCTTGTAGAAAAAACAAATTCACTGCCTTTATCACGACAGTGAATTTGAAATTGGTGTTCCCCTTGATAGCAGTTTTCCCTTTTTGGTGATTTCGGCTCCGCTCAATCACCAAAAAGGGCAACGTAACAGCGAGGCGACACGTAGATCCACCTTGTATAAAAAAACAAATTCACTGCCTTTATCGCGGCAGTGAATTTGAAATTGGTGCTCCTCTTGATGTCAGTTTTCCCAATACGGTAATTTCGGCCCCGCTCAATCACCAAAAAGGGAAACGTAACAGTGAGGCGACACGTAGATCCACCTTGTATAAAAAACAAATTCACTGCCTTTATCGCGGCAGTGAATTTGAAATTGGTGTTCCTATATTTAAAAGGCAATAATCTAATAGTCTATCGTCTATCATCTATTAGTCTATTATCTATCATCTATTGGTTTTCCTATATTTAAAGGCAATAATCTAATAGTCTATCACCTATTAGTCTATTATCTATAATCTCTCCGTCTATCATCTCTCCGTCTATCATCTAATAATTAAACAAAGCCTTTCCCTCCATCATTTGATTGACTTTTTTACGGACTTCAGCTATTTTGTGGTCATCGTTGATGTTCATGACAACGTCGTTGATGAGGCCGGCAAGGACTTCCATATCGGCTTCTTTTAAACCTCTGGTCGTAATGGCTGCAGTTCCCAAACGGATCCCTGAAGTGGTAAATGCAGATTTGTCATCAAAAGGAACCATGTTTTTGTTGCAGGTAATGTCGGCTTTTACCAACGCTTTCTCGGTTTCTTTACCATTGACGTTTTTATTTCGGAGATCAACCAACATCAGGTGATTATCGGTGCCTCCACTTACGATATCGAATCCCCGGGTCATCATGGCTTTTGCTAACGCACGGGCATTGGCTACCACCTGTTTTGCATAGACTTCGAATTTCTGATCGATGGCTTCTGCAAACGCCACTGCTTTTCCGGCAATCACATGCTCCAGTGGTCCGCCCTGGATTCCCGGGAATACAGCACCGTTTAGGACCTGACTCATCATTTTGGTTTCTCCTTTTGGCGTTTTGTGACCGTAAGTATTTTCAAAATCTTTGCCCATCATAATCAGTCCACCTCTTGGGCCGCGAAGGGTTTTATGGGTAGTGGTAGTGACCACATGACAATGTTCGAATGGTGAGCTCAGCAGTCCTTTGGCAATCAATCCCGCTGGATGCGCGATATCTGCCCAAAGGGTCGCTCCCACTTCATCCGCCACTTCGCGGAATTTCCTGAAATCGATATCTCTGGAATAGGCAGAATACCCGGCTATTAACATTTTCGGTTTTACTTCCAAAGCTTTCTGGCGCATGGCCTCATAGTCGATCAACCCGCTTTCGCGCTCTACGCCGTAGAAGTTGGCGCTGTACTGAATTCCCGAAAAGTTCACAAAAGAACCGTGGGTCAAATGGCCACCCATCGATAAATCGAGTCCTAAAATCTGATCGCCCGGCTTGAGGACAGAGAGATAAATGGCAGCATTGGCCTGCGACCCGGAATGTGGCTGAACGTTGGCATAATCTACACCAAAAAGCTGTTTCGCTCTTTCGATGGCTAAAGTTTCTATTTCATCTACGACTTCGCAACCGCCGTAGTATCTTTTTCCGGGATAGCCTTCCGCGTATTTATTGGTCAGAACACTTCCTACGGCTTTCATTACATTTTCTGAAACAAAATTTTCAGAAGCGATGAGTTCGATGCCGTGTGTCTGTCTTTGTCTTTCCTTTTCTATAAGGTCAAAAATTGGATCCATAGGGTATAAATAATGTTTTAAAATTCTCGTTAATAAAGAATTCAAATTTATGGAATTTTTTGCGAAGAATTCTGATTGGGAGGAAAATGTTGGATGCTGGGTGTTGGGTGATTGAGTATTTGAGTATTTGAGTATTTGGGTATTTGAGGGATCAGATGATGCTTGATGCTGGATGTTCGAACAATGGCACCATACCCAATCTCTCTCGCCTTTGTTAAGTGAAATCGAAGATTCGACGAAGTGAAACGCCCTTGCGCCTTAAAAAACACCCGCAAGACAGCATGTCAAATACTTTTTGCGCCCTTGCGTTAAAAAGAAAAGTATTACCAGATTTTCTCCGTCGTTCCTCCCCGCAATGACGCCGCCTTTTTAATGAAAAACTGTTTTCCTGGAGGGTCGACGTAGGAGCTATTTGCGTTAAGAAAAATCAAATTCATTTGCCCCAACCCTAAAGGGAGTGAATTTAATTTTTCAACGAAATCGGGATGTAAAATAGAAATCAAAACACTCAGACAGCGGCATCCCTCGTCCAACATCCCGCGCCTTTGTTAAGTGAAACGCCCTTGCGCCTTAAAAAACATCCGAAAAACAGCATGCATGTCAAATACTTCTTGCGCCCTTGCGTTAAAAAGAAGAGTATTAACAGATTTGTCCACTCCGTGACTCAGCGTTTTAATCATCCACCCAAATACCCAAATACCCAAACACCCAAGTACCCAATGACTCAAATACTCAAACACTCAAACAGCGGCATCCCTCATCCCTCATCCCGCGCCTTTGTTAAGTGAAACGCCCTTGCGCCTTAAAAAACACCCGAAAAACATCATGCATGTCAAATACTTTTTGCGCCCTTGCGTTAAAAATAAAAGTATTACAAGATTTCTCCCTCGGTCCTCCCCGCAATGACGCCGCCTTTTTAATGAAAAACTGTTTTCTTGGAGGGTCGACGTAGGAGCTATTTGCGTTAAGAAAAATCAAATTCATTTGCCCCAACCCTAAAGGGAGTGAATTTAATTTTTCAACGAAATCGGGATGTAAAATAGAAATCAAAACACTCAGACAGCGGCATCCCTCATCCAGCAACCTGCGCCATTGTTAAGTGAAACGCCCTTGCGCCTTAAAAAACACCCGCAAGACAGCATTCATGTCAAATATTTTTTTGCGTCCTTGCGTTAAAAAGAAAAGTATTAACAGATTTCTCGGCTCCGTGACACAGCCTTTTAATCATCCACTCATCCACTCAAATACCCAAGTACTCAAATATTCAAGCAATGGTAGCCATACCAAACCTCTTGCGCCTTTGTTAAGTGAAACGCCCTTGCGTCTTAAAAAACACCCGAAAAACAGCATGCATGTTAAATATTTTTTGCGCCCTTGCGTTAAAAAGAAAAGTATTAACAGATTTTCTCCGTCGTTCCTCCCCGAAATGACGCCGTCTTTTTAATGAAAAACTGTCTTACCTGGAGGGTCGACTTAGGAGCTATTTGCGTTAAGAAAAATCAAATTCATTTGCCCCAACCCTAAAGGGAGTGAATTTTGATTTTTCAACGAAGTCGGGATGTAAAATAGAAATCAAAACACCCAAACGCCCAAACATTCAGACAGCGGCATCCCTCATCCAACATCCCGCGCCTTTGTTAAGTGAAATCGAAGATTCGACGAAGTCAAACGCCCTTGCGCCTTAAAAAACACCCGCAAGACAGCATGCATGTCAAATACTTCTTGCGCCCTTGCGTTAAAAAGAAAAGTATTAAAAGATTTTTCCGCTCCGTGACACAGCCTTTTAATCATCCACTCAAATACCCAAGTACCCAAGTAATCAAGTACTCAAACATTCAGCAGCGGCATCCCTCATCCAAACTCTTGCGCCTTTGTTAAGTGAAACGCCCTTGCGTCTTAAAAAACACCCGCAAGACAGCATTCATGTCAAATATTTTTTTGCGCCCTTGCGTTAAAAAGAAAAGTATTAAAAGATTTTTCCGCTCCGTGACACAGCCTTTTAATCATCCACTCAAATACCCAAGTACCCAAGTAATCAAGTACTCAAACATTCAGCAGCGGCATCCCTCATCCAAACTCTTGCGCCTTTGTTAAGTGAAACGCCCTTGCGTCTTAAAAAACACCCGCAAGACAGCATTCATGTCAAATATTTTTTTGCGTCCTTGCGTTAAAAAGAAAAGTATTAACAGATTTCTCCGCTCCGTGACACAGCGTTTTAATCATCCACTCAAATACCCAAATACTCAAACATTCAAACAATGGCAGCCATACCCAACCTCTTGCGCCTTTGTTAAGTGAAACGCCCTTGCGCCTTAAAAAACACCCGCAAGACAGCATGCATGTCAAATACTTTTTGCGCCCTTGCGTTAAAAAGAAAAGTATTAACAGATTTTCTCCGTCGTTCCTCCCCGCAATGACGCCGCCTTTTTAATGAAAAACTGTTTTCTTGGAGGGTCGACGTAGGAGCTATTTGCGTTAAGAAAAATCAAATTCATTTGCCCCAACCCTAAAGGGAGTGAATTTAATTTTTCAACGAAATCGGGATGTAAAATAGAAATCAAAACACTCAGACAGCGGCATCCCTCATCCCTCATCCCGCGCCTTTGTTAAGTGAAACGCCCTTGCGCCTTAAAAAACACCCGAAAAACATCATGCATGTCAAATACTTTTTGCGCCCTTGCGTTAAAATAAAAGTATTACCAGATTTCTCCCTCGGTCCTCCCCGCAATGACGCCGCCTTATAAATCACTCAAGGACTCAAACACCCAACATCCATCATCCAGAACTAAACACCCCACCGAATATCCCACCCTTCATAAAAAAAACAGTATAATTGAAATAATTTTAATTAATTTGCATAAGAATTCTTTAAAAACACAGTTCATCAATATCGATTCTAATGATATGAAGAAAATTAATATACTTATTGCCGTGTTCCTTTTGATTATGGTGAACGGGCAAACCTTCAAATACGGTGTTACCGGCAATTTCCACAAAGGGTCTATCGTGGGCGTGCACGACGTTTCCAAAGGAGCGTATGGCGGCGGTCTCGGGTTTTTCGGACAGTGGTCACTCGTAGAAAATGATGTCTTCGATTCGGCCTGGCTTTTTATTACCCCTCAGATCGAATACCATATGGGTGGTGAAATTGCGAAAGCAGAAGAGGATAAATTCGGGGTACAGAAATTCCATCATGATTATGTGGCCATGCAGGTGTATATGAAATGGTTTTTTCATCAGGGAAACATGAAGCGGGATGTCTTTTTATTTGCCGGCCCGCGTATTGAATATTTAGTTAGACAGGAAAGAAAGGTAGATCCGGCGTATGATCTGGCCTATTTTAAATACAATAAGGACGATGAGGTTAAAAAATTCGGGTATGGCGTTTCTTTCGGGGTGGGTTTAAAAGTATCCCAACAGTTTGAAGCGTTTCTGAGGTATGACCGTGGTTTCAGCAAAGTCTATCCCAATAATGACAACCGCAATACCTATAACAGGATGTTGGGGGTAGGCCTTAATTATTACTGGAAAGAGAACTGGTGGTAATCAACATGATGATCCATCCACCGACAACGGGGACCGGTCTGCTAAAAATAGTTTTACATTTGTAGTCTTAAAAATAAGAAATGAAGAAATACTTTTCAGTATTTATAATCGTTGCGCTCCTTGTATTTCAGTCGTGTCAACCGAAGAAAAACATCGTTTATCTTTCGAACAATAACTTTGAACAGGAAGTTTCACAAGCCCGGTATGAGGGGCTTCATATTCAGGAAGGCGACCGGTTGCAGATTTTAGTTTCCGCTTTCGAAGAGATTGCGGTGCGCCCGTTCAATCTCTCTACCATGGCTGGGACGGGAACAGCGGGCATGGGAAGCGGTTCCGGCGGCTCCTCCGGCGCAACAGAATATACCGTTACTACCGACGGGACGATAGTATTCCCGGTTCTGGGAAGTGTCTACTGCAAAGGCATGACCAAGCAGCAGCTCAAACAGGATTTAGAAAGCCGCTTAAAAAGGTTCCTTACTGATCCTATGGTGACGGTCACCCTGTCCAATTTTAATTTCTCTGTTTTAGGCGAGGTAAAAGGGCCGGGACAGAAAACAAGTCCTACCGAAAAGCTTAATCTCTTTCAGGCTATTGCCCTGGCTGGAGATCTTACTTACGACGCCAACAAAACCAATGTCAAGCTGATCCGCTATTCCGAAGAAGAAGCCCGGGATAAAGTGATTTCCCTTGACCTTTCAGAAGTTTCCATCGTGAATTCGCCTTATTATTATCTGCAGCAGAATGATATTCTTTATGTGGAACCCGACCGGAACAAGCAGATGTCGGTCAATACCAATTCTAATGTTGATAACTGGATCAAATATGGCGGAATCGGTTTGGGGCTTATCACTTTAATTTTTACCTTAACCCGAAAATAGATATTGATGGAACTGCTGGAAAATTCGGAACCGCTGAAAAGAACGAAGACGGTTAATATCAAGAAAGAAATTGGGAAGTATCTGAAGAAATGGCCTTGGTTTTTGCTCAGTCTCGCCCTGTTTTATGGGGGCGTTAAAGTCTACCTTAAATATACACAGGCGCAGTACAGCAGCAAGACTTCTCTCAAACTCCGGGAATCCAAAGGAAACAGTTCCGCTGCACTGAGTGACCTGAAAAACCTTGGAATGGGCGTGAGTGGTGACAATGAGCTGCAGGGCGAAACCACGATTATTGTTTCGAAGCCTATTTTAGAAACGGTTGCCCAAAACCTTAATTTGGGCGTCAGTTTTTTTAGTTTGGGTAAAATTAAAGAAGTGGAACTTTATAATGACAGCCCTTTATCGGGAAAAATCATCAGCATCAGTCAGCCGGATCAGTTTTCCGGAGCAACCTATACGATCAATCCCGTGGGCCGTAATTCCTTTAAGCTCAACGATTCAAAGACCGTTTACCGTTTTGGGGTTCCTGCCCGTTTTCCTTTCGGAACCGTGCAGATCAATGCAAAACCCGGGGTCATTTTAACCGATCCCATCAAAGTGGTCTTCAGAAGTATCAAAAGCGCGGTAGCGAATCTGGAAGGCAGCATCTCGGTGAGTTTGCCGGAAAACAAAGGACTGCTCATGGAAGTAGCCATGGTAGGACCTGTCCCGAAAAAGTCAGAAGATATTTTAAATGAACTCGCCAAACAGTATATCATTGATGGTGTGAACGATAAAAACCAGGAGGCACAAAATACCCAGGATTTCATCAATGAACGGTTAGAAGTAATTACCGATGACCTCTCCGGTATTGAAGGGCAGAAAGAACGGTTCAAACAGTCCAATCAGATGACCAGTCTGGAGGCACAGGGGAGCATGGCCTTAAGCAAAGCGGAAGAGAATACGAAAATCATTCTGACACAGTCGATGCAGTTGGATCTGGTCAATTCAGTCTTGGCAGCCAGCGCGACAGAACAGCTGTTGCCTACGGGAATGGGCTTGCCTGGCGGTGCCGAAAGCAATATTACCGAGTACAACAATCTCCTGCTCACCCGGAACCGGGTTTTAAAGCAGGCGACGGGCGAAAACCCATCGGTGATTGAAATGAACAAACAGATCGCCGTTACCAAAAATTTAATCCGGAAAAACTTAATAGAAGCGCGCGAAATCCTGCAGCTTCAGGTTGCTCAGGCCAATGCCCAGCTCAATCTGGCCAAAGGAAACATCAGCAAATTTCCCACCCAGGAAAAAATGTTCCGGAGCATCGACCGGCAACAAACGCTGAAAGAACAACTCTACCTCTATCTTTTGCAGAAGAGAGAAGAAAATGCCATTACCCTGGCAGTGACGGCACCGAAAGCGAAGATCATCAATCCCGCCTTCACCACCGGCATTGTACAGCCCAATTCCAAACGCATTATGAACGGAGCACTTACGGCCGGCTTTTTACTGCCGCTGCTCTTTCTGATTGTCTGGAACTCCCTGGATACCAAAGTACACACCAAGGAACATATCATGGCTCTGATGCCCGTGTCTGCCATCGTCATTGCAGAAATCCCGGTCAACAGTGAAGAGAACGCGGTCGTTCATCCCAATGACTTTTCCACTTTTGCCGAATCTTTCCGGATCTTAAGTTCCAATCTCAAATACCTGTTAAAGGCTAAAAAGACCGAACTCGGAGATGTCGTCCTGGTCACTTCCTCCATTAAAGGCGAAGGAAAAACCACCGTATCCATCAATACCGCCCTGACGTTAGCCGGAAAAAATAAAGTGATCATCATCGGAGCCGATATCCGGAATCCACAGCTGCACCGTTTTGTCCACGGAAAAAATATTGGGCTGACCGATTATCTGGTCTCCGATAAGACCGTGCCCGATTCTTATATCGTCCCTTCCAAAGTGAATGACAATCTCGACGTGCTTTTCAGCGGTCAGATCGCCCCCAATCCCAATGACCTTCTGGATATGGAGAAGTTTGCAGAAATGATCAGCTATCTCAAAACCAAATACGACTACATCGTTTTAGACTCCGCACCCGTCATGTTGGTGAGTGACACCCTCCAGCTGGTGGAGAAAGCCGATGTCCTGCTCTATGTCGTAAGATCCGAATTCACAGAAAAGGGCATGATCGATTTTGCTGCCGGCTTCCAGATCGAAAATCAAATCAGCAACATGGCTTTTGTGCTGAACAGTGTAAAACCCGAAAATACCCGCTACGGCAAGAAGTATGGGTATGGGTATTATTCTTATACGCATGAGATAGAGAAGAAATGGTGGGAGAGGTTTGTTTAAAAGAGACATGAGACTAAGAGACACTAGACTGAGAGACGCGAGACTGAGAGACATTTTGTCTGAGAGATGCTGATAAAGAATCGATTATAAACCAAATCTCATAAAAAAAACCGTACTATTCCCCTCCTCTGGAGGGGTGGCACCAGACCCGAAGGGGAGTGCCGGGGTGGTGCACCAAGCTTGAATCGGAGTGCCGGGGTGGTTTTTTTGTATCAGGTTTTTGAGTGATTTGAAAAGGCGGCGTCATTGTGCGGGGAGGAACGACGAAGCAATCTGTTTATACTTTTTTTTTAACGCAAGGGCGCAAGAAGTATTTGACATGCATGCTGTCTTGCGGGTGTTTTTTAAGGCGCAAGGGCGTTTGACTTCGTCGAATCTTCGATTTCACTTAACAAAGGCGCAAGAGATTGGTGACTGGGTTTTTGAGGGATGGAGTGATTGGTTTTTTAAGTGTTTAGGCTTAGAGCGCTGCCAGTCGGATAGACGAATGACCTTTAAAAGCAATTGAGAATGAAACAAGTATAAAGACTTTATCAGGAGCGGGCTCTTTGCAGGATGATTGCGGGCGAAGTGAAGCAGTACGCACATACAAAACGGGAACTTATTTTGAATTGAAATTAACAATAAATCCAAAACCTTTTTCACTATTGGCCATTTCATGAAAAACAAAATGTATAAAATTCTAATAACAGGGGGAGCAGGCTTTATCGGTTCCAACCTTTGCGACCACTTTATTTCGGAAGGCGCGCAGGTAGTGGTGCTGGATAATTTTTCTACCGGATTTCGCCATAATATTGAGCACCATTTCGGAAACCCCCATTTTTCGCTGATCGAAGGGGATATCCGCGATTTCGAGACGTGCAGGAAAGCCTGTACCGGTATCGATTATGTGCTGCATCATGCTGCTTTAGGGTCTGTTCCGCGATCCATCAATGATCCGATAACAAGTAACGGCGTGAATGTTGGCGGATTTTTAAACATATTGGTTGCTGCACGGGATGCTAAGGTGAAAAGAGTAGTGTACGCAGCAAGTTCTTCTACCTATGGTGACTCCGAAACGCTTCCGAAAGTGGAAGACGTGATTGGTAAACCACTATCTCCCTATGCGGTCACTAAATATGTGAACGAGTTGTATGCCGATGTCTTCAGTAAGATTTATGGGGTAGAGTCCATCGGTTTGCGCTATTTCAATGTTTTTGGCAAACGACAAAATCCAGAGGGTGCTTATGCCGCGGTAATTCCTAAATTTGTCATTCAGCTCATCAATCATGAAAGTCCTGTTATCAACGGGACGGGAGATTATTCCAGAGACTTTACCTATATCGGCAATGTCATTCAGATGAATGAAAAAGCAATGCTTGCGGAAAATCCCCAGGCGGTAAATACCATTTATAATACGGCAGTTGGTGACCAAACCACGCTCAATACTTTAGTGGAATATCTCAAAGAAAATCTTGCGGAGTTTGACCCGGAAATTAAAAATATTGAAATCGTTCATGGTCCCGCCCGTTCTGGCGATATTCCCCATTCTTTGGCATCCATCGATAAAGCAAAAAAATTATTAAATTATCAGCCTTCTCATGGTATTAAAGCCGGATTAAAGGAATCGGTGGAGTGGTACTGGGAGAATTTGAGATGATCTGATGATGGGGTCGAGGTGATCATTGGGTGAAAGAGCAAGAGCCTGTTTAAATTTGTTTTAAAGACCGCAATAGTATCAAAAAAAAGCGATCCCCTTTTTTTAGTTTTCAAAAAAAAATAGGGGAGTGGTCAGAAAAGTTACCTACTTTGCTCTTTTGGTTTCTTTTTGTGGTTTAAATATTTTTATCATTTTTAAACAGGCTGTAAGGTGGTACAGAAGCCAGGAAGGTTGAGAATTGCTCCGAAGAAGCAGAAATAGCACGGAAAAAAAGCATCCCCAAAAGACGTACTTCCCAGGAGTGCCATATTGAAAGTTTGAAATATAATGATCGAACACAAAAATCAGAAATAGAATGAATCATAAAATTGCAGTCATCGGATTAGGATATGTAGGCCTGCCACTGGCAAGACTGTTTGCTACCAAATATCCGGTGGTAGGGTTCGATATCAATTCAAAACGAATTGCAGAACTGAACCGCGGAACCGACTTTACCTTAGAGGTAGAAGAGGGACTTTTGAAAGCCGTTCTCGTCGCAGAAAATCTATTTTTAGAAGCAGAATCCGGCGGCACCGTAAGGCCATCAAAAGGATTGTTTTGTTCTTCTTCGGTGGAGGATATCAGAAGTGCCACTATTTACATCATCACCGTTCCAACACCTGTTGACAACAATAAAAAACCTGATCTTACCCTCCTTTATAAAGCCAGTAAAACCGTAGGAACCGTTTTGAAAAAGGGCGATACAGTCATTTACGAATCTACAGTTTATCCGGGAGCAACAGAAGAAGAATGTGTCCCTGTTTTAGAAAAAATTTCTGGTTTGAAGTTCAATAAAGATTTCTTCGCGGGTTATTCCCCGGAAAGAATCAACCCGGGAGACAAAGAACATACGGTAGAAAAAATTTTAAAAGTAACGTCGGGCTCTACGGAGGAAATTGGTCAGCTTGTAAATGATTTGTACCAATCGGTTATCACCGCAGGAACGCATCTTGCCCCGTCTATCAAAGTAGCGGAAGCTGCGAAAGTGATTGAAAATTCACAACGCGATATTAATATTGCTTTTATCAATGAACTGGCAAAAATATTCAACCTCATGAATATCAATACCCAGGACGTGTTAGAAGCTGCAGGAACGAAGTGGAACTTTCTTCCTTTTAAGCCGGGATTGGTGGGCGGTCACTGCATCGGGGTTGATCCCTATTACCTGGCGCAGCAAGCTCAGAAATTTGGTTATAATCCTGAAATTATTTTAGCGGGCAGAAAAATGAATGATTCGATGGGTGCTTATGTAGCCTCACAAGTGGTGAAAGCCATGATAAAAAAAGACATCCCTGTTAAAGATGCTCATGTCTTGATGCTGGGAATTACCTTCAAAGAAAACTGTCCCGATGTGCGCAACACCAAAATTGTGGATGTTGTGGCTGCTTTGAACGATTATGGCATCACCGTCACGATTTTCGATCCCTGGGCAAATCCTGCCGAAGTAAAAAATGAATACGGTTTGGAGATTGTTGCCAACCTCGTCATTGCCAGAGCGAAGCAACCGCAATATGACATGGTGGGCGACTCCAGCACAATTGCCGGTGAAGTAGGGAAATCTCAGGCGACGGCAGAAATGCAGAGCGATACCGCACGAAAGTATGATGCCATCATTCTTGGGGTCGCCCACCGGGAATTCCTCGATCTCGATTTGGGTCTCCACCTGAAAGACAATGCCTTGATTTATGACGTGAAAGGCGTTTTGCAAAATGCAGATGCAAGATTATAAAATAATAAACTGCCAAAAGTCTCTTACCTTTCAAAAATGAAAACAGACCAACCCACCTACTACATCCACTCCAAACAGTCCGTATTTTCTCTGAACTTAAAAGAAGTCTGGGAGTACCGTGATCTGTTGCTGATGTTGGTGAAAAAAGATTTTATTACTTTCTATAAACAGACGGTTTTAGGGCCGCTGTGGTTTATTGTGCAGCCTTTGCTGACCACGGTGATCTACATTATCCTGTTTGGAAATATTGCCAAATTATCGACCGACGGGGTGCCGCAGGTGCTGTTTTACCTCTCCGGAATTACGGTGTGGAATTACTTCTCCGAAAGTTTAACCAAGACCTCTTCCGTCTTTACCGCGAATGCCGGGATGTTTGGGAAAGTGTATTTCCCGCGGTTGATCATGCCGCTGTCGATTGTAGCTTCATCGCTCATGAAGTTTGCGGTGCAGTTTGGCATCTTCGCCATTGTGCTGCTGTACTTCGTTATTTTTACCGATGAGGTGCACCCCAATATCTGGATGTTGTTTACGCCGGTTTTAATACTGCTCATGGCGATGTTTGCGTTGGGAATGGGGATGATCTTCTCGTCCCTGACGACCAAATACAAAGACCTTACTTTTCTTTTAACCTTTGGCGTTCAGCTCTTCATGTATATCACCCCGGTGGTGTATCCTATTTCGGCATTACCCGAGAAATTCCGGTTTCTGGTCTATATGAATCCGTTGTCCTCCATTTTCGAATGTTTCCGCTATGCCTTTCTGGGCTCCGGCAGTTTCGACCTGATGAGCATCCTCTGGAGCAGCATTTTCATCACGGTAATCCTCATCATCGGCACGGTGATTTTCAATAAGGTGGAGAAGAGTTTTATGGATACGGTGTAGGGGGCAGGGAGACGTGAGACGTGAGATTGGGTGATTGGGTGAATAGTGATGCGGTAATGTGGTGATGTGATGATGGGATGATTTGCTGATGTGGTGATGGGATGATTTGCTAATTTGCTGATGTGATAATGTGGTGATGTGATGATTTGGTGAATGGTGAATTGTCAATGGTGAATAACGGGGTTTTTGTTTGGAGAGCCACAATTTGCGAAGCCAAAAAGGCGAAAGTAATGCGGTGATGGGATGATTTGCTGATTTCGCGAATGGTGAATGGTGAATCCGGTCGCTGAGCGGAGCCGAAGCGAAAAGCTGTCACCTTGCACCCTTGCACCCTTGCACCCTTGCACCCATGCACCCTTTCACCATGCACCCTTTGGATAACTGCCGATTGCCACAATCTGCGAAGCACCAGGCGAAGCCAAAAAGGCGAAAGCCTCAATTCCGCTCCTTCGGAGGGGTGCCCCGAAGGGTTGGGGTGGTAACCACATCGTTATTTTATCATTTTCAGATGGATACCTGGTATGGCGAATGTGCTCCGTAGGAGCGGTATCTCTGTAGAATTAATTAACCAACAATGGTACGGCTCCGTAGGTGCCGAATCTTTTTTTGCAATTGCTGTGAATGGGTTGGGTATTGTGGTGGCTGTGTGTAGGAAGTTACACGATGCAATGGGGGTGGTCTCCACATGATATAACCAAAAATGAAAATTACTGATGCACGACAGGTGATCCACGATTTATTTTTCCGGCAGCGAAACCACCCCGTCCTTCCGCAAGCGGAATGACACCCCTCCAGGGGAGGGGAATGGGCACTTCGCAAAGAACATAAACTCCGGTTTCCACAACAAATCTTCATCAACACCATTGCTTAATTAAAAACTAAATGCTTAATTTGTAAATAATTTCATAAAACACTTAAATCCAACACCCAACACCCAACACCCAACGCCCATCACCTAGCACCTAGCACGCAACACCCACATCTATCATCTATCAGTCTATCATCTATCCGTCTAATACCCCCATCCTTGAACCCAAATACCGCCATCCGCGCCTCCAACATCTCCAAACAGTACCGCCTCGGTGAGGTAGGCACCGGCACCATTGCCCATGACCTGAACCGTGCCTGGGCGAAGCTCCGCGGCAAAGAAGACCCTTTCCTAAAGATTGGCGAAAGCAACGACCGTTCCAGCAAAGGCAACAGTGATTATGTATGGTCTTTAAAAGATATCAATTTTGAAATTGAAAAAGGCGATGCGGTAGGCATTATCGGCAGAAACGGGGCGGGAAAATCTACCCTGTTAAAATTACTCAGCCGCGTGACCAAACCCACGACCGGGCATTTTGAAGTGCAGGGCAGGATCGCTTCTTTGCTCGAAGTAGGCACCGGTTTTAACCCCGAGATGACAGGCCGTGAAAACATCTTTCTGAATGGCGCGATTTTAGGAATGCGCCGCCAGGAGATCAAAAGAAAGTTTGATGAGATCGTGGACTTTGCAGGCGTAGAACGCTATATCGATACCCCGGTGAAACGCTATTCTTCCGGGATGTATGTGAGGCTGGCTTTTGCCGTTGCCGCGCATCTGGAATCAGAGATCCTCATTGTAGATGAAGTTCTGGCGGTAGGCGATGCCGAGTTTCAGAAAAAATGCCTTGGAAAAATGGGTGATGTGAGTAAGGGTGAGGGCAGAACCGTGCTTTTTGTGAGTCATAATATAGCTGCGGTAAAAACGCTTTGCACCAAAGGTATTTTACTTGAAAGTGGAATTTTAAAAAGATTTGGTGAGATTGAGGATGTAGCGGAAACCTATAGAAATTCTGGTGCTGTAACAAGCAAAAGTTATGTTGTATCAAAAAGCAAAGAATTATATGTAAAAAGAGCTGAAATTAATAATGATACAGCGGAATTTTATAGTGATGAAGACATCCACTTTTCGTTTGAGATTGAAAATACAGGGATGAAAATCGAAAATGTATATGCTCTTGTTCGGGTTATGGATTCTAACGAGCAGCCAATATTTTCCTCACAGCACCTGATTAGTGCAGACGTGAATAAATTATCAATGACAATTGAAAATGGCTTTTTGGTTAAAGGGTTTTATCATCTAAGTGTTTTTATTTATAAACCAGGGAGTCCGCCTCTGGATGTAGTTCCGAGATGTTGCGATTTTACTATCCTAAATAATAATTCTGAATTCGCGCATTTAGAGACTTTCAATATTGGAAATGTTTTTAACGGCAATTTAATTTGGGATATCCGGTAATTTTCAGTTCATGTTAAAGAAAATCAAAAATATTATAATGAATTATATATTCCTACATATGACTAATATGCAGGAACAAAAGGACTATGATAATTTATACAAGTTCAAAGATAGGTTTTTAACTGCCGGAGATTCATTGTATTTGGGAAAAGATTATAAAATACTTAATCCGGAATATATAAGATTAGGTGATTCATTCGCAGCGAAAGAGCGATTCAGAATGGAAGCAATTATAACTTATGAGGATCAGAAATTTACGCCGGAGATAATAATAGGTAATAATGTAACATTTAATAATGACTGTCATATAGGGTGTATAAGTAAAGTCAAGATTGAAGATAATTGTCTATTTGCAAGCAGGGTTTATATTTCTGATCACGATCATGGTGCGACAAATTTAGAATCACTTAAATTACCACCCGCAAAACGACCATTGCAATCGAAAGGGGACGTCACAATAAAAAAGAACGTGTGGGTTGGAGAAGGAGTAGCTATATTGTCGGGTGTAACAATCGGTGAAAACTGTATTGTCGCCGCTAATTCGGTAGTTACAAAGAGCTTTCCGGCAAATGTCGTAATAGGTGGAATTCCAGCCAAAATAATAAAATCAATTAATGAGTAATTTGCTCGCCATAATTATCCCATACTATAAAATCACTTTCTTGAGGGAGACCCTGGATTCTTTGGCGGCGCAAACTGATCAAAGATTTACGGTTTATATCGGCAACGATGCTTCTCCCGAAAATCCCGAAGACTTGTTAGAAGAATTTGAAGGAAAATTTAATTTTGTTTACAAAAATTTTGAAGAGAATTTGGGTGGCACTTCGTTAACCAAACAATGGAATCGGTGTATTGAGATGATGCAAGATGAAGAATGGTTTATGATTTTAGGTGATGATGATTATTTTAGTTCCAATGTTATCGAGGAATTTTATAAAAACATTGTTTTTGCAGAAAGAGAAAACGTAAATGTCATGAAGCTAAATTCTGCGACTGTGAATGAAAATAGCGTTATTACATCAGAAAAAAAACCGGAACCATTTATCAAATCATCCATTGATCATTTTTTCGATAAGTTTATATTTGAAGGTAGAAGCAGTTTATCAGAACATATTTTTAAAAAATCACAGTATGATCTGTACTGTTTTAAAAATCTGCCTTTAGCCTGGCATGCAGACGACCTTGCCGTACTTGAGTTTTCTGAATATGCAAATACTATGTTTTTGGAAAAAGCTAAATGTTTTGTAAGGATCTCAGCAGAAAGTATAAGTGGCAACCCTGAGAAATTTAAAAAAGAAAAATGGGGGGCTACCAAAATGTTTTTTGACAGCGTATGTTATAATTTATCTAAATTTAACAAAGCGCAAAAAGCACAGTTGTTTGACCTTATCGAATGGCATGAAAAAGAAAAGAATATTAAGGTGAAAATACCAAATAGATTGACTGAATTTTTTAGCGTTTATGGATACAAGGCTCTGCTTAAATTTTTGAGATAGAATGAAAAATTACCTCTACTTCCTTTTCTGGCTTATTCGGACATGGCCTATGCGCTGGAGTTTTCCAAAATATAAGATCATGACCATTGAGGCAACCATTGATGATATTGTGCTTAATAAGAAAAGTATTTGCAGATTTGGAGATGGCGAGTTTATTTTAATGTTAAAAGAAAGAGGTTTACCATTTCAAGATCCTGATTCACTATTATCTAACAAACTCATAGAAACAATTGTCAATCGAAATGAAAAACTAATTGTTGCTATACCAGATAGCTTAGCACGAAGAAAAACTCATAAACGATTTGTAAAAGTTCATTGGTTGATGTTTATAAATAATTACGGTGGTAGGCTTTCAAAAATCATTGATAAAAATTATTATTATGGAAATTCAAATATGACCAGGCTGTATGCGGGGATGAAAGATAAAACAAAGTCCAGTGAATATTTCGCTAAAATAAAAACAATTTGGAATAATCAAGATGTACTAATTGTGGAAGGCGAACTATCCCGACTGGGGGTTGGCAATGATCTTTTGGATAATGCAAAAAGTATAAAAAGAATTATCAGTTCAAACAAAAATGCCTTTACAAAGTATGACGATATAAAAAATAATGCTCTTAAATACGGTGAGGGAAAATTGATACTATGTGCATTAGGTCCCACAGCCACAGTGTTGAGTTCTGAATTGTGTACGGCAGGATATTGGGCGTTAGATATTGGTCATATTGATGTAGAATATATGTGGATGCTTATGGGCGCTAATCAAAGGACTGCGATAAAAGGTAGATTTGTTAATGAGTCTAATAATTCCGAGGGATATGATTTAGATGAAAAAGATGTTATTTATTACAGAAATTCCATAATTTTAGAATTAACATAGTAATAATATGATTCCTGTTACAAAACCTTTTTTACCGCCCCAACAAATTTACCAGTCTTATCTGGATGGAATTTGGAAAAGAAATTGGCTCACCAATATGGGTCCATTAGCCAGTGATTTAGAACTGCGGCTTCAAGAATTTTTAAAGGTTGATCATTTGCTGTTTGTGACCAACGGAACTGTTGCTTTGCAAATGGCGATTAAAGCATTGGATTTAAAAGGCGAAATCATTACCACGCCTTTTTCTTTTGTCGCAACAACTTCCAGTATCGTGTGGGAAGGCTGCACTCCTGTTTTTGTAGATATCGATCCCGAAAGTTTAAATATTGATGCCGCTAAAATTGAAGCAGCCATTACGGAAAACACTTCAGCGATTCTCGCCACCCATGTTTATGGTAATCCCTGCGAGGTGGAAAAAATAGACCGGATTGCAAAAAAGCACAATCTGAAAGTTATTTACGACGCAGCCCATTCTTTTGGTGTTGAAGTCAAGGGAAGATCAATCTTTGAATTTGGCGATATTTCCACATGCAGTCTTCATGCTACCAAATTATACCACAGCATTGAAGGCGGTTTATTAATTACTAAAGATCCAGTCCTTTTAAAGAAATTAGCTTCGGTACGGAATTTCGGTATCTCTGGATTTGAGAGTTTTGATGAATTGGGATTGAATGGAAAGAACTCCGAGTTTCATGCCGTCATGGGATTGGCGAATTTGAAATACATCGAAGAGATTTCTAAAAAGAGAAAAGCATTAACCACAAGGTACGACGATAAATTAAAGAACTTAAAAGCCCGGCGTCCGATTTGGCATATTGATTCTGAAAATAATGCCGCTTATTATCCCATTATTTTCGACACCGAAGAATTGATGTTAAAATGCAGAGAACATTTGCAGCTCAATGAAATTGGAACGAGACGGTATTTCTACCCCAGTTTAGCCACTGCGCTTCCTTATCTCGAACCACAGCATTTTCCCGTAACCGATGATATTGCAAAACGCGTTTTATGTCTACCGCTTTTCTATGATTTAACCATTGAAGAAGTGGATATGATTTGTCGGTTATTATTACGAATTCAAAATAATTAACCATGATCATTATCGGAGTGAAAGGTTTTGCCAAAGAAGTACTTGAAATACTGCATCAGAATAATCAGCTGGAAGGTGTGGCTTTTTATGATGATGTGAATCACGATCTTCCCGATGTATTGTACAATCAGTTTCCTATCTTAAAAAATGAAAAGCAGGTTAAAGAACATTTCCAAAACTCTGGAAACGATTTTACCATCGGAATTGGAGGCCCATTACTCCGAAAAAAAATGCTGGAAAAGTTTGAAGCATTTGGTGGTAAATTAAAATCAACGGTAAGTAAATTTTCCGATATAGGCAGTTACGGAGTTCAAATAGGAGAAGGGAGTAATATCCTTTCTGGCGCGATAGTGTCAAACAGTGTTTATATTGGGAATGCAAATATGATCTATTACAATGCAATTATTACCCATGATGTAATCACAGGAGATTATGTTGAAATTTCACCCGGTGCAAAACTTTTGGGCAGATGTTCAGTGGGCGATTTTTCCAGCATTGGAAGTAATGCTGTAATATTACCTAATGTTAAAGTGGGAAGAAATGTAATTGTAGGCGCAGGTGCCGTTGTAACAAAAGATCTACCGGATCACTGCGTTGCAGTGGGTATTCCGGCAAAAATTATTAGAATGAATCATGATTGATTGTCCAAAAGTAAGTGTTTGTATTATCACTTATAACCACGAAAAATTTATTGAAAAAGCACTTTCTAGCATTGTAATGCAGAAAACCGGATTTCCATTTGAAATAATAATTTCTAATGATTGTTCCACTGATATTACTGGTGATATAATAAGAAATTTCATTAGTAGCAATCCATTCAAGAGAATTACCTATTATAATCATGACAAAAACATCGGAGCTAATGCCAATTTTATATTTGTACAAAAAAAAGCATTAGGTCAATATATCGCTTTTTGTGAGGGAGATGATTACTGGCTGGACGACCGTAAACTGCAAAAACAGTTTGACCTCCTTGATAGTAATAATGATATAAGCCTTTGTTATACTTCAAGAATAGTTGTAGATCAATATGGCGCATTATTATCAGGAAATCATGTCCCAGAAAAACTTTGGACTAGTAATGAGATTGCTTTGGGTACGATTCCACCTTTACAATCCGTTTTTTCTAAAAATTTCGCATTAGAATTTGAAGAATTTATGAAAGACCATCCCTATTCTTATGGTTCAGATAAAATTTATGCTTATTTTCTTTCATTACAAGGTGAAATCATCTCAATATCAGATGTTACCGCTGCTTATAGAATTCATAATGGCGGCATTTGGTCAAAATATAATTCAGATGAAAAATATAGATTACATATAACACAATCATTGTTATTTTTTAAAGTAATAAGTGAAAATTCCTTAAAAGAAAACGAACTGAAAGAAGAGTTTTTCATTAAACTTTTATTAAATGATTTATTCTTATTATATACTAATCCTAAGACTGTCTTGAAGAGGTTAATTTATCTAATCAATAATTATAGAATTAACACCAAAATTATCGTAAATTCTCTACGACAATATATTAAATATTATATGTTTCTTTTTAAAAATAAGGTTTTGCTGTGAATTTTTCAGTGACCATAATCATCCCCGTTTACAATACTTCCAAATATTTACATGAATGCTTGGAAAGCATATGTTCACAAACTTTAATCGATATTGAAATCATCTGCATCAATGATGGCTCGACGGATGATTCGCTGGAAATTTTAAACAGTTACCAGCAAAAAGACGGACGGATTTTGATTATTGACCAAAAAAACATGGGCGTTGCTGTCGCTAGAAATTCCGGATTAAGGCTGGCAACTGGCAAATACATTGGGTTTTTGGACAGTGATGATACCGTGAAGATTGATTTCTTTGAGATACTTTTTAAAGCTGCCGAAAACCATCACGCAGATGTTGTCCTTTCAAAAGGTCTCTCTGATTCAATGGTCATTAGCCATAATAAGTCGTATAGTCAACAGGAGATACGCGAACTAATTCTACCACTCTATTTTAAAGAAGACGGGCATAATGCTATTTGGAATAAACTCTATTCCAATGCCATCATTAAAAAATATAGCATTTATTTTCCGGTCGGCAAAACACACGGCGAAGATGCGGAATTCAATATCCATTTTTTAATGCATGCCATCAATTTGTACGTCATTGATTATTCTGGATATCACTACCGCGAAACGCAAGGCAGTGCCACCCGGAATTCATCCAAATTCGATTACCTTCAGCTTGCACTGGAAACCTTTTTTAAAGATTGGACTCTAGTTTTGGGAGAAACCATCACTCCCGATACGATGTACAAACTGAAGAAAGAAAGATTTATAAACAATGTGATCTCACTAATTTATATTTATTCCAATCCAGAAAACGGTCTGCCGTTAAGAGCTAGGATCAGCAGGCTTCTGAAAATTGTAGATCATGATGTGGTGAAGCAACTTTTTAATGAGAATAATGAATTAATTACAGCTTCTTTTCCAGAATATAAAAAACAAATTTACAAGGGAATTCATAGTAAATCGGTAATTAAGTTATATTTGCTTTCCCTTTATAGTTATTATCGCAGCAAATGAAATCCAAGAACTTAAAAATACTCCTATTTTTCCACGGCGGAAGCAGAAACCGTGGCTGCGAAGCCATCGTAAGGACCGCTGCACAACTCCTGAAATCGGACGAACGGATTCAGGAACTTGCTCTTTCCTCCAGTGACCTGAATTCTGACCGCATTATCCCCCACATTGATGTCATTCATTTGGATCAACCTGCTACTTTAAAGAAGTTTTCTGTTCAGGGACTTCTCAGTGCAGTGAAAGTAAAACTTTTTAAGGATGAAAGTTTGGCCTACCGGAAAATCCACGAAAGCATTATTAAACTGATTCCTCAGTACGATATTTTTCTTTCGATTGGAGGCGACAATTACTGTTATGGTGAACAGCCCGGCATCTATGAAATCGACAGACAGATTAAAAAAGCAGGGAAAAAGCTTGTGCTGTGGGGTGCTTCCATTGGTGAAGAAGATCTGTCAGAAGCAAAATTAAAGGATTTGAAATCTTTCGATCTGCTGTTGGTACGCGAATCCATTACAGAAAGAACGCTTAAAAAAGCAGGCATCCGGAATGTCAAACTCGTAGCCGACGGTGCTTTTCTCATGGAAAAAACCGAACTCCCCCTCCCTCCGGGTTGGCAGGAAGGCAAGACCGTCGGATTCAATTTTTCTCCCCTCGTCATTAAGAAAAATCCTGAATCGAAAAATGCAGCCATTGCACTGGTTCAGCATATTCTGGATACTACGGATTTCACTGTTTGTTTCGTTCCACATGTCATCATATCGGGAAATGATGATTACGAAATATTACAGGAGTTTGAAGCGCATTTCAAAGATTCTCGCCGGACGCTCCTCCTGCCGAATGACCTTAACGCCACTGAATATAAAGGATACATTGGCAGAATGAAATTCTTTATTGGGGCAAGAACGCATGCCACTATTGCTGCCTACTCATGTCTTGTGCCTACTATGGTACTGGGATACAGTGTGAAATCCAAAGGCATTGCAAAAGACATTTTTAGCACAGAAAGATTGGTGTTGGATCTGTCTGAAATTTCAGATCCGGTTAAGCTCATTGCAAGGTTCGAGGAGATGAAAGCGGAAGAAAAAGAGCTGCGGGAAATCCTCTCCGCCAAAGTTCCGGAACTGAAGAGGAGGGCAATGAAGGCGAAAGAATTCCTTTTAGAGCTAAAATAGCACGATCTAGTTCAACCCTGTCAAGGTTTGAAACCTTGACAGGGTTTTATCTAAAACGATAGTAAACTCGATGAAAAAAAAACTGCTTTTTGTAATTCCAGGCCTGGATGCGGGCGGCGCTGAAAAAAGTCTTGTTAACCTTCTCAGCGCGATGGACGAGTCCCGTTTTTCGGTAGACCTCTTTATGTTTTCTCATGAGGGTTTATTTATGGGGCAGATTCCGAACTGGGTTCGTGTTATCCCAAAGAATGCAGAACTGGCGAATTTTCAGAAACCTCTTTTTTATTCGCTGCTTACCTTTCTTAAGAAAGGTAAATTATCAGCCGCAAAAGACCGGTTGTTCTTTTATGTAAAGAACAAGTTTATAAAAAATCCTGGCATTGCCGAACAGTATGCCTGGAAACATTTGCGAAGCGCCTGCGAAACTCCAACTGAGCACTACGATGTGGCCATAGGTTTCCTCGAAAAAACGTCCAATTATTTTGTAGTAGACTGCGTAGCAGCAAAAGCGAAAATTGCTTTTATTCATACTACTTATTCTGAACTGAACATGGATGTATCATTCGATTTGAAGTATTTCGATGTTACAAAAAACATTGCGGTCGTGTCACCCGATTGTGCAGCTAATTTTAAAAAAGTATTTCCGGAATTTGCGGATAAGGTCTACGTGATGCCCAACATCGTTTCGCCGCGTCTGATCAATAAATTGGCACAGGAAAGCCCCGAAGACGTTTACGAAACTTCTCTGGTTTCGGTGGGTCGGTTAGAAAGTGTAAAAGGTTTTGATATGGCCATTGAGGCTGCCCGGATTTTAAATGAGCAAAATATTGCGTTTCACTGGTCCATCATCGGAGAAGGGACTGAACGTGGGAATCTTCAGAATCTGATTGATCGTTATGATTTACAGAATCATTTTACTCTTATTGGATTAAAAGATAATCCATATCCCTACATTAGAACAGCGAAAATATTTGTGCAATCCTCCCGGTATGAAGGAAAATCCATAGCCGTAGATGAGGCGAAAATTTTGGCAAAGCCTATTATTCTAACCAATTTTACCACCGCGAAAGACCAGATTGAAAATAACGTGAACGGTCTCATCGTTGGGATGACTCCTGATGCAATTGCGGCAGGAATTATAAAATATTTAGAGGACGCTTCTTTTACGGAGCATATAATTGCTAATTTGCGGGCGGATTATTTTGGAACCGAGCATGAAATAGAAAAATTTTATCAGCTGATCAATGAATAAGAAAAAAGACATCCTGTTTGTCATGAACAACCTGAACGTGGGGGGCGCAGAAAAAGCGCTGGTCTCATTGCTTCAGGTAATGGATTATGACAAATACAATGTAGACCTTTTGCTGTTCAGAAAAGAGGGGCTTTTTCTTAAACAGGTGCCACCACAAGTATGCATATTACCGGTACCTGAAACCTATAAGTATTTTGATATGCCATTTTCGCAGATGTTTAAAGAAAATTTATTTAATGGCAGGTGGAATATTATTTATCGGAGGATACAGTATAAATGGGTTACCCGTAAAGCAGGCACTCAGGCGGAAGCTGAGCAATTTGGCTGGAAACCTATTTCCAAAACGCTTAAATCAATACAGAAAAGGTATCATGTTGCAATTGGTTTTCTGGAGAAGACACCGAACTACTTTGTTGTGGATAAAGTAAATGCGCATCTGAAGTTTGGCTTTATTCATACAGATTATGAGATGTTGAAGATGAACAGGAAGTTGGATACTTATTATTTTAGCAAACTTAATAACATCTTAGTGGTCTCACAGGAAAGTTTACAAACTGTGGAGCGTGTTTTCCCGGATTTGCGCAAAAAATTTTTAATTTTTAAAAATATAATTTCAAAAAAAAATATATTGCACTTAGCAGCCGAGGAGATTTTTGATTTTAAATATAAAAATGTTATAGTATCAGTTGGAAGACTTGCACCTGTAAAAGGATATGATTTGTCTTTAGAAGCATTTAGAATTTTAAAGGAAAGAAATATTAGCTTTACTTGGCTTATTTTGGGAGAGGGTGAGCTTCGTTCCCAATTGGAAGGTAATATCAAAAGTTACGGTTTAGAGCAAAATGTTTTCCTTTTGGGAACACTTGTAAATCCTTACGCCTATATCACTCGTGCAGATGTATTTTTACAAACCTCCCTCTTTGAAGGGGATGGCATGTCCATAACGGAAGCAAAAGTATTAGGGCTGCCTATGGTCTTAACTAATTTTGAAACAGCTTTTTCTCATATTAAGGATGGCATGAACGGGATAATTGTAGAAGCGCAGCCGCAAAAGGTTGCTGATGCAGTAGAAAATTTGCTATGTAACAAATGTCTGCGGGAAAAATTCGCTGCTAATTTGCATCGGGAGAATTTTGGTACAGAATCCGAAATTAAAAAGCTGTATCAGCTGATGGAAGAATAAGTATGGCCAAAAAAATTATACAGTAAAAAAAACTAACATCGATGCCAATAGATAAAATCACTAATCTGTACAGGGTAAACTACCGAAGTAAACTCGCCATCATTCGCTATCTCTTTAAGAGAGTTTTTAAAATAAAGCCATCAAAGATTGAGGATGAGATTTACTTTCTCTATATGTTGCTTATTAGTGAGAACGGCATTGTGAAACAAGAAAAAGACAAATTTTTTAACATTCAATTTAACAAAAACTTTCAGCACACGCTGAGACTAAGAAAATTTCCGTCCAGCGATATTTTGGTTTATAATCAGATTTACGGTTACAGAGAATATGAACCGGTTGTTCGTATTTATAAACAGAATTTTGGTTCTGATTCCGAAAGTGTAAATATTATCGACGCCGGTGGAAATATAGGAATTTCATCTATTTATTTTTTACAAAATTTTGTTCAGCCAAATATTGTCATCATCGAACCAGCACAGGAGAACTTTGAGGTATTAAAATTTAATCTGGAAAAATATCAGAATATCATAAAAATTAACGGTGCACTTTGGAAAAAAAATGGCAAGCTCAATATTCTAAATGATTTTCGGGACAAATCCGACTGGGCTTTTCGCGTAGAAGAAGATGAAAATGGATCAATCGAAGCTTTTACTCTGAATTTTCTGTTGGATAAATACCATCTGGAAAATGTGGATATATTAAAAATTGACATCGAAGGTGCCGAAAAAGAAATTTTCACAACAAATAACAATAATTTGGATTTTCTCAACCGAACCAAATGTATTGCCATCGAAATTCATGACGAATTCCACTGTAGAGAACAAATACTTAAGATTTTGGATGATTATGGTTTTTCTTTGTATCATGAAAAAGAGACGACCGTTGGAATTAATAGAAGATTATTGAAACCGCAACTGCAACAAAATTCTAAAAGAGTTTGATTTGTTATCAATCAAAACTAATAGCAAAATGAAAATATTTTTTAATTTAATTTTTGGAATTGTTACTGAAGATCACCTTGCTCAAATTTTGGCTGGATTTCAAATGCTGAAAATGCAAGGAAAATTGGATTACCGAATCACATTTGACCCACAATATATTAAGCAAAATTATGGTCATCGAGCAATTATTGAAGCCACTTCTGGAGGAAAGGTGATTGTTTATGATTTGACTGACGGTTATCACAATGTGCACAATTATAGAAAGTTAGATAATATACTTGATTCAGTAAATTATTATTTTAAAAGAAGCAATAATCCGGAACTTAATTCAAATCTTGATAATAGCAACAAGATGTTCTCTCTTGGTTTAAACTACCATGTTTCCTGCAAAGGAAATCCCTATGACAAATATTACAACTCGAAACGTCTGAAAGGAATAGACCTTATCAAAGATTATCTTTTTTATCTAAGGTCCAATAAGAGATTCCAAAATAAATATTATTATAGAAATTTTGAAAGCAACGGAAAAAGCTACGAAAACTATAATATTTTGTTCAGTTGCCGTCTTTATGACAGCAGAACTGTAGAATATAAAAATATAAGAGTTGCCTACCCTGACTTATCGGATTATGGAGTTCGAGAAGTGGTAGAAAAATGGAAAGCGGATCTACAGCAGGTTACTGAACAAAGAATTGAAACAGTGAAGGTGTTAAAAGACAACTTCGGCGATAGGTTTATCGGTGGAATTTCAAGAGATCCTTATTCGCAAGAAATTGCTTCGAAATTGTTAATTCATGATGATGTTTCGATGAAATATAACTATCTGAAAACAATCAAAGAAAATAATATCTGCGTTTCAACCAAAGGGTTACATGATTCAATAGGTTGGAAATTTGCGGAATATGTTGCAGCAGGGAAAGCAATTGTTTCAGACAAATTGAGTTATGAAACTCCGGGCGAATTTCGTAAAGACAAAAATTATTTGGAGTTCAAAGGAACAGAAATGATGATAAAAACGCTTTCAGATTTAATAGAAAATGTAGATATGATTCACAAAATGGAAAAAAATAACCGTGAATATTACGAAAGTAACTTAAGACCAGACGTACTTATTGAGAACACTTTAACCAAAATTGGACTTTTATAAAAATAATTTTTATGGTCTGGAATCTATATTTTATATTAATTTTATTTCTCATCATTTTCCTGATTGATGCTATTTCCCAGTTTACCACTTGGCAAAGCCGTATTAATATCGGGCGTTTTCAGCATCTAGAAGACTGGCGCATGAAAGTGCTTACGCTTTCACGGAGATGGCTTAAAAACACCCCTACTGTGCCCCTAACTGACAACGATCGGCTTATAATTATTGACATGATCAAAGGTAAATACAAGCGATCTGCGATTCAATGCTGGCAGGAAGCAGCTTTGGTATTGGGCTTGACGGCATCAATAAAAAAAGCTCCTAGTCACGAGATCCAAAAGGAAATCAATGACTTCTTCGTTTCAAAAACAGAGACTTCGGGTGCCTGGAAAATTATACCCACCGAAAGCGATCACGCAATGCTGGCCTATGCCTTTTTAAATGCAGAATTTATCGATCATCAAAAATACAGAGCGGCTTTTGACCAAACCTACCAAATGATTCTTTCTTTAAAAGGGACAGATGGTACGGTGGCTTACAAAAACCATGTCCGTGAATATCGGTTTGTTGATACGATTGGGTTTATATGTCCTTTTTTGGTAAGTTATGGTTTGAAGTTCAATGTTCCTGAAGCCGTTGATTTAGCGGTAAACCAGATCACGGAATACCAAAAATACGGCATGATGCCGCAGGAAAACATTCCATGTCATACGTATCATGTCGCGACTAAAATCCCTGCAGGGCTGTTTGGCTGGGGGAGAGGTTTGGGATGGTACGTTATTGGTCTCGCCGATACCTGGCATGGCCTGCCTGAAAACCATCCCCACAAAAAGAAACTGGAAATATTGGTCGTGGCCACGGCAAACTCCACGATAAAATTTCAGTCAGAGAACGGAGGCTTTCACTGGCTGCTTTTTGATAAAGGTTCCCATTTGGATTCGAGCAGCGCAGCTACATTAGCTTGGTTTTTCACGGTTGCTTCCGAAATTCCTGAAATTGCAGAAGAATGTCTTTTCGCCAGAGAAAAAGCGTTGGATTATCTGATGACGGTCACCCGCAGATCAGGAGCTGTTGATTTTTCTCAGGGCGACACGAAAGGGATTGGCGTGTATTCCCAGAATTTTGATATATTACCTTTTACACAGGGAATTGTTTTGAGAACATTAAATTATTCTCCAGATGCTATTTAATTCCCTCGCATTTGCCATATTTTTTCCAATAGTGTTTATACTCTATTGGTTTTTCTGCAGGAAAAATTATAAATATCAGAATTTTCTGCTCTTAATTGCCAGTTATTATTTCTATGCAAACTGGGACTGGCATTTTATGTTCCTTCTTATTTTCTCCACCGTATTGGATTACGTTTCGGGATTAAAAATAGAAAATGCGAAAAGCCCAACTTGGAGGAAGTTTTGGCTTTGGCTGAGCATCGGAATAAATTTGGGGTTCTTAGGGTTCTTCAAGTATTATAACTTTTTTGTAGATTCATTTGCTCAGCTTTTTGAAGAATTAGGATTACATATTGATACATGGACTTTAAAAATAATCCTGCCTGTTGGAATTTCTTTCTATACCTTTCACGGTCTTTCCTACGTCATTGATATCTATAAAAAGAAAATAAAAGCCGAAAAGAATTTTGTAGATTATTCGGTCTTCGTCAGCTTTTTTCCTTTGCTCGTTGCAGGTCCGATTGAAAGAGCAACGCATTTGCTTCCTCAGATTCAAAAAGCAAGAACTTTTGATTATAACAAAGCGGTTGATGGCCTGAGGCAAATTTTATGGGGGCTCTTTAAGAAAATCGTCATTGCCGACAACTGTGCAGAATATGCCAATATGATTTTCAATGATTCTGCCCATCAGTCCGGCAGTAATCTGGTCATGGGTGCCTTGTTTTTTACGATTCAGATCTATTGTGATTTTTCAGGGTATAGTGATATTGCCTTAGGTACCGCAAGGCTTTTGGGAATTGAGCTATTGAAAAACTTTTCCTTCCCATATTTTTCCCGGGATATCGCAGAATTCTGGCGACGGTGGCATATTTCCCTTTCTACGTGGTTCCGGGATTACTTATACATCCCTCTGGGGGGAAGTAAAGGCGGAACCTGGATGAAAATACGAAATACGTTTATTATATTTATCGTCAGTGGATTCTGGCATGGCGCGAACTGGACCTTTATTGTCTGGGGATTTCTTAATGCCCTCTATTTTTTACCTTTATTGCTGACTAATAATAACCGTAATCATTTAGAGGTAGCGGCGATGGGCAAACTGCTTCCCTCCGTAAAAGATTTTTTTAAGATCTTACTTACCTTTTCTCTGACGGTTTTTGCGTGGATCTTTTTCCGTGCAGAGAATCTTACCCATGCGTTTTCGTATATTAACGGTCTGTTTTCAAAATCAATTTTTACCTTTCCAACTCTTTTCCCGCTGCCCATTATTGCTCTGACCATATTTTTCTTCATTGTAGAGTGGTTAGGCCGCGAAGATCATTTTGCCATCGAGTCCTTAGGATTAAAATTCCCACGCTATATCAGATGGGGATTCTATTATACTTTGATTATATTAATCTTTGTTTTTAGAGGGCAGGAACAGCAATTTATTTATTTTCAATTTTAATATGAAGCTATTTTTCAAAAGATTAGGGATCTTTATGGTGATCATCATCTGTTTTGTAACAGGGATGATCATCAGCACAAAATATTTTGATCTCGCTCATTTTCCCTTTAAGCAGGAAAGTGTACATGTTTTAATTCTAGGCGATTCCCATACACAGTGCGGTATCGATGATGCTTTATTGCCTCATTCATTGAACCTTAGTGAAAGTGCCGACACCTATTTCTATAGTTATGTGAAATTGAAACGCATGTTTAAGGCCAACCCACAAATTGATACCCTTATATTGGGATATGCGGACTTTAATATTACGGATAACCAGGATCGCTGGCTGCGAAGTGAAAACATAAACAGTTTTAAACTCCCCATTTATTTTTTTCTGTTCGATCAGGATGATTTTAGTGATTTTATAAAAATTAATCCAACGCAACTGTTAGAATTTTCAGGAACCATTTTTAAACGTAATTTCTCCCATCTTTATCGTATTTTCGCTAAAGAAAAAATAAATAAATTTGGAATTGGTGGCTTTCTGGCTTTGGAAAAACAGATGGAAAACAAAGAAAAATCAGTAAATAACAAGAATATCAATACGACGTGGAAACAAAGCGAAATAGACATCCTTTATTTGAAAAAAATTAATGACTTGTGTACAACTAAAAATGTGAAATTAATATTAATTGCTACCCCAACACAGAATCATTCTATTTCTGGCCAAAATAGTAAACAGGTCGCCTTTCGGAATAGCCACTTAAAAGAAGCAGCATATATAGACTTTTCGGGTTACCCCTTAAAAAATGATAATTTTGCAGACAATTCCCATTTAAATGCAAAAGGGGCAGCCCATTTTACTGTGGCTTTGAAACGAGTAATAATAAATCATAATAAACAAGTTATTCAGCGGTAACTATTTAATAATAATTTTATGATGGAATCTATCAGTAATCCAGTGTTTTTTAACAAATTATAAATATAGATAAAGTCTCGATTTTTCTTTGGGTAACACAAAAGTTTATTGGTATAGCCAACATAACATGATTCAAGCGGCATTTCTAAGTCAATACATAACTTTTATTTAATGCTTTTTAATTTTGCTAAATATTACTTAATCAGCATCTTATGACTAGAAACAATAACATCCCTTATGTTTTATTGAACATTGTAATCTTTATTTCAATTATTATTACTCCTTTTTTTAGAGTTGACGGTGGTGTGTCTGATGATACCTATAATTATGTGAAGATTGCATATTATTTGCCGGATTTAATTTCAAGCGTCTTTCCATTAGGCTATCCACTTTTTATAAAATTGACGAATATATTTTCAAATGACTATTACATTTCAACAAGAATTATTGCTTGTCTAAGTTATTTATTTATCGTTTTGTTTTCGTATGCTAAAAAGTTCTACTTTAAAGAAACTTCCCTATTAATGGGAATGAAGATCTTTACTGTTTTTATGTTTTCATACTCAGAAACATTATTTCTTCCTTTTTTTTATGTTTTAATTTATCTGTTATATCAGTTTTTTAGGTCAGATTATAAAAAGAAATCCCTAATTTTTACAATTTCTTCATTGCTGATAATCCTTTGCATCATTCGATATTCATCCATTTTTATTATAGGCGGTTTTATTTTCATGCTTGGTTTTGAATTAATTAAAAAACAAAAAGATTTTAGATTAATTAAATCTTTAACAACAATTATCCTGTTAACAGGTATAGGTATTTCCCTTTTTCTATTTTTCAACTATTATTTTACAGGAGGCTTCATGGGCGAAAATAATAGAAATAGTTCAAACTTTTCAAAAACAGGAATCGGTGGTTTTATACTTAAAAACATATTTTTCTCATTTTTAAATGCCATGAATCCCATTCTAAATGTGATAAGAATAAATTTTCTGACTTTTATTATTTCGGTGCTCATTTCACTGACCTCATTTATTGCAGTAACTTTTTTTATATTCAAATTAATATTGAAAAAACAACTTGAACCTTTTAGGATTATCCTGATATACATCTCTTTTTCAATCTTTCTTGGGCTTGTTTACTCTTCTTTTTCAACGGGAATTGATGGGTTGCATATACGTCTTGCGCTTCCCGTATATTTTTGTAGTTATTTTGTGCTTTTAATTTCTTATTCCGGAAAGAGGTTTCTTTTCCCTATCGTTCTTCTTTCTTTAATGGTTAACTTTTCTGTTACCTATTTTGAATCATTTGATTACCTGGAAAAAAGAGAAAATGTTAAAAAGTATGTCATGAAATCAAAAAAAAGAACCTATTATTTTAATGATATTGGTCGGATACCAACAGAAAGCGGTGGTGCGAATACCAGTAATTTTTTTACCCTTTTTTCGTTAAACCCAGAAGTGAAAGTACTTACAAAAGACCAGTATATGTCTATGGAATTTGACTCCATTTTACTGGAATCGGAGCTGGTCAATATAAAGCCAATTAATAGGACGGAAATGATAAATAATAAGACTTTTACCAAATAACATGAAGCTCCTCTACATCACCAACGGCATCACCGGTTCCGGCGGACTCGAAAGGGTTCTGTCGGTCAAAGCATCGATGCTTGCAGAAGATTTTGGATATGAAGTTCATGTCTTAAGTTTAAACGAAGTAGGAAAAGAACCTTTCTTTCCTTTTTCAAATAAAGTACAGCAACATTCCATCACAGTGACAGGGAATCCAATCCAATATTTTTTACACTATAAAAAAGGAATTCAGAAGGTGGTTGATAAATTTAAACCCGATTTGATTTCCGTATGTGATGATGGCCTTAAAGGTTTTTTCGTACCAAGACTTATTTCCACAAATGCAAAATGGATTTATGAAAGACACGTTTCTAAATTGATTGAAAATTCTGGAGAACAAAATATTTTTTTGTCATTGAAGATGAAATCGAAGTGGAAAATGATGGAATACCTCGCCAAAAACTTTAGCAAATTCGTCGTATTAACCGAAGGAAATTGCGCCGAGTGGTCAACATTGAAAAATTTAATAGTCATCGGTAATCCATTGCCTTTTACTGCTGAAAAAGCTGCTGATCTGGAGGAGAAAATTGTAATTTGTGTTGGGAAAATTTCTTACCAGAAAGGGCAGGATTTATTACTGCAAATTTGGGAAAAAGTAGCAGCGAAACATCCGGAGTGGCAACTCCATTTATATGGCAACGAGAATAAGCAGTTTTTAAACACAGACCGGTTACCAGATAATGTTAGTTATTTTCCTGCAACAAAAAATCTTAAATCAATCTATAGTAATAGTTCAATCTATGTGATGTCATCGCGTTTTGAAGGATTCGGCATGGTTTTAATCGAAGCGATGGAATTTGGCGTGCCTTGTGTTTCTTTCGATTGTAATTACGGTCCGTCCGATATCATAACCGATAATGAGGATGGCTTTTTAATAGAAAATGGTGATATTGTTTCATTTGCGAACCAAATTATTGCATTGATTGAAAATACATATTTAAGAAAGAAAATGGGCGAGAAAGCCCAGGAAAATGTCCAACGGTATTCTGCAAAAAAAATTGTTTTCAAGTGGAATAAGTTATTTAATGAACTAACAAAATAAAGGTTTATGTCTCCTAAAATTTCAGTTATTATACCAGTATTTAACGGTCAAAAAACAATTCTTAATACTATTAAAAATGTTCTAAGTCAAACATTTACAGATTTTGAATTAATAATTGTAAATGATAAAAGTACAGATAGGACACTAGATATTTTAACAAAAGTAGCATCCCATGATAAACGAATACGTATTATTGATAAGCAAAAAAATGAAAAGCCATTCATAGGAAGAATTGATGGGGTACGAATAGCAAAAGCAGAATGGGTAACATTTGTTGATGCAGATGATTACTTTTATCCTAATGCGCTTCAGAAGCTTTATGAGCAAACAGCTAAGCAGCCCCATGTTATATTAGGTTCATACTGTAAAGTTTACGATCGGTTGGGATGGTCCCGTAGTAAGCCTATAAACGTTGTGCCGAAGGAATGTTTAGAGGGTGAATTTATATTTGTGAAATCTAAATTCAGATTGGCATTCTGGGGATGTCATTCAATATTTGTCAGTTCTTGTGCAAAGTTGTATCACATGTCATTATTTAATGATATTAAAGCAATTAACTTTAAGGCAATTCATTCATTTGATGATACATTATTAAATCTATTACTTTTTGAAATGGTAAATAAGATTGTTTTCATTAAAGATCCAATCATAGATTACCGTTATGGTGGTGGAACTAGTAAATTTAATAAACTCGTTCTACCTGATTTAGATGTACTATATCAATATAGATCTTCTTTATTAGATAAATGTTCTGATTCAGAAAAGGAAAATTATTCAAATCTAGAGTATATAAATACTATCTACAGTTATTTTTTAAACGGATTAATTATTGAGAGATGGAGTTCAGATGAGTTCAATATCGAATTAGAAAATAAAAAAGTGCTTCCTGTTTTTAAACACTGTATCGAAATTTCCACTAAATATAATTTAACAAGTGCAACATTTTTTTTAAATTTAAGAAATAAAGAACTTTGTTATAAGCATATTTCTACCGAAGCCAATCGTTTGCGTTTTAAAAGACTTATTTATCGCAGTATTGGTGCTTTTTTAGCTAAACTTTAATATGAAAATTCTCTACCTCACCGATCAAACTTATCTCCACGGCGGCATCGAAAAAGTGCTCTCCCAAAAAGCCAATTATTTTGCGGATGTAAGCAATGATGAAGTTTCTATTGTCACCTACAACCAACAGCAAAATCAACCCATTTATCGCTTGAGTGAAAAGATAAGGATTGTAGATATGGAGATTAACTACGAAATTGGAAGAAGTTATTTTCATCCTGTCAATCTGAAGAAAATTCCCAAACACCGGACTGCTTTAAAAAAAATACTCCGGGACATCCAGCCTGATGTAATCATCAGCTGCAGTTTTGGTCCCGATTTTTATTTTCTGCCTTACGTCGAAAAACAGATTCCAAAAATAAAGGAGTTCCATTCTTCGCGGTATTTTTATAATAATACTTCTTCTTCAGCAAAAGGTGAGGTCTTGAGAATGCTGACGGCAACCACTGAAAAGAAGTACCATCAGTTGGTTGTTCTTAATGACGCTGAACAGCACTTTTATCAGAATAAAAATATAACGGTGATTCCAAACCCCAATGAAATTTCACCCCTTAGAGCAAACCCCGCTTCAAAAAAAATCATGGCAGCCGGACGGATTTCTCCCGTCAAAAATTTCGGAGACCTCATTCATGTATTCGCCAGACTGGCTCCAGATTTCCCGGAGTGGGAACTGCTTTTCTTTGGAGAAGATTATTTGGGAACACAAGCCAAACTGGAGCACCAAATCAGGGAATACGGTTTGCAAAACCAAATCAAATTCATCGGAATTTCCCCTGATTTGAAAACGGAAATGCAACATTACAGCATCTACGCCATGACCTCCGAAACCGAATGTTTTCCCATGGTCTTACTGGAAGCGCTATCCGTTGGAATGCCGGTAATTTCCTACGATAGTCCCACGGGTCCAAAACATATTTTAATGAATAACGAGGATTCTTTTCTTGTTCCTTATAAAAATTTAGATATTTTTGTAAAGAAACTCAAAGAACTGATGCAAAATGAAAACCTCCGCCATGAAATGGGACAAAAAGGACGGGAAAATGTAAAGCGCTTCAGTATTGAAAAAGTAATGCACCAATGGAAAGATCTATTTACTTCATTAATCACCAAAACATCTAGCATCCATCATCCATCACCCATTACCCATCACCCAACACCCAACACCTAACACCACACTCCCTTGTTCGACTGGATCCCCGCAGCATCTTACACCGCTATTCACTATCATGTATTGCTCGTCATTGCCTTACTGATCACTTTTCATGCGATTATTTTCGATGTTAAAGATGAACAGAGCATCAATTTTTTTTATTCCTTTGGGTATGTGGTGGTGGTTACTTTGATTTTCTATATGGGTTTACGCAAAATTAACACCCCATATTTTGGGGATACTTTTAACTATGCAAGAGGATACGATCTATGGCAACAGGGTGTTGACGTTAAAATAAAAGACGACTATCTGTTTAATTATTTGATGAAGTTTTGCAGTGGCTTTATGGACATCCACAGCTTCTTTTTATTGGTAGATATTTTATATATCGTGCCTTGTTTTTTATTTTCAAAGAAATACTTCGGGCGGTATTGGTTTTTCGCCATGTTTATGTTTATCTGCTCCTATTCTTTCTGGACTTATGGAACCAATGGGTTACGAAATGGCTTGGCTACTTCTTTTTTTATTATGGGTCTGTATTTTTACAGTAAAAAATACTGGATGTACTTTTGGTTTATTTTGGGCTATTTCATGCACGCTTCACTTGTTATTCCCATTGCAGCCTTTGTCGTTTCCGGCTTCTATAAAAACCCAAAAGTTTACATCTATATTTGGCTGTTTGCAATTCCGATATCGTTGGTGGGTGGAAGTTCGTGGGGAACCTTATTTGCAACCCTAGGTTTTGAAGACAGAACCGCAGGTTATTTGACCAATTCTGACGAAAGTATGAAAGAGTTCTCGCAAACCGGTTTTCGTTGGGATTTTCTGGTCTACAGCGGTTCAGCAGTGTTTGCCGGTGCCTATTTTATTTTTAAAAAGAAAATTACCGATCCTTTTTATATTCATGTTTTCGGGATCTATTGCATCGCTAATGCGTTCTGGATCTTAGTCATCACTGCTGCTTTCAGCAATCGTTTTGCGTACCTCTCTTGGTTTCTAATGCCGATTATTTTTGCTTATCCGATGTTCCGCTATAAAATGTGGCAGGATCAGTATAAAGTTTTTGGAGGGATATTATTCGCTTATTTTATGTTTACCTATTTTATGAACGTCATCAAATAATAGATATGAATCAATTGCGTAGTATTTCAATTATCATTCCCTGCTATAATGTGGATCAGTATATTTCACAGTGTGTGGGAAGTATCATTTCCCAATCCTATCCGCATTTAGAAATTATCTGTATTAATGATGGTTCTACGGACGGAACTTTTAATGTATTAAATCAATTTGCTGATCAGGACAACCGGATTACAATCATTACTCAGGAAAATAGCGGTATTGCTGCCGCAAGAAATGCAGGATTAAATGTAGCGTCAGGAGATTATATTGCCTTCGTTGATGCTGACGACTGGTTAGAGACAGATGCATTTGAGAAAGTTTTAAAAGACTGCTCTGAGGATATGATCTGTTTTTCGTATTACCGTAATTTCGCGCACGGACAGTTAACCAAAGATTTGGGGTTAGAAGGGATGTTCGATTCAGGTTATATCCAGAGACGGATGATTGGCCTGGTTGATGAGGAACTGGAAGATATAACCTCGTTTGATGCGTTAATTACGTGTTGGGGGAAGCTGTATAAAAAGGAAACTGTCGCAGGAATCCGCTTTAAAGATCTGACGAATTTTGGAACATGGGAAGACGGTATTTTTAATATAGAGGTATTAGAGAACGCTCGTAAAGTGCGGGTGATCAACAAGCCATTATATCACTATCGAAAGCCACTGCAAAACACCTACACCACAAATTATAAACCCGAACTGTATCAAAAATGGAAAAATAAATTTGAGTGGATTCGTACGTTCATCCTGGCGCATGATAAACCTGAAATTTTTGAGGAGGCATTGCGCAACCGCATCAGCGTTACAACACTTAATCTGGCATTCAATGAGATGAACAGCAGTCAATCTTTCGGAGAGAAAAAAGCAAATATTAAAAAAATTCTTAGTGATCCACTCTACGTCAATGCATTTGGGTTTTTCGCGATCAATGATATCCCGGTTATATGGAGGATTTTCTATTACTTTGCAAAGACTGAAAATGCTTTTGCGGTAACGCTGATGTCAGATCTGATTTACCGTTACATTAACAGAAAAAATAAATGAAACCCCTAAAAGTCCTTCAGGTTTTCACCGTCCTCAACCGCGGCGGCGCTGAAACCAATCTGATGAATTACTACCGTCAGATGGATAGGGATCGTGTGCATTTTGATTTTTTAGTACACCGGCAGGAAGAGGGTGCTTACGAACAGGAAATAAAAAAAATGGGCGGTGAGATTTTCCGGTTGCCTGCTCTTCATCCCATGCAGATTAAACACTACAAAGCTGCGGTCAGAAAGTTTTTTGATGATAATCCCGGTTATCAGATCATTCATGGTCAATGCTCCGAATTGGGAATCTTTATCTACCGGGAAGCGAAGAAAAGAAAAATCCCGGTGATTATTGCTCATGCACATAATTCCAAGATGGATTGGGATCAAAAAGCATTGTTCCGGATTTTGTGGAAGCACGGCATGCGGAAATACATCAATACCTATTTTAGCTGTGGACAGGATGCTGCGAAATGGCTCTTCGGTAAAAAAATGGCAGCGAAGGCTTATCAAATGAATAATGCTGTTAATACGGACGATTTTGTCTTCAACCCCTCTTTGCGGGAACGGATGCGTTCAAAACTGCATGCAGAAAATAGCTTTAATGTAATCCATGTCGGTCGTTTCAATATTCAAAAGAACCACTGCTTTTTAATCCATATTTTCTCTGAAATCGTAAAAATTAATCCACAGAGTAAATTATTTTTAGTGGGTGAAGGGGAGCTTAAAAAAGAAATAGAAACCAAAATCCATCAATTGAATCTCACCGAAAAAGTTGAATTTCTAGGTCTGCGCAGTGATGTTGCTGATCTTTTGCAGGCGATGGATGTATTTGTATTTCCTTCCTGGTTTGAAGGATTGCCCGTAGCATTGGTTGAGGCGCAAACGTCTGGGATCCTCTGCGCTGTTTCTGATGCCATCCCTCGTGAGGCCGTCTTGGTGCCGGATATTGTCGAGGTATGTTCGCTGCAGGATTCAGCAAAATACTGGGCTGAAAAGATGATAAAGAGACATCTTACTTTTATCCGTACTGATGTTTCGCACCACATCACTAAGGTGGGGTATGATATAAAAACCAATGCCTCAAAGTTGGAGCAGAAATATAGTGATCTAATCGACCAGTTTTCATGAAAGCACTAACCATCTTTACACCGTCTTATAACCGTGCGCACCTTCTGCCGCGGATCTATACCTGTTTGAAAGACCAGACCTGTCAGGATTTTATCTGGTTAATCATAGACGACGGTTCCGTAGATGATACCCGACAGGTCGTCACTGCTTTTATTCAGGAAGATACAATAGAAATACAATATATTTATCAGGAAAACCAGGGGATGCATGGGGCACACAATACGGCCTATGAAAATATCATTACCCCACTGAACACCTGTATTGACTCCGATGATTGTATGCCCATTGATGCCGTCGGGAAAATTCTGCGCAAATGGGAAATGGTTGAGAATAAAGAAAAATACAGTGGGCTTGTGGGCTTGGATGCTGATCTGAAAGGAAACCTCATCGGCTCCCGGTTTCGCACCGAAACCACCACACTGGAAGACTTTTACCTTCAGGGCGGTACCGGTGATAAAAAATTAGTGTACCGCACAGCAGTGATGCAACAGTATCCGCCTTACCCGTTATTTCCAGGGGAGAAGTATGTAGGGTTGGGTTATAAATACCAACTCGCAGATCAGGATTTCGAATTGGTAACCTTAAATGAGATTTTAGTCCTGGTCGATTATCAGGCAGGCGGTTCTTCCAACAATATGTTTCGCCAGTATTATAACAATCCCCGCGGTTTCGCTTTTATCAGAAAGCAGGGAATGGTCATGTCAAAGTCACCGGTCAAGCGGTTTAAAGATGCGGTTCATTATGTTTCCAGCAGTTTGCTGTCCGGAAACAGGAAATTCATTGCAGAATCCCCGCGCAAAGCAATGACCGTTTTGGCCTTTCCTTTAGGTTTGGTGCTCTATGCAATCGTACTTTTTAAAAACAGAGGTGCTATCGATACTAGTGAACTTTAGACGATCAAAGACCAATTGTTTTTTAGAAAATAACAATGTGATGGGCATGAATACATTTTTTGCTCAAATAAGAAAGTGTAATTATTGATAAATATGAACTCTAACAAATCTAAACCGATCTTTCTATCAGGCCTGAATGGTATCCGCACGATTGCTGCTTTTGGGGTTATTGTTTCACACATCAACATGTCTTTGTTAAAATTGAACATCCATAATTCATCGTTATTTGGATGGAATAAAGAAGGGAAACCAAATGGCTGGGTTTTAGGTGAACATGGGTGACCATGTTTTTTGTTCTAAGTGGTTTTTTAATCACCTACCTTTTACTGAAGGAATATCAAAAAACAAAAACAATAAAAATTAAGGATTTTTATATTCGAAGGATCTTACGGATTTGGCCGCTCTATTATCTCTACATTGGTTTGGTGGCTTTATTAGCTTTAACCTCTATTTCATGGAGCAGTACATGGCTATATTATTTAACTTTTTTTGCTAATATCCCTTTTGTTTTAGGGAGTGCTTTGCCTGCAATGGATCACCTGTGGTCGATCTCGGTAGAAGAACAGTTCTACCTATTTTGGCCTCTTTTATTCTTGTTTTCCCTTAAAGGGAATTTTATAAAAATCATATCGGTAATCATCCTCATTTTGGCGGTTTTCAGAATTTACATATGGTTTACAGCGCCTTTTTCGACCGTAGCTCTGTTTTCAGTAGTGAACAGATTTGACTGCATGTTATTGGGAAGTTTAGGGGCTTACCTGTTTTTTAATCAGTCTAAAATCATCTTTTTTATTGATCATAAAATAACACAAACTTTAGCTTGGTTAATTATCTTTTCGATGATAATCAATGTTTTTTGGTTCTTAAATTCAATTATAGAAATCTTTGTGACAGGTTTCGCTACTTTGGTTATAATAATTGGACAGATCAATATTAAAAACAGAATAGTGAATTTAGAAAATTCAGCGATATCCTATTTGGGAAAACTTTCTTTCGGGATCTATGTTTATCATCCGTTGATTATATTGCTGTTTTCAACCTATTTAAAGTTTGATCCTGCAACTATTCCGATTTCTGAGTTTTGGTATATGGTTTTCGTGTATATTGCTATAATAGGCTTAACGATATTCATTGCACATATCAGCTACTTCCATTTTGAATTAAGATTTTTAAAACTCAAAAAGAAGTTTTCAATAGTGAAATCAACAAACAGCAAATCCGATACAAAATAACACGCTGATAGCAGGTTGTGTTGTAATTTTCCCCGTTTCTAAAAAACCACGTCATTGCGAAGAGACACGACGAAGCAACCTCAAACAACGCATACCAACCCCCATCATCACGAGCGCCGCAACCCATAAATATAAAAACCACCAATACCCTTACTGATGGTTCATTACCCTTACCGGGATGATACAAAAATTACCGCTCCATTTTTGGACGGTAATACAGCAGGAATAAATCCAGATACAGAAGCGGTTTAAGATAGAAAATCAGACCTTCCATTTTGACAAAACCCAGATACTTCTGTTGCCGGTACTTGCGCAATGTACGGGCCGTAACACCCAGCAGCTCGCACACCTCGTGCTCCATCAGAATATTCTCCTTAGTCAGCGGAATAGTCCCTTCTGCCAACTCCTTGTGAACCCTCGAAACCTCCTGATACCACTCCAGAAAGTCCCCGTCTGTGATGAAATTAAAGCTTTTCATAGTTATATTTTAAAAATTGACAACATAAACTTAGTAAGGATTTCCCAATATTAATACACCAATCCCCAAATTAGGGTCAAACCACCCATCATTTAGGGTCAAACCACCGTCACCGCCCACAACCACCGTCATTGCGAGGAGGCACGACGAAGCAACCCTTAAAAATGTGCACACCACCATCATTGCGAGCAGCCACGACGAAGCAACCCTTAAAAATGTGCACACCAACGTCATTGCGAGGAGGAACGACGAAGCAACCCCTAAAAACGAGCTCACCCCCACTTGCAAAAAAAAAATCACTACCTTAGTATCGTGAAAACCAGCTACATATACATCCTTACTAATAAAAACAACACCACCCTATACGTTGGCGTGACTTCCGACTTATCCACCAGAATATTACAGCACCGTTCAAAACAAAATCCACACAGCTTCAGCACTAAATACAACCTGTATAAACTCGTTTACTTTGAAGAATTCCAAAGTATAGTTCAGGCAATCGCAAGAGAAAAACAACTCAAAGCAGGTTCCAGAAAAAAGAAAATAGCCCTAATCAATCAACTCAACCCCGACTGGCTGGACCTCTATGAAAATATAAAATAACACCCGCACAAACCACCGTCATTGCGCACAAACTCGTCATTGCGAGGAGGAACGACGAAGCAACCCTTAAAAATGCGCACACCACCGTCATTGCGAGGAGGCACGACGAAGCAACCCCAACAACGCGCACACCATCCACTACACAACCACTCCCTCCCCACCCCCGTCTATACCCACAGCCACCCCAACACCAGAAGCCAGCCAGAAGCCAACCAGAAGCCAGCCACTCCAACTTTACCTTTTCGCCTGCCAAAAGGGAAGATTACGGAACATGACGGAAGATCATTGGTTTTCAATACCATCACCAATCTACATTTGTCCTGTATTTAAAAAATAATTTATTAACCCCTAAAATTTAAAACAATGGGAAAATTAATTGATTCGCTTTTAGCAGGATCTTCCGGTAGAGTAGGCCGGGTAGTCGTAGCCAACATGTTTGGAAATGATATCTTGAAGCACAGACCACGCAGAAAACAGAAAACACCTACTGCGAAGCAACTTCTTATCCAGGACCGCATGAAGAAGAGTTATGCCTTCATGGGCCCTTACAAAGAATTTGCCAAACGCCATTATGGCGTCCGAATCGGCATGAAATCCCCGTACAATTTGGCCATGACCAATGTAATGAATGCCTTTAAGCTCGACTTCATCCTCTTGGAGATCACGCCCGCTTATTCAGAAATTGAATTTGCCAAAGGACCACTTACGGGAGCAATACCTACGGGCTTAACATCCGACACACCCTCAACATTCACCTTGGTGTGGTATGACAACAGTGGTTCGGTTCCCCTGCGTGAAATAGACCAGTTACAGGTACTCTTCATCGCAGAAGGAGAATCAAAACCGATCTTCATGGAGAATGTCGCCATGCGGGCAGACACCACGATAGACATTCAGGTACCACCAAACCTGCAGGGTAAAACCGTACATGTCTGGATGGCCTTCCTTGAAGACGACTTCAGCAGAGTCTCCACGTCCTCCTATGCCGGAAACGTCCTCATCACCTAAACATCAAACCACCTTAAACCTCAAAACTTCTGATCCCCGATCAGGAGTTTTTTATTGAACAAAAACTTCATTGCAACAAGGCACAACAAATCAACCGCCGCACACCACCGTCATTGCGAGGAGGTCACGACGAAGCAACCCTTAAAAACGCACACAAAAACACTCCATTGAAAGAAATATTTTATCTTTGCTCTAACAAGCATCCGTCAACCATTGAAAAAGCTCTTCCGCATTTCCACCATTCCGATGTCACTCAATCTTTTATTGAAGGGACAGCTGCGTTATTTGAATCAGTTTTATGAAGTGACTGTTATCTCCGGGGCGGGCAGTGATTTGGAGGAAGTCAGAGAAAGAGAAGGTGTGAAAGTCGAAGCCATTGAGATGTCAAGAGAGATTTCTATTCTAAAAGATCTCGTGGCGCTCTTTCAGCTTTACCGCTTTTTCAAAAAAGAAAAACCCGATATCGTACATTCCATTACGCCGAAAGCCGGTTTGCTGACGATGATGGCGGCACGGCTTGCAGGAGTTCCCGTGCGGATGCATACCTTCACCGGCCTTATTTTCCCTTATAAAAAAGGACTGTTGAAATTCATTTTAATCTGGATGGACCGACTCCTGGCAAGCAGTGCCACCCATGTTTATCCCGAAGGAAAAGGCGTAAAAGAAGATCTGGAACGCTACCGCATCTCGCGCAAACCGCTGAAAATATTAGCCCATGGAAATGTAAACGGCATCGATACCTCCTATTTTAATCCTGAAACTATTGCAGAGAGCGATCAGGAGAATCTTCGGCTCCAGCTTGGGCTGTCTGAGGAAGATTTCGTCTTCATCTTCGTTGGCCGCCTCGTCCGTGACAAAGGCATCAACGAACTCGTGACCGCCTTCAAAAACCTCAATGTCATTGCGAGGAGGCACGACGAAGCAACCCCAACACCCCACAATCTCAAACTCCTCCTCGTCGGTCCCTTTGAACAGGAGCTCGATCCTCTGGAAGCAGCTACTTTAAAGGAAATAGAAACCAACCCCCATATTATTTCAGTGGGATTCCAGACAGAGGTACGCCCTTATTTTGCCCTCAGCGACGCTTTGGTTTTCCCGAGCTACCGCGAAGGTTTCCCCAATGTCGTTTTACAGAGTTTAGCCATGGAACTGCCTGCCATTGTCACCGATATTAATGGCTGCAACGAGATCATCACCCCTGGTGAAAACGGACTCATCATTCCTGTCAAAAATGCGGAAGTCCTACAAGCCGCCATGGAAGCATTATACACGGATACCAGCCTTTATCAGTCTTTAAAAAATAACACCCGCAAAAGCATCTTCCTGTACGAACAAAAAGCAGTCTGGGAAGCGCTGTTGGAAGAGTATCGATTGGTGAATGGGGTGAACGTGTGAACCAGTGAAGGGGGTGAATGTTGTCAATGGTGAATGATGATTGCGAAGCAACAGGCGAAGCCAAAAAGGCGAAGCCCTATTCCCCTCCTCTGGAGGGGTGACCCGGAGGGTCGGGGTGGTAAAAAAAACAAACAGGAAGTTAATGTAAAAAGCCAGGCAAGAGATATACAAAAGCATGATTAAAAGTAAATATGAATAATAATCCCTATTTCTGACACGAACCGTACATGAAAAAACTCACCGTTTTCACGCCTACCTATAACCGTGCCTATTGCCTCGGCGACTTATACCAGAGTCTCTGCAGACAGGCCTCTGACGACTTCCTTTGGTTGGTGATCGATGACGGCTCTACTGATGGTACAGAAGCTTTGGTGGCGGGATGGATGGAAGAGGGAAAAATAGAAATCCGCTATCATTACAAAGAAAACGGCGGGATGCATACTGCCCACAATCTGGCTTATGAAAACATAGAAACCGAACTGAATGTCTGCATTGATTCTGATGACCAGATGACCGATGATGCAGTGGCAATAATTAATGGCTTTTGGGACAAAAATAAAGGGGATCAATATGCCGGTATTTTAGGGCTGGATGTGTATAAAGACGGGACGATTGTTTCTGCGAACAAATTTCCGGAGAATATCAAATCGGGGAAGTATTATGAACTGGCTGGAAAATATGGTCTGTCGGGTGATATTAAGTTTGTGTACCGCACAGAAATCATTAAAAAGTACATGCCTTATCCCGTCTTTGAAGGGGAGATCTTTACGCCATTAGGGTATAAATATCTGTTGATAGATTACGATTATGAGATGCTTTTCCTCAATGAGCCCCTTTGTGTCGTTGATTATCGGGCAGATGGGAACAGCCATAATCTGATCAGGCAGTATTTCCGGAATCCTCAGGGGTTTCTGGAAGAAAGGAAAGTCAGAATGAGCTCCTCTTATACCTTTGGTGAGCGCCTTAAGAATACCGTTCATTTCATCACCGCTCAGCTCATTCTGAAAAAACACCGTTTTTGGTCAGACAGTACCAATAAGCTTTTAACGATTATTGTCATGCCTTTGGGTTTTTTATACTATTTTTATCTTCTCTATAAATTAAATTATGACCGGACGAGAAAGTTTTAAAAAATATCATCCGATAATCGCTGTTTTAGGGATGTTTTTTTCTGTGTTCGGCCGAAAGGGAAATCTTTTTCTCTTAAAGGGTTTTCGCCATACCTCTGGGAAAGTCGGCCTGGTTCTTCGGTATGTTTTTCTTAAAAATGCGGCAGAATTTGTAGGGGAGAATGTTTCGGTACAACCGGGGGTGTATTTGCTTAATGTTCAGAATTTACATCTTGGCAATAATGTGAGTATTCACCCCATGTGCTATATCGATGCGAAAGGAGGGATAAAAATTGGGAATGAGGTTTCTATAGCACATGGTTCCAGTATTTTGTCGACCAACCACGACTGGACGGATAGGAGGGTTCCCATTAAATATAATACAGTGCAATTAGAAAAAGTCATTATAGAAGATGATGTTTGGATTGGATGTGGTGTCCGTATTTTGGCGGGGGTTCATGTTGGAAGCAGAAGCGTTATTGCCGCCGGATCTGTTGTCAATAAGGATGTAGAACCGAATACGGTCGTCGTAGGAGTTCCTGCCAAAATGGTCAAAACGATTTAGCCCATTTAAGGCACAAAAGTTTCCATGAGTTTAGAAAATCTATGATTTTCCTACTACTTTATTTTCTTACTAGGGAAGCTATTTTAAACTCATGTACCTCATGTGATTAAAATAAATGTAAACAGGCTCTTAAAAGATTGAGCAGTGATATAGATGAAAAAATTAACACTCTTCAATGGAAGGGGGGGCATCCACAAAAACACAAATTAACAGCCTTGAAAAAACTGATCCGCATTACGACCATTCCTCTCTCCCTGGACAAGCTTCTGGGGGAGCAGCTGACGTATATGAATCAGTTTTATGAAGTCACCGCTGTTTCTGCGGATCAAAAAGAGCTCGAAAGGGTTGCCGCTAAATATGGCGTCCGACACCACCATGTGGAAATGACGCGTACCATTTCCCCTCTGAGAGATATGGTAGCCGTTTGGCAGCTTTACCGTTTTCTGCGGCAGCAAAAGCCCCATATCGTACACAGTCATACCCCAAAAGCCGGGATTGTCGGCATGATGGCTGCCTGGCTGGCCGGTGTTCCCCATCGCCTGCATACCGTAGCCGGTTTACCTCTTCTGGAAAGGGGAGGATCGAAAAGAACCTTACTGAACCACATCGAAAAACTCACGTGCCGGCTGGCGACCCAAGTTTATCCCAATTCTTTTGAACTTCAGAAAATAATCATGCGGGCCAAATTCTGTGCGCCCCATAAAATGAAAGTCATCGGTCAAGGAAGCAGCAACGGCATCGATACCGACCATTTCAGCCCGGCCCAAATTACCGCCGAAGAGCAGCAAAACCTGCGAACCGAACTGGGGCTTTCTCCGGACGATTTTGTTTTCATCTTCGTAGGCAGGCTGGTTTGCGATAAAGGGATTAATGAATTGGTTGCGGCTTTTAAAAAGGTCGCTTCCGCCCGTTTCGACTTTGCTCAACGACCGCTGTTCTGTGACGGGAGTGTGATGCCGGTTGGCGGAAATATAAAGCTCTTGCTGGTCGGCCCTTTAGAGCAGGAGCTCGATCCTTTGCGTACAGAAACTTTAAGTGAAATAGAATCGAATCCCGATATTATTTCTGTCGGTTATCAGGAAGAGGTGCGGCCTTATTTTGCAGTGAGCAATGCTTTGGTTTTCCCCAGCTACCGCGAAGGGTTTCCCAATGTCGTTCTTCAGAGTTTAGCCATGGAACTGCCCGCAATCGTGACCGACATCAACGGCTGCAATGAAGTCATCCGCAATGGATATAATGGACTGGTGGTTCCGCCAAAAGATGAGACTGCTCTTCAAACTGCGATGGAACATCTTTCCAGTGATCCGACTCTTTATGATGGTCTGAAAAGCAATGCCCAAAAGAGTGTCCTGCCTTATGAACAAATCGTAGTCTGGGAAGCCCTTTTGGAGGAGTATAGAATGGTTTCGGAGATGAGTGAGCGCAGAAAATGAGCGGGCAAGTAAAGAAAAGACAAAACAGAAGAAAATATCCCTTTTCATCTTGAGATCCCTCGATTCCTCGGGATGACAGCGTGCGAGATGACAGCTGCTGTCATTGACTTCGTCGGGATGAGAGGGGAATCAGAAATGGAGTTCTGAATCCAAAATCCAATTTTTTACCTTTCTCTCATTTAAAATCTCAGTTCAGGAATTCCTGTTCTTTTTTTACTTTGATAGGGGCCGCCTTCAGGAAATGTTGACCGTACAGGAACAGTAAATCGGCGTATCCTTTTCTGTCTTTATATTTTGTTTCAACTGTATAGGTGTTTTTTCTGATACAGTGCGCCTGGTCAAGGGCGATTTTTTTACGCCGGAAATCTCCGGTTTCGAAATTGATCTGTAAGATGATGATGTATAGATCGGTTTTCGTTCCCCTGACCGTGAATTTTATTTCAGTATGATCTCTTACTGCATTTTCTAAGCCAGGGTTTTTAGTGTTGTCTGTATGAAAGTCAGCTGCTGTTTGTTTTGGTGTTTTTAAAGTCTGGAATTCTTTTTCAGGGCGGTTATAAGATGGTTCATTGACTTTATTGCACTGGTGATATTGAAGGCCTCTATACTTGGCAGGGTTTCTTTTGGAAGTTCTTGTAATTTCGTAAAAGTTTCTTTTTTTTTGTCCATTCGGACGAATTGTTTGCCGTTGGCCATGTAGTATACGAGTCCGTTTATTGTTCCGCTAAAGTTAGTGAAGTTTGTGATTTTTGCCATTTTTTTTGTTTTTAAGGGTTAGAGTGTTTCTTTTAATGTAAATTGTTGGTTGTTAGTTCTTTTGCCTTGATGCAAAAGAACCAAAAAATCAAGACCTGGATCTTTTTGCTAAAAAATGAAGATTTCTTCTTAGAAAATCCCCAAAATTTATCTCGTCCCTAAGACGAGACTCGGGCGGAAACAAGATTTGTTATCGATTTAAAGTTATTGCCGCCCTCGAACAGTGGGTATTTTAGGCGGGTATGCTCGGTTAAAAGCTGAATGGGAAGAAATCTTCATTTTTCTTAACGCAAAAATCTCCTAAGTCGACCCTCCAAGAAAAGCAGTTTTCATTAAAAAGGCGGTGTCATTGTGGGCGATGGGAATAATCTGATTATGAGGATTCCCGTAGCAAAAGCATCTTTTTTTTACATCTCCTAAGTCATTTTAATTTGGTTTTTACATTCAGGTTTTGTTGAAAAATCGAAGTCGTTCCTTTTGGGGTTGGAGAAATGAATTTGATTTTTCTTTATTCTTTTACTTTTTGTCTTGACACAAAAAGTAACAAAAAAGTCAAGACTGGATCTTTTTGCTAAAAAATGAAGATTTCTTCTTAGAAAATCCCCAAACTTGCACGGGAACCAAGTATCGTTTCGAAACGAGATTATGGCCGTGCTTCGGACAAAGGGGATTTTTAGGTGTTGTGCTCGTTTAAAGATTTCGATGGGAAGAAATCTTCATTTTTCTTAACGCAAAAATCTCCTAAGTCGGGGGTTTAGTGCCAACTGGCGATACGGTGTAATCGTGATGTAGCGATGTCTTTTCGATCATTGTAATTTGGGTAATTGTTGCCATTTTCTTTGTTTTTTAGGGTTAGACTGTTTGTTTTTTTTGCGGGTGTTTTTTGGGTGTTTTAATAAAAGCCTCCCCGGAGGGAGGCTGGTTCCGTTTTGGTTTTATTTGAATTTCTTTCTGAAACGGATCAGAAGAAATTTGACCGCGAGGGTGAAGAGGTAACTTGAGATTCCTCCGAGGCCTGCCAAAACGACGGTTTTGAGGACTTCCCCGCTTTCAATCTGCATCAGGACAATGAGTGCCACGCCACTGAACGCACTGATGCGCTGTGAACTGTCAAAGTGGATCATGGCTGCCCTTCATCGGTGATGGCCGTCTGGCTGATGGCACTGGCGATGGCGCCTGCGATGGCCAGATAGCCGGCTGCCGTGATGAGCACCGCGGGCAGAGCTACCGGTGCCGTGAGTACCGCTCCGCTTATGGCGGTGAGCAGGAGGCCCGCATTTCTGATTTTGCGGAAGAACCGTGGCGTGGGTTCCTGCATTCTCTGAATGATGTTTTTCATTTTTCAGCGTTTTTTATGGTTAGCGTTATTTCGTGACCATTATCCATTAGCGGATAAAGGCGGTCTTTCATTCTTTGCAAAGCAGCCCTGGAGGCGCTGCCTTTTCCTTCACCGGTATGCTCTGTGACCGGCGCGATGCATCCCCTGAGTTCTCTGCCGGCATCATTGGCGGCATGGAAGAGGATGTATTTCCTGTCAGGAACATCCATGACTTCAAAATGGGATTTGAATTTTGGGCTACAGCGTTTGCGCAGTCTGTAGTTTCCCGGAGGAATGCATGAAACCCGCGGTTGGTTGTTCTTCCAGGGGAGTTCCACCGTTTTGCAGAGTTCCATCCCGTTGAAGAGCAGTACCCCGTTGGTTCCTTGGGGATAGCATGTTCTGATCACCTGAAGCTCCATGGTTATGGGGTACCTGAGACGTTGACAATCTGCAGTGCATTATAGACCCCGTTTTTCAACTCGTAAAAAGTACCGTTGACTTCCTGATAGAAATTGATCCCGAACACCAGGAAGAGCGGGTTGACCGAGTTTTCCGGCAGGTTGTTGTTCAGCTGCACCGCTGTGGTGAGTACCGTATCAATCGGTAGCACGGGTGTTGCATTCTTTTCGGAAACAAATGTTCCGGTTTCGAAATTAATGTCCATGGCCGCAGCAGCCAGTTTGTAATGGGTGCTGCCTGCGGGTGCTCCGAGGCTTTCCGTCGGGATGAACGGTTCAATTTCAACCACCGCATCGCCAGTAACCCGGTCTAAAGTTGCGGTAAAGGGTGCTGAGATTGAATGTTCCAATTTTCCGTGAATATTGAATTCGAATCCCAGCAGCAATTCAGCCTCTCCGTCGATGACATTCCGCTGCCCGCGTGGGTTGACTGCATCCAGCTGGATGACTTTGACCATCTCTTTGGTGAGTCTGCTGACCATTCTGCGGTCTGCCGAAGTTCTGAGCAGACTCTGAATGGAGGAACGCAGCACTTTACCTGCTTTACCTGCTCTTCCGAATTCTGCCATATTTTCCCGGGTTCTCTGGAATCTGGGATCGTTCTGCATCCGTTCTGCGGTGATTCCGCCTTTTTCTCTGGCCATGTAGCCGTCTTTGGTACGGTAGAAGGTGATGTCCCCCATGGTACCTTTCAATTTAATAAGACCTTTTTGTCTTGCCATTTTGTTTGTTTTTAAAAATTAAAGATTCAGATGTTGAGGTACATCCGGTAAAACCTGTTGTGATCACGGGGCAAAATTTGGTATAAAATTCATACGAAGCAAGTGTTCATACCGGTTGCGCCGTTTTTAGCCGGTAACGCCGTTTATTTCCGGAATGGGGTGGATTATGCCGAATTTGCCGAAAAGTGCTGTTTGTTCCGGTTTCTACGCAGGAGTTTTCATGAACTCCTCATGAACTATCCATGAAGTATCCATGAAGCATCCATGAAGCATCCATGAAGCATCTTTGGAGCATCTCATAAAAATGGGTGGAGAGGGTGTGGAATGGTGGGGTTGTGGGCTTGTGAACGTGTGAACTAGTGGTTGCGCCACTGAGCGCTTTTCATTGATGTTTCTTATTGGCAAATAGGGTCAGTTGCTTGCCACTTGAACAGTGGTGATTTCTTTTTTCTTTACGTTCTTTTGTCTTGAAACAAAAGGTACTGTGTTAATTTCCAAATATTTTTCGATATTTGTTTAAACTATTTTAAGGAGAGCTTTATGTTCATCCTGTGTAGGCAGGCGCAATCCTGTCTTCTTTTTTTTGCTCATAAGATGAATCAAACTCTTCATCGCTTTTCCATAGGACATACATTAAGATTAATAACTTTCTAGCCACAGCTGTTACTGCTATCTTTTTTGCTGGCTTTCTGTCCTTCAAATTATTGTAAAAATCTTTCATTACTGGATTAAATCTACTGGCACACAAGGCGGGCATATATAATGCATAACGGATAAAACTATTTCCTTTTTTGGAGATTCTTGTTTTGCCTATTCGGTTACCAGATTGGTTTTGCTGAATATCTAATCCTGCATAACTCGCCAATTGCCTTGTGTTCGTTATTAGAGCGAAGGCATTGGTTTCCGCTACGATGCATACTACCGTTATAAAACTTACTCCCGGTATAGTGCAAATCTTTTGAATCTTCTCATAAAACTCAGAATCGGACATGATCAACATTCTTAATTCTGCCTCTACTTCCAAGCCCTGGGCTTCAAGTAAAGCGAGTTGCTTTTTCATCCTTTTTTCTGTTGAAGAAGGACATCCGTGGCTATGATGGCGTGCGTGTAATTGATTTTTAATTTGGTTGATTTTATACTTTAATTCACGATATTCACGACTGAAAAACTTTAATTCCCGCATGATTTTACTCGGCATGTTCCAATGAGTTAATTTTCTTTCTAATCCTAACTTGCATAGAACCTCAGAATCCTTCTGATCCGTCTTGGTCTTTACATTTAAACTCTTAGAGTAATGCTTAACCATGTTAGGGAGTAAGACTGACAAATTGCAATCATGCTCGCTTAAATAATACGCCAAGTGCTCATAATAAACTCCTGTTGCCTCCATTACAAAGATTAATTCCGCCAAAACTTTCTGTTGATTTGTCCATTTCAAAAGTTCTTTAAAACCCTCACGGTTATTGCCAAACCTTTTACTCTTTCCAATTTTGTGATTCTGAAAACCATCTGAAGTTGCGAAACAGCAATCTAAAAAGTCCATTGACACGTCAATCCCTATACAATGTTTCTCCATAATTTTTTAATTTTAATTGGAAAAAAGCCACAGTTCCTTTTAATCTTTTCTCGCATTTATACGGGATGTATTAAACTCCCTAAGTACTGTTCAGATTCGGAGAAACTTAGAGACAGAGAATCTTTCTTTTTACGGTATATTAAACTTAATTACCTGACACAAAATATTTCTTCTGTCTCTTAGCTTTATTCTCCAAAGTAACTGATATTTATACTATTGCAAACATACGAGAACCAAAAGTTCAAGACTGGATCTTTTTGCTAAAAAATGAAGATTTCTTCTTAGAAAATCCCCAAACTTGCACGGGAACAAAATATCGCTTTTAAACGAGATTATGGCCGTGCTTCGGACAAAGGGGATTTTTAGGCGGTATGTTCGTTTGAAGATTTGGATGGGAAGAAATCTTCATTTTTCTTAACGCAAAAATCTCCTAAGACGGGGTTTAGTGCCAGCTGGGGAAGTCGGAGACTTCGGAGAGCGGAATAGCACGTATTCAAAACCTTTTGATCGCGGTATAGAACCGATGCCTGAGGCTCCCGAAGGCGGAGGATCCGCAAAGCCCTATTATAACTTTGCATTTTTTACTGAGCGATTGGTGGCTTCGAGAGCCTCAGCCACCGGCCGCGGAGGTAGGAGGAAGCTAATGGGTGATCTGCGGGAATGCTCATTGTGGTGGCTTCGAGAGCCTCAGCCACCGGCCTCTGAGCTACGAGGAAGCGAATGGGTGATCTGCGGGAATGCTCATTGTGGTGGCTTCGAGAGCCACCGCCACCGCGGGGAGAGCCTCAGCCACCGGCTGCGGAGCTAGGAGGAAGCGAATGGGTGTGATCTGTGGGAATGCTCATTGTGGTGGCTTCGAGAGCCTCAGCCACCGGGGAGCTCACCGTATTCAAAACTTTTTCATGCGGGTACGCAACTGATGCCTGAGGCTCCCGAAGGCGGAGGATCCGCAAAGTCTTATTATAACTTTGCATTTTTTACTGAGCGATTGGTGGCTTCGAGAGCCTCAGCCACCGGGGAGAGCCTCAGCCACCGGGGAGCGCGCGTTTCAGCTATAGGAGGGGTGCGTAGTAGGGAGTTGTGGTTCAGTTGATGATGAGGTGTTGGATGGATTCGTGAGGGATTCCCATGTAAGTGCAGAATTCTGCCACGGTGAGGACCTGATGAGGTTCTTTGTTGAGTGATTTTTTGATGGTGTGTATGAGGTCGCGGCTGTATCTTTCGCTTTTTCCGGTGATGCACTGCACGTCTTTGGTATAAATGCAGAGGCGTGGGATTCTGGGTTTCATGGTTGGTGGTTTTGTTCTTACAAATTTGGGATAGGAATTCGTATTCAATACGCAAGGTCCCCCCAAGTTGGGTGGTTTTTTTTTTGATGAAGTGCAATAGAAAGCTTTTTTGACGGACTAATTTCTTTAAAAAAGTATTAATATCCGTCTTTAATCATCATGGAAAATTTTTAAACTCGTCGTGGACGAGACAAAGATTTTATTTACAAATAGGCTTTTTTTCTCACTTTTTTAAGGTGCAAAGGCGTTTGACTTCGTCGAATCTTCGATTTCACTTAGCAAAGGCGCAGAATAAAAGTATTTTTAATTACTAATTACGGAGATGCATAAAAAGTAAAAATACTTTCAGTTTTCTGACGGGGATGTTTTGCTAAAAAGGGTGTTTTTAGAATTGACTGTCTGCAGTAAAAATTACGGTTGAGATTAAAAATCAGGCATCCCTGTCTTCCATTTTTCGGTTTAAGAGTTCTTCCAGACCCGTGAGAAATTTTGTGCGGGCTGATCTGTTTTTTATTTCGAGATAGGTACGGTACACGTCGCCCAGTTCGATGCTGAAAATGGCTTCAAAATAGGCGCTGATTTCTTTGATATCTGCATTTCCGTTGTTGAACGATCCTTTATAATGCAGCGCGTAAATTATTTCGATCAGGGCAGTTTTGTTGTCTGACCACACGAGTTTTGTTTTGGGTGTCAGGATCGAGTAGTGTTCTTCGCTTTGGCGGTTGAGTTTTATCAGTTCATCATTGAGGTAAACTTCCAGTAAATCATTGGCCATTATTTTTGCGACTTTATAATCATGTGAAGTACTGAATCTAGAATCTGTTTCAAAAACAAAGGAATCAAGGCTTAGCCGGATATCCAATTTCTTCCGGATAAAATATTTATGGTCAAGGTAGGTGCTGTTGGTTCGGTAATATCCATAGAAATCGACATTTTCTTCAAAGAAACCTTTAAGTTTACTGAGTTCAGTCTGATAATATTTTCGGATCATCTTCTCGCCACCGCTGGGCTTCCGGGTTTCAATTCTGAAAATGTCATTGTAATAAATCAATTTTGACAATACCAATGGTTTTCGGTTCTTAAAGAAATCTATTTCTTCGCTTTCAGAAGTGAATCTGTATCTTAATACAAACGATTTGAGTTTCTTCAGCGCAATGTTGATTTCAAGTATTGCGGCTTCCGCTCTTTTTAAAGGTCTGTCCTGCTCTAAATTCAGAAGCAGGATTTTGCTTTCTAATTCATTTTCAAGATTTATAATGAACTTCATCATGGCAGTCGGTTTTAAATTCAAATGTATGGGTCGGTATCTCTGCCTGCACTACACTCCAGATTAGTTAGAAGAAAAAGAGTGGAAAACTACCCCTTTGTGTAGTAGTGTGACCGAAGAAAAATGGATAGATTTGATAAACTGTTTTTTATATGAACCGATATTTAAGAAACCGGATTTACATCAGTACCGCTGACCAGAAAAAGATTAAGAATTATTCTCTATTGATTGCCGGGAGCGGGATTGGGAGCAATATTGCAGAATGCGCACTCCGCACCGGATTTGAAAAGATATGCGTGGTGGATGGTGATCTCATTGAAGACTCTAACCTTAACCGCCAAAACTACACGGAAACTCAAATAGGGACCCCGAAGGCAGAAGCACTATATGACAGGCTGAAAAGTATTAACAGTAGGGCTGAAATCAGTTTTATGAACCGGTTTATTACAAGGGATCAAATGCCGGAAGTTGCGAAATTTAAGGCAGCGATCAATGCTTTGGATTTCCAAGATGAAATTCCTGTGGTTTTTGATCAGCTTTGCTTAAAAAACGGGCTTCCGGTTGTGCATCCTTACAATTTAGGATGGGGAAGTATGGTTACTGTCCTGACACCTGACAGTCCACCGCTAACCAGTATCGGAAAGACTGAAAATTTAAACGAACTTGAAGTCGTAGAATATGCTGCCAGCTACCGAAGGTTCTGGCAAAAACCCGAAAGATGGCTGGAAGAGATCCTCTCTCAATATAAACTGGAGAATTCAGACCTGCCACCGCCACAGCTCGCTATCGGTTCCTGGTATGCTGCTGCTATGTGTACGCATCTTTTGGTGAAGATGGCTACGGGAAAGTTTTATAAGAAGTTTCCTGAATTTTATCTTTGTTCGCTTTTTTCGGAAGAGGTTCTACAGGATACCGCATTCTTGTAATCTGTGTTCGATTATTATTGATTTATTATTTTTAAATATCGGAAATTATTGCCACTCGATCAGTGGTGATTTATTCTTTTACTTTTTGCTTCATCTTTTATATTTTTCAATGGAATCAGCGAACCATTTTCAATGGTTTGTCTTGACACAAAAAGTAACAAAAAGGTCAAGACTGGATCTTTTTACTAAAAAATGAAGATTTCTTCTAAGAAAATCCCCAAACTTGTCTCGTCTTGAGGACGAGACTTCAAACACTGGAAATTTTTAAGTTTTGCTAGTTGAAAGAGTGGGATGGGAAGAAATCTTCATTTTTCTTAACGCAAAAATCTCCTAAGTCGATATAATTTCGTTTTATAATCGCAGGTTTATAGGAAAATCAAATTTACTCCCTTTTTTATGCTGAGCCTGCCGAAGTAAGGGTTGGGGCAAATGAATTTGATTTTTTTATTGATTTTTTATAACAGTTTGTCAATCTGGCTCAGGTTTATAATAATTTATTGTTTGTTGCGTAGGCGAGTGCTTCAGCGATGTTTTTTACGTGTAATTTGTCAAAGAGCTTTTTGCGGTGGAATTTCACGGTGTCTATGGATATAAATATCTGTAATGCGATCTGGCTTATGGTTAGGCCCTGCGCATGCAAACGGAGAATCTGCAATTCTCTGTCGGTTAATTTCATTTTTTCCATTTTATGCCATTCAGCATTGGATATGTTTAATTCCCAAAAAGAATCTTCGCCCTCTTTTGAAAGGATAATATTGCCGGAATAAGTGTTCGCTGAAAGAGAAACCAAACAGAGCGCCTTCCATATTTTTCCTTCTTCAGTAATAAAAATTGGCGTCAGTTTATGATTGACCAATATTTTTTCTTTTGCATTCAGCAAATGAAAATCATAGGAAATGCTGTAGCTCTTCCTGTCAGTCAGCGGGATCCTATCGAAGAAATTAAAGCCAATTTCGTTCACTTTGATCAGCATTTCCAGGTCTTCAGGAGAAACGTGCTTAAAGTAAAAAGCATATCCCAGCTTCATCACTTCTTCAGGAGTATGGCCACAAAGGAAAAAAGGATTGTCTGAAACGTATTCAAATTCCTTCAGTTGGTAGTCGATCACGTACATGCTCATGTAAGTGAGTCTTGAAACTGCACGCAGGGTTTCGAGATAATTCCGGCTTTGGGCACACTCGGCTTCGGATAAAGAACGTACTGTATTCTTTCCGAAAAAGAACTTCTGTATATCATCCATATCATTATGAGCATGCCCCGCAATACCGCTACACTCCTGTGTAGTATTCTGACCTGCTTATCAAAGCTACACAAAAGTGTAGATACCATGAGATAAAAGGGGAATAATTTTACTAAAAATACTGTTTTATCATGAAAAGCATCCATTATTATCAGCTTGCAAGCCAGTGTACTCATTCACTGATTTCGTTTGTCCTCTTTCAAAATTATCTTCATCACTGTGGTGGTATGTGCAGTAAAGATCTTGAGGCTGAAACATCAGCGCTCTGTGCGGAGGAAGAAGAGTACTCTAATTCGCATATTTTTGTTGCGGTATCAGAAGACCACATTTGCGGCAGTATCAGAATCTTCAAGAAAACCGCTTCTCAGCAGCTGCCGACGGAAAAACTTTTTCCTATCCAGCTCAATGCATTAGTTGGTGAAGAAGAGCCGATGTACCATATCGGAAGATTTGCCATTGCCAAAGGGTCGGATGACCGGGGCTTCCGTATCTTCAAAACGCTTATGGTACTGGCTCTTAATGTTGCGACCGGGGAAAAAGGCGGAACTGTTTTCGCGGAATGTGACCTGAAATTATTGCGGACCATCCGGCTTCTGGGAATAGAAGCTGAAGCCATCGGCGCTCCCATTCACTATCTGGGATCAGAGACGATACCGATCCAGTTGCCGTGGGCGGGCTATCAAAGTTTTCTGAACAGAAACAGGGATCTGCTGCGTAATGAATTGGGGATATTTTGGCAATAGTTTCCTAATATGAACCTACAGCCATGAATACTTATCATCTTGATCTTTTACAAAAGCATTTGAAAAAAGCATTAGAACGTTATTGTGTGCTTTGTGATTCATCACCGGAACGCCAGTATTTGTCGAGTGAGACTGTTTTTTCGCAAACTAAAGAAATTATCAGGCAGTATATCAGGCTGTTTCAGGCTATTCATTTTCTGGATCAGCACACCGAATATTATCATAAGGGATTTGTCTTTACCTATCAGGAGGCAGAAGAAGAACTTACCTCCAATGGGGAGTACGCTGAGATTGTGAAACTGCTCACTGAAGCTTATCAACGCATGGCCGGCTCGGTTTCCAAAGACCGTTTTTTTCTGCCCATTCATGTGCAACAGATCAGTTCAGAGGAAATTCAGATTTTTATAGGGGTGGTCACCAAAGAGCAGTACCACTACACCATTTCTGTTGTGACCCATCAAACGGTTTACCCCAGGCCTCCCGCATCGATAGGAAATAGCAGGTACCGGTACCTGCTGAAACTGCTGGAAACGTATGAGCCTGATGAGCATGGGACCTTAAAGGCTTTTGTGAACAGCAAAGGTCTGTCTTACCGCCAGTTTAGAAAAGACAGCTCTTCGTTTTTTGAAAGTTCCTTTTACCATCATTATCTTAAAATCAAAATGATTCCTGTACTCGAAGACCTCCTGTTGAGTACTTTGAGCTATAAGGAAATTGCCTATGAAAACGGCTTTGCAAATTACTATCAACTCTATATTCTATTCCACAGAACCTACCATTTTCCATTCCACCGCATTCTCCGGATCGCGCTACAACAGTGACTTTACCGTACCGACTTTATTATTCTGTTGACCCTATTATACATATAAACGACTTTATTATACATAAGAACGTCATTATTGTACATAAGAATGTTTTTATTATACATACTTCTGCCTCTAATGTGCATGTATTTAAAAAAGGGATGTCGCAATTTTACTCTATCAAAAATGCAGACATGAAAACCTTAATTAACAAATTGGCTATATACGCATCGTACGCTTTTATTTTACTTTTTACGTATGCAGCGGGAAGTAAAATGTTGGATTTTGAAAATTTCCAGGTTCAGTTGGCGCAGTCGCCTCTGCTGAGTGCATATGCAGGATTTATTTCCTATGCGGTCATCATTATCGAAGTGATGATTGCAGGAGTACTCGCTGATCCAAAAGTAAGACGGATAGGATTGTACGCTTCATTTGGATTGATGGTCGCCTTTACAGTTTATATTTATTTAATTCTGAATTATAGTGATTTTATACCATGCTCCTGTGGTGGAATTCTGGAGAAGATGAGTTGGGATGAACATTTGATTTTCAATGGAGTGTGCGTTGTTTTGGCATTAACAACAAGTGTTTTCATGGGGAAAGAACGGGCGCACGGCTGGAGCCGTATCGCTGCAGCAGCACTCATCGCAGTGTTCTCAGCGGGCAGCATGGTCGCCCTGTTTCTTTCTTCTGAGTATATCATGAAAAAGGAGAATAATTTTACGAGGAGATTTCCGCATCATCCCATTTTGGAAGAGCAGTCTTTCGATCTGGGTGTAAACTCGTTTTATTTTGCGGGAAACCATAAGGGTGATCTTTATCTGGGAAATCCAAGCAATCCGTTCAGAATTTTTAAGTTAGATTCTCTTATGCAAAAAATGGATACGATTAATCTTAATCCAGGCTCTAATTTTAGGTTCAAAAATTTAAGGTATTGCATTGTACAAGGGAATCTCTATGGTTTTGACGGAACAGTTCCAGTTATTTACAGCCAGTCACTCGATTCTCTTTCTATGCCACTTGTTGTAAGGAGTAGTAATCAAGTTTACTTTGATCAACTGGTCGCTGTTTCCCCTTCGCAATATCTGTTGCGTGTGGAAGATTATGCTTCGAAGAGATTGGGAATTGCGTCACTGTCACTACTTGAAAAACCACAGGTTGCCATTAATCAGACCCTTCTGAGCAATAAAGCCGACGGTGGATTTGAGGGAGACGGTAAGCTTTTATATGATACTGCCTTAGGCGATATCTATTATATGTTCTACTATAAAAACACGATCCTTAAACTGAATGCAAGCGCGAAAATTGTTCGGAAGATGAAGACCATTGATCCTTATGATAAGCCAGCACTGAAAGTTAAAAAATTAAAAGACGGGCGGTCGAAGATGAATCAACCCTCGCTTTTAATCAATAGAAATATGATGGCTTATAAAGGGTTACTTTTCAATCATGCGAATTTGATAGGAAAGTATGAATCTAAAGATTTATGGAAAAAAAATAGTGTCATCGATGTATATATGACATCGTCTGGAGGCTATTGGGGAAGTTTTTATGTTCAGCATCGTAAAAAGAATAAAATGTCTCAAATGCTTATGACTGATCATTATTTTTACATTATTTCTGGAAATGAAATTGTACGGTACCGTTGTGCGCAGACGCTGACCAGCAGTTTCATTCAGAGGGAGTAGCCGAAAACCCTTACAAGAGTAGGCACCATTTTAAATATTTTTTATTATGAAAAATTTAAAGGCGCTCTTATTGCCAGCTGTAATGGTATTGGCAGGAGCAGGAAGCGCATATGCGTCTCATGTTACAAAAGATGATGCAAAATCGGTACAACCAGGTTATGCTTATCATTTTGGCGAAGAGGAAGAATGTATTAACGTTGGTAAAACATGTGATACCACTGGAACTATAATCTGTACAGCAGATGTAGGTATGGGTGGTGAACCTCTTTATCAACTGAACGGAACCAGCTGTCCGGATAAACTATTTGAAAGAGTACAACAATAAGCTGAAATGGGGATGCCAATTGGCATCCCTTTTTTTATTGATACATTTCAGAAATCCAAGGGGTTTTAATTCCTTTTAAATGAAAGTCAAACCACTCTTTTATTCTCACAAAAAGATCTTCTCTGTTGCGCCGCTCTGAAAAACTGTGTCCCTCTTTCTCGTAAAACAGAGCAATGACTTTCTTATCATTTCTTCTTAAGCCAAGATAAAATTCCATACTTTGATCCCATGCAATATTTCGATCTTCTTTTCCAGCCCAAAGCAAAATAGGCTGGCTTACTTGTTCTGCATGATATATGGGACTGTTTTCTAGATATAAATTTTTATCCGCTGCAAACGGTTTATATATTCGGTATTGCTGTTCTTCAAACTGCCAATAAAAAGGACTTAAAAAATTGTAGTTGAATGAATGGAAAGAGCGTACTAAATCGCTATTACCTGCACCACTCACATAGGCAGCAAAACGTTTGCTCTGTGTGGCAATAAAATTGGTTTCGTACCCACCATGAGAATGCCCTATTAATCCCACTTTTGAAAAATCAATCTCTCCAATATTTGCTAAGGCGTCCAACGAAGACTCTACCGCATCTACGGCAGATTTACCGGGACCTCTGCCGTCATAGGTTATATCTGGTAAATAGATAAAATAACCACGATCCAAAAAGTTTCTCATATTAAATCCTTCGACACTCCCAATAAATCCATCTCTTAAATATTTATTGCTTTGATTTCTCATTAATTCATAGATCCCTACTACCATAGGATATTTTTTGCCCTTTTTATAATGCGCAGGATAATACAGCAATCCAGTTAATGGAATGCCCATCGAATTGCGATAATAGGTCCGAGTTTTTTTATAGTTAAAAACTGCATCGTCTTCTTTATTTGAATGAAAAATAGCTGCTTCTCTGCTGTTTGTGTTTCTGATTAAAACGGGTGGTTTGTTGTAATTGCTTTTAAGGTATAAGATGCTATTGGCGTCCTTCATTAAAGGAATTGATACCAAATCATCAGAAGAGTGGTATAGTGCTTGAAATGATTGATTACGGTAGGTTCCCAAAGTCTGGTCAGAAGTTTCGGGATTTAATATTTTAATAAGGGTTGTTTTGCTATCATCATAGGAGTTTTTTGTAAACCGGCTGTCAATGCCCAGTGGTTCACTGGATCCACTTATTATTTCTGCATTAAATCCTTGGGGTATTCTGGTCGCTTTTAATTCTGAAGCAGAAATATTGTATTCTGCTATTTTTTGATGTCCTCCAAAAATAATCTTTTCGCCACTTAAGCTAAAATAAGGGATGAGGTCAGCTTCAAGGGTCAGAGCTTTATTTTCCATGGTAGAAATCGTGTATAATATCCAATTTTGATTGAGGTAAGAGAGAAGGTATTTCCCTTTATCATCCATATAGCAGTTTACACCTACTTTTCCTAAAAACTCGTATCTATTAGTATTTACGTCATATCGATAAAGCTCAGATTCAATTTTATCATGGGTGTAATCCTGATTTGCAGTGGGGTCTAATGCAAGCACGTAACCACCGTGTCCGATAGGAATATGTTTCGGAAAACGATCATTATTCAATAGTACATATTCCGATTTTTCCGGATTCCAAATTACATTCTCCAGTCCGACGTTGTTCTGGAATTTCTTCGCCAAATTACGGTCATTGACATACCATATGTCAACAGTAGATTTTTCATTTTTTGGGAGGGTGGTTGTGTAGGTCATAAGAAATTTGCTTGTACCAATTTTTGACACTTGAACCACATTTTTTAAAAGGTGAGAAGAAGGTGGCTGAAAAATTATTTCTTTGCGGGTGGTGATGTTAATATACTTAACCCTATTTTTTGTGGTTGCTGAATCTCGTTCTGCGATGAAAAAAATGGGATTCTCATTACCAACAATATTCATTCTCTTATGTGTGGAAGAGTTGAGTGTAGTTTTTAGATTGGCAGTCCATTTTATCAGCTCGTACAGATTTTTGTTTCGACCTGTGAAAAACAAAATATCCTTATTCTTTTTGATAGCATTCACTCCATGAATTTCATCAATTAACTCCGCATCTTCATTATAAATCCGTAGGATGTCTTTTTGCAATATTGCAATTTTCTCCTCTTTTTCCAGATAAAAGGCATCGGTGATATTTTCCCATATTATGGGTTTTACGGAGGGTAATTTCAGTAGTTGAGCCGTCTTGGCTCCGCGCATAAAAAGATGACCTTTTTTGGAGTAATGCAGGAAATTAGGATATATTCCTGCCGACTGAAATATGATTTTTTCAGGATGTTTTACATTTATTAAAGACAGCGTATCACTGGAATATTCGTAGCTTTTCTGAAAAGAAACATATTTTTTATCCGGAGACCACGTAAGCCAGGAGAGGTTATACGTGTGACCTGCAAACTCATTTGCTTTAAAATCTTTCATTTGAGCAAAACTGAAATTTGCAACCATCAGATAAATAACCATCAGAAAAATTGTTTTCTTTTTAATAACCATCATTTTGCGGATTTAAATGGGGATTTAATAACAGTTCAGAATTGGGTAGCGGCCAGTTTTGATGATACGTTTTCCAGTTTGGTTTGGTGCTCAACAATCCATTCAGTTTTCCTGCTCTTTTTAGAGATAGGAAACGAATCCCCTTTTCTGTAAAAAATTCTTTCCTGTTTTCATTGATTATTTCGGACAATATTTGCTCTTTGGTCGCCGAAACAGGAGTTGCAGTAATGCCTGCTTTTGCTTTTACTGCATTGAGATAAGTTAAGGCTTCTGTTTTTTTATCCTGTTGTGCCAAGGATTCTGCTAAAAGTAAATAGGTTTCTTCCAAACGAAATACAATCGAATATTCATCCGTATTCGCTGAGATATTGCGATACTTATCTGTGCGATAGTAATTTTTCTGGTTAATGGTCAGCGTTTTTATCCATTGCTGCTTTCGGAGGTCGTTGGTGTCAAAAGAAGCAAACAAGTTATCAGAAAGGGTGTATGTATTTGGTAAAGCCGTTGTGAAATAGTACAGGAGTGCTTCACTGGTTGCATTATTTGCCTGCAAAGGCTTTAATTGCCACAAAATATGTTTCCCATTCATTTTAAAAGTTTTAGACAAATCGGGTTGCCAGGTATAAAGGGCATTTTGAATAATTCCTTTCAACAAGATTTCAGCATCCTGCCAGTGATTTTGGGTCATCAAAACGGAAGCAAGGAGTAAGTCTGCGGTTTTTTTGTTGGGATATATTCTGTCAGGATTTCTATAAATGTCGTTTAAAAGCGATGAAGATTCGGACAGGTCATTCTGAATTTTAACTAAAAGTTCTGTTTCATTGGTTTTTGCGAGCGATTGATTTACGGTGTAATCGGTGGTTGTTACATAAGGAATGGCTCCAAAAATCTGGCTGATATAATAATAAATAAGTGCGCGAACAAAGAGCGCTTCTCCTTTTATCCGTTTTTTATCCAGATCTGCAATCGCTGTGCTTTTATTAACCCCTTCAATGATGGCATTTGCCATATAGATTTCTTTGTACGCATTTGCCCAGACCGATTTTATTTTGGTGTTCGTTGAAACCATGCTATTGCTGAAGATATCAAAATCAGCATTGGAGGCTGTGCTGTAGTTCACTAATTCATCGGTATACGAGCCGAGAAGTGCTCCTGCGCCCGACGATGAGCCACTCAATAGTGAATAAGCCTGTAGTTCTGCATAAAGGCTGCTTAATGCAGCATCTGCGGTACTCGTCGATTCAAACACCTGATTTGCATTGATCTGGTTGATTGGCGGGTTCACTTCCAGTGCTTCTTCACAAGAGTGTATCATGCAAAGAAAAAGGGCAAGTACCACTGTATTTCTGGTGATTATTTTTTTGGTAATCATGTTGATTTTGTTTTAAAAAGTTAATTGAAATCCTAAGGACAACGTTTTAAGGGGAGGGAGATATCCAGAGGTCACCATTTCAGGATCCAGACCGAAATAATTGGTCCAGGTCAAAAGATTTTGACCTTGCATATACAAAGTCGCTTCGCGAACAAATGTGCTTTGAAGTGGAATACCGTAATTCAGCTGAAGGTTTTTTAATCTGATGTAAGAAGCATCCCCAACCGCCCCTGTACTATTTTTAAAATTTGCTGTAAGGGCATTCGTTGCTGCATCAGTCCCTGGAGTATAGGGCATTATAATTCCCGAAGGATTGGCTGCAGACCAGACATTTAGAAATTCGACAGGTTGGTTTACAATCACACCAGGAGTGCTCATGGTTCTGATATAATTATAGGCCTCCTGTTTTACGAACTGAAACAGAAATGAGAGCTTTACCTTTTTATAGGAGATTTCATTTTGGAATCCACCAAAATATTTTGGTCCTAAATTTTTAATTGCCCGGGCGTCATCTGGAGCCGTAATTTTACCATCCCCATTATAATCTGTAAAAACATATTTGCCAGTTGCAGGGTCGATGCCCTGGTAGTCAAACAATTTTACCGCATAGATCGATTCACCGACTGTATAAGAATTGGCATACGTAGAACCTTCCAATCCGGGGAAAGAAAGCAGTTTATTTTTGGGAACACTGATGTTAAAAGAAGCATTCCATTGGAAGTTTTCTGATTTCAAAGGAATGATGGAGGTCTCTGCTTCAAATCCACTGTTTTCTACCGTTGCATTGAGATTAGAAAGGATAGTGCTAAAGCCAGTGGTAGCAGGTAAAGGAATCCCGACCAATTGATTAGAAGATCTGTTTCTGTACCAAGCGGCTGTTAAAGAGATGCGATTTTTTAAGAAAGCAATTTCCAGTGCGGTTTCCAGTTTGTTCGTTTTTTCCCAAGAAAAATCAGGATTGTATAAACGGGAAGGATAGAGCCCCGGAATATTATTATAAGAAGAGGAGGATAAGGTGTAGGTATCAGTAAACTGGTAATCTCCGATTGCATCACTACCTGACTGACCAAAGCTTGCCCTTAGTTTTGCAAAAGATAACCAGGAACTGTTTTTCAAAAACTGCTCTTCAGAAAGTATCCAGGCAGCACCCACCGCACCAAAATTTGCGAAACGATTATTAGCACCAAAGCGGCTTGAGCCATCTCTTCTTGCAGTTAAATTAAGTATATAACGATTTGCAAACTGGTAATTTAATCGCGAAAAAACTGCGGCATATCGGTATTGTATGGTTCTGAAATCGGAGAACGAAATGGTATTTGCTGCAGCAATATTATAGATTAATGAGTTGCTTGAAAAGCCGGTACCCCGAATGGCGGAAATTTTGGACTGGCTTTCCTGGAAAGTAGATCCAAGCAGTATATTCCATTGATGGCGGCTGTATTTTTTGGTCCACGAGATTTGAGGTTCTGCTATGTAGGAAAAAACAGATCCCGTACCGCGTGAAGCAGAGGAGGTAGAGGCATTTGCCCCAGAAGGAGAGGCTGGATTAAAAACGGTGTTGGGGGTAAGAGAAAATTCTTCTATATCCTGAAAAGTGATCCCAGCATTCATTTTAAAGGCAAAATCAATCCAAGGTTGGTAGGTTACATTGAGATTTTGATTCAGGTATTTGGTTTTGTTTGAATAACTTGCATTCAATTGAGAAAGGGGATTGTTAAAGGTGTTTTTCTGCCAGTTTAAATTACCCAGGTCATCATAAAGGGATGGTGCATCTGGAGACAGACTCAATGCTTTGTTGGTATAGTCGGTATCCAGATTGTTATTGCTTGTTTCCGAAAAAGCATTCGCTAATCCCAGTGAAAACTTACGGTCTGCAGATTGATGGTTAAAATGGGTAGAAACGGTATTGGTCTTAAAATGATGATCACCGGGAAATACCGAAGTTTGATCACTATGGGAAGCGCTTACTAAAAAGCTGTTTTTTTCGGAACCACCAGATAGGGAAAGTTGCACGGTAGTATTCCCGGCGGTTCTGCCAATGAGTTCTTTCTGCCAATCTGTATATCGAGTTTGATCCCATGCACCATTGATGTCGTATGCATTGGCAGGGAAGGTTGTTATGCCTACATTGGCAAAAGCCTTTTTGCGCATGGCAATATATTCAGCAGTATTCATCATTTTGAGTGTAGAGGCGACTTTGCTGAAGCTTGTACTCGTGTTCAGGTTCAATCGAACAGGTGATGATTTTCCCTTTTTCGTGGTAATTAAAATTACCCCATTTCCCCCTCTGGAACCATAAATGGCTGTTGCATCTGCATCCTTTAGAACTTCTATACTTTCAATGTCATTGGGGTTGATGCTGTTGAGCGGGCTGATATTTTTTAAAGGCAGCACTCCTACAGAATAGGTAGAAGAAAGTTCACCGGAAAACGGTACGCCATCCACAACATAAAGTGGTTGATTTCCATCGGTAGCACTGTTCAGTGGATTGCGCAAACTATTTCTGCCCCGAATCTGTACGTCATAGCCACCACCTGCGTTGCCGCTATTCTGGGTAATGTTTACCCCAGCCATTCTTCCCTGTATGGCGGACAGTACATTGTTCACAGGCTGGTTTTCGATATCCTTAGCGGTTACTTTTGCGATACTTCCCGTACTTTCCTTGGCTTTCACCTTGTAGTACCCCGCATTGAGTACTACTTCCTCAATCGACTTTACTTTTTCTGTAAGAGAAATCGTAAAAGTGGATTTCCCGTCAGTTGTTATTTTTCTTTCACTGTACTCCGGATGCCTGATTATGAGTACTGGATTTTCGCCAGTAATCTGGAGGTTGAACGTTCCCGAGGAAGACGTGGTAGTCATTTGATTGGTTCCTTCCTGCGTGATGGTTGCACCGCTGATGGGTTTTTCTCCGTTGTTGACCTGTCCCGTGACTAAACGGGTCTGCGCCTTGACCTGCGAGTGTACCGCAGAAAATACGAGGCAACAAGAAACAACTCCTATGGTTGATAGGATTTTTTTCATAGTTTTGTATTGGTTTTTAATTAATTTTAATTACTATTTCTGCTCTTTCCTGCGGCTGCAAACTTTAGGGAAAGGGCGTTTTTTTATTAGAGGATAGAAAAAAGAAAAAAAATGATAGACTAAGTGCGGAATTGTTCCTCACATAGGCTTTAATTTATTCTCTCTTTATTCTTTTCTCTTTTGGCTTCGACTTCGCTCAGCCACCGTAATTTATCGGATCGCCTTAGGGGAAAGCGTGTAGAAACACTTTTACAGTGGGGTCACTTTTCCCGCTGAAGACCAATCCTTTTGTTGTTTGATGATCGGCGTTGGATGGTAAGGGATTGTGCAGTATATTAATTTGCCACCAATCTCCATTCTCACCAGAGCACCGAATGATCGCATCAGCACATTGCCATCATCACATCATCACATTACCAAATCATCACATTATCCTCTCGGATCGCCTTAGGGGAAAGCAAAACACAAATGATGAAGAAAAGAAGTACTTCCCCACTAAAGACAAATCCTTTAAAGAGCATTGATATGAATGTGAGGAGCTCTTATGAGGTGTCGGTAAAACAGATAACGAGGTGAATCATGATGAGGACATGAAAATTATTGTAGCAAGGGTTTTTCTAAACCGGATTTCCCGCGAAGCAATGAAGCCGCAATGGTTGTGCACACCATTGTAAGTGTCGTCTACTATTTTTTATAGAAAAGCGGGGCTTAGGATTGGAGTTGACCAAAAATAAAACGGCGTGGAACTCACTAACATCAACATCTGAATCAGAGGTATCGCCAAACACCGTGCAACAGATTCCGAAAGTGAGTTCACGCCATGGTCGTGAACTACTTTACTTATCCTCTCGTTGCAAATTTGAAAATTGGCGATTTTCTGATCCGAGACTCTAAGCAATAGCTTCTATATATTTTTGAAGTATCGCAAAGTTACTTTTATCGTAACTATTTTACAAATATAATAAAATAATATCAATGTAGCCTAAAGGAAGCATATTATTTCGCATTTAAATGGCAATTTTAAAATTATGGAAAAGAAAGAGCCTTTAAATTTGCTTTTAGAGAGGCAAAAGTTGGGAATTCATGTCAAGAGTATTAGAGATAGTATTGTCAATATTGACGAGTCAAAAATAGGAATTACGCAACAACTTATGGAGGTGCTTGTTGATGGATTGTCACGAAGAACTATTGGTGAAGTAGAGAATGCAAAAACAAATGCAAGAGTAGATTCTTTAAATAAAATAGCAGCTGCTTTTAATATTTCATTATATGAATTATGTGACTATAATTTTATGATGTGTGCTATTTATAGAAATAATAAAATTGAAGTTGTAAGTTCAAGTACTAATTATTCAATAGAAGGTGAAAAATTGTATAAAGAATGGTATGAAAAGATAAATGATTTAGAGAGTGAAAATAATTAAAATCTCCCTCTAAAATACGAAATCAAATTTCTCTCCGAAGTCTCACGACTTTGGAGCTTTTTTTTAAGGAAAACCTAGAGTAGGTAAGGGTTTACTTCCCAATTGCTTCATAATACCGATCGGAACACTGTTGCAGCAGAACATCTGTTTCATATAAATCCTTCCGGAGCTGCTTTGCCCGATCTCCGAAGTCTCCCGACTTCGGAGCTTTGTTTTGGGATGGTATATTTTTTTTAAGAAGAGAGTAGGTCTCTGGCAGATCAATTCGCGTACAGATTGATCAAAATGCTCCGAAGTGAGGACACTTCGGAGAGCGGTGGTTTGTTTTAAAAATAAGCCACCCGACGGGATTCGTGGCGAAGGGGTAGCGTTTGAAGAGGAGAAATGCCTGAAATTCTAGCCCCGATGGCAGCGGCATCCCCGCAAAGCGGGATATAGCGGACAGCGGGACGGGTCTGGTAAGAGGCGAAAATTTTGTTGCTCCTTATTAATTAACTGATCTCTTTCCTGCGGCTGCAAACTTTAGGGAAAGGGCGTTTTTTTATTAGAGGATAGAAAAAAGAAAAAAGATGATAGACTAAGTGCGGAATTGTTCCTCACATTAGGCTTTAATTTATTCTCTCTTTATTCTTTTCTCTTAATTCTTTTCTCTTTATTCTTTTCTCTTTTGGCTTCGACTTCGCTCAGCCACCGTAATTTATCGGATCGCCTTAGGGGAAAGCGTGTAGAAACACTTTTACAGTGGGGTCACTTTCCCGCTGAAGACAAATCCTTTTGTTATTTGATAATGGGCGCTGGATGGTAACGGATTGCGCAGGATATTAATTTACAGTTTTGCCACCAATCTCCATTCTCACCAGAGCACCGAATGATCGCATCAGCACATTGCCAAATCAGCACATTGCCATTATCACATCAGCACATTACCACATCAAACCATTGATTCTTCGGATCGCCTTAGGGGAAAGCAAAACACAAATGATGAAGAAAAGAAATACTTCCCCGCTAAAGACAAATCCATTGAAGAGCATTGATATGAATGTGAGGAGCTCTTATGAAGTATCGTTAAAACAGATGACGAATTGATTCATGATAATTACATGAAAATTATTGTAGAATGGGTTTGTAATCTTCCCCAAAAATAGGATCATTTAAAAATATAGTTTTTAAATTTGAAAGACTATGAAAAACAGTAAATTTTCAGAAGTTCAGATCATCAAGATATTATCTGAACAAAATCAAGGAAAAACGGTGAATGAGATTTGCCGGGAGCATGGAATTAGCCAGCCAACCTTTTACAAGTGGAAGAGTAAATATGGTGGATTGGATGTTCAGCAACTTTCAAAAATGAAAGAGATGGAAAAGCAACTTTCGCAATATAAAAAGATCGTAGCTGAGCAAACTTTGGAAATTGTCGTCTTAAAAGATGTGATCGAAAAAAAGCTCTAACGCCTTGTGAGAAGCGTGAGTTGGTGGATTATTCGAAAGAAATCCATAACATGAGTTTGCGCAATGCGTGTAAAGTGTTCAGTTTAAGAAGTTCAGTTTATTATTATCGTCAGGTATTTAAAAGTTCAGATGATGAGATCCGTGCAGAACTTATTTTACTTGCAGATTCTAATCAAACGTGGGGCTTTTGGATGATGCACAATCGGTTGAAAAACTTAGGCTTTGGATGGAATCACAAAAGGGTTTATCGGATTTATAAGTCGATGAGATTAAATTTGCGAAGTAAAAGGAAAAAGCGGCTTCCAGCACGGATAAAACAACCACTGGTTCGCCCTATCTATCCGAACGTTACTTGGAGCATGGATTTTATGCACGACAGCTTGGAAAATGGCAAAAGCGTGAGAACCCTTAATATCATTGACGATTTTAACAGAGAGATTTTAAACATCACTATTGATAGCAGCTTGCCCTCTGCAAAAGTAATCTCGCAATTGGAACAATTAATTGAATGGCGGGGAAAACCTGAAAAGATAAGAGTGGACAACGGACCGGAATTTATTGCAGAAAAGATGAAAGATTATTGCAACAAAGAAAATATCGAACTGGGCTTCATTCAACCAGGGAAACCTACACAAAACTCATTGATTGAGAGGTTTAACAGAACGTTCCGGACAGAGTTTTTAAGTGTTTACCTCTTTGAGAACATCAGACAAATGAGAAATTATGCAGAAATATGGATGTGGATGTACAATAATGAGAGACCGCATAGTGCGTTACAATACCTTACGCCACGGGATTTTTTATTGAAATATGGAAAACTCAATCAAAATAGCGCAAATGAGTTTCCCACATTCCAACAAAATTTCAACAACGACAACAATAAAATATTAACAAAAAACTCTACTTTTGAGTGTGCCTAAACAAGGGAAGATTACAGTGTAGAACGTTCCATGTTTGACAAATATTATAAGTTGATTATTATCTTAGTTCTTCCTAGATGAGCTGATGAAGCTATTGTGTATAAGGTAAAGTATTGCTATATTTGGTAAACCAATTTGGATAACCAGTTTCAAAGCGTCAAAAGTTTCAGTTAAATAATCTGGAATTCTGAAAAATAAAAACTTTATTGCGGTGACGTTTGCATGAAGTTTAATGGCGTGAAAAATCAAAGTTAATTACGACCGATATAGAAGTATCATAAAATTTAAAGTATGGAAATAAACGCAGTAAAAAGTAAAAGTAATTTCAAAAATTTTAACAAAGTGAAAAATAGTATTCGTATTTTAAGTTTAGTGATTTTGCTGTTTACATGCAACCTCATGGTATTCGCCAATCCTGTTAATAGTGCAAAAGATATTAAAGTAAAGAATATAGATGAACTGAATAACGCCATCAAAAATTCAACTGCAGGTGACCAGATCGTCCTGGCAAACGGTATTTGGAAAGATGTTCAGATTAGATTTTATGGGACAGGTACCAAAGAAAATCCGATCGTTTTAAGGGGTGAAACTCCCGGAAAAGTTTTTATAGAAGGAGCTTCAGATTTAAAATTTGGGGGAAATTATTTAACCGTACGGGATTTACATTTTAGAAACGGATACACGCCTTCCAGTTCAGTGGTATCCTTTAAAATTGATAATAATACGATTGCCAATAACTGCAAATTTACCCAATGCGTGATCGAGGAATTTACACAGCCGGACAGAGATGTAAGCGATCACTGGATTGAATTTTGGGGACGGCACAATGAACTGAGCAACTCTTATATCACTGGAAAGTCTAACTTCGGACCTACACTCCGCGTTTTTCTGGATGGTAACGAGAATATTTATAACTATCACCAAATCGTCAACAATTACTTTGGGCCCAGACCGAGAAAAGGTGGTCCTCATGGAGAAACGATCCAGGTAGGAGACAGTGAAACCTCGATGGCACCTTCCCATACTAACGTTTACAACAATTTATTTGATCAGTGTAATGGTGAAGTAGAGGTCATTTCAAATAAATCTAACTTTAATGAATACCGAAATAATATATTTTTAGAGTCAGAAGGTTCCCTGGTGATCAGACACGGAAATTATAATGTGGTCGACGGCAATATTTTTATCGGAAACGATAAATCAAACCAAATAGGCGGAATCCGGGTGGTTAATACGGGCCATTGGATTACCAACAATTATTTTTATAAAATACGAGGTGAAGCCTTCCGCAGCGCCATTTCCATAATGAATGGAATTCCGAAATCATCGTTAAACAGATACAATCAGGTAACTGATGTTGTAGTTGCACATAATTCTTTTGTTGACTGCGTATCGCCATGGCAACTGAGCGTAGGTTCAAATGTAAGTCAAAGTGCAGTATTGCCTAAATCTGAAATCCGTTCCGCCCGTCCTGAGCGAGTGCTATTCGCCAATAATTTAATTTACAATGAATTACCGGACACCAATCCTATTGTAAATTATGACAAAGTAGATGGTGTAACATTTAAGAACAATTTTATCAATAATGTAAACAACAGCGAAGTAAAACCTGCAGGCTTAATTACCACCAATTTTGGAGTCACCAAGGTATCGGACGGTCTGTTTACTTTAAAAGAAAATAACACTGAGGTCTACCATGGGTTTGATTTTGAAAATATTACCAAAGACCTTTTTGGAAACAGCAGAACTGGTGCCAACAACAGCGTTGGCGCAATCGTAAATCCTGTAAAAGGTAATCCGCTCTTGGTTGACAGAAGTAAATACGGAACAGATTGGTATGAAGTTAACCAACCAAATACGCCTGCAAATAAAATTACAGTTTCCACGGCCGGGGAATTGGCTAAACGATTAGAAAAGGCGAGCTCAGGTGATATTATTTTGCTAAGAAGCGGCACCTATCATTTGAAGTCCTCTTTGCCGGTCAACAAACAAATCACCATTGCTTCCATTAACAGTAAAAATAAAGCAAAACTTGTTTTCACTTCTGAAAAAACGGCTTTTGAAATGCAGCCAAAAGGTCATTTGATTCTTAAAGAGATCATTCTTACGGGAAATAAAACCCAGAATGCATTTACCACGTTAGATAAATTAATGAGCAAAGCCTATGATATTTCAATTGAAAATTCTGAAATATCCAACTTCAAAAGCGTGCTGGAAGTTTCTAAGGGTTCCTTTGCCGACAATATATCGCTTGTAAATTCCAAAATCAGCAATTGTGAGAACGGTTTTATGCTTAACAAAGAAAAAAATGACGGCGGGGATTATAATGCAGAGTTTGTGACTTTCACCAATTCAAAATTTGATCATATTAGCGGCGTTATTCTGGATTATTACCGCGGCGGCTATGACGAATCCACTATTGGAGGAAATATAAAAATGGAAGGTAATACCATTACCAACTCAGGAAAAGCACAGCCGGAAAATATTCTGATTAAAAACAGAGGAATCGTAAATGTATCAATCACCAATAATGTTTTTAAAAATAATCCGGTGAAAACTATCGCGGTTTTATGGGGTGAAAAAGGACAGACACCGGGAAAAAATACCATTGAAGATTCAGGTGAATTTAAAGTTGTTCAGAACTTAGAGATGAAACTGATGTATTAGAACTGCTCGAAATGTCATTGAACATTAACATTACCTAGGGTAATCTTACACCATAACCCGTGGTATTTACAAGTTCTGTTACCGACCAATAAATTATAATATGAAGTATTCTAAATTTTTTCTCCTCCTGTTCAGCTGTGTTTTTTCAGTGAAAACTTTCGCGCAAAATATTCCTTCAGAAAAAATAATTGGAGCGAAGGATCTGCAATATTATTTAAAACCGGAAATCGTTCAGGAATTAGGAGGTACAAAAGCGATTACTAATGCAAAGTTAGCGCAGTATTTTCGAGATAAATTCTCGGAACGCTACTTTTACGACTGGAAAACCAATGATGCAAGATTTAAAGAATATGCTCTGATTTATCCCAACGCCCAAAGCACGCACACCAAAAATGCGTTGGATCATCTCGCAAAATTCGAGGCGGTAACCCCGTGGAAACTGCCATTCAATTATAAAAACGGCGAGCCCGTTAACGCGTATGCCATGCGTCATTTGGCCCGTCAGCATAAGATGGCAGATATTGCCTTTTATTATCAGTTTCAAAATAAAAAGCCGGAATATTTTCACTATTTTAAAGATCAGCTAAAATCATTGAATACCGCCTTAGCTCTTAACCGATATGAAACGATAGATGACGGAAATGGAGTTTACGAAGCCTTCCGTTCCGGCTACCGGGTCTTAAACTGGCTTCAGATTCACACCTTATTTTTAGGAGAAAAAGAGTATTCTGACGAAGACCAGCTCCTCACGGTTGCCACTTTGATTCAGCACGCGTCCAATTTATATGAAACCAATACGGAATTTGTACCCGGCAATCATCAAACCAGAGGAATGTCGGCGTTGGCGATGCTCTCCATTCTGTTCAGTGATTTTAAGGATGCGGATTTATGGAAAGACCGTGCGATGAGTCTCCTTCACGAACATTTATCAAAGGAAATCAATAAAGATGGTTTTCAGTTTGAACGGACGGTACATTATCATATCAGTGACATTGACAATTATTTCTATGTTTATCAGTTGGCTAAAAACAGTCATGTTAATATTAATCCTATCTTGGAATTAAAACTAAGGTCTTTATTTCAAACATTGCCAAAAATCGCCTATCCGGACAAATCCGCTCCTGTATTCTCAGATGACACGAATGCGCCGTGGGCGGAAAAAAATGATATTTCCGGTGCTTTAACATTAGGATTTTTACTTTTTAAAGATCCTGAAATGGGTTATTTTGCAAGTGATCACGTTCCAGCAGATGTGTATTGGTATTTAAGTGACGCTCAACTGAAATCGTTGAGTAATTTAAAAGCCCAGGCACCAATAGTAAAATCTGTTGATTTTCCTGAAACTGGTTATTACATCATGCGTGAAGGCTGGAAAAAAGACGATAAAGTAATGGCCATATCCAACGGACTTGATCCATATAAGCCAGATCATCAGCACGGTGATATGTTAGGTATCCAGGCGGTGGCAAACGGAAATGTGATTTTGCCTAATTATCAGGTCCGTTATTCTCAAAAAGATTATGAATTTTTCAAAAATTCAATGGTAAAGAATGTGGCTTTGGTGGATGATGAATTACAGGGAAAAGAGTATACCGGAAATCAGGGCGGCAGTGGGTTTGGGAAATTCAGGTCGTTACCGCAACCGCAAAACATCGCATGGAATACTAACGAAAATTTAGACTTATATATTGGCAGTCATAACGGATTTGAAAATATTGGCGTAAAATATTCCAGACAGGTTATTTATGTGAAAAATGATTTTTGGCTTGTAAAAGATAATTTCAGATCCAACGCGCCGCATACTTACAAACAGATTTGGCAGGGACACTACACTTTGCAGAAGGGACCCGATTTATTACGTTCTGCATTTGATGATGGTTCCGGTAATGATATTTACCAGCTTAAGCCTGCTGACGCTGTAAGTTCTTCGGGCACACAGGGAAAACAATGGAATGTGGTGTCTAAAAATAACAATTCAAATTACAGTTTTATCACTGCTATTGTTCCATTTAAAACTTTTGATCAGAGTATTGATCAGTACCAAGAGAATACTTCACTAAAAGGATGGAACATCAATGACCTTCAATGGAAAACTGAAGGTACGCGGGCCATTTCTTTAACCAAGGAAAACCTTGCAGTCTTCTTTTCGGTGAAAAGTCTGACAATAGAAAATACTCAGTTCCATTTGTCTGAAGAAGCTGATATTTTTGTGAAAACCAAGGGAAATACAGTTCTTATTCAGTCTTTAAGCGAAAATGATCTGATACTGGATTATCAATATCTTAAAAATAAGAAAACCATCGTACTTAAACCGGGAGAAGAGGTGAAAGTTAATACCAAATAGACTTCTAATTTTGAAGATGTGTTTGTCTATCATCTTCATTCTTTAGTGACAATATTGTTTAATTTTCCCCGCATAACAGCACAAAAAAACCTGGATCTACTCCAGGTTTTGATTTTATCTACCAGCCTGCAGAGAAGCTGATACATTAAGTCATGATAAATTTAATTGACCATTAATTTCTTTGTGGACTCTGAATTTTCGCTGTTCACCTTTACCAGATATGTTCCTTTAGGTAAGACTGAAACATCTACCTGCTTTGACTGTGGATTTGTCAAACTTTTTACAACTTTACCATCCAAAGAATAAATTAAAACTGAATTAATTTTTTTGCCGTTATTTTCTATATTAAAATAATTTTTTGCAGGATTTGGAGCGATCGAGAAGCTGTTTTTTGATTTGGCAGTAGCTGTTGCGAGCACAGCGCCCGACGTCACTTTCAGATTATCCATATAAATACCGTTTGTTCCGCTGTAATTGAAATACAGCATCATATTCGAGTTGGCTATTCCTGTTTGGGAACTGTCAACAATACTTGCGGGTGTAGAAGTTGTGTAAGTGTTTTCAGTAGTTTCCTGTGGATCCTGCAATGAGGCGCTACCGTCCTGTCTAACCTTCATCGTCCAGGTATTAGTAGATGGAGTATACGATACAATTACTGAACTGCTGTTAGAGAACGCAATGCTTTCAACCTGTAATAAAGGGGTAAAATGGGAAGTAGAAGTGGCGGTATCATACAATCCGCCGGCAAATGATCCTAAAGTAATTGCGTTTAAAGTGCCACTATCCCCGGAAAGTATAACTGCGTATCCATTACCTGCTGTATTGATGTTTCCTCCCGCGGGTAAATCGGTAGCAAGAATAACGCCGCCTGCAAGTGCACCAGCCGGTTTAAAGGCAGATGGTAATGTGGTGAGTTGCCCATTTTTATTAACACGCATTGCGAAAGACCAGGTTAAAACATCGGTGTTCTCACTTAATTTTGGTGAAAAAGGGACTGGTACAGCAACCGTAGCAGTCGCTTTATTTGCCTGGCCAGCCGTTGTAACACTTGTACCCTGAATACTTAAATTGGTAGTGTAGGAAGTAGAAGCAACATTGTAGATCGCATTAAGGCCCGATGTTCCGTTTCCGGAATCCAGCTTCCATAATGAGGTATTAATACCGGTGTACGTATGACCAGCAGATGATACGGTGGACGTTGTTCCCGGTGCCCCCGAAAAAGCCTGGTACTGGCTAGGAGATACAGGTGGATTTGGCAAACCTGCCGTATCAAAGTTGTCTGCAAATAATGTTGTCTGTGCATTTGCATTTGCAACGGTAAGCACGCATGCTGCTAAAAAGAATAGTTTTTTTCTCATTTTAAATGATTTTTAATTGTTAATAATTTAGTGTGTAACATTTAGTTTATAATATTTTACGGTGGACTTTGCTGCAGGATCGGTGGTGATTAAATAATTCCCCGCCTTAAAATAGTTTTCAAAGGGCCATTTTGCAAGACTTACATCCTGGAAAACATGCGTGTTATTGCCATTTACGGTGACCTCTAATTTTCCTGTGGAGGCTACAATTTTTATTTCGAAAGGATCATATCCCACTTTTCCGAAATCATAAGAAATATCTGTCCATATTGCGCTGGAACTACTGTATAGATCCATCCCAGCGGTACTGTTAGTAACAAGTGTTTTTTTGTATGCCTTTAAACGACCGTCTATCCAAAACATCTTTAATAAAGGTGGTGCGGCATTAGAAGAGAAACCATATTTGGTCATATCAGCCTGTGAAATAATTCCGTGAATCTGCATGACGATTACCCTGTGAAAACTGTTTCCTGAACTGGAAGTATCGGGCGTGGTAGAAACGACTTTCAGTTTCCCCTGAATGGTTCCCCCTTTACTTAAGGTCCAGTTGGTTTTAGTACTGGTGGGATTCATCATTTCCCGTAATTCCGTTCTGGAATAATCGCTGTTACTGGTGGAGGTGGACGGATAAGCGTAGAAGACTAAGGACTGATCACTGGTGTCATCATACATAAACGGCTTAATCGCCGGTATGTTTCTGTAGCCGCCATTCTGTATTTGCGCGGCCGCATATTCATCGGGGCTTCCATCGTTGTTCGCATCCACAGGTAAAGTAACTTTCCAGTTGCTAAGGGACAGGTCTGCAAAACCGTTGACCACGACTGGATCAATGATCTCATCCGGAACAGTATTTCCTGTCCGGGAGCAACTGCCTAAAGTAATAAAAGCTAAGGCGATAAAAATTACGGATTTCATACCAATGAAAATTAGGGATCTGTTTCATATCAAATGTATAATAAAAATGTTGGTTTACCAAATTGGTTTACCAAATAATTTGTGTTATTTTGTTAAATAAATTAAACCGCTTTAGGTGGTGTTCTTTTTAAAATATACCTCATCTAATTTAATCTCTATTTTATGAAAAAAAATGTGTTTGTTCTTATCCTCGTCTTATTTTGGTCCCACTGTTTTTCTCAGGAAACCGGTGGTGAATTTAAACCTGTAGATTTCCCCCCTAATTATACAGCACAGTTAAACAGGATCTATACGAAAGTTAATGACTGGGAGGGAAAAGCTGATTTATATGTAAATCTAAACAGCAAGACCCCAACTCCGGTAATCATCAATATTCACGGAGGTGGATGGAACAAGGGTGTAAAGGAATCTCAAACCGGGTTCAATACTTTCTTTAAAGCGGGGTATGCGGTGGTGAATATGGAATACAGGCTGTCTCAACAGGCAACTGCTCCCGCTGCAATAGAGGACACCCGCTGCATGCTGGTCTATCTGGTGGAACACGCGAAGGATTTGAATATCGATCCCAAAAAAATCGTAATCATGGGTGGCAGTGCAGGCGGACATCTGGCTTTAATGGGCGGACTTCTAGGAAACGACCGCCGTTTTGATCATAACTGTATGACTTCAAAAGATCTTAGGGTTGCGGCTATTATTGATAAATATGGTATTACTGATGTCTATGACTGGTCTTTTGGAAAGCTTAAAAGCAAATCAGCATTGCAGTGGCTGGGCTCTAAAATAGTGGATAAGGAGTTTATAAAATCAGTATCGCCCATTAATTTTGTCACTAAAAACAGTCCGCCGGTATTTATTGTTCACGGCGACGCAGACCCCACCGTTCCTTACCAGCAATCCGTTGACTTGTACCGGAAACTTCAGGAGATGGGGGTAGACTCGCAGTTTATCAGCGTGTCCGGAGGTCTTCATGGCAAATTTGATCAGGAGAAGAACAGGGAAATTAATACTGCCATTATTACTTTTTTATCAAAATATGTAAATTAGCTTCTTTAAATAAAAAAGTTACGGTACAAAAAGCGAAGCCGCCTCAAATAATATTGAGACGGCTTCTTTTTTTGCGATGAAGCAATTGATATAGAAAAAATCTAAATTCCTAACGCCTGACCACCACCAATCTGGATTGTTTCAGCCGTTAAAAAGGAAGCATCTTTACTTGCCAGGAACGACACTACTGCCGCTACTTCTTCAGGCTCTCCCAATCTCCCAAGCATTATATTGTTTTTCCAGCTTGCGAACACTTCAGGTTTAGTTTCTTTTATCTGAGCATGAAAAGGTGTATCAATAGTTCCCGGAGAAACCGCGTTTACTCTAATTCCATATTCAGCTAAGTCTTTAGCCATTGCTCTTGTAATAGCCTGTACCCCAGCCTTAGAAGTGGCATATACCCCAGCTCCCGGACCTCCGCCATTCCAGGTGGCGTTGGAAGTATAGTTGATTATTGAAGCGTTTTCCGCTTTTTTAAGAAAAGGGATCGCCGCTCTTGATACAAAAAAGGTAGAATCAAGATTTAACGCCATTACTGATCTGTAAAATTCCGTCGTCATTTCCTCAAACCTTTGTCTGCCGCCTAAACCGCCTGCATTGTTTACGATAACATCGATTTTACCGTATTTTTCACCGATCATTTTAATATTGGAGTTTACTTCCTCTTCGTTGGTAACATCAAAGCCAAAATACTCCGCTGTGATCCCGTCTGCCACAAGTTCCGCTACCTGTTCAGCCCCGCCATCTTTCTGAATACCATTTAAAATTACAGTATAACCGTCTTTCCCTAATCTTTTGCATACCGCAAAACCAATTCCTCCTGTTGCGCCTGTTACTACAGCTACTTTTCCTTTTAAATCAGTCATTTTACTTCTTTAATTTTTAATTGTTAATATTATTATTGTTATTATTTTATTCGTTCAATTTTTCCAATAGTTAAGAATATGGATATCAGAGACAATGGAACCAATGCCGACAGCAACCCGAACAACAATGGCCAGCTCGCGATCTGACCCGCAAACAGGATTGCTATGATGGTTCCTAAAACCGCGGCTGCTCCTCCCAGTCCTGCTAATGAGCCTACTGATTTTCCATCATGCAGATCACTTGGTAAGGTCTGAATATTGGTCATTGTAAACTGGAAACCTCCCAATACAAAAGCCATCAGAATTACAGCCAGAATTGCATTGGGCACCATGACCGACCCCAGAATAGCGGGAATGATGATACATCCACCTAAAATCATGGCCGTTTTCCTTGCCCGGTCCACAGTGGCTCCTTTTCGGATTAAATATCCTGAAAACCAGCCTCCTGCGATGCTGCCTATCATCGCACCCAAATAAGGTACCCAGGCCGAGTAGGCCAGTTCCTTGATATTAAGGTTAAATTCCTCCACCAAATACATCGGTAAGAAGGTGACAAACATCCACCAGATAGGATCTAAAAAGAAGCGGCCCAATATGACGGAATAATTTTTCTTATTGGAAAGCAATTCTCCCCACGTTTTACCAACTCCGTTACTTTGCGGGTTTTCCGGTTGGTTGTCTAAAATATAGGCGCGCTCTTCATCGGTGATCCATGAATGAACTTTTGGCCCTTTTTTGTTAATAATGAGCCATGGAATGATCCACAGGATTCCTAATACCCCTACCACGACAAAAGTCATCTTCCAGCCAATGGACATATACAGGGATAAAATAATGATGGGAGCTAAAATGGAACCTATCGACGCGGCGGCTCCAAAGAGACCTTGCGCAAAGGCCCGTTCCTTCTGAGGAAACCATTCCGCGTTGCTTTTTGTAGCACCGGGCCACGGACCGGCTTCCCCCAGACCCAGCATCATTCTGAATCCTGTTAAGGAAACCTTCCCCTGCGACAGGGAGGTAAGCGCGTCGGCAAATCCCCACACCAAAACAGAAACAACAAACCCGCGCCGTGTTCCTATTTTATCATATAATTTGCCGGAAAAAAGCTGGCTGATTCCGTAGGCGATCATAAAAAAGATCGTAATGACGCCCAGCTGATCTTTGGCCTGTTTCGATGATTCTTCAGGAGCGGCATCTTTGTCCACAATACCTAATTCGTAAGCAATACCTTGCCTGTTGACAACAATTTTACCGTCATTTTTGAAATTAACGAAAGCAGCTTTCTGCACAATTTTCTCCCCTCTTTTGGAAACGAGTTCGTAGGTATTGTTTTCTGCTATAAACCGCGCCTGATTATCGCCGGAATCTAATTTAATCTCATCTACTAATCGATATTCGATATTGGCAACCCACATGTAATTGAGCGTTCCTCTATCCAAATAATTAATAATAGTAATGATCATTATCAAGCCGATAATCCACCATCTTAATCCTTTAACTTTCATTTTATTCTTATTTATAGCAGGAGTTTTGATACCGTCCAAAGTTCAGACGGCTGTCCTGATTGTATTAATCTTAACTTTTATCGTAACAGAATTTATAAAGAACTTTAAAATGTTCTTTCATTTTCAATTTTCCTTCTTGCGGATCCTGGTTCTTTATCGCGGCGAAAATAGCCTCATGCTCCTTAATAGCGGTAATCTGCTGGTTTTCGTCGCACACCGGCATACTGTTAAAATAGGAAATAATTTCCGGTGTTATGGTTAACATAAACGTATTAATAGTGCTGTTGCCACAGGCTTTCGCAATTGCCAGGTGAAACAGCAAATCTTCCTGTACCGCATCTTCGCCCGCTAAGACTTTTTGCGTATAAGCGTTTAAGGCTGCTTCTATATTTTTAATATCTTCATCCGTTCTTCTTAAAGCGGCAAGTTTCACGGTTTTTAATTCTAAAAGGATTCTTGTTTCCACCAGCGATTTGAAATCCGGCTCATCTAAGCGCAGAATATCATCGATCATCCCGTTAATCGCAATTCTACGGATATTCGCAATAAAGGTTCCGCTCTGCGCAATGGATTTTAAAATTCCGTAAAATTCTAATTTCTGTATTGCATCTCTTACATTACTGCGTGATACCTCAAATTTTTCAGATAACATTCTTTCCGAAGGAAGTTTATCGCCAGGTTCAAGATTTTTTAAGTTTATTAAATCTCTGATTTTAGCGATGATTTCCTGTTGCGTGGTTTGATTTTCCTTTTTTGTAATTAAATCTAATTTCATATTGATGTTTTTTTGGTTAACCAGATTGGTTTTGCAAATTTAGCAAATAGGAGGTCTACCTCTATATATTATTTTTTGTTAATATCAATTTATTAAAAAGTATGCAAAACCTCTTTAAAACATCAACTTACCTCAATTCCGCGAGTAACTGCAACACTTTTTTAGTTTCAGATTCAATGGTTGCAAAATCTTTTTCTGCCATTAACTTTTTACTGATCAGTTTACTTCCCATTCCTACTGCAGACACGCCGGCTTTGTACCAGCCTTCGATGTTTTCGCGGGTAGTATCCACGCCGCCTGTGGGCATAAATAACAGATTCGGGAAGATATCTTTTATTCCGCTTAAAAAGTCAGGTCCGAGCATATTTCCGGGAAAAAGTTTGATAAACTTCACGCCTGCATTTTCTGCCGCGATAATTTCAGTGGGAGTCATACAGCCAGGGCTGTAGAATTTGTCCTGTTTGATCAGGAAATCTGCCACTTCGGGTACAAATCCCGGACTGATAAAGAAATCAGCGCCGGCTTCCACAAAATCTTTGGCCTGCTGAAGGTTTTTGATGGTACCGATTCCCAAAAGCAAATCCGGCATTTCGGAATTTCTGGTTTCCACCATTTTTTTGAAATTATTCAAAGCGGCTTCGCCACGGTTGGTGTATTCTACGGCACGGATTCCGGCGCGGTAAATCGCGCGGAGGGTTTCTATAGTTACCGTTTCATCGGCATTGAAATATAAGGGTAAGATTCCCTGCTTTACTACAGCATCGGAAACTTTCTGAATATTGCTCATTTGATCTGAATTAAATTTTTACTTTAAATACTAATTTTCTGATTTCATCCTCACCAATCATCGGTGCATGCACGTCATCCGGATAAAAAATCACAAACTGGCTGTCTTTCAAACTGAAAAACATATCCGGCTGGTCCTCAAAAAAGAGAACATCCTTTGCCGGATCGTATTCGCCTTTCGGTGAAACGCAGGTTTCGCGCGGTTTCCACCCGATGGTTTCATGACCTTTTACACAAACCTGAATATCGATATTTGCATCGTGACATTCAAATTTTTTTAAACTTTCCTCTGCGCTTTTCCCGGTTTTCTGGCTGACAATTACTTTCAGCCCTTCTTCGATCTGAATGGTTCCGTCAGGCAAAGTCATCAGATCATTTTCCTGAATAAATTGAAAAGCTCTGGAAAATAAAGGATGCAGTCCGGAATATTTCTCCGCGTTATGTAGTGAATCTATAATCATTGCTAAAGAATTTTATCTTGCAACACGTCCGGAAGCATCGCCGCCCATCAGTTTGGTTACTTCATCCACGGTCACCAGATTGGCATCACCTTTAATGGTATGTTTAAGGCATGAAGCCGCTACTGCGAAATCCAAAGCATTCTGGTCATCATCAGGATAAGTTAATAATCCGTAAATCAATCCGCCCATGAAAGAATCTCCACCACCAACACGGTCAACGATATCGGTGATCTGATACTGGCGGGTCTGCAACATTTGTTTTCCGTCATATAAAACTCCGGCCCAGGTGTTGTGGGAAGCCGAGATGGAACCCCGAAGTGTGGTAATTACTTTTTTAGCTTTCGGGAACTTTTCCATCATTTGCTGACAAACTGATAAAAACGCTTCCGCCTTTACATCGTGCCCGTGAGTCTGAACTGCCGCACCATCGGGTTTGATACCGAAATGCATTTCTGCATCTTCTTCGTTTCCAAGAATGATGTCGCAATAGGAGGTAAGTTCAGTCATGATTTTTTCTCTGTCACCACCGAATTTCCAAAGTTTAGCTCTGTAATTAAGGTCGGTAGAAATGGTAAGTCCGAGTTTGCTTGCAGCTTTTACAGCTTCCAGACAAACATCAGCAGAACTTTGAGAAATCGCCGGCGTTATTCCAGTCCAGTGAAACCACTCCGCTCCGGCAAAAACCTCTTCCCAATTCACCATTCCCGGCTGAATTTCAGCCATTGCAGAATGGGCTCTGTCGTACACCACTTTGCTTCCTCTGGAAACAGCACCGGTTTCCAGGAAATAAATTCCCAAACGGTCTCCGCCCCAGACAATTTTATCAACACCAACGCCTCTTTTACGCATTTCCATCATGGCGCACTGGCCGATATCGTTTTTTGGCAAACGGGTTACAAAATCTACAGGGATGCCATAATTGGCCAGTGATACCGCCACATTGGATTCGCCTCCGCCGTAAACCACATCGAAATTATCCGCCTGTGAAAATCTTAAAAATCCCTGTGGTGCCAATCTCAACATAATCTCACCAAACGTTACTACTTTACTCATTACTTTTAATTTTAACCTTCTTTAGTTTTTTAAATTTTATATTCAATTAGTGGGAAACCGACAGCTTATAGATATTAACTTTTGCAAAAGTTCCCGGTTCTTTGGACTGGAAATAATTTCCGGCTTTAAAATAGTTTTCAAAAACGTTCCATTTTCTCAGACTTTCATTTTCATAAACCTTGGTCTCGTCGTTGTTCAGGGTGATGGCCATTCTGCCTTCTTTCACTTTCACTTCAAGAGTAAATTTATTGAAATCTACTTTTTCTTTAAAATTGTAGCCTTCGTCATCGGTCCACGCATCGGTCTGAAGCATTTCTTCATAAGTTGCGTTTGGATTTTTCAGCACTTTTGTTTTTATTCTGATTTTACCGTTTTGCCACAGGATTTTTAAAACCGGCGGTGCATTATGATCTTTCTGACCGATCAGTTTTTTTTGCTCATCGGTTAATCTTCCGTGAATCTGTAAAATGATTACTTTACTGTATTGCCCTGCGCCTTCTCTGCTTACTTCGCCCATCGCCATTTCAGCTTTCAGCGTACCGCCCTGTTTGAAGGTCCAGTTTATATTATTATTACCCGGTACCATCTGTTCTCTCAGTTCCGAGCGGGAAAACGAGGTATTGGCCGTTTTACCTTCGCTAGGGTAGGCATAGAATACCAGTGCTCCCGTTTTCGGGTCGTTATACATATTCTTTTTAAGCAATTCATTATTGGCGTAATCCAGAATTTCCGGCGGCTCCACATTGGTCACTTTTCCGGTTGCCGGATCCAGTTCCGGTGTGGTGACGCTCCAATGGCTTAAATCTATTGAAACCGGTTTAGCGGTTTTTTCCTTCTTACCCTGCGCGGAGCAGTTTAATGACAGTGAAAGTAAAAGGGTTCCACACAAAATAAACGGAATGAATCTGTTTGGTAATTTCATCTTAATGTTTTTTTAATTCAGAGCAATTGTAAAAGAGTCAACGTAAGAAATGGTCCCTCCATCATTATCAACATATAAAGCAATGGTTGAATTGGCACCCGAATTAAAGGATAATACTACAGAGGTAAAATTTCCCTTTCCGGTCGCATTGGTTCCTATTTCCTTTTTGATGATTTTGGAGTTGATCAGGGCCGGGTCATTTACAGCGCCTGCAAGAACCGCCATTCTGATGCTTCCCGGACCAATTTCCTGAGAATATTTACAGGTAACCATATAATTCGTGTTTGGAGTTACGGTTAATTCCTGATAGGCGATTCTACGGTCTGATCCCGATGGGAATTTTGCAACAAAACCACCTTCAAAAACTGATGAAGCAGAGATTTGAATCACCCCGCCAAGAGCACTGTTTCTCCATGGGTCTTTACTCGCGTCTACATTTCCGAAATCAAAGCCCGGTGCCAGAATAACAGGCACTAAGGCAGCCGGTACCACCGGTTTTACCACTTCAACTGTTTTCTTAACCGTATTCGTTTTTCCCAGTTTGTCACTTGCGGTGAGGCTTACCACATAAGAACCTTCACCGGGGAAAGTGAATTTTGCATCTACGGTTTTAAACGTATTTCCATTACCGAAATCCCACAGATAGTCTGTTGCGCTTATCGATTGATTAGCGAATGTATAGGTTTTATAATCATCACCAGTACCTTGCCCTTTAGTGTAGGTGAAATCAGCACTTGGGGGAGTAAGATCCGGTTTTGACCCTTCTCCCGCAATATCGTAACCTCTGATATCACAAGAGGTGAAAATCACTAACAAAAGGAACAGTAAAACTGAAATTTTGCTTATTTTTTTTATTTCGAATTTATTTTTCATGAGTAGATATTTAATTTTTAAAATCTTGTGCTATAGTTACTGGCTGGTAGCGATTTAACAGCTTTATTAGAATTTATAACCTAAAATTCTTTTTAATAGCCTGGGTTCTGTTTCAGCAAACCTCCGCTAATGTTAATTTCTCTCTGAGGAATTGGCAGCAGCAGGTCAGTCCCTGTAAACGCATAGTTATTGGCCGCTGAATAAGCGGATAAAACAGTTTGAGCCTGCCCAAAACGCACTAAATCGAAGAAGCGGTGATTTTCGAAAGCTAATTCTACCCTTCTTTCGTCCAGCAGTTCCTGACGGGTAATATCTCCGTCGGCATCAGCAGACAGCCCGGCTCTTTCGCGTACCAATCTGAAAGAATTCAACGCGGCTGGAGCTGTGGTACTGCTGTTTCCTGCCATGATCGCTTCTACATGCATCAGTAAAACATCTGATAAACGTAAAACGATCCAGTCATTCCCTGCAGTGCGTGGATTAACTGATGTGGCGGGTATGCCAAGACTTGCGTCTGCCACAGGTAAATATTTGACCACCTGTTTTTGGGAAGGCTGTGCCGGATCTATTCTGTATGAATACGCCGTTCGGTTTCCTCCTGCCAAATCCAGAGCCGCCGCCGCCTCATTGGTCACATAATTCACACCGCTTGATCTTCCTACTGAATTCAGCCATTCTGCGGAGAACCCCTGGCTGTCTAATATATTATCCGGTACAAAGCCAATTGAGAAAATTACTTCCTTATTGTTTTCGGTAAAAAATACGTCTTTGAAATTCGGCATTAATGAATAATTACTGGCCATTACCGCCTCACATAACTGCTGGGCTTCCGTGTAGTTGGTGCGCAGGGTTAAATACACTTTGGCCAGGAGTGCCTGTGCCGCTGCCTTTGAAGCTCTGTTTTTGTGGGTGTTATCCAATGAGGCCACCGCTGTTTTCAGGTCGCTTACTATTAAATCGTAAACCTGTGCCTGGGGTACTCTTGTAAACTGGGTTGGTTTATCATCAATGGACAGTACATGATCTACAAACGGAATATCTCCAAACAGCCTCACTAAGTTGAAATAGGCATAAGCTCTTACAAATTTTGCTTCCCCTTCATATTTAGCACGGGTTTTGTCCGAGGCCACATCCAAATGTTCCAGGACGGTATTCGCTCTGAAAATAATATTGTAATAACTTAAATAGTAATCAGAGACGATCCCATTGGTCGCGGAGATGGTATAATTTTCAAACTGCGCCGCTTCACCTTCGCTGCTTTTCGTTCTGGTATTATCGCTGCGCATTTCTGTCAGGTAAAATTCAAACTGAACTCCCTGGTTGGCATTTAAATCACCTTCGAGGGCATTTGCGCCCTGTATTCCGTCATACATATTGAGCACCCCCGCCAGCAACTGCGATTCGTTCTGATAATAATTATCCGCGTTAATAGCCGATTCCGGTTCAGGATTTAAAAAATCACGACTGCATGACGCGGTGGTCAGAAATACCAATATAAACGCTGAAAGTATTGTTGATTTTTTCATTACTTTTATTTTAAAATTCTAAATTAAGACCTAAAGATACCGTTCTGAATGCTGGAGAACCACCTCTCTGATACCCATACGTAGTCGCTGATGTATTGTCTATGGATTCGGGATTAAAACCGGTATATCCTTTTGCTTTGATATAAAGCAGGTTTTGGGCAGTAGCATAGATCTTCGCAGAATTAATCACCCCTAATTTCGCCAATGTGGTTTTAGAGAGATTATAACCAATATTTAAATTTCTCCACGAAATATAGGACGCATCCTGAATGATGGCGTTGGTAAAGATTTTTTCTTTAATAAAGCCCTGGTCCGGGGTTGTTGCGATAATGTAGTCCTGGGCACTGTTGAAGTGATTGAACAAATACTGATCGGCAATATTTCTTACCTGTCCTCCCTGACTTCCCTGAAACATAAAACTGACGTTAAAGTTGCCAATCTCAAAATCATTGGTAAAACTCCATACCAGTTTTGGATAAGGATTTCCTAAAATGGTTTTATCTTCATCATCGATAAGTCCATCGCCGTTTAAATCTTTAACATAGACATCCTGTGCCTGTCCGCCGACAGGAAAGTAAGGATTGGTAATATATTCTTTTGGGATTTCTCTGTCTACTACCCACCCATAGAAGGATGAAATTGGGTTTCCAATCAAGTTGATCCATTCTGAGGCTCTCTTGTCATCGACGCTCTGGATCAGTCCGTTGGAGTCTCCAAAATTAAGTAATTCGTTGATGTTCTGTGATGCAAGAATGGTACTGGTCCATCTGAAATCCTGTTTGGCAATATTTTTTGTCCGGATCTCTAACTCCACTCCGGAATTTCTTACTTTTCCAAGATTGGCTAAAGCGTTGGAGAATCCTGTAGTCCCCGAAACCGGATTATTTAATAAAAGCTGGTCACTGTCTCTTCTGTAAAAGTCCACTGAACCACTGATGATATTTCTAAACAGGCCATAGTCAAACCCCAGATTTACTTCCGCGTTACGTTCCCACTGCAGGAACGGATTGGCAATGTTAATAGGATTATAGGCATTGACCACTGTATTATTGACCACAGAGGAAGAAGTGGACAGAAGAGATAATGAAGGATAGTTTTCTGTCAGGTAGCCGTTATTTCCACCTATTCTTAAATCTTTATTACCTGTAAACCCGTAGCTTACTCTCAGTTTTAAATTATTTAAAACACTGTTGCCGCTCAGGAAGTCTTCCTTACTCACTACCCATCCAAGGGAGCCCGCAGGGAAATAGCCGTATTTCTGATCTAAACCAAAAATGGAACTTCCGTCTCTTCTTACGCTGAATGAAGCTAAATATTTATTGTCATAGGCATAGTTGACTCTTGCGAAATAAGAAAATAAAGTCTGCTTGTAGGAATACGATCTTTTCCCTAAAAAGACGGTCCCGGCATCAAGCGTTTGTAGAATATCAGAGGTGTAGCCGGCCGCGGAAGTTTCGTCTCCCACCGTGTCCCAGCTTTCCGCGGAAACACCCAAAACAGCACTCAGGTCACTTTTGCCAAAATCTTTGCTGTAGGATAAGTAATTATCATTGGCTAGGTGTATTCTGTTCTCCGAACCCAGATCTAACTGCGCGTCCGAAGGACCGATATTGCCTGATAAAATACCCTGATATCTTCTTGCGGCGGTATTCTGGAAATCTGCCGAGAAAACAGTTCGGAAATTTAAATTTTTGGTAATATCATACTGTCCGTACATACTTCCATACACTTTAAATTTCTTTTCAGTTCTGTTTTTTTCAAGGATCTTGGCGACAGGGTTGTTGTTCGAGGTATCACTGATACTCGTGCCGCCAGTGGCCACCGGCATTCCTGTGACTAAACTGTAATTATCAAACATTCTTTCCCACGCGTAATCACCAATTTTTACATTCGCGTATCTGCCGTTATCTCTCAGTCTGTTGACAAATTGGATATTGTCCGCGTCGATGTACACCGGTAACCACGGTGCCTGACGTAAAGCGTCATAAACGGATCCGTCAAATCTTCTTCTGTTGGTATACGAAGGAGAAAAATTAAATCCCATTTTTATTTTCTGACCGACCTTGGTATCCACTTTCGCGGTAAAATTATATTTTTTATAATCGTCAGTAATGAGGACGCCTTCATCATGAAGATATCCGAGAGAGAAGTTGAATTTGGTGTCCTGATTTCCCCCTTTCGCACTGATACTGTGGTTTTCAATAGTTCCGCCGTCAAAAACAACATCCTGCCAGTTGGTATTGGTATTCAGTAACAGCATGTACTTGGTGCGGTCCGAAATCTTGCCGGTCTCAGCCATTTCTCTGGCCGCCGTTTCTGCGGTCGAGAACGTATACGCGTCGCTGTGAAATGCTTTCTTTACCCCTGTAAAAGTATTGTAAGAAAATTTGGTCTTTCCTGATTTACCCTGCTTGGTCGTAATCATGATAACGCCGTTTCCACCTCTTGAACCATAGATTGCGGCAGAAGCCGCATCTTTAAGCACTTCAAAGGAAGCAACATTATTCATGTCCAAAGATCCCAGGTAATCATTGTCGACTACCAGACCATCCACCACGATTAACGGATCCGATGAACCCGAGATGGAACCTGTTCCCCTGATTCTGATGGTCGGCGCGGAACCGGCTTCACCTTCAGTTGACTGTACATTGACACCTGAAACCTGTCCCACTAAAGCATCATCGACACGGGATACCGCGATCTGGTCTAAAGTCTTGTTCTCGACTTTGGAAATTGAACCTGTAAGATGGCTTTTTTTCTGGGTTCCATAACCCACCATGATTATTTCATCTATTTTCTGCTCCTTTAAAATCGTATCAGATTTTTTAGACTGTGCTGAAAGAAGGGTGCCGACAAATAGGAATACTACCGCTACTGGAATTTTGTTATTCATAAGATGATCATTTAATTACAATCTGGTGAACCAAACTGGTAAACCAAAAATAGATCTAATTTTTGAATTATGAAAGCTTTTTAACAACTATTTAAAAGATATTCAAAATAATTGCTTCATTACCTTATTTAATAATAAAAACATGGGCTATTTCACCATAAAATCCTCGCGGATCGGGCTGAATACATCGATTAAAATCCCTGCTTTTGTACACGTCGCGCCGTGGGGAACGTGAGGAGGCATATAAACTGAATCTCCTTCTTTTACCGTTTTTGTTACGCCGCCGATCATAAACTCAAACTCTCCACTGGCTACATAAGTGGTCTGGGAGTGGTAATGGGAATGTTCATAGCCGATTCCGCCCTCATCAAATTTTACTTTGACCAGCATGATCTTATCGTCATAACCCATTATTTTCCGTTGAACACCTTCGTTCACTTTTTCCCATTCCTGGTTTCCGTCTAACAAAAACTCTTCGCTTGCTCCAAAACTTTCCATAATCTATTGTTTTAATTATTTTAATTATTTTTTATTAATTGATAAGGACCTGTCCATTGGTACTCCTTACCGTTTATTTTTATTTCGTGTTTACTTTCTTTTGAGGGATCATCGAAACAGAAAAGGAATACCATTGGGTCACCTTTTACAGGTTCAATACTTACCGCGATCAGCGACTCATCGCTATACAGTACTTTGAGATTTTTGATATTGCTGAAAGAATTACGCGCAATTTCCGTCACCGGATCATAGTTACCGTGAGACTCGGTCACTGAAATAAAGTAAGCGTCCTTCGTGTCCGTTTTCCGGATCATGAATCCAGGATCATTTCTGAGATTAAAGTTCGGATCAGCCGCGCCAAGTTTCGTCAATATCAGTTGGTCGGCTGGGGTAACAATGGAGGAAAGCGTATAAAACCGGTTCTTATTAAACCAGGAAAACTTCGCGTTTCCGCCGGGTTGGTTCCCCTCCGCGGTTTTCCATAAATGCTGATAACCGTTTCCAGTCCCTAATGGAGCTAATATTTTTGGCGTTTCATATTTAAAGTTGGTGGATATGATCTGGCCGGAATAATAATAAGGCAGATCATATTGGTTTTCTTTGTCCGAATTTATTTTTATAAGATCTAAAAGAAAAGGGTTTTCAAAATTTCCGTCCTTTATTAAGGCCATCACCCTTTGCATATCCGTTCCGGGATACGCGTTATGTTCCTTTGCGCTTACGATCTGGATATTGGGATCTGAATCATCAAATACATATTTTTCGGAATGGTGATTGGTGGCGATATCGAAATCGCCGCCAAAATGGGAGGTTTCATTTTGGGTCACCGTGTTATGCGCGATGGTCTGTTTTGCCCAGGAGGAATTTTCTTTCAAATAATTACCGCCGCCTTTCTGCTCAATATTTACAAATCTTACCAGGCCATAGTCCTGAAAAATTTCATTGGCCCCTTCGTAATAGGAAAACGATAATTTGTCATAATGACCGTGGCTGGAGCCCTGAGCGGTATATTTCATTACCAAAGTCAGCGGGTCTTTAGCGCCTTTAGATCTTAATATTCCAATTCCGCCCTGTTTTCCATCCGGTCCATCCGTATATTCCACGGATTTCTGTACAATGGGCGCCGCCAGTCCGTCTCTGATTGCTTTTGCGACCGTAAAACCTGCTTCATCAAGAGTAACTTCACCCTGCTTCTGTGCAATGGAAAGCAGGTCCGGACGTTTTCCGCCATAATAGTACGCGGCATCGACCGCGAAAACCAATTCTCTGGAAAAGTAGGACATTCCTTTCTGCCCATCGTTTAACGGGAAAAATTCTCCATCGGTGTCTGTCAGATTCAATAGGGTATTGACGGAATTAAGTAAAACGCCGTTTTTGTATTTAAATATTTTAAGATCCGGTTTTAAGTTATGCAGGGCTTCAGCGTAAATCAGATAAGGATACATCGCATATCTCTGGTAGTAAGGACCTTCTGTAAAATACCCGTCGGGAGAAAACGGTTCGTCAATATTGGCCAGAAACCCGGATTTCCCGCCGGGTTTTTTGATTAAGCCACCATCGTTGTCCCGGTCTCCGGGTTTTATACCGTCATGTTTTATTCCGTATAACGATCTTTTGATCAGTTTATGGTCTTTCATTACCAAACCGATCATTCCGACGGCAACCGTGCCCCATGTACTGTGATTGTGAACCCTGTTAAAAAAGTGTGGATTCTGTACCGAAATAAAATCAGCAAAAGGTCTGAAAAGATCGGTTTCTAATTTTTTTCTTTCCTCTTTACTTAAATAGTCATAGATACAGTCATAGGCCTGACTGGTATACACCAGCCAATTGGCATCATTCAGACACTGCCAGAACAGTTTTCCGCGCGTATAAGATCTTGTTTGAGGGTGCAGCGGTAGGGTAGGGTACATTTCCGCATATTGCAGAAGCATATCTTTTACATACTCAGCGTATTTTTCTTCTTCTGTTATCTGATACAGGACGCCCGCTTTCTGCATGATGAAAAAATTCTTCTTATGACGTTCGTGCGTGTAACCGCCGGAATAATCTTTTGGGATTGGAACGTCTATTCCGTGCAGAATTTCAGAATCAACTTCCGCTTTAACTGTTGCTAATGTTTGGTCAAAAAGAGGAACTTGTCCTAATTGCGAACGGATATCTAAAACCGCTTTCTTTGTTAAAATTAACGATGGATGTTCTTGTGCAAAAACATTTTGTACGAATAGAAACAAAAAAAAGAAGCCGAAAATATTTTGAATTTTACTTATAGCCATAATTTCAAGATTTTTGATCTCATTTTTATTATTGGTTTACCAAATTGGTTTACCAAATGTAGTGTTTTAGTTTGACGTTGTCAACAAGTACTGAATTTATTTTTTGGCCTACAGTGTATTATAAAAATCTAAAACTATTTTCTGGGCGCAAGGTTCAATTAGGTGAGTTTTTTGTAATGAAACGCAACTTCAGAATTTTCGGGTCGCAGTAACAAATCGCAAAATTATTTTGTGTGCACAAATATTAATCGTTTTGTAGAATAGGGCCAAATCTCAATCACAAATATGTTTATAGGATATGAACGAGTTTCTACACAGCTATAAGATAATGCGAGCCAAATGCGGAACGATAATTTGAAGAAACAATTTACGGTGGTCGGTGGGAACCACTATTTATATTTCTCAGCATCGAATTATTTGTTTGGCAAAGGACAATGTTTTTTTTAAATCCTAAAGTAAAGGAAGATCAGCGAGAAATTATTAATACTTTATTATAATTTCAACGTTCCCATGCTTATGAAATATTTTTCAATCATTTTCTTACTGATGTCTGCAAGACTGGAAGCAGAATCTTTCATTCCCCGGCGGATTATGTTTTGAATTCATTTCAAACGATAAGTGAATGCGGCCACCGACCGCGCCAAGCTGAAGGAGTTCCAGAAGATGGCTGCCTCTCATAAAATCGATCTCCATTACCTTATCGTGAAAATTCCTATGTGACCTCCGACCATGGTTTTAAAGATTTGGTTGTTCTCCTTACTGATTATTCATTGCTTATAGGTGCTGGGATGATTGATGCTGGAAGTAAGGGCAAAAGCTATTTAAACATCACCTCATACCCGAATCTGCCGATCGACAGAAAGATGACCAGGATAAACACATAGCGGATAAACCGGTTGCCTCTTTTAATCGCCAGTTTGGCGCCCACAAAACCGCCCAGTGCGTTACATACCGCCATGGGAAGCGCAATGGCCCAGATGATTTTTCCTTTCAGTAAGAACAGCGAAATAGAGCCTGCATTGGTGGCAAGGTTAATCAGTTTGGCGTTGGTATTGGCATGAAGGAAATCCATGCCTAAGAGGGTGACGAAACCAAGAATAAAAAACGTGCCTGCTCCGGGACCGATGAAACCATCATAAAACCCCACTGCAACACTCACGATACATCCGTTGATGACGGCGGTATGCCAGGGAATCTGCTTTTCTTTTGCCTGTCCGAAGTCTTTTTTGAAAAGCGTGTAAACAGCCAGAGCGATCAGGATGAACAGCAGGACGGGTTTGATGAAATCGTTGCTGACGACCGTTAAAAGCTGTGATCCTAAAAATGCAGAAAGAAATGCAATAAGCGCCATGATGCCCAAAAGCTTCCAGTTGATTTTTACATTTTTGAGGTATTGGCTCGTCGCGATAGCCGTACCGCTGAAAGCGGGAATTTTAAGGGTTCCGATTACCGTAGAAACGGGGAGATGCGGTAAAAAAACCAAAGCCAAAGGAGTCTGAATGAGTCCGCCACCCCCAACGATGGCATCAATAAATCCGGCACAGAATGCCGCGCCGCAGAGATAAAATAACAGTTCTGTTTCCAACAGTTTACATTTTTTGCAAAGGTAAGTTTTAAAAGCGAAAATCTAATGGTGGCCTTGCCTTCCTTTGGGTTTTTATCCTTGTGGTTACAGATGTTAATGGGTGGCGGCCGGTTATTTTGCCGAGGCAGAAAAGAGGAGGGCAGTCATCACCATCTCCGGAATTCTGGGAGCCTATATTGGAAACAGGCTGCTAAAAAAGGTAACCCTGAGCTTTTTACAAACTGTTGTTGCCTGTCTGCTGATCCTTATTTCTCTGGCTCTAGGCGGAGGAATAATCTGAAATTCGGGCTTCACCTATTTAGTAGGTCAGCTTCACACATGATAAAAGCGGGAAGCCCAATAACTTCATGTAACGAAAGTGGAATTTATCTGACAGATAGTAAAAGACCACCATGGCTCCATTATATCTTCCAAAAAATGCGTTCAAATAAAAATTCAGCACCAATTGCGGACTTTTGCTGTTTAATTGTCATCGCTACAGAATTGTTTTCGGAGGTTTTTCGCAGACCGAAATTAAGAGTGCAAAACGATGCTTTGATTACCGTTCATAAAGATTCAAAACCACTCAACGCTGACCCCTTTAAAATCATTAAACACTGACACCAAAAGACAGGAATTTTTCCCGATGATCTTTTGTCTTAATCAATGGGGACAACTCGTTCCCTGAGCCGCAACTGTGTATGGCAGTGAAATATCAGATGTAATATCACAGTTCCGGCAAGCGAAATAAGCAATAATTAGATCATCAGAAACAAATATTAAAAGAAAACTATGAAAAAAAAACTACTCAAAATTACAAAATGGTTAACCCTTATTTGCCTTGCGTTATTCATATTTAAAGGATGTATCGCAGCAAAGTTGGAAGTACCATATATTAAACCCCGTGCAACAACGCAATATTGGAATTTGCCTACAGGCTCAAAAATTGCCTATACCCACATTGAAGGCAAAGGAATAAAAAAACCATATCCAATTATTTATCTGCACGGCGGACCAGGCGGATATGTGTATACTAAAAATATTGAAACACTAGGAGCACTTTCTGAATCTGGGTATGATGTATATCTATATGATCAGATAGGTTGCGGACTTTCGGAAAGACTGGAGAAGGTTAATGAATATACTGCTTTAAGGCATGTAAAAGATCTTGAAGAAATTATAAGAAAGATAGGTGCAGAAAAGGTAATTCTTGTAGGTCAGTCCTGGGGTGGATCATTAGCCGTTTTATATGCTGCTGACCATTCAGATAAAGTAGATAAGATTGTTTTTACCTGTCCGGGCGCGATAAAACCAGCCAATACCTCGTTAGAGAAAATGAAAGCACCCGACAGCTTAAATTTAAAAGATACGGAAAGTCCAAACGCAAAAGTACTTTCAATTGTACTGAATCCAAGATATGTTTCCATAGGAATTTGGTCAAGATTTTTCGGAAAAAAACTTGCTTCCGACAGAGAGGTTGATGGTTTTCTAACCAGTATGGCTAACGTGTTTACGAAAAGTCATGTTTACGATCCTGCTAATGCTTTGCCAGAAGAAGGAGGCGCAGGTGGCTACTGTAATTTGAATACAAGTGTCAGTTATGGCAGTTTAAAAGATCCCAGAATAAAACTAAAAAACAGTAAAATTTCAGTTTTGGTAATGAAAGGGCAGTATGACAACATTGACTGGGGGTACACGAAAGAGTATCTTGACCTTTTCAGTAATAATAAATTCAAATTAGTACCCAATGCAGGGCACCAAATTTTCGCAGAGCATCCCGAATTATATATCAATACCATTAAAGATTTTTTAACTGCCAATCCGTAAACTTATCGGTCATTACAGTGCAACTCCAAACAGAAGCGAACAACTAAATGATGAAAACCGAAAACCTGCTTTATTCCAACCTGAAAGTGGTGAAACAATTGATTGATGACCAGTGTGGTTTTGAGTTGACAAACCTTAAACTACATTCAGAAAGTGTTGAATACAGTGCCTGTTCATTTGAACTCAACGGGAAGAAGGTTGAATATAGAGTTTCTAAAATTACCCCGAAAAAAACAGGGCAGTTTGTAACGGTCTGGAAACGGAACAAGAATGGAGTAACCGAACCATTTGACATTTTAGACGATATTGATTTTATAATAATCACTTCAAAAAGTGACCATAATATTGGACAGTTTATTTTTCCAAAATCAGTTTTGGCTGACAAAGGAATAATCTCACAAAACGGAAAAGGCGGAAAACGCGGAATTAGAGTTTATCCGTCGTGGGACATTACGACCAGTAGACAGGCAGAAAAAACTCAAAGTTGGCAGACCAAATATTTCTTCACCATTAAAAACGGCAACTCTGCCGGTCCTGACCTGCTGAGAAAATTGTTTGACACTGATAATCCAATCATATAAACTATTACCATAATCCTTATATTTGGGGGGCAGGCAAGTCATACTATTCATCAAAATAACTTTTTAAACCATCAATATGCAGACAATCATTGGATCTGGAGGAGCTATCGGAATACCGTTGGCGAAAGCATTAAAGAAATATACGGATCACATTCGTCTGGTAAGCAGAACCCCAAAAAAGGTGAATGAAACTGATGAGCTTTTTCCCATCGATGTCAATGATCTGTCTCAAATCGACAAAGCAGTAGCCGGGAGCGAAACAGTGTATGTTGTTATCGGCTTCGAATATAAGCTTAGCGTATGGCAGAATATATGGCCGCCATTTATGAAAGAAGTAATTAATGCCTGTAAAAAGCATCATGCCAAATTGGTCTTCTTTGATAATGTATATATGTACAATCGATCGGCAATACCTTTGATGACTGAGGCATCTCCCATCCATGCGCCGAGTAAAAAAGGGGCAGTAAGGCAACAGCTACATGAGATGATTATGAATGAAGTAGAGAAAGGCAGCCTTACAGCACTTATCGCAAGATCAGCTGATTTCTACGGTCCGGATAATAAAAACAGTGCTTTGAATATGATGGTTGTTGATCAGCTTTTAAAAGGAAAAAAGGCACAGGCATTGGGCGATCCCGACAAAGTTCATACCTATACGTTTACCCCGGATGCTGCTGAGGCAACTGCACTATTGGGAAACACAAATGATGCCTATAACCAGGTATGGCATGTGCCTACAACAAAAGAAAAACTAACGAACCGGCAGTGGATTCAGTTAGTTGCTGACGAACTGAAGGTAGAAGCTAAAATTCAGACCGTACCTGTCTGGCTGATCCGAATACTCGGATTGTTTATGCCTGTCATGAAAGAGCTTCCGGAAATGAATTACCAATATGAACAGGATTATATCTTCGACAGCAGTAAATTTGAAAAACGGTTTGGCATTACTGCAACAGCGCCTAAAGATGGTATCAGAATGCTGGTTGAAAATTTAAAGACTTCAAAAGGCCTTCAACGCTGAGCCGTAACTTGGAGCGTCTGTTTTCCTGTTTTAAGTTTTCGCTGTGTTAAGATACGGCATGGGATAATAAGCAGTGCTGAAAAAATGATTAACTTTATTCCTTGTTAAATATTAGTCCTTTATACAAAAGTCTTCATCCGCAATTCGGCAAATCTTTAACTTAGAAAGCAACACAAAGATGGTTCAGCCTTTCTCTATTTTTCAGTTAACTGAAGAAGAAATCCATAAAAAAGAAGCTTTTCCGGCACATCTCTGTCAACATGATTTTGAAGAGCTGGTTATTGGGATAGAAGGTAATACCGAACATTTTATTGATTATAAAACGACCGCACTGGATGCTCCCTTCGTAAGTTTTATTACGAAGGGGAAACTTCACCGTTTGCTTCCAACACAGAAGGAAGGCCTCTGCAAATGGTGGGTGCTGCGTTTCAAAAGTGAGTTTATTCCGGAAACCACTTTTCAGCTTTATTCCTGTTATCATAACCGGGCGAATATGATGATACAGCACGGAATCGGTTTTGACAGAATGGTGGCACTTACTGAAATGATGTTTACTGAAATGCAGCAGCCTATCCCGAATTTAGGCGTTATCCGACATTTACTCTGCGCGTTACTCTTGGTCATGGAATCTGAAAGCAAGAAAGCAGAAGCAGGTGAAATGGAAAAACAAAAAAAACAGAGTACTGTTTTCAAAAAATTTTTAGAATTACTTGAAGAAAATTTTCACCGCCACGAAGGAGTTGCCTTTTATGCAGAAAAACTGTCGATGTCTGCAAGAAATCTGAACTTAATTTGCGAAAAAATACTTCACCAAACCGTAACGGAAACCATAGAAGCAAGAAAACTCATTGAGGCAAAAAACCTGTTAATCAATTCAGACAAAACGATTGCGGAAATAGGTTTTGAATTAGGTTTCAACGAAAAAGGGTACTTTACCAGTGTATTTAAAAAGAAATCCGGCCAAACTCCGTCCGAATTCCGCGATGAAATGAAGAAGCTTATTTCCTGATTTCACAACACTATTTCCTAAAAGTGTTACCCTTCATCTTCTGAATAAAATGAACTTTACATTCGCTAATCAATTGGCGTTCAAAAACATTTATTCACAAAGAAATGAAAAAATTAACAGCAACCATTCAGGCATTTGCAGTTCTGCTGATCATGATATCCATTCTCATTTTTGCAAGAGGCTGCACCAAAACTAAAAACAGCGGCAATCCTGCGAACCTGCAGGCTCAAATTGATTCGCTGCAAAAAGAGCTCAAAAATTTCAGGAAGGATAAAGAACTTACAGAGATGCGGCTCGCTAAATTTGACTCTCTGGATTTTGACTTTTACAGCAACCAGAAATGGGACAAATTTACCCATAACCATACCAACAACATCAAAGTATATTATCCCGACGGCAGCACCTCTACAGGATTATACCCACAACATATTGATCTTATTAAAGGTCAGTTTGTATTTGCCCCCGACACCAAAATTAAAAAACATCCGGTAAAATTTGGCAGCGATGACTGGACCTGCGTGATCGGCGAAATGGAAGGCACTTTTTCTAAACCTATGCCCATAGGAAACGGAAAAACGATCCCGCCAACCAATAAAAAATTTAAATTATCAATGGCGACCATAGCGCATTGGGGACCAGACGGAAAAATGACCGAAGAGCATCTTTTCTGGGATAATCAGTCGTTTATGAAACAGATTGGCCTGGCGAAATAATTAAATTTCAATACAGATGAATGAGAATCTTCAACACGGCCAGCAAGAACCCATACGCATTCTTGTTTTTTCAGCGTCACTCAGAAATGATTCGCTCAATACACGGTTGGCAAAATTGGCGACAGAGGTTATTGATAAAAATGGAGGCAAGGCAGATTATGCCAATATAAGTGACTTTGAATGTCCTTATTTCAACCAGGATTTCGAAGTTAATGATTTTCACCCTTCCGGAGCAGAAGAATTCAGAAAACGCATTTTGGATAATGATGCTTTTATTATTGCATCGCCCGAATATAATGGCAGTATGCCCGGTATTCTGAAAAATTCCATTGACTGGGTTTCACGATTCCGTCCACAGCCTTTCAATGAGCGCCATGTACTATTAATGTCGGCTTCACCATCGATGGGCGGCGGTAATCAGGGGCTTTGGTCTTTAAGAACCCCGTTGGTGAGACTTGGTGCTGATGTTTTTTCGGCCATGTTTTCATTGGCAACGGCCCACAATGCATTTACCCCGGAAGGAAATATTGCAGACGAAACATTGGCGAAACGGTTTGAAACCAATCTTCTTGCCTTCATACAACTTGTAGAAGCGGCCAAACATTATCCATGGATGAAAAAAGCATGGATAGAATTTTTAGGTGAAAAACCAGATCCCGCTACTGAACGGGTAGAATAAAGCCTTAAAAATTCAACCGTCGATCTTATAACTCTTAAATTCTATTACCCATGAAAAAACTATTTTTTATTTTGACCCTTCTTGTTTCGGTCAATTTTTTATCTGCCCAAACAACCACCTGGAAAGATGATCCCTGGCATTCTAAATTAACATTTACCGTAACCCATCAGGGGTTTTCATCTGTTTTTGGATTGTTTCAAAAATTTGACATCGGCATTGTTACCTCTAAGGCTGATTTCAGTGATGCAGTCTTTACACTTTCTGCTGATATGGCCTCTGTAAATACAGAAGTAAAAATGAGAGATGATGATTTAAGAAGTCCGCACTTTTTTGAGGTAGCCAAATATCCGGTGATGACGTTCAAATCGACCTCAGTGATCAATACCACCGGAATGAAAGACCGGTTTAAGATTATTGGCGACCTTACCATTCATGGTGTAACCAAAACTGTTACACTGGATATGTGGTACCGCGGAACCCATGTAGATGCCATGTCGAAAAAAACGAAGGCTGGCTTCCAGATCATGGGCACTATCAACCGCAGTGACTTTAAGGTTGGCCCTGCTGACCCATTTGATATCAGCAATGATGTGATGATTAAGATGGATGGCGAATTCATCAGACAGTAAAAATGAAGAAGTCTGTTTTCAAAACGCAGGCTTCTTTTTTTTAATTACATTCCATCGTCACTGAAAAATATTTCAAATGTTTGAGCCGATTAACCTTTCTAATCGGTTCAATATTTTTAGGACATAAAACTCAATGTAATTCCTTATCCCGGTTACATCACTCAATTTTCTGTTCATAATTATAAATTTTCTAAGTAAGACCTAAAGGCGCGGCTTTGTAATCCGTGACGTTTTCCACACAGAATATTTTTTTTAGATGCTGGTTGTAGGCGTTGGATGCTGGGTGATCCAGAATTATCACATCAGCACATTATCACATCACATTACCACATCAGCACATTGCCAAATCAACACATCAGCACATTATCCTTCGGATCGCCTTAGGGGAAAGCGCGTGTAGAAACACTTTTACAGTGGGGTCACTTTCCCGCTAAAGACCAATCCTTTTTTTGTTCGATTCTTGCTTCCTGGTGATTGAGCGGAGCTGAAATCACCTTGTACGTGGCTTCGGTGAGCCCTATGAAAATTTAATAAGTGTGTTAAATTTTCAAAACTGAATACCAGAGAATTTTGATTGAATTTAAAGTTGAATCTGATGAAAATTATGGGTTTGAAGATTTTAATATAAATCAGAAAATTTACAGGGTGGCTTATTCTTATTTAATGATTACTTTCTGAGAATAAATTTTAAGATGATCTGCTGAAATGGTAATGAAATAAACTCCGGGTTTTAAGGTCGAAATATCGATGCTTTGATCATCTTTAACCTTGGTTTCCAAAACTTTTCTTCCTTCAGCGTTATTGATTTCTGCAGTGTTATTACTGGTTTTTAAACCGTCAATAAAGATCTTTCCGGAAGCCGGATTCGGATACATATTAAAGGAATGCGGTGTATTTTCTCCGGTTGCCAGAGACGTGGTGCTTATTTTGTAAATTTTGCCGTTATTCACGGCAGCTACATAAAGTTCTTTGCCCGCATCTTCTCCGAAGGTTGCAAAATTATTTCCTGTAAATGCAGAAGTCCAAACAATGGAATTGTCTCCATTTAAAATTCCGATTTGGGTGGAACAGTAATCAGCAAAGATATATTTGCCAACTAAGGCCGGATAGGTAGTTCCGCGGTAAACATAGCCTCCTGTTATCGAGCATTTGCCACCGGTGTGATTATACACTGCAACTGGAAAAGTCATTGTGGAAGAGCTTGCGCAGCCTGTTGTATTGTAAGCACTGTTTCCTTCGTAGCAGCGCCATCCGTAATTGATTCCGGCCTGTGTTACCGGCATTCTGTTGATTTCTTCAGTCTGACTTTGCCCTACATCGGCGATCATTGCATTTCCTGTTGCTAAATCGAAAGAAAACTTCCAGGCGTTTCTAAGTCCATAAGACCAGATTTCATCCGCACCATCAATTCCCACAAATGGATTATCTGGTGGAATGTTATACGCTGCGGTAGAATTCACATCAATTCTGAGCATTTTTCCCAACAGCGAGTTTTTGTTTTGGCTGTTGTTATTGGGATCTCCCGCACTTCCGCCGTCACCGGTAGAAATCCATAATTTCCCGTCGGGCGCAAAATGAATGCTGCCGCCGTTGTGGTTTTCAAAAGGTTTGGTGATGTTCAGTACTATTTTTTCAGAAGCAGGATCTGCGGTATTCGGATCTGCAGAATTCACCGAATATCTTGCAACGGTGATATTGCCGGCAGTGTTGTTGTAAAAAACGAAGAAATAACCGTTGGTGGCATACTGGGGATGAAAAGCCAGCCCCAGAAGTCCTCTTTCTCCATTGAAAGTTATTTTCGTGCTGATGTTCAGAAATGCAGTGGAATTGACTGTTCCGTTTGGCTGAATAATTTTGATAATGCCATTCTGCTGAACAACAAAAAGTCTGCTGTCATTGGCATTTACGATCTCAACAGGGCTTGTTAATCCTGAAGCAAATTCGGCAAGTACAATATTCTGTGAGTAGAATAATGCTGCAGAAAGAATTCCTGAAAGGAGGAGTGTTTTTTTCATAATAAGGTGGTTTTTAAGGTCTTGTGAAGTTAGACATAATTTTTATAAATTAAATATTATTTATGATTTTTTGGGAATTTCCCGAGGTCGCGGACTTGTAATCCGTGACGTTTTTCGGTATAAAAAAATATAAAATTGATGAATATTCCTGACGGACGTTGGGGTTTTGTTTATTAAAGGGTTAAAAGACCCTTTTTTTAGTCACGGATTGGAACACGCTTATGGTTTTGAGAATGGAACAAAAACCGACCACCAAAAAATCATGGAATTCAGTGCGGAAAAATACCTCAATGCATTCTATTAGTTACTGAATCATGTGAAAGACTTGGAACCAGGTAGAAGAATATTTTGCGGTGACCACACGAAGGGATTCGTGCGGGAGCGGTGAACTGCAAGGTTGTAAGGGAGAATTATGCCTCATTATAGGACGGCAATTGAACACAAAAACCAAACTTATCTTTACAACCTATAATAATAGAATTTGAGACATTAAAAATAGGCCCACATTACACTGGATAGGAAAAGATAAAGTTACAAATCATTACTTGGATGTTCCGTTTAAAGTATTGGAACACGCTTATGGCTTTGAGAATGGAACAAAAACCGACCACCGGAAAATCATGAAATTCAGTGCGGAAAAATACATCAATGCATTCTATTATTTACGGAAGCATGTGAAAGACTTGGAACCAGGTAGAAGAATATTTTGCGTTGACCACACGAAGGGATTCGTGCGGGAGTGGCGGGAATAGGAGCGGATCACAGATTGCCAATCCGCGCCATCGGATTTCGAAGATTTGTTTGGTAGTGATGACCACACGAAGGGATTTGTGCGGGAGCGGCGCCCACGCGAAAGGATCCCGGATGAAGACGTGTCTTTTCCTGGGGTTTCTTTTCGGTGGACATGGTACTTGGTAGTGTTAAAGCGTTGGATTTCAGCCGTCCGTGTATTTTTTTACGGTCGTTTCAAAAAGGTCGATATCAAATGGTTTGGCAAGAAAATCATCAGCGCCGGCTTCTTCCGCAAGTGCACTGATGTTGCTGTTGGCGGAAAAGTACAGCACCGGAATGTTTTTCAGGGCCTCGTTGGATTTCAGCAGACGTGTGGCTTCAATACCACTGATGTCCGGCAGCCAGTTATCCATCAGAATAAGATGAGGCATATAGTCTGCGACCTGCTGTTCAACGCTGTTGGTGGAAGGCGAGGTTTTTACTTCGCATCCGATATCTTCAAGAATTTCCGTACACAGTTCGAGAATTTCGAGATTGTCATCGAAAATAAATACTTTTTTGGTTTCTTTTATTGGATTTTTTTCAGTCATTTTCCTAAATTATTAATATAGTTGGGCATTTCCGCGATGTCAAGCACCGCATCAATGGCCACGTGTTCCAGTGCATATTCAGGCATATAACTCACCACCGCCGACGAGGGTTTCTGGATGAGCGCTCTGCCGCCGTTTTCTTTCACTTTCTGCAGCCCGGCAGTACCGTCACTGTTGGCACCGGAAAGCAGCAAACATACCAAATTTTCTCCATATACTTCAGCGGCACTTTCAAAAGTTACATCAATCGAGGGCCGGGAAAAATTCACTTTTTCAGAGGCATCCAAAGAGAAGGTCCTGTCGTTTTCAATGAGTAAATGATAGTCTGGAGGAGCGATGTAGAGGGTTGCAGGCCATATTTTTTCTTTTTCTTCGAGTTCTTTTACCCTGAGTTGGGTCTTTGAGGCTAAAATATCGGTCAGGATGCTGTCTTTACCGGGTTTGCGGTGCAGCACAATGATAATAGGAAATGCAAGCAATGGATCGATGCCCGGTAATACTTTCAGAAGTACGTCGAGGCTGCCGGCGGATCCGCCTATCACCAATGCTTCGCAATGTTCCATCTTAATGTATTTTACGCCATATTTTGGCAGATTTCAGCCGTTCATAATTCTTAGAGACTGTTGAAAAGTCCAGCGTCTCTTTGGTCCCCAGAGCCAGATAGCCGAATTTTTCCAGACTGTTGTCGAAAAGTTCAAAGACTTTGTCCTGCAGCGGCCTGTCAAAATAAATAAGGACATTGCGGCACAAAATCAGTTGAAACTCGTTGAAAGAATTATCCGTCACCAGATTGTGCGTGGAAAAAATGATTTTCGACCTCAGCTCATCTCTGAGTTTTCCCAGGGAATAATTGGCGGCGTAATAATCGGAAAAATGTTCACTGCCGCCAGCTGCGATATAATTTTCCGTATACTGTTTTATTTTGCTCAGCGGAACCATTGCCTGAGCGGCATTTTCTACAACAGCACTGTTGATGTCGGTGGCGTAGATGAGCGACTGATGAAGCAGATTCAGTTCCTTTAAAAAGATGGCAACAGAGTAGGCCTCTTCACCGGTACTGCAGCCTGCGATCCAGATCCGGATGAAAGGGTAGGTTCCGAGTTTGGGAAGGATTTCTGTTCTGAGGGTTTTATAGAAATCAGGATCCCTGAACATCTCCGTCACATTGATGGTCACCTGTTCCAGAAACCGTTTGAAATAGCTGGGTTCCGTTCTTATTTTATACCGGTATTCTGCAAAACTTACAAAACGGTCCAGCTCATAAAGCCGCACCATACGGCGCTTCAGCGAGGCCCGCGAATATCCTGTAAAATCGTACCCATAAATTTCCAGTACATCGGAAAGCAGGGTTTCCATGTTTTCGTCGCTTTGTTCAGATTTCACTTTTTTATGGGATTAATTGTTGAAGCACCTGCATCAGTTCATCTACATTCAACGGTTTTGAGAGGTAGCCGTCAGCACCGGCTTCCAGGCATTTTTCCCGGTCTCCTGTCATGGCCTGAGCCGTAATCGCAATCACCGGAATGTCTTTCAGCTCTTCGTTGTTTTTCATTTTACCGATGGCTTCATAACCGTCCATTTCAGGCATCATCATGTCCATCAGCACCACGCCGATATTTTTATTGTCGGAAAGCAGCTGTAGACCCTGCTTTGCACTTAGTGCGGAAACGCACTGGTATTTCTTTGCTTTCAGAACAGCGTTCAGCGCAAAGATGTTTTTGCTATCATCGTCGATGATAAGAATTTCCTTTTCACTTTTCATACACTGAAATTTTAGATTTTATCATACAGCCACACTCTTAACAGAGAAACCAACTGATCGATATCCACAGGTTTTGAAATATAGTCTGACGCGCCCACCGCGATACATTTTTCGCGGTCGCCCATCATGGCTTTCGAGGTGACAGCCAGAACCGGAAGGTTTTTATACTCAGAGGTAGACCTGATCTCGCGGATGGTTTCGTAGCCGTCCATTTCGGGCATCATCATATCCATCAGCACCACATCGACAGCAGGCTCTTTTTCTAATGCGTTCAGGGCTTCTTTACCGTCCATTGCGGGCAGCACTTTCATCCCGTGCATTTCCAGAGCTTTGGTGAGGGAGAAAATATTTCTCACATCATCATCCGCGATCAGCACGGTTTTATCTTTCAGAATGTTCCGCAATTCGCCTTCATTTCCGAATCCTGAAATTCTTTCGTGTTTTTTCCTGTTTTTTTCTTCAACCAAATGAAGGAACAGGCCGGCTTCATCCAGAATCCGCTGATACGAATAAGCGGTTTTAACTACAATGGAATCTGCATATTTCTTAATCCGGCTTTCTTCCCCTTTGGAAAGGTTTTTTCCGGTGAAGACAATGATTGGAAGCTGCTCAAGCCCTTTGTTTTGCTTAATGGTTTCGAGGGTTTCATACGCATTTCTGTCGGGCACGCCCATGTCCAGAATCACGCAGTCGATTTCACGGTTGTGCAGGGATTCGATGCTGTCAGATACATTATTGGCGATGTCGGTCGTAATGTTATTGGCACTTAAGAAATAGCTTAAGGCTTTGGCATGCTGCTCATTTTCCTCTACAATCAGAACTTTTTTAGGCGAACGGTTCAGTGCGTTTTCCAGTTTACTGAAGATGTCCTGCATCTGTTCCAAAGCAAAGGGTTTGTTAATGAAATCTACCGCTCCCCGCAATAAACTTTCCTGTTTAAATTTCATGGAGGACATGATGTGCACAGGAATGGGCTTGGTTTCCGGATTGGATTTCAAGGCTTCCATCACCTGCCAACCGTCCATCACCGGCAACTGAATATCGAGCAAAATAGCGAGCGGTTTGAAATGCTGCGCCATTTCGATGCCTGCGTCGCCGCGCACCGCCACGATAACTTTATAATTTTTAGTCCTCGAAAAGTCTAAAAGTATTTTGGCAAACGCAGTGTCGTCTTCAATAATCAGAATCACTTTGTCGCCTTGCTTAATATCATCCCGGTCATCCTCAATCTGTTGTGGAATACGGTCGGTCACAAAACGTTCCGGCTGTATTTCTGCCTCCTGAACTGCATAAACGGGAATTTCTTCCTGCTTCTGAGCAGATAAAGCCGCTGCCTCTTCGAAATTTACCGGCACCACGAGCGTGAATTCGCTGCCTTCGCCTTCCGTACTTTTCAGCTGTATTTCGCCTCCGAGCAAACGCGCCAGTTCGCGGCTGATGGAAAGCCCAAGTCCGGTACCGCCATATTTGCGCTGGGTAGAGCCGTCTGCCTGTTGGAATGCTTCAAACACCATTCTCATTTTGTCTTTAGGGATTCCGATTCCGGTGTCGGTGACTTTGAAATATACTTTTTCTTTCGCGTCATCACTGGAAACGTGCAGCGTAATGCTTCCTTCCGAAGTAAATTTGATGGCGTTGGAAAGGAGGTTTTTCAGAACCTGCTCCAGACGGAGTTTGTCGGTGTGTAAAATTTTTGTAGTCTCAGCATCAGTCTCTATATTTAAAGCCAGATTCTTTTCCTTTGCCATAGGTTTAAACAGCATCTGCATATCCGCCGTGATTTCCTGTACAGGAACCTCGTTGATTTCCAGAGTCATTTTGCCTGATTCAATTTTGGACAGATCCAGAATTTCATCAATAAGCGTCAGTAAGCCCTGGCCGGAGCTCTGCATTACCTGGGCATATTCTACATATTGCTCATCGAGGTCTTCGCTTTCAGTCATTAATTTCGAAAGCAGTAAAATGGAATTGAGCGGGGTGCGCAGTTCATGCGACATATTCGCCAAAAATTCAGATTTATATCTGGTGCTCTGTTCCAGTTCAATTGATTTCTGCTGAATGTCAATATTGCGCTGTTCAATCAGAATATTTTTTTCTTCCAGTAAGCCGGTTCTTTCTTCAAGTTCCTGGTTGCTCTGCATGAGTTCTTCCTGCTGTACCCGAAGTTCTTCTTCGGAAGCCAAAAGCTTCTGCGACTGTGCCTCCAGTTCTGCATTGATGTTTTCAAGTTCAGAATGTTGGGTTTGCAGTTCTTCTGACTGTGCCTGTGTTTCCTCCAGCAGTTCCTGAAGTTTAATCCTGCTCAGGCTTCCATAGAACGCGAGACCGATGTTGCCGGCGACCGCTTTAAGGAATTCCAGCTGCCGCGGAGAATAATCGTGCATTGCACCCAATTCCATAACGCCGAGCGGCGTGTTGTGTCTGGTAATGGGTATCGCAATGATATTTTTCGGTTTGGTGTTTCCTGTTGCATAACTGATGGTGTTCCCGTTATCCTTAATGTGCTGAACCAGAATCTCCTTTTCGGAACGGAAAGCCTCTCCTGCAATGCCTTCTCCAATTTTCAGTATTTTCTTTACGCCACTGCCGGTCATTGCATAACTGCCTGTAAGATGCAGCTGGTTATCTTCTGCCTGCAGGTAGATGGCAGCAACATGGCTGTGCGTGTTTGTGGTAAGGTATCCCAGGACATCTGCCGCAAGGGCTTCCATGTTTTTTTCACCCATCATGCGGTCATTCAGGTGTGCAATGGAGGAACTGAGCCATTCTCTTTCTTCCAGGGTTTTGAATGAGTTCTGAAGCGATTCGGCCATGTGGTTAAGCGGACCGGCCACGCTTCCGAGGGTTTCCTGAGCGTTTTGGTCCCAAAGGATATCATAATTACCGCCGGAGATTTGCGCCGCCACGTTTTCGATGGCGATCAGGCGGTTTTCTGTTTCTTCGTTCTTTTTCTCAAGCTCCTGCGTGAGTTGCGTTTTTTCACTGAAATCCTGCGAAACTTTGCGGTAAAATACCAAGGTAATGGTAATGGCCAAAATCGCCGAAATAATGATCAGCCATGGGGTGAATGACGCAAACTTGTCCATGTTTTCTGTGCGGGACTTCAGGATGGCCTGTTCTTCTTTCTGCATCACCGACACGGTATTGCGGATTTCGTCCATGTATTTTTTTCCGCTCAGCAGCTGCTCAGGCGGTACGGTCTTACCCTCTTTTTTATAATTCAGGTTTCGGTCCAGAATATCTATTCTCGAGTCAATACTGGCTTGAAGTTTTTCCAGATTTTTGCTTTGTCTGTTGGTATTGGTGACCTCAGAAGATAACGCGTTAACACCATCTGATATTTTTTCCTTCGCATTATTGTAGGGCTCCAGAAACCGCAGGTCTCCGCTTAACAGATATCCGCGCTGGCCGGTTTCAGCATCTTTTACGAGCGAAAAAACATGGTCCAGATCCTGAATGATACGGTTGCTGTTCTTTATCATCGCAGAGTTCTCGATCAGGTTTCTGATGCTGATATACGATGCCAGAGAGCTTATAAATAAAAGGACTAAAGACAGTCCAAGTCCGTAAAGAAGATTATTTTTAAAATTCATCATTGTACATATTGATTTTTTTCCTTCACAGGATTTACCGGTATTGAAAAATAAAATTCAGATCCTTCACCGGGTGCGCTGTTAACGCCTACTGTTCCTTCATGCCTTTCTATGATTTCCTGACAGATATAAAGCCCGATGCCCAGTCCCTGAAACCGTTCGGAAGTTTCCTCGATCCGGTAAAATTTGTCAAAGATTTTTTGCTGATGCTCCTTCGGCATACCCATTCCGAAATCCCGTACCGAAAAGTAAATTTCATCCCCGCATATCATGGAGCTGATGTGGATTTCTTCAGTGTCGGGTGCATATTTAATGGCATTCGTCATAAAATTAATAATCACCTGTTCAATCCGCATTTCATCACCGTAAACATTTCCTTCCACATTTCCTTTCTTTACGAGTTTTATTTGGGGATTCGATTGCTGCATGATTTCAAGAATATGGTCAAGCAGATGATCAAAAGAAAAATATTTTTTATTAAACTTTAATTTTCCGCTTTCAATCTTCGAAATATCCAGAAGGTCCGCAATGAGCAAATTTAATTTTTCAACCTGATTCTGTACTTTATGCAGCCGGGTTCTTACGGTTTCAATATCGTTTTTATCCAAACTCCGTTCCAAAAGCTGAATATAGCCTTTAATGCTGGTCATCGGTGTTTTCAGTTCATGGCTGGCGATGCTGATGAACTCATCTTTTTTCCGTTCTGCTTCTTTTCTGAACTCAATTTCTTCGCGCAGAGCTTTCTGCATTTCGTTCAGCGCACGGCTTTGCTCATAAATCCGGTAGAAGGTTTTCACCTTCAGCAGCAGGATATTCATATCAACAGGTTTGCTGATATAATCTAGTCCGCCGGAGGAATATCCGCGGGTAATCAGGTTGACGTTGGCGCTGGCAGCAGATAGAAAAATGATGGCAGTTTCTTTTGCTTTGCTGTAACCCGAAATGGCTTCAGCTACTTCAAACCCGTCCATTCCCGGCATCTGAACATCAAGAATGATCAGGACATATGATTTTTTAAGTATTTTTTTCAGTGCCTCTTCCCCGGATGACGCGGTATCTACCTCAAAACCGTTTTTTTCGAGCACTTTTTTTAAGGATATTATATTTTCGGGAGCATCATCTACGATCAGAATCATTTTTTAATAAATATTTTAAAATTTAATATAAAAGTCCTCAAATATATAAATTTTGAATCTTTTGACAATCGGTATTCTTATCGCGGCTTAATTTTTTTTGACTGCGTTCGCGTGATAAAGGTTTTTTACTCCGGAAAACTAAGGAGCTCTTTTTCAAGCCGGTCGAAGTTTTGCTCATTTTTGGGCTCTGCAAAACGTTTGATTTTGTCACATCATTCCCGTATAGCAAAAATCATTCCTGATGTCGCGGATTTGCAATCCGTGACGTTTTCTACAGTGATTATCAACATCAAATGGTTACTATACTTGCTCCGCTTCTGTTGATGCCGTGGATATGCATTCCGTGACCTTATCTTGATGTCTCGGATTTCTTCAAAGCTTTGCGTACAGCGTGTTGAGAGGCTTTGTACAGCGGAAAACATGCCGCGGTTTTTTATCTTATGTAAATACCATATTCCCCTTTATACAAGATGCTTTTATGAGTTTATTTTACATTATTAACATAAATTGGCATAAAAGTTGAAGTTGGGTTAGGCGACTTGTAATTTTAAAGTTAGGATCTTTAAAAGAGCAGTAAAATAGAAATTAATAAATAATTGTAATATGAGATTAAATTTAACATGTTTGGCACTAGCGGTAGTTTTACCGACGGCCGTATTTGCACAGGATTCAATAAAGAGTTCTACAGGTAGTTATCCCAATTCGTATACCTCCGGGTCTGCAAGTGTTTCACCTTTCACTCAGGAATCGAAGAGATTCAATGACTGGGCTATCTCAGCAGGGGCAGGTATTCCATTGATGCATTCAGCGGATTTAAACTCTCTTAAAGAGTTTGGAGCAGGTCAAAACCTTATCGGATGGTCTGGCTATCTGAGTGTAGATAAAGCGATTTCACATGCGTTCGGTCTTAAGTTACAGTACGACAAAGGGGAAACAAGACAGGGAGCTGTAAACACCAAAGACCATGTAGCTTCTCCCAATGGTGATGCTGGAAGAACACAGTATGATGCCATTTCAATTTTAGGTGATTTGAACTTTTCAAACCTTTTGAGAAGAGTTGATAACAAGTCTCCTTACAGATGGGCTTTGCACGGGTATGCAGGGGTAGGAACTTTAGCTTACAGGGCGTACAGACAAAACGCAGGAGCTTCTTATAACCAACAGTTGGTTACCGAAATCAAACCATTTAAGGCAGGCAGTTTATTCGGTCAGGGTGGTGCCGGTTTAAAATACCGTGCTTCCCGTTCACTGGATCTTGAAGCAAGAGGAATGTATGTGTATACAGGAGATGATACTTTCGATGGTGCACGCACCAAGGGTGGTAGTAATTCTGATAACTTCATTAACCTGACTTTAGGAGCTACCTTGAATTTGGGCAAACACGAATCCCATGTATTCTGGCATGATCCATTACAGGAAATGTATTACAGAGCAGATGTTTTGGCTGCAAAAAGCCAGGATATTGAAGTTTGTAAATCAGGTGATGCTGATAATGACGGAGTTTGTGATGACTGGGACAGACAGTTAGATACTCCTCAGGGAGCAAGAGTTGATGGTGCAGGTGTTGCTTTGGATGTTGATTTAGACGGCGTTATTGATTTGTATGACAAGTGTGTTACCGTTCCGGGACCTGTTGAAAACAACGGTTGTCCTACGAACTCCACTTCTGTAGTGGGTGATAACACAAGAGTTTTGGAAGGGATTGAATTCGATTTTAATTCTGACCGGATTTTGCCTTCTAATACCCCAATCCTTAATAATGCGGCTAACTATATTAATTCCTCTGCAGGAGCGTATAATGTGATTGGTGGAGCGGATACTACAGGACCTGCTGTTTATAATCAGAGACTTTCTGAAAAAAGAGCGAATAACGTTAAAAATTATTTAATCCAAAATGGCGTACCTTCAGGTAAAATCGACGCGATAGGAAGAGGTGAAACCAACCTTAAATATCCGGAATGTAACCCAGCGGGCAAATGTCCGGAATGGAAAAACAGAGCGAACAGAAGAGTTTATTTTGAAGCAAAATAATATTCTTAAGTTTTAAGATTCTAAAGGAAGCCGTCTCAATACTGAGACGGTTTTTTTTGTTTTTTTTCTACATTTTTTTTGGTGAAATTATTAGATTTTATTATCTTTAAGTATTGATAATCAATGACATGAATATTAAATTTAAGGATTATAACCAACAACAAAACTGGTTATTCCCGCCATCAATCGAAGAGTTGATTCCTGAGAGTCATCCGGTTCGGATTGTCAATGGAATAATTGAGCAACTGGATCTGAAATTGCTCATTGAAGAATACAGCAAAGATGGCAAACCAAGCTTTCATCCCAAGATGATGCTTAAGGTGATGGTTTACGCTTATATGGATAATACGTATTCCAGCAGGAAGATCGAAAAAGCGATGCGCGAGAATATTAATTTCATGTGGCTATCGGCTCAACAGGTTGCAGACCATAATACTATTGCCCGTTTTCGGAGCAAGAAACTCAAGACTATTTTCAAAGATATTTTTAAACAGGTCGTCCTGTTATTAGCCGAGGAAGGACTCGTTAGTTTGAAAGAAGTTTTTACCGATGGCACCAAGATAGAGTCTATTGCCGGGAGGTACACCTTTGTTTGGGGCAATGCCATTAAAACCAGAAAAGAAAAGATGGCAGAGCAACTTGAGCAAATGTGGAACTATGCTCAAAGCATTGCTGATGAAGAAGACAGCGATCCTACGCCACCGGAGTTTAAAACCATCGATAAAGATAAAATAGAGAAGACCGCCAAGAAAATAGAAGAGATTATCAGCAAAAACCCGAAGGCTTCTACTAAAGCAAAGGCAAAACTGAGATACATTCAAAAGAATTTTTCTCAGAACCTGGATAAATACGAGGAGCAGGAAAAACTTTTAGCAGGTCGTGGCAGCTACAGCAAGACCGATCCCGACGCTACCTTTATGCGCATGAAAGATGATCATATGCAGAATGGGCAGCTTAAACCCGCCTACAATGTGCAGGTAAGTTCCGAATCCCAGTTCGTCATTCATTATAGTTTGCACCAAACCACCAACGATTTAAATACGCTCAAACCACACCTTAATACTTTTGAAGATCTTTATCAGTTTTTACCGGAAGAACTCACCGCTGATGCAGGTTACGGCAGTGAAGAAAACTATGATTTTCTGGAAGAAAAAAATATAGAAACCTTCGTAAAATACAACACCTTCGATAAGGAACAGGGGATTTTAAAATCGAAAAGAAAGAAAATCAACGAGGACTTCCATCGCGATAAACTCTATTATAACGAAGAGAAAGATCAATACATCTGTCCGATGGGACAACCAATGAACAAAATCACCAACCGAAATCGAAAAACCAAAAGCGGCTATGCTCAGACAAGCTCACTTTACCAAGCTCAAAACTGCAATGGTTGCCCGCTGCGAGGGACTTGCCATAAAGCCCAGGGAAACAGAGTAATAGAACGGAACCAAAATTTAGAACGGCATAAGGACAGAGTTCGGGAAAATCTCTTAAGTGAACTAGGTGAAATAAAACGCAGACAACGCACTGCCGATGTAGAGCCTGTATTCGCGCATATCAAATCCAACCGGAACTTCAAGCGTTTTACGCACATCGGAATAGAAAAAGCAGAACTGGAGTTCGGATTACACGCTTTAGCACATAATCTAAGAAAGAAAAGTGCTTAAATGGAGCACTTTTTTAGACTATTCTGAAAAACCACATTATCATCTAAAAATTTAACGTCTTAAAAAAGAAAATTAAAAACCGCCTCAAATTTTATTTTGAGACGGCTTCTTTTTGTATTCTACTACTGCTTTATAACCGACCGATCTGCTCCTTTCTCTCTTTGTATTGTTTGATTTGATCGGGTATTGGAGAAAAGTTTTCGAATGATTAATACTATTGACGGGTTTACTTCGGTACGCCCGCAATGATGTTGTGCAGAAGATGCATTGAGCATCAGAACCATCATCATGAATATGAATATCTCTTTCTATTTAATAAAAATATCCATTTTTCAACTTTAATCGCCTGTGATAAGCTTATTAACCATCATTATTCAGATAACTTTTTTTCTTCACAGATAACTCCGTCATAAACCAGCAACAAAAGAAGAATACCAAAATTTTGAAAATTGTTGATTTTGAACGTCAGGAGTTTTTCCTCATCCTGTTGTTCTTTTAACTCCTGTATTTTTAAATTTAATCATGCTCTAAATTGATTTTTTCAAAACCACTTTTTTCAGCAGTAAGGTTAGCCAAGTTGCCGCAACAAAAGGGAAAGTAAATACACCCCCGAATGCATCTAAAATCTTGTAATCAACTATTAAATCATTTAATCCGGCAGTAATAACAACCGCGATGAGTACCCATAATCCATCAATCTTTTTATGCCCGGAAAAAAAGATGGCAGACAGAACGGCATTGAACCCGAAAAGTCCCATGTGCACATGTTCGAGCGCCTCCCCATTAAGCTGCGAAATATAGGCGCTCAATAACGAGCCCGCCAGACCGTACAAGGCCGCAACAGGCGAACTGATAAAAACACCCAGGAAAAATAAAAATCCGGATAGGGGGCTCCCCTGGAAAATTACTTCACCAAAACCCTGGATCGCGGTGAGCACATCAATGAATTTTGAGTCTTCGAATTTTACAGACATTAAATCTGAAGGCGGAATCTGAGTAAAATGATGCAGCGTAAAAGTAAATACCCAGGTCACCAGAATAAAAGGAAACGTAAACGCCGGAAATTTCCTTTGAATGAAGAAGTGCTGCAGTATTGCCGCCAAAGACCCGCCGACAATGATTAATGCCCAGATCAGAACGGTAGTTTGAAACAGAAACGCCAGCGCCACGCCTACCAAAGCTGCGCTGAAACCGTACAGTCCGGCATTTATTTCTTTTTCATCATATTTCAGAAGCTTGGCAGTCTGTGTCGCTGTAGCGGTTGCCAGTATCGAAGCAGTACCGCATTGCCAGCTTCCCAGAAATATCCCGATGATGAAGAGGAGTCCCGTCCACCTGTTTTCCTGCAGCATGACCTGCCCCACACCTTTAAGTATTTGATCAACAAATGGTATTTGTTTAAAAAGTTTTTCCATTTCTCCTTGAATTTAAATGTCACCAGCCGAAAAAAACCATGCCTACTCCACAAAGCGTGATGACAGCGCCACTGATAAGTCCCATGTATTTTTCAAATTTTTCAGAATTAAAAAGGGTAGTCAGGCCGTATCTGCCCAACAGCACCATTCCGAGCATCGTGGCGACGGTCGTCAGCGAAAAGGGAATTACCAGTGCCAGAATTTCCGGTACCGAACGGTTCATCCCCGAATAAAAAAGCAGTGGCGTAAGCGGCTCGCTCGGACCCATCACGAAAATCATGAAAAGGACCAGCGGTGTCACTTTTATCCGGCTTTGCGGGCGTACCATTTCGCCGTGGCTGTGTTCGAAAACATATACTTCTTCGCCCATGACATCAAAATGTTTGTGCGGTTTATTCCTTAGCGCCTGATAAAATCCGTAGGCCAGGTAAGCGATGCCGAAGATCAAAAGCGCCCATCCCGAGAGATTGCCGCGAATGTCCTGAAACCAGGTAAAACGGGTCATTTGCCAGCCTAAAAATAATCCGACTGCACCGATCATCAGTGAGCTCAAAACATGCCCAAAGCCGCACGCAACCGTCAGAAGAACGGTTTTGCTTTTGCTCCATTTTTTCGATTTCGAAAGAACGATGAAGGGCAGGTAATGATCCGGACCTGAAGCAGTATGGATGAAACTGATAGACACCGCGCTCAAAGCCAATGCCCACAAAGCTGTATTCATTTTTTTAAGGAGTTAAAATCTTTTCTTCCCACAGAAAATCCTGCACTGCGAGAAAATAATTATACATCACTTCGGCACCGTGCGATAATGCCCTTAGTACAAATCCACCGCTTTCCAGAGCAGAAATTCCGATTTCCACTTTGGGAAAGTCTTTTGATTTTTCTATCAGATGATTGACAAGTTCTGTTTTATCGGTGTCTTTTTTGGTGCTCACAAAAATCAAACTTCCCTGATGGGTGAAATCTTCGAGAATGCCTATATTCTGGATGGGTATTCGCCCAGGTTCTATGAGAACATTATCTTTTACGATCAGTTTCCCTTCATGGAAAACCTCCGTCAGGTTGTGGAATTTTTTCAGCTTAAAAACTTCACCATAGTGTTTTCTGCCGCAGGTAATGATCTCGCTGATCAATACGCTGCTTTCCTTTCCCAATGTAATTTTTGCCCGGCTTTCAAAATTTGAATTCTCGTGCGGAACTACCGGGTGCGGAACGAAAGCGAAAAAAGCGTGATCGCCGATATCCACCGTCAGATTTTGGGTGGCTTTATTTTCCATATCAAACAGCCGCTGATATGACTGCGAAGCCAGCTGCAAGCGGCTCTGTTCTTCTAAACTGATCCCTATAATGTACTGATCGCCGTCCAGGATTCCCGGTGACGTACTCATGATCATTTGATAAAGTTTGTTGTCTCTTTTCCTTTGTCCTACAGAAACTACACGGAAAGGGGTTCCCACATAAAGATCTTTGATATAGGATTTTCCTTCTTTATATCCGGCGGTGATATTCAGTCTGCATTCCATTTTTATCTCAGTAATTCCGGTTCTTCCGTATTTTCCAGCAGTGCATATTTTTTGAGCCATCCGATGACTTTGTCTAAACCTTCTTCGGTTTTCAGATTGGTAAAAACGAACGGTGATCCGTTTCTCATCCGGCGGGAGTCATTTTCCATCACTTCAAGACTTGCGCCTACATAGGGGGCGAGGTCGATCTTGTTGATCACTAAAAGATCGGACCGTGTGATTCCGGGACCGCCTTTTCGCGGGATCTTTTCGCCTTCAGCAACATCAATGATAAAGATGGTGACATCTGCGAGATCAGGGCTGAAAGTGGCAGAAAGATTATCGCCACCGCTTTCGATAAAGATCAGCTCGATATCCGGGAACCGGTTGGCCAGTTCGTCGACCGCTTCCAGATTCATACTTGCGTCTTCGCGGATTGCGGTGTGGGGACACCCGCCGGTTTCCACGCCTATGATCCGGTCGCGCGGCAGAAGGCTGTTGTGGGTCATGAATTCGGCGTCTTCTTTGGTGTAAATATCATTGGTGATGACGCCCAGATCGTAAAGGCCATAAAGTTTACGGCTTAATTTTTCCAGCAGTGCAGTTTTACCTGATCCTACGGGACCGGCTACGCCAACTTTAATATATTTCCTGTTTTCCATTTCTTTGTTTTAATGTTAAGACATATAAAGTCTTGAATATAACCTTTCGTGCTGCATGCAGCGGATATCGAACGAGGTGTTGCAAAGCCCCACATAACTGCGGTCCAGTTCCATGGTTTCGCTGGCTGTTTTTTCAATGACGGGGTACATTTCGAAAAGAATATCCTGCCCATCAAGTTGTCCCAATGGAACGAGTTTCACCGCATTGGTGATCATTCCTGCAGCGGAATTGTAATAAAACCCGAAGAGCGCATCATGCAGTGGGATTTCCAGTATATGCGCGTAGATTCCGAAAGCGATACAGTAGTTGGAGAACGCATTTCCTTTTTTAATTTCGGCTTCGTAGTCTTCCAAAAGCTGGGAAGAGCGGTATCGTTTAAAAATTTTAATAAACCGCAGCCCGAGTTTTTGGCTCGCCTGCCTGATCTCCATAGGAGCTTTCAGTGCAAGGCATTCCTGATCCAGTGTAAGGATTTCATGTAAATTCCCTTTTTCTGCCGCATCATAGGCCAGTTTTAGAAACGCACCGTCATTGTATTTCAGGTTGTAGCGGATCATGTTTTCCACAAATTCTTTCGCGGTTTTGCGGTCGTTTACGATCCTGTTCTGTATGTAGGTTTCCAGACCGCTGGAATGCGAGTAGCCCCCAATAGGAAGCGCAGGGTCTGAGATATGCAGCAGTGTTGCCAGGAACTGTTTATTCATCATCTTTAGAGGAAGCTATTTTTAATATTTTAGTAAAAAGGGACGATCCCAAACTGCCGTGTCCGTGCGGTTCGACATTTGATCTAAGCAAGTTGAGCAGTTTCTTTTTTCTTTTTTCAGGTTGATAGCCTGCCGCGTCCAGCCAGCGGAACATGGGCATTTCAAAAGGGAGCAGAACTTCGCCGTCCTGAATGAAGAGTGGAATGTGTTTGTTGCCGATTTCGTAACACACGGTTCCCATTTCAAGCATCGATTTTGGAGTGATGACAATTGCATCGGTCTCCAGTATGTTTACGGCTACTATTTTCTCATGATTTTCAAACAGGATATCACCTTCGCGCAGCCGCTGTCCTTCGCGCAGAAATTTGATCGCGATCTCCTGTCCCTGTCCCGTATTTTTGCGCTGAATTCTTTTGGTCGTTTCATACCATTCCAGATCCAGATAATCCACGGTTTTACCATGAAGCGGTCTTTCGGAAAGATTTCCTGAAATTTGGTTGATGATCATTGGGAAGATTTTTTTTTAGAGCCTGTTTACATTTTAAAATAAAACCACAAAGGTTTAATTGGTTCATTAAGTTATTTAAGAGGCATTTAACCACAAAGTCACAAAGGTTTGTTTTCAGCATATCCTAAGTTCATGAAGTTGGCATTATAATAATTCACATATTTCCTCTTTGTGGCTTTGTGGTTTGAAAAGTTAACTGTACCGGCAAGATGTTTTAATAATTATTGGGGCACATTTAACCACAAAGTCACAGAAGTTTAAAATAATATCAGGTTTAAGAAAAGCCCGCAAAAGTTGAACATTAAAGATTTTCAAAACTTAAGTGTTCTTCTTTTGCGACTGTGTGGTTAATAAACTTAGCTTAAGTGTTAAAAATATCAGTTTGAATGAAATTTAAATAAGCTCGTTGATTGTTCCCGATTTCGCTCATAAAAAAACAAGAAAGCGACCGTGAACAGAGCTTCCGCAGTTTCAATTTAATTTTAAAAAAGGAAATATCTTTGTGCCAACGGCAGTTCTTCCACCGGATCACAGGTGATATGCTCGCCGTCCACATACACTTTGTAATTTTCGGGATTGACTTCAATGTTCGGAGTTTTGTCATTGTGAATCAAGTCTTTTTTACCGATGTTGCGGCAGTTTTTCACCGGAAGGAAAATTCTGTTGAGCTGGTAGCTGCTAATTGTTCCGTTTTCGATGGATGCCTGGGAAACGAAGGTAATGCTCGTTTTCTGAACCGCTGTGCCGAAACCACCGAACATCGTTTTGTAAATGATTGGCTGTGGGGTTGGGATTGAGGCATTGGCATCGCCCATTTTACTGGCGCTTACAAAGCCGCTTTTTACGATCATTTCAGGTTTTACCCCGAAAAACGCAGGTTTCCAAATGACGAAATCGGCGATCTTGCCCACTTCCAGTGATCCTACATGGTCGGAGATTCCATGCGCGATGGCAGGGTTGATGGTATATTTTGCGATGTATCTTTTAACGCGGAAATTGTCATTTCCTTTGCCTTTGTCTTCTTCCAGTTCCTTGCGCTGCAATTTCATTTTATCGGCGGTCTGCCATGTTCTCATAACGACTTCTCCGCAACGGCCCATCGCCTGGGAATCGGAACTCATGATGCTGAAAACGCCCATGTCATGAAGGATGTCTTCGGCTGCGATGGTTTCCGGACGGATACGGGAATCGGCAAAAGCCACGTCTTCGAGAATTTCTTTGCTCAAATGGTGGCAAACCATGAGCATGTCTAAATGTTCATCGATCGTGTTCACGGTATACGGACGGGTAGGGTTGGTGGATGCCGGCAGCACGTTGGGATACATCGCGGCCTTGATAATATCCGGAGCATGGCCTCCTCCTGCGCCTTCCGTATGGAAAGTGTGGATCACCCGTCCGTCGATGGCGGCCATGGTATCTTCCAGGAATCCGCTTTCATTCAGCGTGTCGGTATGGATGGCGATCTGAATATCGTATTTATCGGCTACTTTCAGCGATGCGTCGATTACTGCGGTAGTAGCGCCCCAGTCTTCATGTACTTTAAGCCCCAGTGCGCCGGCTTCGATCTGTTCTTCCAGAGGTTCCACGGTGGAGCAGTTTCCTTTGCCGAAAAATCCCAGATTCATGGGGAAGGCTTCAGTGGCCTCCATCATTCTCTGAATATTGAATTTTCCCGGTGTTGAGGTTGTGGCATTGCTGCCGTCATTTGGCCCGGTTCCGCCCCCTATCATCGTAGTGATTCCGCTATAAAGAGAAGTTTCAATCTGTTGTGGAGAAATAAAGTGGACGTGAGTGTCGATTCCACCCGCTGTAACGATCATTCCGGCACCGTTGTGGATTTCTGTAGAAGCGCCGATAATCATTCCGGGTGTGATTCCATCCATGGTATCTGGGTTTCCTGCTTTACCGATCCCGACGATTTTGCCGTCTTTAATCCCGATATCTGCTTTTACAATTCCCCAGTGATCGATCAGAATTGCGCGGGTAATGCACAGGTCCAGAACGCCCTGTGATCTTAGAAATGTAGAATTCTGTCCCATTCCGTCTCGTACGGTTTTGCCGCCACCAAAAATAGATTCATCGCCGTATATTCCTAAATCGTCTTCTACTTCTATGATCAGATTGGTATCTCCAAGACGAATTTTATCACCCGTTGTAGGTCCAAGTATATTCGCGTACTGTTTTCTGTCTACTTCTAAACTCATTTTATAAAGATTTATAGTTTAAAGATTTCATTTTTGCGAGCGCTCTGTCTTTCACCTCATGTGAGTCGATAGAACCGCTTGTCAGATTGTCGAAGCCATAGAAATTCCGGTCACCGCCGATTTCTACCAGTTCTATTTCTTTTTCTTCGCCTGGCTCAAAACGGACTGCAGTACTTGATATGATATTCAGTCTTTTTCCGAAGGCTTCATCGCGGTTAAACAGCATCGCTTTGTTTACTTCAAAAAAATGATAATGCGAACCTACCTGTATGGGTCGGTCGCCGGTATTGGTCACTTTTATTTTTACAGTAGGCCTGCCTTCATTACAGATGATCGTGCCTTCTTTTACAAATATTTCTCCAGGTATCATAATGCTTTGTTTTTTGAGATTATCGGATTGGGTTGTGTACGCTCACCATTTTGGTTCCGTCTGGAAAAGTTGCTTCAATCTGTATGTCATGGATCATTTCGGGCACGCCAGTCATCACGTCGTCCCTCGTAAGGATATTTGCGCCTTCGTGCATGAGGTCGGCAACGCGTCTTCCGTCTCTTGCTCCTTCCATCACAAAATGACTGATCAGGGCTATAGATTCGGGGTAATTCAGTTTCACACCCCTTGCTTTTCTTTTCAGAGCAAGTTCTCCAGCGGTGTGCAGCATCAGTTTTTCGATTTCTCGTGGTGTTAAATGCATCTCAGTATTTTTAAAAGTTTTAGTATAACAGCTACTGCTCCATGTTTTCAGAAAAGCTAAAAAGGCTTACTCTGAAAACAAAATGTAACGGATCATTTCATAAAACCACCGTCTGCACTGACTTATAATGAATGTGCCTGCAATGGTAAAAAAAATAAAATACGTTCACGAAACACCATTCTCCTGTGCCTTCATCTGAAAAGCAGTCCACCACTTTTACCGGCCGCAGAAAACATACCGGTTTTTCGTGCCGTTATCTTAATAACCGGCAAAATCTTTATCATGATCAGTTTCGGAAAAGAAACCGTTGGGTATTCTCATTAATGCTGAGATTTGAAATGACAGAACTGTCTGAATACAACGGAAAAATGGCAACAGCTGATCTTGCCAAACAGCAGGTATCAATTTAATCAAAACAATAAGTGAAGATTACTTGGTTTTCTTTACTTTGTTGTACAAATTAACAACTATTTATAGATAAATAAATGTTAAAAATTGATACATGAGTGTTAAACTTTGCGGATAGTGGAATTGGTTTTTTTGTGATAGTGCGCGTTAATTGAGGCCGCTCTGTTGCGCCTCCCTGCAATGATCTGTGTTAACTGAAAAACACATGCTTAAAATCTGAATTGATGAAGGGTTTGAATGAACTCTTTCAGCAGGTTTAGTTCTAAGCTTCCGGTTGATCAAATCAATTTATTCATTCTTCTTTGATTAATTAAGGAAGGCTAAGGAGGATAAAGAATCACTTGGTTGAAAAAATTAAATATTTACTGAGAATAATACCCGTCTTAAGCTCCAAAAAATCAATCTGCTTTTTCAGTCAAAAATTTCTTAAATTTGCATTCTTATAAATTCGCCCAAAGCCAATCGATAAAAGCCAAAATCAACTATGACTTCACAAAATATACGCCAGCAGTTTTTAGACTATTTTAAAAGTAAAAATCACCTGATTGTCCCGTCAGCACCGATTGTATTGAAAGACGATCCCACATTGATGTTCTCCAATTCAGGAATGACCCAGTTTAAGGATTACTTTTTAGGGTATAAAGAGCCGAAATCACCCCGGATTGCAGACACGCAAAAATGTCTGAGAGTTTCCGGAAAGCATAATGATTTAGACGATGTAGGCCGCGATACTTACCATCACACGATGTTTGAGATGTTGGGAAACTGGTCATTCGGTGATTATTTTAAAAAAGAAGCCATCGGTTATGCCTGGGAATTACTGACAGAAGTTTATAAGATTCCTAAAGAAAATTTATATGTTACTGTTTTTGAAGGAGATGCTTCCGAAAACTTAGACCGCGACCAGGATGCTTATAATTTCTGGAAAGCTCATATTTCTGAAGACCGGATCATTAACGGAAATAAAAAAGATAATTTCTGGGAAATGGGGGAGAGCGGACCTTGCGGACCTTGTTCAGAAATTCATATCGATATCAGAACAGCGGAAGAGAAAGCCAAAGTTTCCGGTTTGGAGCTGGTGAATAACGATCACCCGCAAGTGGTAGAAGTCTGGAATCTCGTTTTCATGGAATTCAACAGAAAAGCCGACGGAAGTCTGGAAAAACTGCCAAAGCAACACGTGGATACCGGAATGGGATTTGAGCGTTTGTGTATGGCTTTGCAAGGCAAAACTTCGAATTATGATACCGATGTGTTCACGCCTTTGATTCAAAAAGTAGAAGAGCTTTCAGGGAAAAAATATACCGGAATTTTAGAAGACGAAAAAGATATTGCCATCCGCGTAGTAGTGGATCACATCCGTGCGGTTTCTTTTGCAATTGCCGACGGACAGTTGCCTTCCAATGGTGGCGCTGGTTATGTCATCCGCCGGATTTTACGCCGCGGAATTTCGTATGCGTACCGTTTTTTAGGAATGAAAGAGGCGTTTCTTTTTGAATTGGTAGCTGTTTTGAAAACTGAAATGGGGGACTTTTTCCCGGAGTTAATGAAGCAGGAAAAATTAGTAACTGAAGTCATTAAAGAAGAAGAAATTTCTTTCCTGAAAACCATCGAACACGGTTTAAAAAGAATTGATTTAATTATTAATGACACCATTTCAAAAGGGGAGAAAACCCTTTCCGGAGTGGATGTTTTCGAACTGTATGATACCTACGGTTTCCCTGCGGATTTATCAAGAATCATCGCTGAAGAAAAACAGTTGACCGTTGATGAGCAAGGTTTCGAAGAAGAAATGACCAAGCAGAAACAGCGTTCTAAAAAATCATCTGCGCAAAAAGTTTATGACTGGGTTGTTTTAGAGGAAAAAGCCGAATCTTTTGTAGGCTATGAGGTCTTAGAAACTGAAACTTATATTACCAGATACCGGAAAATTGAAAATAAAGACGGCGAGTTTTATCAGATCGTGCTTTCCAAATCGCCTTTTTATCCTGAAGGTGGTGGACAAGTTGGTGACAAGGGAATTTTAATTCCAAGTTATACAGAAGGTTTTGACATTTCAAATCCAAGCGTTTTTGATATTACAGACTGTTCAGAAATCATCGAAGTTCTGGAAACCAGAAAAGAAAATAATCTGATCGTTTCTTTAATTAAAGATTTGCCGAAAGACGCAGGCGCAGTTTTTTATGCTAAAGTAAACGAATCGGAAAGAAAAAATACGCAGGCGAATCACTCGGTGACGCATTTGCTGCACGAAGCGCTGCGCGAAGTTTTAGGTACGCACGTGGAACAGAAAGGATCTTTTGTAGGTCCGGATTATCTGCGTTTCGATTTCTCCCATTTTTCTAAAATCAGTGAAGAGGATTTGAAATGGGTCGAAGAAAAGGTGAACGCAAAAATCAAAGAAAATATCGCCCTTCAGGAATTCCGTGAAATCCCGGTTGCCGAAGCGATGGAAAAAGGAGCTATGGCACTTTTCGGAGAGAAATATGGCGATAAGGTACGAATGATTCAGTTTGGTTCTTCCAAAGAACTGTGTGGGGGAACGCATGTGAAACATACGGGAGAAATCGGTCATTTTAAAATTCAGAACGAAAGTTCTACTGCAGCCGGAATCCGCAGAATAGAAGCGATTTCCGGAGATCAGTCTGCGGCTTATTTCAGAAATTTAGAAACGCAGCTGAAAGAGATTTCCACTTTATTAAAATCAAAAGAGCTTACGAAATCAGTGGAGAAACTGATCGAGGAAAATACTTCTTTAAAATCTGAAATAGAATCTTTGAAAAAAGAAAAAGCAAAATCTGAAACGTCAAACTGGGCCAGTGATTTTGTTCAGAAAGAAGATAAGAAATTATTGGTGAAGAAAGTTTCTCTGGATGCCGGAAGTGTGAAAGATATTGTGTTCCAGCTGAAGAAAGAGATCGGTAATTCGGTGATCATCGTCCTTTCTGATGCTGATGGAAAACCGATGATAACCGTGGGCGTTTCTTCAGATTTAGAAGCAAAATACCACGCCGGAAATATCGTGAAAGATTTGGCTAAGGAAATCCAGGGCGGCGGCGGCGGAAATCCCGGCTTTGCTACCGCAGGCGGAAAAAACCTGGATGGAATTGAGAAGGCTTATCAGAAAGCACTCGCTCTTTAAAAAAAAATAACAGGAACTTTAACATAAAAATCCCGAAAACTTTAAAGTTTTCGGGATTTCTGTTTATGATTTGTCGTTTATTTGTTTCCGCCACCTCTTGCAACCAATGCAATAATAACGATCAGCACCAAGGCACCGATTACCCAAACCAGTGGATTGCTCATCCAGTCTCCACCCATCGTGTCATTTCCTTTGTTCACATCTACATCCACTTTTAAATCGGAAGCTTTTTCCTGAGCTTTCACCAAAACTACGGCAAAGTTTGCCATTACTGCCAAGGCGAAAATCTGAATCTTTGAGAATAAATTAGTACGTGTCATAATTTTAATTTTTTAATGTTAATAAAATTAACAATTCTAAAATCGTACCAAATAAAAAGAACTCTTATTTTTTATCCGCTGAAAATGAGGATTTAAAACCGGAATTCCATTAAGTAATCGTCCATTACATAACCGTTTCCAATGTCAAAAACACCTTCTGCAAATAGGGTAAAACCTTGTGATCCGTATATTTTCTTTGCAGGATTATCTTTGTTGACGTTCAGGATAATTCTCCTGTCTGAAGTTTCCGCGACTTTTTCTTTTAAGAAATTGATGGCTTTTTTGCCGAGACCTTTTCCTTTGAATTCTTCTAAAAGATAAATGCGGTGGAGTTTGGCAGTGTCTTTTTCATAATGAAATTCGAACCCGATAAATCCGGCATCGCTCCCTTTATTTAAAATCAAATAATAGTGATAATTTGGATTTTGGAGCTGATCAGAGATTTCCTGATGGGAATACATTTCCTTCAACATATAATCAATCTGATCTTGCGGGAGAATGTTTCTGTAGGCTGCATTCCAGGATTTTTCTGCCAGTTGCTGAAGAAGAGGAATGTCTTTTTCCGCTGCTTTTATAAATTCAACCATGAGTTTTTATTTTTTTAGATTAACTCAGTTCTAAAAGGGTTATTTCAGGATCGATGCCGACTCTTCCGGGATAGCCGATCACGCCAAACCCCCGGTTTACATAAAGCGATTTTCCATTGCTTTCATATAAATCTGCCCACTTTTTATAACGGTACTGTACCGGCGACCAGCGGACGTTTTTCAAATCAAGCCCGAACTGCATGCCGTGGGTGTGCCCCGAAAGCGTGAGCTGCACATTCGAAGGATGATTTTTTACGACGGCATCAAAATGTGTTGGATCGTGGCTCATCAATATTTTTGCAGCATCGGTGGGAATTCCATAAGACGCTTTGTCTAAATCTCCATATTGTGGAAACGGTTTTTCGCCCCAGTTTTCTACACCGAGTACATACAGTTTTTCGCCGTTTTTTTCAATGATACGGTGCTCATTTCTAAGCATTTCAAAGCCGGCCAGTTTTTGAAATTCAATTAAACTGGGAATATTCTGTGCTTTTTCGGCCGCCGAATTCCAGCTGCCATAATCACCGTAATCATGATTTCCGAGAATTGAAAATTTCCCGTCTTTTGATTGTATACTTTTGAATAACTCGATAAAAGGCTTAAACTCACTGGCGTAATTATTGACCATATCGCCGGTAAACAAGACTAAATCTGGCTTTTGCTCATTAATTAAATCGATCGCTTTCTGTAATTTTTCGGGACGGAGAAAACTGCCGGCGTGGACATCGGAAATCTGAACGATTTTGTACCCTTTGAAACTTTTTGGTAACCCGGCGATTTTCAGTTTCACTTTTCTTATGGAATGCCTGTATTTTCCAAAAACAATCCCATCCAGAAATAAACCGGAAAGCAATGCTGCAGTTCCTATTCCGACCATACTTAAAAATTTCCTGCGTTCGGGAATGTGATTTTCGGCCGTGCCAAATAACTGAACGGTATATTTAATTCCCCGTCCGAAATCTTCGATCAAAAGAAAGAAAACCACAAAAAGTTTGGGAAGTAAAAAAACTAAAAATACCGAAGCGACAATCTGAATCCGATGATGATCTCGTTCTGTACGTTTGAAATTAAGGACTTCATAAATGAAAAATAAATACACCAAAACCGTAATTGCCCAATAAGCAATCCGGAGATAGTTGTTGTTTGTGACTGTTTTAAAAGCCTGATACACATAAAATTCGAGGGCGAATAAAATTCCGGTAATTATTAAAATATTTCTTTGCATAATTTTTAGATCAATAAAAAAGCACAAAACAAATTTTGTGCTTTTTTTATTTTTTTAAGTTTTTAATTAAGGAAAACGATAAACAATCGCGTTGATGTTCATTCCGGCTCCTACCGAAGTGAAGACGATGTTCCCTTTTTCTTTGAACGACTGACCTTTCATTTTTCCTTTAATGATCAGATCGAACATGGTAGGAATTGTCGCAACGGAAGAATTTCCTAAATATTGAATGGTCATTGGCGACACGGCGTGATCGTAATCTGTTCTGCCGTAGAGTTTAAACAGGCGGGAGATCATGGCATAATCCATTTTGGCATTTGCCTGGTGAATTAAGATTTTATCGATATCGTCGATGGTTAAATTTGCTTTGTCAATGGTTTCTTTAATCGCATCAGGAACATTTTTAAGGGCATATTCGTAGATTTTTCTACCGTGCATTCTGATGTATAAAGGTTTGCGGTCTTCGTCTTTTTTTAAGGAAGGTGCATTTTCGAGATAGTTTAATTCCGGTCCGTTATCACAAATGGTTGAATCAGCAATAATTCCCACGGTTTCATCGTCTGTAGCTTGTACCACGACCGCTCCGGCACCATCGGCAAAAATCATTTTGTTGCGGTCAAACGCGTCGGTTACCCGGCTTAGGGTTTCAGATCCTACCACCAGTATTAATTTTGCTTTTTTAGCTTTGATAAGCGTATCTGCCAAAATCATGGCTTCTACCCAACCGGGACAGCCAAAAATCATGTCGTAATTTACGGTTCTTCTGTTTTTAATGTTGAGTTTGTTTTTCACTCTGGAAGACATCGAGGGCATGAAGTTGGTCATTCCGTTATGGTCAACTTCACCAAAATTACTGGCGTAAATAATATAGTCTAAATCTTCCTGGTCTATTTTTGCGTCAGCGATGGCTTCTTTTGCCGCGTGGTATCCCAAATCAGAGTTAAATTCATCTTCTTCTAAGTAACGTCTTTCTTCGATTTCTGTAATTTCTACAAATTTCTGAATGACTTCTTCGTTGGGTTTATCGATTTTTTCACCTTCGTCCGTGTAAAAAACAGAGTCCATGAAGTATTCTTTTCCGATTACCTTTGTAGGAATGTAACTTCCTGATCCGATTATGATTGTATTGGGCATATAATGATATGAAAAATTTAGTGCAAATTTAAGAATTATTATTGTACCGTAGTAAAACAAAATTATTATTAAATTTGCAAAAGTTTTTTCACCACAATATTTTATATGAAAATGAGTCCATCTACCAAAGGTTTAATTATATCAGTCATTACTGTATTGGTCGCCTTCGGGATTTATAATTTCTTTTTAGCGAAAAAAAATTATTACCTGGTGGATAATCCCACCGTAAACACCTTTTATTTTAATATTAATAATGGCGCTGAAAACATTATTTCAGCAGGTCAGAAAGTGCATGTTGATTTAAAGAAAGGCAAAAACGAGATTAAAGTTTTTGACGGTCAGAAAAAGTTGCTGTATGATTCAGGTTTTGTAGTGAATAAAAACCGGGGCCTGCTGAATATCGCTCACCAGGATTATTATATCAACGAACAGTTTTATGGTTATGGATTAAATAAGGATTCTTTGATCGCTGCCCGAAAACAAACCAATATCGACGGGAAATTATATCTGAACGCTCCCGTTCATTTTAATAAATTATATACCGATGCTTTTTATTACAATATCGACGAAAAGTACGATGAAGTAATCAAAAATATCCAGAAAGTAGAATCCAGAACAAAGATTTTCCGCAAAGAAGATTTTTTGAATTATTATAAAGAATATTATCAATTTAAATAAGATACATTGAACCAAGTTACCCCTTACAATACCGAAGCCGGCAAGAAAAAAGAAGTCGAAGATATGTTCGACAATATCGCACCGAAATATGATCTGCTGAATCATGTGCTCTCTATGAAAATTGATGTTTTATGGAGAAATACCCTGGTGAAATGGATGAATGCTGATCAGCCGAAAGAGGTTTTGGATGTGGCCACCGGAACCGGAGATTTAGCAATCGCAGTGCAGAAAGGAACCGGCGCGAAAATGATTGGTTTAGATTTATCTCAACAAATGCTGAATGTAGGTATTGAAAAAATCAAAAAGATTAATTTAACCGAACAAATCGAAATGATCAAAGGAGATGCAGAAAATCTTCCTTTTGAAAGCAATAAATTCGATGCGGTTTCCGTTGCATTTGGAGTGCGTAATTTCGAGAATTTAGAAAAAGGGCTGTCAGAATTGAAAAGGGTAGTGAAAGAGGATAAAAGCGTTTATATCCTGGAGTTTTCCAAAGTAGAAGGTTTTTTGGCTCCATTTTATATGTTTTATTTTAAAAACATTTTGCCTCAAATTGGTAAATTGGTTTCAAAAGATAATCGCGCGTACACCTATCTGCCGGATTCTGTAAATGCTTTTCCTTTTGGAGAAAAAATGAAAACCATTTTATTAGATGTTGGATTTCGAAAAGTAGAATACAAAAAACTAAGTTTAGGAATCGCAACCATTTATAAGGCCACTAAATAATAATATGTTGAAAAACTTTTTTAAAACGAGCACCGTTGCTGCCCTTTTTTTTGCAACATTTACCAATGCGCAGTTGTTCCGCACCAAAGACAGGATGGATCATCTGGAAGGATTTGATGAGCAGAAATTCAGTTATGGATTTTATCTAGCTGCGAATAATTTCGATTACAAATTGGTTCTTGATCCAAAATTCGGGATGAATGGGCAAAAGAATTTGGTACAGACCAAATCTGCCTATAGTTTCGGCGCCGGTTTAATTGGAAAGTTACGGTTAAGCGATTATTTTGATTTAAGAATAGAACCGGGTCTGCAGTTCGTGGAACGTGAAATTCATTTCGATACCCAGTCCAACGATCAGTTTGCGGCAGGAACGCCGGCCAACCAAGCTTTTGCGCCGAGAGTTTTAACGGATGCCGATAAATTAAGAACTGTAAAGTCAACTTATGTAGATATTCCGCTATTGATAGAGGTTCACGGCGACCGTTGGTACAATTCCCGACCTTATGCCGCCACCGGGGTCAACTGGATGATGAATTTACAATCCAACAGCAAGGCAGAAGATGACAATCAGCATGGGATTTTCCGTACAACGGCGAGTAATTTAGCCTGGTCAGCAGAAGTGGGAATTCAGTTCTATTTCAGCAGGTTTAAACTGACTCCGGGCTTCAGAGGAACCTTTATGATCAATAACGAATCTGTGGCAGATAATGCCGAAACGCCGCCTTATTGGACCTCCGCAATTTCTAGTGCAAAAACCAGAGCGTTCATGTTTGTACTGAAATTTGAATAAAAACGGGACGGTTTTTTAATAACAGGGAGAAGGTTCTAAGGCTTTCTCTTTTTTTATTTTGTAATTTCTAAAATTAGTACTGAATAAGTTATACTTTCAAATTAATTTTTTATATTTTTGCTACAGAGTTAGAATAAATTAACCTGGAGAAATGCTCAAAGATTTAGAAAATAATTTTTCGCTTTTAGAAAAGAAGATTTTGGCAGTAAAAAAAAATTACGAGAATCTTACCGAAAAATATTCAGAATTAAATCAGGAGCATGAAGAGCTGAAGATGAAATACGAAGAGGAAAGAAAAAGAAACCAGGTTTTAGCAGAAGAACAAAAAGATATAAAACTTTATTCAGCAATATCAGGAAATCCAGACCATAACCGATTGATGAAAAACCATATCAACCGGTTGATCAAAGAAGTGGATTATTGTATTGCAGAACTTCAAAACAGTGGATTGTAATGGATGTAAGAAGAATAACCATCACCATTGCCGGTAGAAGTTATCCGCTGAATGTACCCTCCGCCGAAGAAGAAACTTTGCGCAAAGTCGGGAAACAGATTGAAGCGATGATTAAAGATTTTGAACAGAATTTTGACGTTAGAGATAAACAGGATGCCTTGGCGATGTGTTGCTTAAAATTAGGAACCAACGCTGAAGTGGCACAAATCAACAACGATAAAAACATAAAAGATTCCACGGATCGGCTGAAGAATATCAACCAATTTCTGGAAGAGTTGGAAAAGTAGATTTTTCTTTTTCAATCAACGACTGCCTACAATAGTTCTAACACATTACAGGTAAACTCAACGCAAAACTATTACCGAACGAAAGTTTATTTAATGGCGTGCCGACATGCTCGGATTACAGAAAATAAAAAACAGTTCAAATCGTGTTGATTAGGAGTTTACTCTAAATCCGTGAACTGTTGTAGGTTTTTTTTTAACCCATAATCAAGGTCGAAGAGGTTTCAAATTGAAATGATTTTGAAGCTAACTGCTTGATTTTTAACGAACTTAATATTAAACTAAACATATATGACAACAATCACCATTATTATTATCGGTATTGTTTGCTTGGTTGTAGGAGCGGTAATTGGAATGGTTTTTTCCAAAAGTGCTCTTAACACGAAAGCGAAATTCATCGTAGAAGATGCAAAGAAAAACGCCGAGAACCTTATAGAAAAAGCCACCGTACAGGCAGAATCCATTAAGAAAGAAAAGCATTTTCAGGCCAAGGAGAAATTCATGGAACTGAAATCGCAACATGATGCAGACATTCAGTCCAGAGAAAGAAAAATGCAGGATTCTGAAAAAAGAATCAAAGACAAAGAGCAAAAACTCAGCGATGAACTGAGCAAGACAGGCAAACTGGAAAAAGACCTGGACCGTCAAATTGCTGACTACAGTAAAAAACACGAAATCCTTGAAAGAAAACAACAGGAATTAGACGCCGTCACTGCACAGAAAGTAGAAATCCTGGAAAGAATCTCCGGATATTCTGCCGAAGATGCGAAGAACGAACTGGTAGAAGCTTTGAAAGCGGAAGCCAAAACAAAAGCGCAGGCTCATGTTCAGAACATTATGGCGGAAGCTCAGCTTAACGCGAAACAGGAAGCTAAAAAAATCGTTATTCAGACCATTCAGAGAATCGGTACAGAACAGGCCATCGAAAATTCGGTTTCTGTATTCAATATCGAATCTGATGAAGTTAAAGGAAGAATTATTGGTAGAGAAGGAAGAAATATCCGTGCTTTAGAAGCGGCTACAGGAGTTGAAATCATTGTTGATGATACGCCGGAAGCCATTTTGCTTTCCTGCTTCGATCCGGTAAGAAGAGAGATCGCAAGACTTTCCCTTCACCGTTTGGTAACTGATGGTCGGATTCACCCTGCAAGAATTGAAGAAGTAGTTGATAAAACCAAAAAAATGATTGAAGAGGAAATCATTGAAGTTGGTAAAAGAACAGTGATCGATTTAGGAGTTCACGGACTTCACCCTGAACTGGTAAAAATCGTGGGTAGAATGAAATTCCGTTCTTCTTACGGACAGAATTTATTGCAGCACTCGAGAGAAGTTGCGAATATCGCCGGAACAATGGCAGCAGAATTGGGACTTAACGTTAAGTTAGCGAAAAGAGCCGGTTTGCTTCACGATATCGGAAAAGTACCGGAACAGGAATCAGAATTGCCACACGCCCTTTTGGGAATGCAGTGGGCAGAGAAATACGGTGAGAATCCGGAAGTTGTCAACGCCATTGGGGCTCACCACGATGAGGTTGAAATGACCACCTTATTATCGCCGATCATTCAGGTTGCCGATGCGATTTCCGGAGCAAGACCGGGCGCAAGAAGACAGGTTTTGGAATCTTATATCCAAAGACTAAAAGACCTGGAAGCAGCAGCTCTAAGTTTCGACGGTGTTTCAAGCGCATATGCAATCCAGGCGGGTAGAGAACTTCGGGTAATGGTAGAAAGCGGAAAAGTGAGCGATGACCAATCAGCACAGCTTTCTTACGATATCTCAGAGAAGATTCAAAACGAATTAACTTATCCGGGACAAGTTCGTGTAACGGTAATCCGTGAAACCAGAGCGGTGAATATTGCGCGATAAATTTCGTATTAATGATATACAAAACTCCTTTCAGTGATGAAAGGAGTTTTTTTGTGATTAAAATTTATGATAGAGCCTTGAGTTTGTCCATTAATTTTCATTCGCTGCTCATGCATTACTCATGAACTATCCATGAACTATCCATGAAGATTCTGTGTTGATTTCCAAATAAAATATTTATTTTTTTTTGTAAATTTGTTTTTCAAGTCAGTCAAGAACTAGACTCTGTAGCGTGTTAAACCATTTGTGTTTGCACGCTATTTTTTGTTTGATATTCTTTGTCATATTCTGTTTCGTTTTTAAATAATAGGTAAATTAATTCTAAAAGTTTTCTTTGTATTGTTACCAAAGCTTTCATTTTTATACCATGTTTTGAAACTAATCTTGCATAGATATTTCTAAAATTATCATCCCATTTTACCGCAGCTAAAGCTGGTAAGTGAAGTGATTTTCGCAGATTCCTATTTCCCTTTTAGATATTCTCGGCTTGCCTTTTACGGATGTTCCTGATTGCTTTTCTATTACATCAAGACCTGCATAACTCGATAATTGAGATTTGTTCCTAATGAGTTCAAAACCGTTTGTTTCCGCTAAAACGATTACCGCTGTTAAATCTCCGATTCCCGGAATCGTTGTAACTCGTCCTATAATTTGCTTTATTTTCGGATGAAGATCTACAATCGATTTAATATCATTTTTAATTTCTTTCTCTTGTGTATTTAAAAATCTGATACGCAACTGCATTCTATCTAAACTTTTTAAATTAGGCTCTGCTTCAGTCTTTTCAGCATGAATTTGATTTTTAATAATACTTCTTTCCAGAACGATCTGGTCTCTTTCCCGAGTCAACTGTTGAAGTTCTTTATAGGCTTTTTCTGGTCTTTTCCACGCTTCTAATTTTCGTTCCAATCCAAATTGAGAAATGGCTTGAGAACAACTCTTGTCTGTTATCGTTTTCACCTCCAAAGTTCTCATGTAATTGCTAATCTTGTTGGGTAAAACAACACTAACATTGTACTTGTTTTCTTCAAGATAATAGGCGAATTTTTGGTGATAAACTCCTGTCGCTTCCATCACATAATTAACTACGACATCTTGGTTTCTTAATTTATTAATCCACTCAACCAACAATCTCATACCATTATCAGTATTTTTAAAAACTTTGTATGTAGATAAATCAATTGAAAAATCTTCAAATAAACATCCGAAAGTAACCACTAATTCTTTCTGTGCGACATCAATCCCTGCCACTTGTTTCAATACTTTTTTCATCATTATTTTTTAACTTATTTTAAAAGTGATGAATCTTCCTTCGTCTTTTCTCCTGGTTGGATATTCTGGATATTAAGCTCTGCCTAATTCCTTACATTCTGTTCAGACTCTAAAAGATAAATAAGAATGAGGTGTTTTCTTCATGTGAATATGTCTCTATGAACTATTTAGTATCAATTTCACTCTCATTCTTACTCACTTTATGTTGCAAAAGTAATCATACAAATTATTCAGTGTTACACCTTTGCAAACATAGGAGTATCCATGAAGATTCTGTGTTGATTTCCAAATAAAATATTTATTTTTTTTTGTAAATTTGTTTTTCAAGTCAGTCAAGAACTAGACTCTGTAGCGTGTTAAACCATTTGTGTTTGCACGCTATTTTTTGTTTGATATTCTTTGTCATATTCTGTTTCGTTTTTAAATAATAGGTAAATTAATTCTAAAAGTTTTCTTTGTATTGTTACCAAAGCTTTCATTTTTATACCATGTTTTGAAACTAATCTTGCATAGATATTTCTAAAATTATCATCCCATTTTACCGCAGCTAAAGCTGGTAAGTGAAGTGATTTTCGCAGATTCCTATTTCCCTTTTTAGATATTCTCGGCTTGCCTTTTACGGATGTTCCTGATTGCTTTTCTATTACATCAAGACCTGCATAACTCGATAATTGAGATTTGTTCCTAATGAGTTCAAAACCATTTGTTTCCGCTAAAACGATTACCGCTGTTAAATCTCCGATTCCCGGAATCGTTGTAACTCGTCCTATAATTTGTTTTATTTTCGGATGAAGATCTACAATCGATTTAATATCATTTTTAATTTCTTTCTCTTGTGTATTTAAAAATCTGATACGCAACTGCATTCTATCTAAACTTTTTAAATTAGGCTCTGCTTCAGTCTTTTCAGCATGAATTTGATTTTTAATAATACTTCTTTCCAGAACGATCTGGTCTCTTTCCCGAGTCAACTGTTGAAGTTCTTTATAGGCTTTTTCTGGTCTTTTCCACGCTTCTAATTTTCGTTCCAATCCAAATTGAGAAATGGCTTGAGAACAACTCTTGTCTGTTATCGTTTTCACCTCCAAAGTTCTCATGTAATTGCTAATCTTGTTGGGTAAAACAACACTAACATTGTACTTGTTTTCTTCAAGATAATAGGCGAATTTTTGGTGATAAACTCCTGTCGCTTCCATCACATAATTAACTACGACATCTTGGTTTCTTAATTTATTAATCCACTCAACCAACAATCTCATACCATTATCAGTATTTTTAAAAACTTTGTATGCAGATAAATCAATTGAAAAATCTTCAAATAAACATCCGAAAGTAACCACTAATTCTTTCTGTGCGACATCAATCCCTGCCACTTGTTTCAATACTTTTTTCATCATTATTTTTTAACTTATTTTAAAAGTGATGAATCTTCCTTCGTCTTTTCTCCTGGTTGGATATTCTGGATATTAAGCTCTGCCTAATTCCTTACATTCTGTTCAGACTCTAAAAGATAAATAAGAATGAGGTGTTTTCTTCATGTGAATATGTCTCTATGAACTATTTAGTATCAATTTCACTCTCATTCTTACTCACTTTATGTTGCAAAAGTAATCATACGAATTATTCAGTGTTACACCTTTGCAAACATAGGAGCATCTATGAAGCATCGAGGCAACCTCAGAGAAGGTAGTATTGAAAGAGACCGCTGCTGAGAGGATGCTTTAAAATGGCTGTATTATGGTTTTCATGTGGTTGGGTTTGGGGTTTTTAAGGTTCAGGTTACCACTGTTTGGCTTGTATCGTTAAAACAGGATTTATTGAGTAATCTGTATAGTTATTTCAGGACGAGTCTGGAAATTTGTAAAAACAGCATTCCCAAGTCAGCTCCTGGTAATCCCCGGTCATCCCCTGGGTTTCCCCCACGATAAAGCATGAGAAAGGCATTTACTGACAATCGGATATTCGGTTGTTTTTGGCAAATCCACCGGTTTTCGGCAAAAACAGCCTTATGGACGCGAATATATGTTTGGTTGTAATTTAAATACCATTGAGGCAGGTGAGTGATTGAATTTTTTGGCTCACGGATTTTATTTTTGAGTATTGTTTGCGAAATATTTGGGCATAAAAAAGCCTCCTGATTATGGACAAGAGGCGACCCAAATGTTTTCACAACGGAATAATCCTTATTGTGAATTGCTTTCAAAGTTCAAATATAAAAAATATTTTTTTAATACAATTACGGTTTCCCGTATTGTAGTGAATTTTTTATGTATTAGCTTTATATACTATAATAAAATTGGCAATTATGAAGAAAAATATACTTGGACTAGACTTAGGCACGAACTCAATAGGGTGGGCGTTGGTACAACAAGATTTTGAAAATAAAACCGGAAATATTCTCGGCATGGGTGCCAGGATAATTCCGATGACTCAGGATGTGATGGATAATTTTGGTGGTGGAAAACCAACTTCAACTCAAACTGCTGAAAGAACAGGTTATAGAGGTGTAAGAAGACTTCGGGAAAGATTTTTATTAAGAAGAGAAAGGCTTCACCGGGTTTTAAATATTTTAGATTTTTTACCGGAACATTATGCCGCTCAGATTGACTTTGAAAAACGCTTTGGGAAATTTAAAAACGATTCTGAGCCGAAATTGGTTTATTATAAAAACGATTTTATTTTCAAGAAATCTTTCGAAGAAATGTTGACGGATTTTAAAAATCATCAACCACAACTTTTAGAAAATAATACAAAAGTTCCTTATGATTGGACGATGTATTATCTCAGAAAAAAAGCACTTTCCCAGAAAATAGAAAAAGAAGAGCTGGCTTGGCTTTTATTGAATTTTAATCAGAAACGTGGTTATTATCAATTGCGCGGTGAAGAGGAAGAAGAAAATCCGAATAAATTAATAGAATTCTATTCTTTAAAAATTATTGATGTAACTGCAGATGAACCGCAAAAAGGGAAATCTGATATTTGGTATTCCTTACAATTAGAAAATGGCTGGGTTTACAGACGTTCGAGTAAAACACCATTGTTTGAATGGAAAAACAAAATAAGAGATTTTATCGTGACAACTGATTTGAATGATGATGGAAGTATAAAAACCGATAAAGATGGAAATGAAAAAAGAAGTTTTCGCGCTCCAAGTGAAAACGACTGGACTTTGGTGAAAAAGAAAACCGAGCAAGAAATCTACAATTCGCATAAAACGGTCGGAACTTATATTTATGAAGCACTTCTTCAAAATCCGAAACAGAAAATCAAAGGGAAATTGGTTCGTACGATTGAACGTAAATTTTATAAAGAAGAATTAAAACAAATTTTAATAAAACAAAAAGAGTTTCATTCTGAATTTCAAAATGATGATTTGTATTTGGATTGTACGCGTGATTTATACAAAAACAATGATGCGCATCAATTGGTTTTAAGCAAAAAAGATTTTGTTCATTTATTTTTAGATGATCTGATTTTCTACCAGCGTCCTTTGAGAAGCCAGAAATCTTCCATTTCCAATTGTACTTTAGAATTTAGAAAACATAAAGACGAAAATGGAGTAGAGCAAACACGATATTTAAAAGTTATTTCGAAATCGAATCCGTATTATCAGGAATTCCGAATTTGGCAATGGATGTACAATCTTTCCATTTATAAAAAAGATGATGAGGGAAATCCTATAACAATAGAATTTCTGAATTCTAATGAAGATTATGAAAACCTTTTTGAATTCTTAAATACTAGAAAAGAAATTGACCAAAAAGCTTTGTTGAAATATTTTAAATTAAATGAAAAAACACATCGATGGAATTATGTAGAAGACAAAAAGTATCCTTGTAATGAAACCAAAACGCTTATTACTAGTAGATTAGAAAAAGTAGAAAGTATTTCTGAAGGTTTTTTAACAAAAGAAATCGAACAGAAATTATGGCATCTCATTTATTCTGTTAATGATAAAATAGAATACGAAAAAGCACTGAAATCATTTGCTCAAAAAAATAATCTGCATGAGATTTCATTTTTTGAAGCATTTAGAAAGTTTCCACCATTTAAAAGTGAATACGGAGCGTTTTCAGAAAAAGCGATTAAAAAATTATTGCCATTAATGCGTTTGGGAAAATATTGGGACGCAAATGAAAGTACAAAAAACGCTTCCACTTATAAAGAAAATATTGATGAATTATTAGGAAACTTGAACCGAAAGGATACGGAAATTTCTAAAAACGACAGAGATAAATGGAAAAAGACCATTAATATAAAACTTCGCGATGAGTTGGAAATGTTTTTAGATGGAGAAGTAGAATCGTTTCAAGGATTACGACTTCATATTGCTCAATATTTGGTTTACGGAAGACATTCTGAAGCATCGATAACTGGAAAATGTAACTCTGCAGATGAATTAGAAGAGTTTTTAAAAGAATTCAAGCAACACTCACTTCGTAATCCGATTGTTGAACAGGTAATTACAGAAACACTTCGTGTCGTAAAAGACATTTGGGCGAAATATGGGAACGGCGCAAAAGATTTCTTTAGTGAAATTCATATCGAACTGGGTAGAGAGATGAAAAATACTGCAGAAGACCGGCTGAAAATAACCAATCTTGTTACCACAAACGAAAATACCAATCTCCGGATTAAAGCATTGTTAGCAGAAATGATGAATGATGGGGAAGTTGAAAATGTTCGCCCTTATTCCCCGATGCAGCAAGAGATTTTAAAAATTTATGAAGACGGTATATTGAATTCTGATATTGAAATTGAAGATGATATATTGAAAATCAGCAAAACTGCGCAACCTGCGCCTTCAGATTTAAAAAGATATAAACTTTGGTTGGAACAGCGATACAAATCACCTTATACAGGGCAAGTTATTCCATTGAACAAGCTTTTCACAACGGAATATGAAATTGAACACATTATTCCTCAAAGTCGCTATTTTGATGATAGTTTCAGCAATAAAGTGATTTGCGAATCGGCGGTAAATAAGTTGAAAGATAATTACATCGGGCTTGGTTTTATTAAACAATTCCACGGGCAAATCGTTGAATGCGGGTTTGGGAAAAATGTGAAAATTTTTGAGGTAGAAGAATACGAGGATTTTGTTAAAAAACATTACGACAAAAACCGTGGCAAAAGAACGAAACTTTTGATGGAAGATATTCCTGAAAAATTCATTGAAAGACAGTTGAATGACACTCGATATATCAGTAAATATATTTCGGGAGTTCTTTCTAATATCGTTAGAGGTGAAAATAACGATGATGAAGTAAATTCTATAAATATTGTTCCCGGAAACGGAAAAATAACAACGCAGTTAAAGCAGGATTGGGGATTAAATGATGTTTGGAATGAATTAATTTTGCCGCGTTTTGAACGAATGAACCAACTAACCAATTCAACTGATTTTACGGCTTGGAATGAAAACCATCAGAAATTTTTGCCAACCGTTCCGATTGAACTTTCCAAAGGATTTTCAAAGAAAAGGATCGATCATCGCCATCACGCAATTGATGCTTTGGTAATTGCTTGCGCGACGAAAGAGCATGTGAATTTTATGAATAATGAGCACGCATTAAGGAAAGGAAAAACTAAAGATGAGAAGCAAAATATTCGCTATGATCTGCGAAAAAATCTTTGTTATAAAAAATATAATGGTGAGTCAAAAGAAAACTATAAATGGATATTTAATAAACCTTGGGATGATTTCACAATAGATACAAAACACCACTTAGAAACCATTACTGTAAGTTTCAAACAAAATCTTCGTGTTATCAATAAAGCTACCAATTATTATGAGAAATATGTGGAAAAAGAAAACGTTAAAGCCAAAGAAAGAGTAGAGCAGACGGGAACGAACTGGGCAATCAGAAAATCAATGCATAAAGAAACTGTTTCTGGAAAAGTGGATTTACCTTGGGTGAAAGTTCCGAAAGGAAAGATTCTTACAGCGACAAGAAAAAATCTGGATGCATCATTTGATTTAAAAAGTATTAACTCAATAACAGATACCGGAATTCAGAAAATTCTTACAAACTATCTCGTATACAAAGAAAACAATCCTGAATTGGCTTTTTCACCTGAAGGAATTGAAGATATGAATAAAAATATCGAAAAGTTCAATGATGGGAAACCACATCAACCTATTTACAAAGTAAGAGTTTTTGAAATGGGAAGTAAATTTTCTCTTGGACAAACGGGAAATAAAAAGGATAAATATGTTGAAGCAGCAAAAGGTACCAATTTGTTTTTTGCCGTTTATCAAGATAAAAATGGGAAAAGGTCTTACACAACAATTCCTTTGAATGAAGTGATCGAAAGACAGAAGCAAGGATTAAGTTCTGTTCTTGCGACCAATGAAAAAGGTGATTCTTTGCTATTTAATCTTTCTCCAAATGATTTAGTTTATATTCCTACAGAGGACGAAATAGAAAATGTTATCAATATTGACTTTCAAAATATTTCAAAGGAGAAATCAAAAAACATTTATAAGACTGTAAGCTTTTCAGGCTCTCAAATATTTTTTGTGAAGCAAGATGTTGCTTCATCCATCGTAAATAAAGCAGAGTTTTCAACTTTAAACAAAATGGAAAGAGCTATTGATGGGACAATGATTAAAGACAATTGTATCAAACTGAATATCGACCGTTTGGGAAACATTTCAAAAGCTTAAAAAATGAACCGTTCAGACTTCATAAAATCATTAGGCTTAGGAATGGGAGGTATCATACTTCCCAAAACCTCCTTTTTTACTACACAGTTGGTTAAAATATATGATAACTATATTCGCGGCATTCAGTTCTATGATTTTAAGAAAATTGCAGAATTAATAAGGGAAGGAGACGAGGCTGTTCTAAAAAGAGATTCAGAAAATATTCACGATGCTTTTGCTACAGAAGTACGTTTTAAAGAATATAAATTAGGTTACATCGCAGCTTATGAAAATGTTGTTTTAGCCAATATGCTGAATCAAAATATTAGTTTGATTGGCAAAATCAGTAGAATTGATTTGAATTCTTATGATAATAAAGTTGCAATTGAAATATATGCTGAAGTGGTAATTCCATCAGAGAAACTAATTACAATGATGGGTTCTGAAAATAGATCTGATGATGCGATAGATTTATACCGAAATAATTATTAAACCTAATTATGATCACCCGCTCCATCTACATCGGCAATTCCGCATACCTCAAACTCAAAGACGAGCAGATGTATATTCTTTGTCCAGAAACCAAAGAAGTGAAAGGCAAAATTCCGGTGGAGGATTTGGGTTTGCTGATGTTAGATCACTTTCAGATTACCATTTCCCATCAGCTTATTCAGAAAATGATGGGAAATAATGTGGTGATCATCAGTTGCGATGCGCACCATTTGCCCCACGGCATCATGTTACCACTGTACGGACATTCCCAACATTCAGACCGGGTCAAAGATCAGCTGGAAGCCAGTGAACCGCTGAAAAAACAACTCTGGAAGCAAACCGTAGAATGCAAAATTGAAAACCAAAAGGAAGTTTTAGTCCGTTTAGGAAATTATCATGAACCCATGACCGGTTATCAAAACAATGTCAAAAGCGGCGATATTACCAATATGGAAGGCATCGCCGCACAACATTACTGGAAATACCTCATCAGTTTAGATTTTCTTCGCCAGCGGTTTGGTGAGTCGCCGAACCCGTTTTTCAATTTCGGATATGCGGTTTTGCGCAGTATTGTAGCACGTGCGATTGTAGAAACGGGTTTGCTTCCGGTTTTAGGGATTTTTCACAAAAATAAATACAATCCCTATTGTTTAGCAGATGATTTGATGGAGCCTTACCGTCCTTTTGTAGATCTGTTGGTGATGGATTGGCTGACGAAAAATCCCGATTCAGAAAAGTTGACCAAAGAATTTAAAGCGCATCTCCTGCAGATTGCAACCAAAGATGTGTTGATCGACGGGAACAGAAGGCCATTAATGATCGCCGTAAAAACAACCGTTACCTCGCTTTACAAATGCTATACGGGAGAAAAACGGGTGATTGCTTATCCGGAATTAATATGAATGCCGAGAGGTTTAATGCCTACCGAATTATGTGGGTTTTAGTTTTATACGATTTACCGACCGAAACCAAAGCCAATATGAAAGACGCGAACCGCTTTCGTAAAGGTTTGCTGGATGATGGTTTTGCGCTCTTTCAGTTTTCCATGTATATGAGGCATTGCCCGAGCCGTGAAAATGCTGAGGTACATATTAAAAGGGTAAAATTTATGCTTCCAAAAGCCGGTAAAGTTGCCATTATGTGCATTACCGATAAGCAGTTTGGTGATATTGAAATCTTTTTTGCCAGAAATAAAGAAGAACCGCCGCCAATGTACCAGCAACTCGAATTATTCTGATTTATTCATATGGAAAAATAACATAAAAAATTGACTGTCAGTTATTTATATTGATTGTTTTTCGTAACTTATTGGTAGCTAACTTAATAAGTTACAATGAAAAAAATACTCCACAAACATTTCTTACCATCAATGGCAATTGGTTCACTATTATTAGAGCAAATGGGCAAATGTGGAAAATTTCGATCTTCTTCTTTCCAAATTGCGGAAAAAAATCAGATTAAAGAGAAACCAAAACACGGAGCCAAGTTTAGAAATGATGGACAGCCAGCATGTAAAATGGGAAAACAAGATGGGGTAGCATTATGAACTCGTAATGGAAACCTCTGAAAATAGGGTCAAATTATCCGCGATAAAATTTAAACAGGCTCTTATTATACTCTTTATATTTTATAGTAACCTTTGGAAAAGACCGCGGTGTTTATTAATTTTAGGTTTTAAAAAATAAATTGATATGCCTGCAAAATTTATTACCACCAAGAAGACGGTTCCTTCCGGACCGGAAATGAAGGAACTGTATTGTGCCACCTGGTGAAAAACCGGGAAGTGAACCTCCACGAAATCGCCGAGGCCCTGTCCGAAAGCAGCACCCTGAACCCAGTGGACTGTTACGGGGTGATGGTAGGCATGGCCGCGCAGATTGCAAAACACCAGCAGGAGGGAAATGTCGTGAACATTGAATTTCTAGGCACTTTCAGGATCAGGGCCAAATCCACTGCGGTGGAATCTCCGGAACTGGTCTCCGAAAAAACGATTGGTAAACCCTCGGTCAACTTCCGCCCCTCTGTCCTGATGAAACAGCGGATTTCCAAAACACAGTTCGTACCTAAAAAATAGATTATTTCCCAATAACCGTCTGTTTGATATTCCCAAGTTTTACAGGAAAATAGAAATGCTGCCTTTCGATTTTAAAACCTAGGAAAGAATAACAAGCTAAAATAAAACTTTAGCAAGGAGGAATGCCTCACATTTCAAATGCTATAAAAACAAATAATCTACTGAAAGCCAGTAGATTATTGTTTGAGGTTGTTCCTCGTCACGAAGATAATGAAATTTGAAAGCAATTCACAACGGATCTGCTCCATAGGCAAAAGACTCAAACGTTGTTCCTCGTCACGAAGATAATGAAATTTGAAAGCAATTCACAACGATCTCAGCCTGGGAGCAGCACAGCAGATGGTTGTTCCTCGTCACGAAGATAATGAAATTTGAAAGCAATTCACAACGCATCTGCTCCAGCCCATGCTCTGTGACTCGTTGTTCCTCGTCACGAAGATAATGAAATTTGAAAGCAATTCACAACAAGGCGAACTGTGGACGATTGCGAGCCCGCGTTGTTCCTCGTCACGAAGATAATGAAATTTGAAAGCAATTCACAACAATGCCTGCAGGTGACAGTATCACTGCCAAGTTGTTCCTCGTCACGAAGATAATGAAATTTGAAAGCAATTCACAACAAAATCCATGACCAACCAAAATCAAATAAAGTTGTTCCTCGTCACGAAGATAATGAAATTTGAAAGCAATTCACAACTATAGACCGAATTGGTGAGATTCATTTCATGTTGTTCCTCGTCACGAAGATAATGAAATTTGAAAGCAATTCACAACGAGGCATCAGCATCCATGATGTTTGGAGTGGTTGTTCCTCGTCACGAAGATAATGAAATTTGAAAGCAATTCACAACCTCTCTGTATGCCTGCTCATTTCCATCTATGTTGTTCCTCGTCACGAAGATAATGAAATTTGAAAGCAATTCACAACGCAGGAAGCCGGGCGGATTATTCTTAATCTGTTGTTCCTCGTCACGAAGATAATGAAATTTGAAAGCAATTCACAACGGAAACAGCTTATTCAAATATTTTAAGCTAGTTGTTCCTCGTCACGAAGATAATGAAATTTGAAAGCAATTCACAACTGAGGCAAAGCAGAGGACTCCTGGAGCTGTGTTGTTCCTCGTCACGAAGATAATGAAATTTGAAAGCAATTCACAACAACACTTCTGGAGTTACTGATATGACATCTGTTGTTCCTCGTCACGAAGATAATGAAATTTGAAAGCAATTCACAACGCCCAAATCCATACTCCATTAGGAGAACAAGTTGTTCCTCGTCACGAAGATAATGAAATTTGAAAGCAATTCACAACTAATGATACCACCAGTCGGCAGCTTCATGAGTTGTTCCTCGTCACGAAGATAATGAAATTTGAAAGCAATTCACAACGTATTTACAGTTGTTTTCTCAACAGTTGAGGTTGTTCCTCGTCACGAAGATAATGAAATTTGAAAGCAATTCACAACAACACTTCTGGAGTTACTAATATGACATCTGTTGTTCCTCGTCACGAAGATAATGAAATTTGAAAGCAATTCACAACAAAAGCACACCAGTGAATATAGCAGTTGGAGTTGTTCCTCGTCACGAAGATAATGAAATTTGAAAGCAATTCACAACCACCTTATCGAAAACCTGAATAAGATAGTCGTTGTTCCTCGTCACGAAGATAATGAAATTTGAAAGCAATTCACAACCGTTAAAACAATCTCATAGAGCGAGTAATAGTTGTTCCTCGTCACGAAGATAATGAAATTTGAAAGCAATTCACAACTTACGATGGCGCAATACTCTTCTGGAATTTGTTGTTCCTCGTCACGAAGATAATGAAATTTGAAAGCAATTCACAACGATAAATTGTAATTGGTAGTAAAGTCTTCTGTTGTTCCTCGTCACGAAGATAATGAAATTTGAAAGCAATTCACAACTGTAATTCTCAACATACTGAACGCAATCAGGTTGTTCCTCGTCACGAAGATAATGAAATTTGAAAGCAATTCACAACGGATCAGCCGATTTCCTAAATATGGCAGATGTTGTTCCTCGTCACGAAGATAATGAAATTTGAAAGCAATTCACAACTAAGAATTGAAAGCGTTGGCGATTAATATAGTTGTTCCTCGTCACGAAGATAATGAAATTTGAAAGCAATTCACAACGGCGGTGCTGTCAAGAAATTTAGTCCATGAGTTGTTCCTCGTCACGAAGATAATGAAATTTGAAAGCAATTCACAACCTTATACGCGTTGTGACCTCAAAAAAGTCTGTTGTTCCTCGTCACGAAGATAATGAAATTTGAAAGCAATTCACAACACGGATGAGCAATACCCACAACCGATAGTAGTTGTTCCTCGTCACGAAGATAATGAAATTTGAAAGCAATTCACAACACCGCCTTTGCGTACCATGTTAAGCGCTGCGTTGTTCCTCGTCACGAAGATAATGAAATTTGAAAGCAATTCACAACTAAATTATTAGTTTACTATAACAATAAAAAGTTGTTCCTCGTCACGAAGATAATGAAATTTGAAAGCAATTCACAACCGACGATGATAGCTACAATCAAAGAAGAACGTTGTTCCTCGTCACGAAGATAATGAAATTTGAAAGCAATTCACAACAGGCAAAGGCTACTCAGATCAAAACATTTTGTTGTTCCTCGTCACGAAGATAATGAAATTTGAAAGCAATTCACAACAACCGCGCTCGTTGACATCACTACTTTTCCGTTGTTCCTCGTCACGAAGATAATGAAATTTGAAAGCAATTCACAACAGAGGACATGGAGAACCTTTTGGATATGCAGTTGTTCCTCGTCACGAAGATAATGAAATTTGAAAGCAATTCACAACATCTTTGTACCATGACAGTAGAGAAATATCGTTGTTCCTCGTCACGAAGATAATGAAATTTGAAAGCAATTCACAACCATTCCTGTAAAGAAGGCACGTAGCAAACCGTTGTTCCTCGTCACGAAGATAATGAAATTTGAAAGCAATTCACAACAAAATCTTGAGTGAGATCGATGAAGCCACCGTTGTTCCTCGTCACGAAGATAATGAAATTTGAAAGCAATTCACAACAAAAGCCAGCAACTATTTTCAATATCGGAGGTTGTTCCTCGTCACGAAGATAATGAAATTTGAAAGCAATTCACAACGGTTCTTCACCACCACCACCCGATGACGAGGTTGTTCCTCGTCACGAAGATAATGAAATTTGAAAGCAATTCACAACACATAAAGTTATCATATAATAATTATTAAGGTTGTTCCTCGTCACGAAGATAATGAAATTTGAAAGCAATTCACAACCTCGAAGCCGTTCTGTCAATTGACGATGAAGTTGTTCCTCGTCACGAAGATAATGAAATTTGAAAGCAATTCACAACCAGATGGGTTTTCTGACGTAATAACGGTGTGTTGTTCCTCGTCACGAAGATAATGAAATTTGAAAGCAATTCACAACAGTTTCCCGTCATCATCGAGCGCGTAAGATGTTGTTCCTCGTCACGAAGATAATGAAATTTGAAAGCAATTCACAACCGCTACTATATGCTCTGAATCTGTGCCTAAGTTGTTCCTCGTCACGAAGATAATGAAATTTGAAAGCAATTCACAACACGTATATTTGTCATTGCAACAGGTTTAATGTTGTTCCTCGTCACGAAGATAATGAAATTTGAAAGCAATTCACAACTGGTAGAGTAGTAGCCCCAACCTTCGGAATGTTGTTCCTCGTCACGAAGATAATGAAATTTGAAAGCAATTCACAACAAATGAGTGGATTACAGATTCATAAAAAATGTTGTTCCTCGTCACGAAGATAATGAAATTTGAAAGCAATTCACAACAAAGGATCTTAGATGAAAACAAACGGGATCGTTGTTCCTCGTCACGAAGATAATGAAATTTGAAAGCAATTCACAACAACACCCAACGCGTACCCTTTTATTTTGTCGTTGTTCCTCGTCACGAAGATAATGAAATTTGAAAGCAATTCACAACTGTAATTCCGGAATAATAACACGCGCGGCAGTTGTTCCTCGTCACGAAGATAATGAAATTTGAAAGCAATTCACAACTTTGAGAGAATAACGGGGTAAATTCTTTCAGTTGTTCCTCGTCACGAAGATAATGAAATTTGAAAGCAATTCACAACACCGAAATCATTTTGTCATATTTTTCTTCCGTTGTTCCTCGTCACGAAGATAATGAAATTTGAAAGCAATTCACAACAATTCACCCGGAAAGCCTGCGCACTTGGATGTTGTTCCTCGTCACGAAGATAATGAAATTTGAAAGCAATTCACAACGTAATGTTAAACAATTCTAGTTGATTTGAAGTTGTTCCTCGTCACGAAGATAATGAAATTTGAAAGCAATTCACAACTCCAGGTGAGCGAGGTCTTTCGGTTCTGGCGTTGTTCCTCGTCACGAAGATAATGAAATTTGAAAGCAATTCACAACTATTTATTGCGGAATGATAATCGGCAAACCGTTGTTCCTCGTCACGAAGATAATGAAATTTGAAAGCAATTCACAACGCGCGCTTCCTCTTGGTGGTCGCTCCATCGGTTGTTCCTCGTCACGAAGATAATGAAATTTGAAAGCAATTCACAACTGGATTGCCCGTTGGTAAATCTTTTGCAGGGTTGTTCCTCGTCACGAAGATAATGAAATTTGAAAGCAATTCACAACTTAAATCGTTACGTTCATGAGAAAAGAAATGTTGTTCCTCGTCACGAAGATAATGAAATTTGAAAGCAATTCACAACGCGCGCTTCCTCTTGGTGGTCGCTCCATCGGTTGTTCCTCGTCACGAAGATAATGAAATTTGAAAGCAATTCACAACCACTTAGACGAGCCTTGCAAAATCTTAAAAGTTGTTCCTCGTCACGAAGATAATGAAATTTGAAAGCAATTCACAACAACATTAATATGATACATAAATTCACCTGCGTTGTTCCTCGTCACGAAGATAATGAAATTTGAAAGCAATTCACAACCACTTAGACGAGCCTTGCAAAATCTTAAAAGTTGTTCCTCGTCACGAAGATAATGAAATTTGAAAGCAATTCACAACAGACTAAACCGACTATTAAAATCGTGTACGGTTGTTCCTCGTCACGAAGATAATGAAATTTGAAAGCAATTCACAACAATAGTTGTTTTCATTTAAATATTTTTACGGTTGTTCCTCGTCACGAAGATAATGAAATTTGAAAGCAATTCACAACTAGCCTTTTCAACTGCTGATTTAACGGTTTGTTGTTCCTCGTCACGAAGATAATGAAATTTGAAAGCAATTCACAACAACAAACGAATGGCAGCGGAACTTAAAATAGTTGTTCCTCGTCACGAAGATAATGAAATTTGAAAGCAATTCACAACCAAAAACGCCGCTATTAATGACGGGTTTGGGTTGTTCCTCGTCACGAAGATAATGAAATTTGAAAGCAATTCACAACAACGACTGAAGTTGACAGAAATATTTCATCGTTGTTCCTCGTCACGAAGATAATGAAATTTGAAAGCAATTCACAACTTTTGCTTTAACGCAACATCTTTTTCAAGAGTTGTTCCTCGTCACGAAGATAATGAAATTTGAAAGCAATTCACAACACTTTGACCGATATAAACTCTTTTAGAAGGGTTGTTCCTCGTCACGAAGATAATGAAATTTGAAAGCAATTCACAACTATCAGTGCGAAATACCCAACATAAAGTTTGTTGTTCCTCGTCACGAAGATAATGAAATTTGAAAGCAATTCACAACCATACAAAGGAATTGAAGGTGACGTTTATCGTTGTTCCTCGTCACGAAGATAATGAAATTTGAAAGCAATTCACAACCATACAAAGGAATTGAAGGTGACGTTTATCGTTGTTCCTCGTCACGAAGATAATGAAATTTGAAAGCAATTCACAACTAAATCTTTGGAGGTGTATATTCCAGAATTGTTGTTCCTCGTCACGAAGATAATGAAATTTGAAAGCAATTCACAACTGGATATGGCTTTGGCCGTGGTGGCGTATTGTTGTTCCTCGTCACGAAGATAATGAAATTTGAAAGCAATTCACAACTATGGTTGGAAAGTAGGTTATTATTCGCCTGGTTGTTCCTCGTCACGAAGATAATGAAATTTGAAAGCAATTCACAACATAATCACAATTGGGAAAAACCAATTGACAGTTGTTCCTCGTCACGAAGATAATGAAATTTGAAAGCAATTCACAACGCCCTTGGAGGGGCTTCTATTAAGGCTTACGTTGTTCCTCGTCACGAAGATAATGAAATTTGAAAGCAATTCACAACCGTGGACTTCAATCCTCATCAAAGGATAATGTTGTTCCTCGTCACGAAGATAATGAAATTTGAAAGCAATTCACAACCCTGAATAGTCTGTATTCTTCGTTAGTCATGTTGTTCCTCGTCACGAAGATAATGAAATTTGAAAGCAATTCACAACAGGTTTTTGTTTTTGAAAATGAAAATTATAGTTGTTCCTCGTCACGAAGATAATGAAATTTGAAAGCAATTCACAACATAAAGGCATAATTGAAGCTAAAAAGTAAAGTTGTTCCTCGTCACGAAGATAATGAAATTTGAAAGCAATTCACAACTGATTACACATTTATGTAATTTTAATTAGTGTTGTTCCTCGTCACGAAGATAATGAAATTTGAAAGCAATTCACAACCTTCCCATGTTTTCCGCTGTTTTTCGGCGTGTTGTTCCTCGTCACGAAGATAATGAAATTTGAAAGCAATTCACAACTGGAAGACCATCATTAACAACTAATCTATTGTTGTTCCTCGTCACGAAGATAATGAAATTTGAAAGCAATTCACAACAGGGACAACTAACGGAAAAGGATATCATCAGTTGTTCCTCGTCACGAAGATAATGAAATTTGAAAGCAATTCACAACAAGAAATCATTCCCGAAGCATTCAAAAAAGGTTGTTCCTCGTCACGAAGATAATGAAATTTGAAAGCAATTCACAACCCTATTCGCAATGATTTGTTCTTCTCTCAAGTTGTTCCTCGTCACGAAGATAATGAAATTTGAAAGCAATTCACAACCGATTTCTTGGGTACAGATATACCCGTTGGGTTGTTCCTCATCACGAAGATAATGAAATTTGAAAGCAATTCACAACAGATCGGAAGTGAACATTTATTTTTTTGCGGTTGTTCCTCGTCACGAAGATAATGAAATTTGAAAGCAATTCACAACAGAACGGAGCCTTATAAGGGGCTAAACTCAGTTGTTCCTCGTCACGAAGATAATGAAATTTGAAAGCAATTCACAACACATTAATATGATACATAAATTCACCTGCAGTTGTTCCTCGTCACGAAGATAATGAAATTTGAAAGCAATTCACAACCGGTGACATAAGTAAGAAATTTATACCTTCGTTGTTCCTCGTCACGAAGATAATGAAATTTGAAAGCAATTCACAACTTTTGCTTTAACGCAACATCTTTTTCAAGAGTTGTTCCTCGTCACGAAGATAATGAAATTTGAAAGCAATTCACAACTTAAATCGTTACGTTCATGAGAAAAGAAATGTTGTTCCTCGTCACGAAGATAATGAAATTTGAAAGCAATTCACAACGATACGCTTCACTGGAAATAATATCCCTGAGTTGTTCCTCGTCACGAAGATAATGAAATTTGAAAGCAATTCACAACTGTAATTCCGGAATAATAACACGCGCGGCAGTTGTTCCTCGTCACGAAGATAATGAAATTTGAAAGCAATTCACAACCGGTTTCTATGGTGATTATCATGGGTTTATTGTTGTTCCTCGTCACGAAGATAATGAAATTTGAAAGCAATTCACAACACTCCAGAAGAAGCGCAGGAATTAGCCGACGTTGTTCCTCGTCACGAAGATAATGAAATTTGAAAGCAATTCACAACTAATTATGAATGGAATAATGTAGGTAAAGGGTTGTTCCTCGTCACGAAGATAATGAAATTTGAAAGCAATTCACAACCCGCATTGGAAAGAAGTGCGCCAGTTGATAGTTGTTCCTCGTCACGAAGATAATGAAATTTGAAAGCAATTCACAACCACAGCAATAAAGGAAATAAAGGATAAAAAGTTGTTCCTCGTCACGAAGATAATGAAATTTGAAAGCAATTCACAACCATTTTATTGAGTTTTATAATGTGATTGTTGTTGTTCCTCGTCACGAAGATAATGAAATTTGAAAGCAATTCACAACGGTTATTTCCCATACCTATCATTAATATCAGTTGTTCCTCGTCACGAAGATAATGAAATTTGAAAGCAATTCACAACACCTGTTGGCGAAGGAAGAAAAGATAAGAAGTTGTTCCTCGTCACGAAGATAATGAAATTTGAAAGCAATTCACAACTGATGCAGCAACGGCACCAAAATTCTTATAGTTGTTCCTCGTCACGAAGATAATGAAATTTGAAAGCAATTCACAACTAAGGCTGAATCATTCAGAGAAGCGATTGAGTTGTTCCTCGTCACGAAGATAATGAAATTTGAAAGCAATTCACAACGATATGTTGAAAGAAGATAGATTCGCTGTAGTTGTTCCTCGTCACGAAGATAATGAAATTTGAAAGCAATTCACAACGGTTATTTCCCATATTTATCGTTAATATCAGTTGTTCCTCGTCACGAAGATAATGAAATTTGAAAGCAATTCACAACAGACTAAACCGACAATTAAAATCGTGTACGGTTGTTCCTCGTCACGAAGATAATGAAATTTGAAAGCAATTCACAACACAAAGATAAGTATATATTTCCTAATTATAGTTGTTCCTCGTCACGAAGATAATGAAATTTGAAAGCAATTCACAACAACACAACTCTCTTTTATCGGATTTGAAATGTTGTTCCTCGTCACGAAGATAATGAAATTTGAAAGCAATTCACAACGGAATTACACGACCTCCGAAACTTTCAAAAGTTGTTCCTCGTCACGAAGATAATGAAATTTGAAAGCAATTCACAACCATTAAGCTTCTGCTCCATACCAAAAAGCTGTTGTTCCTCGTCACGAAGATAATGAAATTTGAAAGCAATTCACAACTACTGCTTTGGTTTCGAATCTTTTTTTGAAGTTGTTCCTCGTCACGAAGATAATGAAATTTGAAAGCAATTCACAACGTGTTCCATCATTGTCATAATTGACAACATGTTGTTCCTCGTCACGAAGATAATGAAATTTGAAAGCAATTCACAACACGTCTGTAAAATCACCTGCTAAATGATTGGTTGTTCCTCGTCACGAAGATAATGAAATTTGAAAGCAATTCACAACGATTAAACCTCTGTATAAAGGTCTGTCTCTGTTGTTCCTCGTCACGAAGATAATGAAATTTGAAAGCAATTCACAACACAGATGAAAATGAAGTGGTAATTGATCCGGTTGTTCCTCGTCACGAAGATAATGAAATTTGAAAGCAATTCACAACGTTTCTCCGCTTAAAGTATTGTCTTTTTTAGTTGTTCCTCGTCACGAAGATAATGAAATTTGAAAGCAATTCACAACTTTGGGTCAAATGTTCATACAGCCAACAGCGTTGTTCCTCGTCACGAAGATAATGAAATTTGAAAGCAATTCACAACACCTATATTTGTCATTACTAAACAGATTTAGTTGTTCCTCGTCACGAAGATAATGAAATTTGAAAGCAATTCACAACTTATTATTCAGGCCTTCTTTGAATAATTTCGTTGTTCCTCGTCACGAAGATAATGAAATTTGAAAGCAATTCACAACGCATTTCTGTTCTAAAATGCTGAAACCGGAGTTGTTCCTCGTCACGAAGATAATGAAATTTGAAAGCAATTCACAACTGATGAATGGAGATTAATACAAGCGGATAAGTTGTTCCTCGTCACGAAGATAATGAAATTTGAAAGCAATTCACAACACAAAGATAAGTATATATTTCCTAATTATAGTTGTTCCTCGTCACGAAGATAATGAAATTTGAAAGCAATTCACAACTACATTTACGGCACTATTTATCATTCTTGAGTTGTTCCTCGTCACGAAGATAATGAAATTTGAAAGCAATTCACAACATTAATGAAATTCATTCCGTTGTGGGCTTCGTTGTTCCTCGTCACGAAGATAATGAAATTTGAAAGCAATTCACAACCAGAATCAAATAACAGAATTATGAAACTCAGTTGTTCCTCGTCACGAAGATAATGAAATTTGAAAGCAATTCACAACGACTATCCCACTGTATATACGGGGGATATTGTTGTTCCTCGTCACGAAGATAATGAAATTTGAAAGCAATTCACAACGAAGCTTTTCACGGTAAAGTAATAATCCATGTTGTTCCTCGTCACGAAGATAATGAAATTTGAAAGCAATTCACAACTACATCATCAGGAAACTTGACTCGGCATCTGTTGTTCCTCGTCACGAAGATAATGAAATTTGAAAGCAATTCACAACGAGTGGATAAAATTCTTTGTCAATCTCAAAGTTGTTCCTCGTCACGAAGATAATGAAATTTGAAAGCAATTCACAACAATTTATTTAGTTAAGGTTAAGAGAGTGATGTTGTTCCTCGTCACGAAGATAATGAAATTTGAAAGCAATTCACAACACACTTCCACGTGGTTAGCGGTAAATCGGGGTTGTTCCTCGTCACGAAGATAATGAAATTTGAAAGCAATTCACAACAACGAAGGCTTTCAAAAGTGAGGAAGTGGAGTTGTTCCTCGTCACGAAGATAATGAAATTTGAAAGCAATTCACAACAGCAGAGGAAAGAGTCGCGTTAATGATTACGTTGTTCCTCGTCACGAAGATAATGAAATTTGAAAGCAATTCACAACTGTTAGAGAATCAACATTAAAGACATTCGTGTTGTTCCTCGTCACGAAGATAATGAAATTTGAAAGCAATTCACAACTTGTTGAATGAAGGAAATAAACTTTTCGTAGTTGTTCCTCGTCACGAAGATAATGAAATTTGAAAGCAATTCACAACTCTAAAACCGCATTGTAATAATCTTCAAACGTTGTTCCTCGTCACGAAGATAATGAAATTTGAAAGCAATTCACAACGGTTTGCGGTATTATCCTTTGATGAGGATTGTTGTTCCTCGTCACGAAGATAATGAAATTTGAAAGCAATTCACAACAGCAAGCGGGTGTGCAACCCGGATTCAACGGTTGTTCCTCGTCACGAAGATAATGAAATTTGAAAGCAATTCACAACTTTTGCTTTAACGCAACATCTTTTTCAAGAGTTGTTCCTCGTCACGAAGATAATGAAATTTGAAAGCAATTCACAACCCCTTGGAGGGGCTTCTATTAAGGCTTACGGTTGTTCCTCGTCACGAAGATAATGAAATTTGAAAGCAATTCACAACCTAAATGGAGTGTTTCCATCTGTTAATTTGGTTGTTCCTCGTCACGAAGATAATGAAATTTGAAAGCAATTCACAACCGCTCATTTCCTTGAATCCCATGCCGTTTTGTTGTTCCTCGTCACGAAGATAATGAAATTTGAAAGCAATTCACAACCAGATGGGTTTTCTGACGTAATAACGGTGTGTTGTTCCTCGTCACGAAGATAATGAAATTTGAAAGCAATTCACAACTATATGATGCAAGGTAAATCTTATGGCGTTGTTGTTCCTCGTCACGAAGATAATGAAATTTGAAAGCAATTCACAACGAAGACCTCAACAAAGTAAAATCTTTTATTGTTGTTCCTCGTCACGAAGATAATGAAATTTGAAAGCAATTCACAACTTCAAGTTGGAGGCTCCAGAACCACCTTCGGTTGTTCCTCGTCACGAAGATAATGAAATTTGAAAGCAATTCACAACCGGCTTTCCAGGAATCCGAAATCGAAAACAGTTGTTCCTCGTCACGAAGATAATGAAATTTGAAAGCAATTCACAACTTGTAATATTTATTGTAGTTTGAAGTTGGCGTTGTTCCTCGTCACGAAGATAATGAAATTTGAAAGCAATTCACAACCGGTGCCTGCATCAACGTTACATCATAGAAGTTGTTCCTCGTCACGAAGATAATGAAATTTGAAAGCAATTCACAACTGGAATCGGAAATCTAAAAAAAATCAAATTGTTGTTCCTCGTCACGAAGATAATGAAATTTGAAAGCAATTCACAACTACATGAACTGGTTTCCTGGAGCGAATCCCGTTGTTCCTCGTCACGAAGATAATGAAATTTGAAAGCAATTCACAACTATCAAACTTTCGCAAAGGAAATAAGCGACGTTGTTCCTCGTCACGAAGATAATGAAATTTGAAAGCAATTCACAACTAATAACAATTTTCTAAAACAATAGCAATGGTTGTTCCTCGTCACGAAGATAATGAAATTTGAAAGCAATTCACAACTCCACCTAAAACAATCTCATATTCTCGAAAGTTGTTCCTCGTCACGAAGATAATGAAATTTGAAAGCAATTCACAACAACTCCGACAAATATCCTTTGGTCTGGTTGGTTGTTCCTCGTCACGAAGATAATGAAATTTGAAAGCAATTCACAACTCCAAAAACATATATTTAAAGGCATAAAAAGTTGTTCCTCGTCACGAAGATAATGAAATTTGAAAGCAATTCACAACGGAACTATAAAACGCACATCAGTAAGTACAGTTGTTCCTCGTCACGAAGATAATGAAATTTGAAAGCAATTCACAACAAGGAAAACTTTCAATTATGGAAGCCGTAGGTTGTTCCTCGTCACGAAGATAATGAAATTTGAAAGCAATTCACAACAACCAATCAGTCTCAAATTTTGATACTTCGGTTGTTCCTCGTCACGAAGATAATGAAATTTGAAAGCAATTCACAACTGCATCAATCGGCAAATCATTGATGAATTTGTTGTTCCTCGTCACGAAGATAATGAAATTTGAAAGCAATTCACAACTCAGTTAGAAGAATGAAGTGAGGAATTAATGTTGTTCCTCGTCACGAAGATAATGAAATTTGAAAGCAATTCACAACACTGTGAGAAATTGTGAGCCGTGGAAAACTGTTGTTCCTCGTCACGAAGATAATGAAATTTGAAAGCAATTCACAACTGCAGACGGTGTATTATCAATTTTTAATCGGTTGTTCCTCGTCACGAAGATAATGAAATTTGAAAGCAATTCACAACTCGATGCTGCGTTTATATCCTTCACTGGATGTTGTTCCTCGTCACGAAGATAATGAAATTTGAAAGCAATTCACAACGCTTCAGTTATTTGTTTCCTTTCTAGCAATGTTGTTCCTCGTCACGAAGATAATGAAATTTGAAAGCAATTCACAACTTGGCCAGTTCCCTGGAGAAGAAGCCGGCGGTTGTTCCTCGTCACGAAGATAATGAAATTTGAAAGCAATTCACAACCAGTTTGCGGTGCGGATGTGTTATCATTCCGTTGTTCCTCGTCACGAAGATAATGAAATTTGAAAGCAATTCACAACTCTGTATAATGTAATAAGGCTTATTTATAGGTTGTTCCTCGTCACGAAGATAATGAAATTTGAAAGCAATTCACAACTAGCATTGTTATTGATTGCGAAAATCAGCCGTTGTTCCTCGTCACGAAGATAATGAAATTTGAAAGCAATTCACAACTGCTTCTTGTATGTTATCATATTGTTTTAAGTTGTTCCTCGTCACGAAGATAATGAAATTTGAAAGCAATTCACAACATCAATGCATTTTATGATTTTCAGTTCGTCGTTGTTCCTCGTCACGAAGATAATGAAATTTGAAAGCAATTCACAACAAGCAGGATAAATCGATGTTTTCGGCATTGGTTGTTCCTCGTCACGAAGATAATGAAATTTGAAAGCAATTCACAACGGATTAAATGCAGATCACAATCAAATGAAAGTTGTTCCTCGTCACGAAGATAATGAAATTTGAAAGCAATTCACAACGTTCTATTTAAAGCGATTTTCTCAAATGCTGTTGTTCCTCGTCACGAAGATAATGAAATTTGAAAGCAATTCACAACCCGGCACTTGCAACTGAATTTAAAATCATTGTTGTTCCTCGTCACGAAGATAATGAAATTTGAAAGCAATTCACAACACAGGCAGAAGAAGTGAATTTACTAAAAACGTTGTTCCTCGTCACGAAGATAATGAAATTTGAAAGCAATTCACAACGGCGTAAACATGCAAATTTCTTCGTTTAAATTATTGAAATTTTGTTTTAGAGGTTTTTTACATGAAAGGCTTCATCTCATCTTCAATCTTTTTACGAAGATCCATCAGTTTGATTGCGTATTTTTCCATTTGCCTATCCTGTTCGGTAGTGGGGATGAATTTCGGAACTTCTACCGAATGGCCTTCATCATCAACCGCAACGAAAACTATAATACAGTGCGTTTTCTTTTCGAAATCTTTCCTCTTAATGTTGCGTGAGAAAACATTGATAGCGATATGCATACTGGTTTTTCCGGTGTAAATAACTTCAGCTTCCACTTTTATGATATGTCCGATCTTTATGGGAGAATAGAACCGGATTCCGCCCACATAAACCGTAACACAATAACTGGAGGACCAGGAACTCCCACAGGCGTAACCCGCCTGGTCAATCCATTTCATTACACTTCCGCCGTGAACATTGCCGCCATAGTTAACATCACTGGGTTCCGAGATAAACTGAAAAACTGTTTTGTTCTGCATTTGTTTGATTATTTGAATAAAGCAAATATCCGTTTTAATTTTTTATTAATGAAAAATAGCAAGATTGCCTTTTATAAAAGAATGGATTTAAATTTTCAATTCAGTTTTTGGTTTAGCAGAACTGTTTTTATTTAAAAAAAAAATCCACTGAAATTTTCAGTGGATTGGTGTGAATAATAACGTTCTTCACCAAAAATAATAGTAAAGATGAGCGGTCGGTAAATCACTCTATGATATCAAAGTGTATTTTTTATCTTTCCAAAATTCTCTTCACTGCTTCTTTTACTGCGGCAGCGTCGATTTTGTATTTTTTCATCAATTCTGCCGGCGTGGCAGATTCTCCAAAAGTATCGTTTACCGCAACATATTCCTGAATGGTCGGTCTTTTTCTGGACAACATTCCGGCAACGGATTCTCCTAAACCGCCGATGTAATTGTGCTCTTCTGCAGTGACGAGTCTTCCTGTTTTCTCCACGGATTTCAGAATGATCTCTTCGTCTAAAGGTTTAATCGTGTGAATATTAATGACTTCACAGGAAATCCCTTCTTTTTCCAGTTCATCTGCAGCCAATAAAGATTCCCAAACCAAATGTCCGGTTGCTACGATGGTCACGTCGGTTCCTTCCTGAAGCACAATTCCTTTTCCGATTTCAAACGGCATATCTTCCGGAATAAATACGGGAACAACCGGTCGTCCGAATCTTAAATAAACCGGTCCGTCGAAATCTGCGATGGCTAAAGTTGCTGCTTTGGTCTGGTTGTAATCGCAAGTGTTGATCACGGTCATTCCGGGAAGCATTTTCATCATTCCGATATCTTCTAAAACCTGGTGGGTTGCGCCATCTTCACCCAAAGTTAAGCCTGCGTGGGAAGCACAGATCTTTACGTTTTTGTTGGAATAGGCGATCGACTGACGGATCTGGTCATACACTCTGGAAGTTGAAAAGTTCGCAAAAGTTCCGGTGAAAGGAATTTTTCCGTTGATGGTTAAGCCGGCTGCGATGCCCATCATATTGGCTTCTGCAATCCCGATCTGGAAAAAACGTTCCGGTGCTTTTTCGATGAATTTCTCCATTTTCAAAGAACCGATGAGGTCGGCGCAAAGCGCGACTACATTTGGGTTTTTATCTGCCAATTCTGCCAGTCCGGCACCGAATCCGCTTCTTGTATCTTTTTTTTCTGTATAGGTATATTTCATGATTTACTTTTTTGATTTCTCGAATTTTAATAAAGGAATTTTCTAAGGATAACTGATCTGCAGCCCGGCCTGAACGGAGCTCTTTTTTATGGGTGTCTGAGCGGGAGCGAAGACAGCCATAAAAAAAGCGGGAGCGGAGGACGGAAATGTCTGCCCAAATAAAATTAATAATCAGCCGGACCTTCTAAATACAATTGTTTAAAGGCATTATCAAGTTGCTCGTCATTCGGTGCTTTTCCGTGCCACGCGTGCGTTCCTGTCATGAAATCAACGCCGTATCCCATTTCGGTATGCAGCAGAATACAAACCGGTTTTCCTTTGCCTGTCTCCGATTTTGCTTTTTCAAGAATTGCGATTACGGCTTCAAGATCATTACCGTTTTTTTCGTTCAGAACGGTCCAACCGAAAGCTTCCATTTTTGCGTGTAAATCTCCGAGGTCTAAAACATCTTCGGTATCGCCATCGATCTGTCTTCCATTATAGTCGATGGTGGTAATGATATTATCTACTTTTTTTGCGGCCGCATACATGAATGCTTCCCAGTTCTGGCCTTCCTGTAATTCGCCATCGCCCTGTAAAACGTATACTAAGCTTTTGTCACCGTCTAATTTTTTAGCTAAAGCAGCACCGATTGCCACGGAAAGACCTTGGCCCAAAGAACCGGAAGCGATTCTGATTCCGGGAAGTCCGTCATGCGTGGTTGGATGCCCCTGTAATCTGGTTCCCAGTTTTCTGAAAGTCGCCAGTTCTGCAACCGGGAAAAAATCGAATCTTGCTAAAGTGGAGTAGAAGACGGGTGAAATGTGTCCGTTGGAAAGGAAGAAAAGATCTTCGTTTTTTCCTTCCATGGTGAAAGGGAATTTATAGTTCATTACTTTTCCGTACAATGCGGTAAAGTATTCGGTGCAACCCAAACTTCCGCCGGGGTGACCGGAATTTACAGCGTGAACCATTCTCAAAATGTCTCTTCTAATTTGTGTGGTAAGAGATTTCAGCTCTTCAATCGATTTACTCATTATATAGATTTATTTGCAGGCGAATTTACAAATTTTTGATTGGTTTTGGAAATGAAAAAATCCGGGTTTTTGTGAGGGATTTAATTTATGACACTGAAAGAAATTCTTCTCCCAACCGATGGAAAGCCTCCACGATTTTTTTTCTTTGTTCTGATTTTGGATTTCGGTATCCCGAAACATAATGCCCCAGTTGTCTTTCATTAATTCCTGTGATGCGGGATAGTGCAGCGCGCGTAAGGATTTTATCAAAACGGTGCAGTAATGCCTGAGCTGTAAGCTCGAACTCCAGTTCGTATTTCCCTAAAAGTTCTTTTGGGATTTCTTCTTTTGCTAAATCTTCTAAATGAAATTCCAAAGCAGATGCATAATTTTCTTTTACCTGCTCAAAAGTTTTTCCGGTTGCAACACAACCATCAACTAAATCGGAGACTGCGCCAAAATTTTGGTCCCAGTCTATAATTACTTTTATCTTTTTCATTTCTATATCTTAAATTATTTCCAGCCAGCTTGTTTGAAAATACTGTTTAAAAGCATTTGTGATAAAACTTCACCCGGCTTGCCATTTACAGTTACTGTTCCTTTTTTATCGGGATGTTTGTATTGTCTGTGACTTCCCTTTTGCCGGTGGAGAAACCAATTGTCTTTCTCCAGCATTTTAATAATTTCGCCGACTTTTAATCGTTTTATATATCGCAAATGATGAATCAAAGATAGTGAAAATACTATCAAATAAAATTTTTTAAAAACTGTTTATAAGAATGTTGCGTTTTGGAAATGAAAAATCCGGGTTTTTGGCCCGGATGATATTTTAGTAATTTTCAAAAGTGGTATGCAGTTGTTCGCGGTAATTATAAATGCCATCAAGAGAATTTAAAAGGATTTTTTCTCCCAAGTCTTTCCCATTGTGAAATAATTCAATGTATTTATTTGAAGAATTAAAATGTAACCTTGCTAATGGCTTTCGGTTATTGTCATCTAATAGAATCCCAAAATAGGATTGTGTATCTCTGAATGCAATTCTTTCGGTAGCGATTTTTTCTCTTAAAATGGCTTTTACAATTTGAAAACCTTCAAGTTCTTCGTCGGTGGTTATATATTTGGGAATTTCATTGTTTAAGTCTATTGGATTCTCTATTGCAGGGATTTTATCTTTTGTAATATTTTCATTAATGTTTAAAGCTGATTTTAACCGTAAACTGATAGAATCATTGATCGAATTACTGACTGCTTTTTTAGTGTATTCTCTAAAGGTAACCATTCTGGAGGCGGTCAAAGGCTTGTCAAAAAACTTATTAACTAACAGTTTTACAAATTCATCTGATGCTTCTGCAACTTCCTTCTCGAATTCTTTTCTTATTGCTTTAATGTATTTTAAAGCTTCTGCAGAATCAAGAATGCTTTCTAAATTATAATCAGTTTTGGTAAATTTTCCTAAAATTTTAACTGAAGAATCCTTGATGTCATTTAGATTTAAAGTGAAAAATGGCTTTTCGTCCATAATATTTGGCTGCTCTAAATCGGTGTAGAAATTATAAATATGGCCGTTCGTTAAAACGCCGAATCTTGCTTTGGCAACATGATAATACCGATGAAGTTGTGAGTTATGTGCATCTGCGTTTTGCATTCAATAATTAGAATCGGATGATCATTGTTCTTGATGACATAGTCCACTTTTTCTCCTTTCTTTGTTCCAATATCACAAATGAATTCTGGAATAACTTCAGTTGGGTTAAAGATATCGTAGCCTAAAATCTGAATAAATGGTAAAACGAAAGCGTTTTTTGTTGCTTCTTCTGTATTAATTTGATCCTTTAAAGAATCTACTCTTTCATACAATTGCTGTAATTTGATTTTTAAATCCATCATTTTATTTGGTGTTTAAAACAAATGTAGCAAAAGAAATGTACATTCTTTGTTATTTACATTGTAAAGTCTCTATTTCTTCCGAATCAGCCACAATCCAAAGAACGTGATCAATCCATTAATAATCAACAGCTCCAGACCGATTTTGAAATCGCCGAAAAAGTTTTCCTGGTATTTGTCAATCAAAAATGAAATAACCGGAGCGGCGACACAAACGTAAGGAACCCATTTGTCGATCACCTTAAACTTAGTGAAGATTCCGAAGGCGAAGAGTCCCAACAACGGCCCGTAAGTAAATCCTGCCATTTTTAGAATCAAACCGATCATCGAATTGTCATTGATTAATTTAAAAATAATGACCATTACCAAAAATGCAAACGCTACAATCAGGTGAACTCTTTTCCGGAATTTTTCCTGTTCTTTTTGGGAAATCGGTTTTTCTCTCAGGCCAAAAATATCAATACACAATGATGATGTTAAAGCCGTCATCGCACCGTCTGCACTCGGGAAAAGCGCCGAAATGAGAGCGACAATAAAGATGATCGAAATAAACGGTGGCATATGATTCAGAGCAATATCCGGGAAAAGTTGGTCGCCCGAACTTAAGACATGTTCCGTATTCCCGTACAGATGCAAAAGTCCGCCCATGAATAAAAATAACGAAATCACACCCACTAAAATAATTCCAAGAACGACCATGTTTTTTTGCGAATCTTTCAATCGGGTTACCGAAAGTGATTTCTGCATCATTTCCTGATCAATTCCCGTCATGGTAATCGTGATAAAAGCACCTGCTAAAATTTGTTTAAAAAAGAAAGCTTTGCTGTTTGTATCCGTGTTGAACACTTCTGTATACCCGAGTTTATTCATTTGAGAAATACTTTCTGTAAAGTTTAAATCCAGGTGATTCATCATGTAAACCGAACAGATAATCAGTCCCAAAAGCATACACGTCGTTTGCAAAGTATCGGTCCACACAATCGTCTTCACGCCTCCTTCGTAGGTATAAAGGATAATCATGATCAAGATGATCAAAGTCGTCACGATAAAAGGCACGCCTAAACTGTCGAGAATCGTCATCTGCAAAATATTCACGACCAAATATAACCTTGCCGTTGCGCCAACTAATCTTGAAACGATGAAAATCCAGGCGCCGGATTTATAAGAAAGATTTCCCATCCGCTGCTGAAGATATCCGTAAATCGAGGTGAGTTTCAGGCGGTAATAGAGTGGGAGAAGAACGTAAGCGATGACAATATACCCAATCAGATATCCAATGGTAATCTGCAAATAATGGAATTTATCTGCGCCAACTGCGCCTGGAACCGACACAAAAGTCACGCCCGAAAGCGAGGTTCCGATCATGCCAAACGCTACGAGCATCCAGTTGCTTTTTCGGTTTCCGATAAAAAAACTTTCGTTGTTACTGCCTTTTCCTGTTCGGTAGGCGACCCAAAGTAAAAGTCCAAAATACGCAATGATAATCAACAGCAACACAATCGGATTCATAGAATTTGAATTAAAATTTTCACAAATATAGTTTTTTGTTATGATTTGGGCGCTTTATCCGTCTCCCGTTACCGCTTTTTTTACGACACTTTGTTTTGCGAAAAGAAACTCCGTTCAAACCGCATGACGGTTCACCTATTCAAATAAAAACAGGAAATAATGAGAAAAATCGGGGATGAAATTTTCGTTGCTCCTGAAATTTTGGATAAAAAAAACCTTTTAGTTTTTCGCCAAAAGGTTTTTGAGTCAAATGTAGAGTTTGTCAAAATCTTTGAAAATCTGAAAATTCAAACATTAAGGTCATGAAGCGATTAAGGAAAATTAAGATTCATCAAAGATGACTTAAAAGCTTATTTCTCAAATTTCTTTCACCTTAATACAATCTTTCGTTATTTCTTACTGCTTCTTAATTTCTTCATGATAAAAAAAAATTTTAGTTTCGCCTTATTATTAAGACTTTTCCTTAATTTATTCCTGATCTTAATGGTAAAAAAATACAGTCATTCAGCAATTAAGGAAAATTGATCTTGATGGTGAAAAAAAGATTTTATTATTGTTTACAATAAAGATAAACAATGTTTAAAACAGTGAAAAATCACTTCGCCAATAAAACTTTAAATTCGGGCGTCGCATCAATGATTTTCTTAGCATAAGGACACGAAGCAACGATTTTGTAATTATTTTTTTCTGCCAATTCCACCGCAGCTTTTACCAGCTCCAGTCCCAAATCTTTTCCGCCAAATTCTTTGAATACTTCGGTGTGGATGATTTCCAAAATATTTCCGTTCACGTTATACTCCATGAATCCGGCTTTTTCTGCGTCGTAAAAAAGGTCGAAAGTTTTGTCGTTTTGTTCGATATTGATCATATCGTAATGTGGTGATATCATCTTATTTTATTTTAAAGTTTTTTCAATTCTTACATCAGGAATGATCCATAATAATGCCACAGTATAATATAAAATAACAGAAATAATAGGGTAAAAAAAGGAAAGTATAATTCCTGAAATATAAAGTCCTGCTGAAAGTTTTTCCTTTAAAGTAGATTTCAGCGCTTTTGCAATGGCGGAATCTTTACCTTCGATATCCAGGCAGAATTTTTCTAAAATGTTAAAAGCCAGTGCGCACATCAGCAAAATAAATCCATATAGGGCAACGGGATTTTCGGTAAAATTATTTTCTCCCATCCAGGCAGTGGCAAAAGGCAGTATCGAAAGCCAGAACAGCAGATGAAGATTGGCCCAAAGAACTTTACCGTTCACATGATTAACCGCTTGAAATAAATGATGATGGTTATTCCAGTAAATTCCAACATAAATAAAACTGAAAAGATAAGACAGAAATTTGAAAAGCAGAGGTTTCAATGCGTCGAAAGTATTCCCATCAGGTATTTGTAATCCTAATACCATAATGGTGATGATAATGGCGAGAACACCATCGCTGAACGCTTCTAATCTGCCTTTGGTCACGGTTTTTATTTTAAAGAATAAATTTACAGACAAAAAATGGAACGTTTTATAAAAACATTCCACTTTCCAGTCTTATTTCATTTAATGCTATTTCGTTTTCGAGGGAGCCCATTGGTCATAAGGGCTCATATCAAAACTGTTGACTTCATCCATACTCATTCCCAGAGCATTTGCAACGCCTTGTCCGTATTCCGGATCGGCTTTCCCGCAATTTCTGATGTGGCGGATCTGAACGAACTTTTCTGCGCCGCCAACCTGTGCTGCGGTATTTTTAAACAGCACTTCGGCTTTTCCCTCTGCTTTAATAATGCGGAATAAATTACCGGGCTGGGTAAAATAATCTTCATCGTCATCACGGAAGTTATACGCGTACGCATCGCCGTACAATTCCAGAGGCGGCTCTTTGGCGGACGGCTGTTCCTGCCATTCACCGTAGCTGTTTGGTTCATAATGTTTCGTGCCGCCATAATTCCCGTCAACGCGCATTTGACCATCGCGGTGATAAGCATGATACGGACATCTCGGTTTATTCACCGGAATCTGATAATGATTCACGCCCAATCGGTAACGCTGTGCATCACCGTAAGAAAATAATCTTCCCTGAAGCATTTTGTCGGGTGAGAAGCCAATTCCCGGAACAATATTCGTTGGATTAAAGGCGGCTTGTTCTACATCTGCAAAGTAATTTTCTGCATTTTTGTTCAGTTCAAATTCTCCTACTTCAATTAAAGGGAAGTCTTTTTTCGACCAGACTTTCGTTAAATCAAACGGATGAAAACGGTAGGTTTTGGCTTCCTCTTCAGTCATAATCTGAATAAACAGTTTCCATTTCGGGAAATTGCCTTTCTCGATATTGTCGAATAAGTCGCGCTGCGAAGATTCGCGATCCATTCCTACTATTTTTGCTGCTTCCTCATCGGTTAAATTATCGATTCCCTGCTGGGTTCTGAAATGGAATTTTACCCAATGGCGAACATTATCTTTGTTGATGAAACTGTAAGTGTGGCTTCCAAAACCATGCATGTGACGGAAACCGTTTGGGATTCCACGGTCACTCATGATAATGGTTATCTGATGCAGCGCTTCCGGCAGCAAAGTCCAGAAATCCCAGTTGTTTTGGGCACTTCGCATATTGGTTTTCGGATCGCGTTTTACGGCATGATTCAGATCAGGAAATTTCATCGGATCGCGGAAAAAGAAAACAGGCGTATTGTTGCCCACCAAATCCCAGATGCCTTCATCGGTATAAAATTTCAGGGCAAAACCCCGAATGTCTCTTTCTGCGTCGGCGGCACCACGTTCTCCTGCGACCGTAGAAAATCGCGCAAACATTTCTGTTTTTTTTCCGATTTCATTGAAAATATTGGCTTTGGTATATTGCGAAATATCGTGGGTTGCGGTAAACGTTCCAAAAGCACCGGAACCTTTCGCGTGCATTCGTCTTTCGGGGATTACTTCTCTGTCGAAGTTGGCCATCTTTTCTAAATACCAAAAATCCTGCATCAGCATCGGACCTCTTGGCCCTGCGGTTTGCACATTCTGATTGTCAGGAACCGGCGCTCCCGTTTGTCTCGTGAGTTTTTTCTTTTCTTCCATGATTGAATTGTTTTTTGAAGGAATAAAGTTAAGGATTAATACCCACGGTCATCATTTATTTTATCTAAAACGGTTATTTGTTTTAATTTTCAGTATTAATTTTTATTAATTCTATATCTAAATTATTTAAATGATGCGAAATAAAAAGAACAGCCATCCGGTTGACTGTTCTTTTAAACTGAATTTTTTCTTCTGTAAATAATAAAAGATTGTTTGAGTTTAAGGCGTTTTTTATTTTTAAATACAGAATTAATTATTTGAAAAAAATTGAAAATCTGTTATTTTCCCACTGAGATGTTCTTCTGCCGGAAGAAAACAGCAGGGGCTCATTTAAGATAAATTGAATCCATGATTTGCTTTAAGGAAATTACCGTGTAAATTTACTTTGATAATTTCCCGTTCAGAACTGCTTTCGGAAGGGGAACGAAATCATTTTCATCGCCGATAACCAGTGGGAAAGCCTCGTGGTTTTGCTCATGCCAATTGAGTTTTGCCTGCTCGATGACTTCTTTGTCAGAGTTGACAAAATTCCAGAAGATAAACCGCTCTTCCCCGAAAGGTTCACCGCCAAAAAGATACAGGGTGGCGTTTTCACCGGTTTCGAATTCACATAAGGTGGCATTTTTTGCAACCAGTAATTGTTTTCCGCCGAAAGTATTTCCTTCGATGTTCACATTTCCTTCCAGAATATACATCGCTACTTCGCCAAATAAATCCTTTCCGATGCTGAGTTTCCGTGCGGTTTTGCTTTTGATTTCGATAAAAAATAATGGAGAGTGAACCGGAACCGGGGATTTTCTTCCGAAAAGTTCACCGGCAATTAATTTAAACTGTAGATCGCCATCATTCCAAACGGGGATTTCATCTGCTTCGGTATGATGAAAAGCAGGTTCGCTTTGTTCTAAATTTTTCGGCAAACCGACCCAGATTTGAAATCCGTGAAGATGTTTTTCGCTATGTCTTAAATAGTCCGGCGTTCTTTCAGAATGGACAACGCCTTTTCCGGCGGTCATCCAGTTCACCGCGCCGGGTTTTATTTCAATGTCGCTGCCCAAACTGTCTTTGTGCTGAATAGAACCTTCCAAAAGATAAGTCAGCGTGGAAATCCCAATATGCGGATGGGGCGGCACGTCGAAGTTTTGATAATCTTTTAAAGCAATAGGACCCATATGATCGATGAAAACGAAAGGACCGACTGCCCGTTTTTCACGAAACGGAAGCAGTCTTCCCACTAAAAAGTTCCCGATATCGGCAGCTTTTTCTTCAATAATTATTCCGATGTTTGACATGATTTTTTAGGTTAGCTTATGAAATTAATATTTAATGATCTACCTCATCTACTTTCAAAAGGGTTTTAAGAATTCAAGATATTTTGACATTAATAAGCGGCGGTGAAAATCTGATGGTTGAATTTTTTGTTTTCAAGTTCATCAGCGATGGCTAGCGCTAAATCCTGAACGGAAAGTCTGGAGCGGCCATCTTGGTCAAAAACCGGTGATTCTGTTCCGAGACGGTATTTCCCTGTTTTTATTTGAGCGTCACTCTCACTGCTCATTTCGATTGCCGGACTGAAAAATTCCCAGTCGAGGGTTTTATTCTTACTTAGATTTTCTGCGAAATATTTTTTTACGGCGCTTGAGGCGGGGTACAGTTGCTTCGGAAAATCCGGTCCGTCAACAATATAATTGCCATCAATTTTCAAAGTTCCTGCGCCACCAATCACGATGAGTTTTTTTACACCGGAAATTTCTACCGTATTCTGAATAGATGTCGCTCCTTTCAGATACTCCTCATGAATATTGGGATTGGCCCAGCCCGGATTATAAGCGCTGATGACGGCATCACTGCCTTTTATAGCCTGCGATAAATCGGTTGGGTTGAAGATATCGATATTCTTTTTTTGAAGATTTTCGTGTTCAATAGTCAGTTTATCCGTATTTCTTGCGATGGCGGTTACCTGATGATTTCTTCCTAGAAGTTCTTTGAGAATGGCATTTCCTACATAGCCTGTAGCGCCGATAAGTGAGATTTTCATTTTTTTTAGAATTATAAATTAATAACTGAGTGAATCTTTAGGATGATGTAAATCTGTTTTTAAAAATAAGGCAAAGTTTTACCGGAAATCTAATCTTCCAGGTACCCAAATTTTCCATTATTATAATCATCGAAAGCCTGAAGGATTTCTTCGCGGGTATTCATTACGAAAGGGCCGTGAGGCGCAATAGGTTCATTTAAAGGTTCACCGCTTACGATTAAAATAATGCTGTCTTCGATGGCTTCTATGGTAAAGGTTTCTCCTTCATTTTTGAATAATACAAAATGATCGGTAGCAACTTTATCTTCGCCATTGACGATAATATTTCCCTCAATTACCAAAGCTGCAGTATTGAAATGGGCGGGGAAATTAAATTCTGCTTTTCCACCTTTTTTCAATTTGGCGTTCATCATATGAACCGGACTGAAAGTAGTTGCCGGACCTGTCTGACCCTGATAATCACCCGCAATCAATTCAATAAATCCGTTTTCAGCCAAATCTATTTTTGACATATCTGAATTAGCAATCGCTTGATATTGTGGTGTACTCATTTTGTATTTCGCCGGAAGATTCACCCAAAGTTGAACCATCTGAAAAATACCGCCTTTTTTTGACCATTCAGATTCGTGGAATTCTTTATGCAAAACGCCGGAAGCTGCCGTCATCCACTGTACATCGCCTTCGCCAATAATACCACCGCCACCTGCGGAATCATGATGCTCCACTTTTCCCTGATACGCAATGGTCACCGTTTCAAAACCGCGGTGAGGATGAACGCCAACCCCTCTTGGAACATTAGTCGGGCCAAAATTATATTTAGAATTATAATCCAACATAATGAATGGATCCATTCTTTTCATATCCAAACGGAGTCCGCTTGGAATAAAATTATGCACTCTAAAACCGTCACCCACAAAATGTGCCGGTCTTGGCGAAACGATTATTTCTACTTTTTTAGTTGCCATTTTCTTTTCTTATTTACAGATACAAATGTACACCAGAAAAAAAGCAAATACATTGATATAGGATAAGTTAAAAAAATATGGAATTTATTAAACCCCGTTTTTCTTAATTTACACTAAAATTATACCTGTGATTTCATATTGTTGCCATCTGTAGAATGAAGCCTTCTGAAAACGAATCCCGTAATTATGGTCAGAATCCCGACCAGAAAAAAGGTGTACCGGAATGCAACGTGTATTTTTCCAGAGGTTATGGCTGGGCTGTCTTCAAATAGTTTTAAGATGATTAAGCCAATCGCAATACCAAATCCTACGGCAAGTTGCTGATTGACTGCTAAGAGTGAATTTCCACTGCTCGTATGAGAATCCCGTAAATCTGCAATTGCAATGGTGTTCATCGATGTAAACTGAATGGAGTTGAAAAATCCGAGAATCGCGATGATGGGAACAAACCAAAATAGGGAAGTGTTAATTCCGGGCAAACCTAAACAGGCAATTAAGAAGCCGATGATAAACGTATTGATCATCAAGGTTCTTCGGTAGCCGAACCGGTCGAGAATTTTAATGACAAAAGATTTTCCCAGCATGGCTGTTAAAGCCATTGGTGCGACAATCCAACCGGAAATTACAGCGGATTGTCCGTAAGCAATTTGGATCATCAGTGGCACTAAAAGTGGAATAGAACTGATTCCCAATCGGGTTGCTAAGTTTCCTAAAATCCCTACGCGAAACGTTCTTACCTGAAATAAATTTAAAGGAAAAATAGGGTTTTCTGTTTTTTTGGCGTGAACGTAATAATAATAAATCATTAAAAATCCCAACGTGAAAATGAGCAAAATTAAAGTCGTGGGCTTTGCGGAGCCAAACATTTCCAGCGAAATGGAAAGTAGCAGCGAAGCCGAGGCAAATATTAAAAAACCCTTTAAATCAAACGTAATCGTTTGGGACCGGTAATCAGGCATGTATTTTAAACTGAGCAAAAGTCCAAGGAGTCCAATGGGAAGATTAATGAGGAAAATCCAGTGCCAGGATAAATAATCGACCATATATCCACCGACAAGTGGACCAAGGATAGGGCCGATCAGCGCTGGAATAATCGCATAATTCATCGCCTTCATCAGTTCATTTTTTTTAAAGGTCTTAATTAAAGCTAAGCGGCCGACTGGCGTCATCAAACTTCCACCAACGCCTTGAATAACTCTCGAAAGTACCAAATGGTTGAGGTTTTGAGAAAGGGCGCAAAGCAACGAACCCAAACTGAAAATTATCAAAGAAGTGATGAAGACTTTCCGCGTTCCAAATTTGTCGGCCAAAAATCCACTTACAGGCATGAACAAAGCCAGCGTTAACACATAACTGATAATCGCATTCTGCATGTTCAAAGGAGATTCGTGTAAGTCTTTTGCGATGGAAGGTAATGAAGTATTCAGAATGGTGGAATCCAACATCTGCATAAAAATGGCCGTTGCCAAAATTAAGGGAAGGAATTTTTTAACAGAAGTGTCCTGGTTCATAGGCATGACATAAATTAAAATTGATTGCAGCAAAGGTTCTGCCATCCCATTAGAAACTTTATAAAAATCTATCATAGATTCTCCCTATTGAGTGATCAGAAACTTACAGACGCTCCGCCGGGAGAAAAATAAAGGTAGCGAAAAACTCTTTATTCTAAAAACGGATCATTTGTAATGGGATCACTGATCGTGTTTTCCGCAAAAATCTGCGCCCCAGCCGGAAAGGAAATCCTTTGTTTCCGGTGGAAAAAGCGCTGGCTAAAAAAGATTGACTCTATGATTTTTTATTTGATCCGCTGAAACGCAGTCCTGTTTTGGGAGTGGAAGACGGAAATGTGCGCCCAAAATATTCCTGCTGCTTTTTGGTTTAAAAACCTTATTTTTGCAAAAATTTAATCCGAAGATTCGAGATTGAATTGAACCTAAAAAATATCCGAAATGGAACTCATACACAGAAACTTACTCATAGGAATTCACGACGCACTGCAGGAAACCTTTTTCGAAGACCGAAAATATGCTGATAAAGTAATCGAACGGCTTTTGAAATCACATAAACAATGGGGCAGCGAAGACCGAAAAGTAGTTGCGCAGATTTTTTACGATATCATCCGTTGGAAAAAACGCCTTGAATATTACATGGGCGAAGGTGTGAAACCGAACAATATTTACAAAATGATTTTGGCGTATTGTCTCTGGACCAAAACGCACTATAAAAAATTTGAAGAATTTGATGGCGTGAAAAACGCTGATATTCTTATTAAACTAAAGAAACATACCGTTCCTACCAAAGCGATTGAATATTCAATCCCCGACTGGTTGGCAGAAACTTTGGAAAAAGAACTCGGCAACAGCTGGGAAAGAGAAATGGTGGCGCTGAACGAGCAGGCTCCTACCATTCTTCGTGCCAATACTTTGAAAACCACCGCTAAAGAATTGGTTTCTGACTTGCGGGACGAGAATGTAGAAAGTTTCCTGATTCCGAATTATCCGGATGCCGTACAATTAGAGTTAAAGAAAAACGTTTTTTTAACCTCGGCCTTTAAAGATGGTTTATTTGAAGTTCAGGATGCAAGTTCCCAAAAAATTGGTGAACTTTTGGACGTAAAAGAAGGAATGCGTGTGGTGGATGTTTGCGCCGGAGCAGGTGGGAAAACCTTGCATTTGGCGGCTTTAATGAAAAATAAAGGTCAGATTATCGCCCTCGATATTTACGAATGGAAATTAGCAGAACTGAAACGTCGGGCCAAAAGAGCCGGCGCTCACAATATCGAAACGAGATATATCGACGATAATAAAGTGATCAAAAGACTGCATGAAAAAGCAGACCGTTTGTTGATCGATTCCCCTTGTTCCGGTTTGGGAGTTCTGAAAAGAAACCCCGATTCCAAATGGAAAATCGACCAGGAATTTATCGACAGAATCAAAAAAGAGCAGGAGAAAATTCTACAGGATTATTCTAAAATCTTGAAGAAAGGAGGAAAAATGATTTACGCAACCTGTTCTATTTTGCCAAGTGAAAATGATGAACAAGTCGCAAAATTCCTTAAAAACAATGAAGGATTTACTTTATTAAAAGAAGAAAAAGTGATGCCGAGCGAAGGCTACGACGGATTCTATATGGCGCTGATCGAGAGAAAAGCGTAAGAAATTAAAAGGAGCAAAATTTTTGCTCCTTTTTTTTGTATCATATTTTTTCTCGATTCGACGAAGTGAATTGCTATTGCCATTTTTTTTAAAGGAATCTCCGGTTATGACCTTTATAAACGCAAAAAGTGGACGTTTGGAAATTTAAATCTTTGCTAATTCAGCATAGTAATTTAAACTTACAATTAAAAAACGGATATGCCTAACCTATTTTGTTTCTCGCGAGGAATGATTTTTTTCAACCACAGACCGAACAATTTCCACTAAAACTTAATTTTTTTCTATATAAATTTTAATAATAGTAAATAATTCTGATCTTAAAATTTTTTGTTTCTTTTTGTAAACAGTTATTATATGTTTGCAGTAGAATTTTAATTAAAAGTTACAAAACGAATAAATATAAGAATCATGTGTGGAATTGTATGCCTATTTGACGCAAAACAAAAAACCGAAATCTTAAGACCGCAACTCTTAGAAATGTCGAAAAAAATCCGTCACCGCGGTCCGGACTGGAGCGGTATCTTTCAGAATGAAAAAGTGATTTTTTCGCACGAGCGTTTGGCGATCGTAGATCCTACTTCCGGGAAACAGCCTTTGTTTTCAAAAGATGGAAAAATTGTTTTAGCCGTTAATGGGGAAATTTATAACCACCGGGAATTAAGAAAAGAATTTCCGGAATATGATTTTCAGACAGAATCTGATTGTGAAGTGATTATTCCTTTATTTCAAAAATACGGAAAAACTTTTGTCGACAAACTGAACGGAATTTTTGCTTTCGCAATTTATGATATTGAAAACGATATTTATTTAATCGCGAGAGACCACATGGGAATCTGCCCGCTTTATCAGGGTTGGGATCAGCACGGAAGTTATTATGTGGCTTCCGAACTGAAAGCCTTGGAAGGCGTTTGCAAAACGATTGAAACTTTTTTGCCGGGGCATTTTCTTTTCAGCCCGGAAGGCTACGAACTGCAACAATGGTACGGAAGAGATTGGGAAGATTATGAAAACGTAAAAGACAATTCTACCGATATTGCCGGTTTGCGGAAAGCACTTGAAGATGCCGTTCACCGCCAATTGATGAGTGATGTGCCGTACGGAGTTTTACTTTCTGGTGGTTTGGATTCCTCCATCATTTCGGCCGTTACCGCAAAATATGCGAGAAACAGAATCGAAAGTGGCGATACTCAGGAAGCCTGGTATCCACGCTTGCACAGTTTTGCGGTAGGTTTGGAAGGAAGTCCGGATTTAATTGCAGCTCAAAAAGCGGCTGAACATATCGGTTCCATTCACCATGAAGTTCATTTCACCATTCAGGAAGGTTTAGATGCCGTTCGCGATGTGATCTATCATTTGGAAACTTATGATGTTACCACGATTCGTGCTTCTACACCGATGTATTTGCTGGCAAGAGTGATTAAATCGATGGGCATTAAAATGGTGCTTTCCGGAGAGGGAAGTGATGAGATTTTTGGCGGTTATCTTTATTTCCACAAAGCACCGAATGCCAGAGAATTTCATGAAGAGAATGTCAGAAAATTAGGAAAACTTCATTTGTATGACTGTTTAAGAGCCAACAAAGCGCTGATGAGTTGGGGAATTGAAGGACGCGTTCCTTTTTTGGACAAAGAGTTTATCGATGTAGCAATGCGGATTAATCCGAAAGATAAAATGGTGGGCGCACACGAACCGAAAATTGAGAAATGGGTTTTAAGAAAAGCTTTTGAAGATTTATTGCCGGAAAGCATTACCTGGAGACAAAAAGAACAATTTTCTGATGGTGTTGGCTATTCCTGGATCGATTCTTTAAAAGAAGTGGCCTTGAAAGAAGTTTCAGATGAAATGATGACCAACGCAAAATTCCGTTTTCCTTTGAATACGCCTCAAAACAAAGAAGAGTACAGATACCGAACTATTTTCGAAGAGCATTTTCCAAGCGAAACTGCGGCCGCAACCGTTCCTTCTGTTCCTTCTGTAGCTTGTTCTACGCCAACCGCGCTGGAATGGGATGAAGCTTTTAAAAACGCCAATGATCCAAGTGGAAGAGCGGTTTTTTCTGTTCATGAGGATTCGTATTAAAAAATAAAAGTTACATATTTCTGTTGAAAATTTATAATCAACACAGCGTATTTTAGTAAGAATAAAAACCGAGTCAACGCTCGGTTTTTTCTATTTAAATCTATGTTTAAAAATATTTGGTAAGCTCTGTAGCATAACGGTATTGCCGAATTACCAGAAGCCGGTTATCCCTATATTTATTTGTAAAAATTATTGATGGAAGTACCTTTATGTTCGTTTTAGGCTTCAAAAATGAAACATTTGCGAAAGTATTTTATCGTATATTTATAATCCTAAAAAAGGAATCATGTCACTATTAACTACCATTAAATCGATTGAGCATCTTACTCATGATGTTCTACACGTCGTACTTGAAAAACCTGAAGGGCTGACTTATATCCCCGGACAGGCGGTTGATATTTCTCTTAATAAACCCGGCTGGAGCGAAAAGAAAAACTGTTTCACTTTCACCTCTCTTCCGGAAGATAACCAGATCGAATTTACCATCAAAACTTATCCCGAACGTAAAGGAGTAACCAATGAGCTGCTTTCTGCCAAACCCGGAGATGAGGTTCTTATTTATAAACCATTTGGAGATATCTATTATAAAGGCCCGGGAATTTTCATTGCAGGTGGTGCGGGAGTAACGCCATTTATCGCGATTCTGAAAAATTTAGAAAGGCAGAATGAACTCAATGGAAACAAGCTCATCTTTGCCAATAAACAAAAAGCGGATATTATTTTAGAAGATCATTTTAATGCTGTTCTTGGGAAGAATTTCATCAACGTTTTGTCTAACGAAACTATAGAAGGTTATGAACACGGCTATATCTCGCCGGAATTAATTAAAAAATATTCCGACGAAAATTTGAAATATTATTATCTCTGTGGTCCGCCACCAATGATGACGGCGGTGGAAGGTCATTTAAAAACATTAGGAATATCCGGAGAATTTATTGTGAAAGAAGGTTTTTAAACCGATTTTTATTTATTAAATTTATTGTGCTCAAGTTAAAAGATCTGACTTGAGCATTATTGAGTTAAAAAAACAAATATGAAAAATTATGCTCTCGTAACCGGCAGCGCCGACCGGATCGGAAAAGCGGTCGCCATTCATCTTGCAAAACAAGGTTATCATTTGGTGCTGCATTATAATTCGTCTGTAGAAAAAGCACAAAAAGTAAAAGATGAAATTCTATCATTATCAAATGGAGTAGCAGTAGAATTGCTGCAAATTAATTTTTTAAAAGAAAATGATTTCAATCAAATTTTCACAGCATTAAAAGAGAAGGAAATCAGTATCGAACTTTTAGTGAACTGCGCCTCGGACTTTATACCTTCGAATTTTAAAGATCAGGGGAGTGCTCTTTTCGATAAAGAAATGACCATTAATTTTAAAAATCCTTATCTTCTGACCAAAGCATTTGCGAATGTTTTTGGGAAGGGAAATATCATTAATTTCGTCGATACCAAAGTGGTCAAAAACAGTACGGTTCACCTCGATTATATTTTGAGTAAAAAATTACTGAAAGATTTTACCAGGATTTCTGCGGTAGAGCTCGCGCCGAATATCAGAGTCAACGGAATCGCACCTGGACTGATTCTCCCTCCTGAAGGGAAAGATGAAAGTTACCTGTTGAATTTAGCTCAAAATATTCCTTTAAAAACAATTGGTAATTTAGACGAAATTTTAAAAGCGGTTCAGTTTATTCTGGACAGTAAATTCTTCACCGGACAGATTTTATATATTGACGGGGGCGAGCATTTGGTCTAAAATTAAAGAATCAGCGTTTTCAATTGAAATACAAAACACAAATTGCAGGCATTTGTTTTAAAATAAATCCTAAAAAAAAATTTAAATTAAATATGGGAGCACTCTATCATCCTAAATTATCAACAGTCCGGGTAGAAAATCTGCGTCTGCGGGCATTCATTGGGTTCATCGATTGGGAAACCGAAAAACTGCAGGATGTCATCATTTCTTATTCCTTTAAATATGATACCGCATTGGCCTGCGAAACGGATAATGTGCAGAATGCGGTGGATTATAAAAAGATCACCAAAGAGATTATCGATTTTGTGGATCATAAAAGTTTTCACCTCATTGAAACCTTGGCGGAGAAAATATATGCTTTTATTCAATCTTCTGGCGCTGAAATTCAGGAGATTCAGGTGAAAGTGGAAAAACCTCATGCGCTGCGTTTTGCCGATAATGTCCTGGTTAAAATCGACGGAAAAGACCGGTACAACACAGCGGTTATCGCTTTGGGATCCAATATTGATTCCGAACAGAATTTCAGTAAAGCTTTAAGTCATCTTCAGGAAGTTGGATTTATGATGCAGCGGACATCGTTTATTAAAACAAAAGCGTTGAAATTTGAGGAACAACCGGAATTTCTGAATGGCGCTGTTTTGATCAACACCAGGAAAAGTCTCCCGGGACTGAAAATGCATTTAAAACAGATCGAAGCAATGTTAGGAAGAGTGCGAACTGAAAATAAAAATGCGCCGCGTGAAATCGATCTTGATGTCCTTACTTATAACGGGTTCCTCATTGATAAAGATATAGAGGAACTGCCTTTTCTGATTGGTTTTGTGCAGCAGTTGGAACCGGAAATTGCGCTGAACAATTCGGAATTGAAAAAATAAAATGTTCGTATATTTGTTTAGAATATAATTGTTTAATCTATTGCTTTTACATTATGAACACAATAACTTTAGAAGACCTTACCAAAAAATTACAAAATGCTCCCGCTTCTGTTTTAGAAAAAATTTGGGGTTATGCTGATGCGTTACTGGAAAAAAAACAAAGTTTTGAGCTTTCTGAAGAGCAAAAAAAACATTTAAAAAAACAGAACGATGTTCCGTTGGAAGAATGTTTAGATGCTGATAAAGTTTTTGAGAACCTAAAATCAAAACATGGTTTATAAAATTGTATTAACTCCTGATGCCGAAAGACAGCTTGATGATGCAGTTACATACTATAAAAAAGTAGTTTCTACAAAGGTGGCAAAACTCTTTTTACAAGATTACAAAAAGACCTATATGGATATTCTTAAGACTAAATATTTTCAGTTTTTTTTTGAAGATTTTAGAGGAGTACCGATGAAGAAATTTCCTTATATTATATTCTATACTATTGATGAAAATCAGAAAATAATTATTATTAAAGCTGTTTTTCATACTTCGCAAAATCCAGAAAAATATCGCGAAATATAAATGGAATTTAATAAAATGGAGTTGTACTATAAATGAAAAGTCATGGCAAAAGCACAATGTTTTTGTTGTTTTTATTCGGACGATAATATAAAGTTCTGAGAAAATGTTTTCAGTCCTTTGTTAAACAAATAAACATGAAAAAAAACCGTCCCGTCATTATTTGACGGGACGGTTTATATTTTTAATGGTCTCTTTTTACGACCGCTATCGGATTCAGTTTGATCAGTTTCATTTTGTGCAGAAGAATCATAATGTAATACGTTACATCGATTTCATGCCATCTCACGCCACCGAAATTGGCTCTGCCGCCATGTTTATGGTGATTGTTATGATAGCCTTCACCCATCATTAACCAGTCGAAACGGAAAAGGTTTTTAGACGTATCAGAAACTTTAAAGTTTGTATAACCGTAAATGTGCGCAAACCAATTGATAATTACGCCGTGAATCGGCGCCATCATATAAGCCACAGGAAGTAAAATCCATTGCCACCAAGCGGTTGCAAAGAAGTAAAAGAACGCGGTGTAAGCAATTGCCCAACCGATTCTTGAAAACCAGGAACTTGCGAACTTGTCGAAACCTTCCCACTGCGGGACGTTCTTGGTGAATTTTTCTTCGATAATCGCTTTCTGACTGTTGATGTCGGCATAAATTTTCTTTGTACGCCACATCATGGAGAACAGATTGTCATCGTATTTTGGGGAATGCGGATCTTTTTCGGTATCTGCAAAAGCGTGGTGCATTCTGTGCATAACGCCGTATCCGTAAGCTGAAAGATAATTGGATCCCTGTGTAACCCACGTTAAAATAAAGCAAAGTTTCTCGCCAAATTTTGACATTTTAAAAGATTGATGCGCTGCGTAACGGTGCAGAAAAAAAGTTTGAAAAAACAGACCTGAATACCACAGGACGATGATAAAAATAATAATAGTCATTAAAATAATAATTTGCTGCAAAGATAGCGTTAATCCCTACTGCAAGATAGGGTTTATGAAATTTTAACGTGGGTTTACATAATAATAAGCGCTTCGGAATTTTAATTAAGCTCCGTTGAAATTAAATTTAAACCGCTTTTACAATGAAATAATTTTTCTTGCCTTTCTGTACCAACAAAAATTTCCCGTCGATCAGATCTTTTTCGCTAACCTCAAAGGTTTCGCTTACTTTTTCTTTATTAATTGAAATCGCGTTGCTCGTCAGTTCTCTTTTGGCTTCTCCTTTTGATTTTAGAAAACCAGATTTTTCTGAAATTAAATCAATCACATTGCTTCCTAAAACTTCAGATTTCGCAATCTCTTTTTGAGGAACGCCTTCAAAAACTTCCAGGAAAGTCGCTTCATCCAGATTCACCAAATCTTCTGCAGTCGATCGTCCGAATAAAATCTCTGAAGCTTTCACCGCTTTTTCAAATTCTTCACGGTTGTGAACCCAAACGGTTACTTCTTCTGCTAATTTTTTCTGCAGTTTTCTCTCGTGTGGCGCGGTTTGATGTTCGGCGATGAGGTTTTCAATTTCCTCTTTGCTTAAGAAAGTATAGAATTTTATGAATCTTTCGGCATCTGCATCGGTCGCGTTTACCCAGAACTGGTAGAATTTATAAGGAGAGGTTCTTTTCGCATCGAGCCAGTAATTTTCGCCGGCTTCCGATTTCCCGAATTTGGAACCGTCGGCTTTGGTGATGAGGGGAACGGTTAAAGCGAAAGCTTCTCCCTGAACTTTACGGCGGATCAGTTCTGTCCCCGTGGTGATATTTCCCCACTGATCAGAACCGCCCATCTGCAGTTTTATATTTTTCGTTTTGTATAAATGTAGAAAATCGTAACCCTGTAACAGCTGGTAAGAGAATTCCGTGAAACTCATTCCTTCCGCGCCGCCTTCGCCGGTGATTCTTTTCTTCACCGATTCTTTCGCCATCATGTAATTCACGGTAATGTTTTTACCGATATCGCGAATGAAATCGAGGAAAGAAATTTCTTTCATCCAGTCGTAATTGTTGACCAGTTCTGCGCTGTTCGCTTCTGTACCGTCGAAGTTTAAAAACCGGGATAACTGACCCTTCAAACATTCTACATAATGGTTCAGCGTTTCCTCATCCAAAGCATTTCTTTCATTGGATTTTCCTGAAGGATCACCGATCATTCCTGTTGCGCCGCCCACCAAAGCGATGGGTTTATGACCGTGTTGCTGATAATGTGCAAGAACTTTGATTGGAATTAAACTTCCGATATGCAACGAATCTGCGGTGGGATCAAAGCCGATATAGGCGGTCGTCATTTCCTTATTCAGTTGTTCTTCGGTTCCCGGCATCATGTCGGCAAATAAGCCGCGCCATTTCAGTTCTTCAATAAAAGCGTTCATTTTCTTGCAAATTTTAGGAGGCAAAGGTAGCGATTTGAGGCAGGAGTTCCAAGTTTCAGGTTTGTCATTTCAGGGAACGAATCAATCGGTTCTTCCCGTGCAGAATTCCGGGTTTTGAATGATTGGTTTCAGTGAATACTGTTTTTCAGGGTCATTATTTTTGAATATGCTCTGCGTGAAAATTTTGCAGGCTTTCCAGGCAAAATTTCAATGATGAAAAGGCTTTGCAAATTATTTGATATTCATTTAATTAAGCCGTTATTTTTAAATTAAAATAGCTTAATTTTGCACCCCGAAATATTGATTTACTTATGAAAAGAATTGGCGAGCACAGAAAGCTTCTTGGGGTTGAAAAAACCGCGACTTTAAAAGACTTGAAAACGGTTTACAGAAATACGATGAAAGATGCGCATCCTGATAAATTCGTGAATGACGAAGCCGGAAAACTGGAGGCCGAAGAAAAAAGCAAATCCGTCATTGAAGCCTACCATTTTTTGGTGAGCATCAACCCGGAAACTCAGGAAAAATACAAGGAAGAATATACGGAAACCATCTCCAGTTCGATTATTCAGGATTTTCATTACGAAAAATCAATTTTGAAAGTTCAGCATTTTAACGGTAAAATGTTTGAATATATTGGCGTTCCAAGAAATACCTACATCAAAATGGTGAATTCGGATTCTCCGAGCCGTTTTGCCAGAAGACATATTTACGGAAAGTATATTTACAGAAAAAATGGGGAAGCGATGGCGGAGTAATTTCCTTTCGTTTTTAAAATTTTAAAAGCACCATTTCTTTAGAGATTGTGCTTTTTTTGTTTAAAAAATGCAGATGTATAAAGAAGCTTCTGTGCATGGAGAGGTTGTACTTTTAGTGTACGGTCTGAAGTTATCGAAGGTAAGCCTTTACTCAACAAGGTCGTCATCGGAGGAGTTGTAATACCGACCATTGGTGATATTATTATTATTATTATTATTATTATTATTATTCGCGCCCTCTCTTCAAAACCCTTCCCCTTGGTTCATCGCCTTCATACAAAGCAATTTCAGAATGAAGAAACTGCGCAGCGGCGGCGGAATCTTCCACTTTGGTGGCACTGCGTTCCAGCATTTCTGTTTCGAAATTTTTTAAAACACTTTCTCTGATTCCTATTGTTCGCCATTCGGATAAGGGTTTACATGCTTTTGAAATTTCCCGCGCAAGTGAAAGTGCATCCAGCAGCGCCTGATTCGCACCCTGTCCTTTGAAAGGACTCATCGGGTGTGCCGCATCGCCTATTAATGTTGCGTTTCCGGCTTTCTGCAGTAATTCTGTCGTGAGTAAAGCCCGGTCATAAACAGGATAACCGGAAATCTGCGTTTCTGAAGTTGCTGCGACAATCTGTGGAATCGGTGCGTGCCATTGCGTTCTGCGCCGCGCTTCTTCTTTTAATGCTTTTGTACCTTTTGCACTCAGTGCTTTCGCTTCATTTTCCGGCATGGGAAAACTCAGTTGCCACATGACGGAGTCGGAATCAAATGGCATCATATAAATCCGCTCGTTTCCGTTGGCGGTTTGAAACACGGTTGCAGAATCCAGTAAAGAACTTTCATTATCTTCCAGTGCAGACAAAGGACAAATCCCTAAAATCACGATGCAGTCGAGGTAACGCAAAGGTGAAATTTTCTCGCCAATCAACAGATTTCGGACAACGCTGCGGATTCCATCTGCTCCTACAACAAGATCGGCTGTTTCGGTTTTTATTTCCCCATCGACTTGAAAGTTGAGATTAATTTTTCCTTCTTTATTTTCTTTAAAACTGAGGAGTTGATGATTCCATTGGATCATTTTTTTTCCGCCAAGTTGGTCGAGTAGTGCTAAGCGCAGAGATTGTCGGGCGATGTGAATATTGGTTTTTTTTGCGGTGATTTTTTTTGCAGGATCATCTTCCAGCCATTTTCGCATTCCCCATTCCCCGACGATTTTTCCTTCGGGCGTATGAACGAGATGTCGGGTGGAAACGACGCCTTTTACCAAATTGAAAATGCCAAAACCTTCGATGGCTTTGCTCGCCTGCTGTAGTGTTAATCCGTAACCTTGAGATCGTTCATCAAAACTTTTGTCGCGTTCGTAAAGGGTAAAGGGTATTCCGCGGTGCAGAAAGGCTACAGCGAGCGCAACACCGCCAATTCCGCCGCCGATAATGGCAACGTGCGGATAGTTTTCAATATCTGGAAGGGGAAAGTGCTCTGAGGGAATAATTCCGGACCCTGCGCATTTTGGACACATATAAAGAGAAGCTTCCGGGCGAACCGGCGCTGTTCCTTCGGGATTATTTTTTGCAAAGGCTTCTAATTCTGATTGGTACCGAAGCCGCGCACTTTTTTTGATACGGCGCTTTTGTTTGCCAAGTCCTTGACAGTCGGGACAAACGGTCCAGCTGGTTTTTTCTTTTTCCATCTTGATGATAAGAGTGCCGCTTTTCTAATGAGTCTTCTTTTTGCGGACTTGTTTTCAGTACCTGAGCACAATTTTCAAAGGTACGGAAAGAGAATTATTTTGAAAAAATGTTTTATTACAAATTAAAAAGCAAACTATTGTTTGAAGGTAATATTTGGTTCAGCGTGAAGAGATTTTTTTTATTTTGGATTGGGAGAGGTTGGCGTAATCATAAACCGGGAGTGACGAAAAGAAAAAGACGCTCAAAAAAGCATCTTCAGTTATTTTATTTTAAAAGTTGGTGCATCTTTAAATACAGCCAATATTGTTAATTTTAGTACCTTCTTAATTTTACCATGGTGGAATCCAGCGCGGTTTTCATTCTAAGGAGTATTTTTCTGCATTAAAAATGCAGTCGCCAGATTTATGGGATTTATTTGAAACGTCATTTAATAAAGGGACAAAATATAAGTATTGAAGATTTTTCTGCGATTAATTTGTAATATCATTAAAGGATTGCGCAAAAAATTGTAATTTTAAAATTAAATTTAATTATTATGGCAGATCAACATCTTATCATCGACTGGACGCAATTGCCAACTTATAACACAATTATGGCTTTGTTGGTCGGCGTTTCCCTGATCAGTCTTGCAAAAATCGGAAGGGAACTGGTTTATCACAAAATGCCAAATCCGAAAGGGTGGGCGATCAATTTTGGAGTTTTAGGAATTATTCTTTTTCTGACCGGTCTGCACATGACTTTAACCTGGCCAATGGCGAAATATTTTCCGTTTGACAATATTATTTTTGGAGAAACTACTTTAGCTTTTGGAACTTTGGATCTTGCCCTTGCGTTTTATTTTTGGAAAAATTCTGCGGAAATTTTAACAGCAAAAGAACCTTTAAAGTTAATCAGCGTTCACTTTAAGCCTTTAAATATTTTGTTTTATGCATTGGCTTTAATGCTTACTTCAATATTTTTTGCTGGCGTACAATTTCAGTTTTTTGCGGCTCCAAAAGAAGAACCTATTTCGGGGAATTTTGCTGATTTACCGTGGTTAGAAGCCTGGGGATTATCGTTGGTGTTTTTGGGAATCGGTATTTGCGGTGCGTTAACCTCTCGTTTTTTTAATCAGGCTTCAAAATCAGAATATAAAGTTTCATTTTTGGATCAGTTATGTTATATTGGATTGATGATTACGGGTTGGTTTATGCTGCTTTTTGGCGCATTGAATTATTACACGCACATCGGTTTAATTTTAAACACCATGAAATAATACTGGATTGATTTCTTTCTTATTTGGAATCGATATTTTTAACAAGAAAGTCTTCAACCGTCGTCCATTTTACTTCCGGATAGCGATTGTTATCAGTGCTTTTTAGTAGGCCTCGTTTGTCGATCATATTTCGCATGTACTGCATTCCCTGATAGGCGGGATAAATTTCTGTTTTTCCCGGTGCTAATTTTTTGGCGATCTTTATAAGCAGACTCAATAATCCAAGTCCACCTAACCGAAAGAGACGGAATTTCTGACCGGTCAATTCTTCCATAATCCTTCCAGTTTCCCGGGGACTGATTTGATCTCCCGCAATGCTCAGGTAGCGTGGAGTAGAAGTGTCGAGCGCAACATTTGCCGTAAACTCAGCCGTATTGTCTAAAGTGGTGAACGCTAATTTGTGGTCAACGTTGCCCCAGTAAATAATGAGTTTTCTTTTGAAAATAATCATCGGAAATTCGGCCGTAAGCATGTCCATAAAAGCGCCATTAAAAATAGTGGTGGCCTCGATGGGAGCCGCATCCAAATAGGTGTGAAATGCTCTTCTTAGATCGAGATTCCGGTTTTCACCATCGTTGAATTTTGTAAAATCTAAAGAATAATCGGAAGGGATAAATCGAGGGACGCCGGCTAAAACTACACCGTTTAAGAGTGTTTTTTGGGTATCGATCACCACTTCTTTCAACCCTGCCAATGCCGAAACTACACAAGATGCACCGCTGCAGGCAGTCGCTATTTCCTGTTCACTCGTCATATTTATTGGCAACACTTTGGCACCTAGCTTTTCAAGTTGACCTATTTTTTCTGCGTCACTTGTGGTCCGGACCAAAACCCGAACTTCGGCTCCTCTTTCAATCAAAGCTTTTACGATTCTACCGCCAAGATTACCAGTTCCGCCGGCTACAGCTATTATTGGTTTACTCATGTATTGGTTTATGATTAATTATTTATCGAAAGAAATGCGTTTTTCAATATCCAAAACCTAAAAATATTTAAAGTTTGTAGATTTTTTATATTCAATGGACATGAAATTCTTCCAGCAAATATACGACAGACCACACAGTGTATCAGTAATTTTACTGGAAGAAAGTTGGGGAAATTTTTCTCCAGTTGAAAGTGGAAAAACGCAGATTATTATTTTATAATCTTGCCGCTGTACTATTTACCCATTCCGGAAAAATCAAAGGTAAATGCCTTTTCGTTTTCTGACTTATGCCATTTATTATTTATGATTAAAGCTTATAAAAAAACTCTTTGCAAAAGTTTTTGACCTTCCGGACTTCACTGGTTTGCATACTTCTTAATAATTTCTGAAAGTGGTTTTATGCGGTTGGGCTTATATAAACACGACCCGCGCTGAACGGAACTCTTTTTTTTATTGGTGGCTGAGCGCTGCCGAAGCCACCCATAAAAAAAGTGGGAATACTCCGACAAACTCTGAAAAAACTCCAGACGGAAACAGGCACCCAAAAAATAAACCCCACCAGGATGGCGGGGTTTATTAAAATTTTGAAAAAGATTTTTACGGTTTGGAAATTAATTTCCCACTCTGTTTGGCTCCGTTTTTACCGGTTAACTGGTAAAAATAAACGCCTACAGGAAGATTCATTGGTAATGAACTTGTTTTTTGTGACAGAACAGTTTGCATTACTTTAGCGCCCGCTGTATTGAAAATGGTCAGTGTGGATCCTCCGTCTAAGTCCTCCATTTTTATGTTTAAAACATTGGAGAAAGGATTGGGGAAAAGCTGAGCTTCTTTGGCTGCAACGGTATTAGAAATTGTTCCTAAAAGTTCACAACCGGAAGTCATCTGTGCATTGATTCCAAAAGTAGAAATTCCACCACTCGTACTTAATACACGGCCTTCAATCTCAACACCTTTATTAATGATAACAGCACCATTGTTTCCAATAACTGAACCTTTAAATTTCGTGTAATCATTGATGTTCACCGCGCCATCAACTTTCCAGAAAACGTTTTTCGCCTGCGCCTTGTTGATGAGTTCTACGGAAGCATAAGTACTTGTAGACAAAGCGCCGTTGATTTTAATGACAAACACTGCATCTGGGTTATTCTGCGCATTAAGGATCACTTTTCCGTTAAGTACAGTGGCTGCATTCATTTCGTAAGTATGCGGAGTCAGTTCCAGATCCTGTCCGAACGCTGCAGGATAAAGAAGTTCAATATCTGTAGGAAGCGTGTTGAGGAAAGTATATGCATTATTAAGATCTAATGAAGCTTTAGCGGTAGAAGGATCCGGCATAAGGTGGATCGTGCCGGTTACTTTTGTAGCTTCAAAACCTGTGGTAAGTCCTACATTGGTTCCAACATCACCGGTTATATAAGTGATTCCTGTATTGGTTAACGAACCGTTTCCAGTGAATACTGTGTAACAGACAACAGTGCCTAACGGCGGTTGAGCCGGGCCTGTAAGTACCTTTGATCCGCAGCCAACCGGCTTTCTTACGGTAACTCCCGATACGGTAACAGCGCCTGTTGTAGAAAGTGCACGACCTTCAAGTGAAGCGCCAGAACGAAGAATGATGGCTGCGTTATTTGCTACGATGGTTCCTTTCATTGCAGTGTTCGTGGCAAGGTCAACAAGGCCTTCAACTTTCCAAAATACATTGCAGGCAAGTGCTCCGTTGGTCAGTAAAACCTGCGCACCTGCTGCTGAGGATAAAGCTCCCTGAATTTTAAAGATAAAAACTGAATTGGCATTTCCGCCACCATCAAGTGTTAAAGTGTTGCTTAAACTTGCACTTTCTCCGATAGAGTAAGTTCCGGCAGTAAGTATCTGTCCGTTTCCTAAAAGAGGAGAAGGGAAATAGTTGGGAGTCGCTGCGTTTAACTGGTTGTAAGCAATGATAAGATCGGCTGCGGCAATCATCGTCGTTCCGTCTGAATCATGCATTACCCCATCTACGTTTCCAAAATTGGTGCTTGACCCGTTATTGGTGCCCACATCTCCAGTAAGGTGAGAAAGGCCAGTATTAGATACTGCGCCATTCGTAGAGAAAAGTGCAAAGTTAGCGGCACTCCCCAGAACCGGAGCCTGAGCTTGTGCCAGTGAACTAAAGCTCATGAATGCAGCCGAAGCTGCCAAAAGTATAAATTTTTTCATTTATTAAGAATTAAACTGAGTATAAGCACTACAGTTCATCAAAGATACTCTCTTTTTTCAATAAACAATATTATTTTGATAAAAATAATGGTATTTTGGTGTTTTTATTTTAATAATATCAATTATATTAATGTATTTTGTGTTTGTTCTTCGATATTTATTTGTGATTTTAATAATTATATTTCGATTAAATGTTGAGGTGAATAATATTTTTTCACATTCCGGCTATTGTCCTGTAATTCCGACACGATTGAGCACAGATCGATGAATAAAAATCCTAAACGTTTCCTTACAAGAAAGAGGATTAAAATATTTAAAAAGAAAAACCTCATTTAAATCTTTTTTAAATGAGGTTGGTGTTGATTGCGGGATGAAATCTCTTTTTAATTAGCTGCTATAATATTTGCCAATTCCGGCAGAATCGAAGGTAAACGCTTTTTCGTTTTCTGATTTGTCCAACTTATTATTAATGGTCAAAGCCCATAAAATAAGTTCTTTGCAGAAGTTTTGATCTTCCGGATTTAACTGGTCTGCATATTCGCCGATTATTTCTGAAAGGGGTTTTATGCTGTTTAGTTTCGTATAGAATTCCTGATCGGTATCGTCGAAATTTAATTCTAAAGAATTTTTATTAAACCATTTAATGACATCGGTATATGGCGCTTTGATGCCTTCTTTTTCCAGTTTCGGGATTCGGGGGAAAATCATTTCAAACTGCGTCATCACGGCTTTGTCAATGAGAATTTTCGCGACATGATCGGCTCCTTCCTGTTCGCCTTCATAAACCAGTTCAATTTTTCCGGTGACCGACGGAATGATTGACAGGAAATCCAGCAAACGCACCGTCGTTTTTTCAGCATATGATTCTATTAAACGCAGTTTTGCGGCGGCCATTAAGTTTTCCATGGCACTGATCGTCAATCTCGCACTCACGCCACTTTTCGCATCTACATATTCGCTGTTACGCGCTGCAAAAGCCACTTCTTCCAAAAGGTCTTTGGCTAAACTTGGAACTTGAATTTGTGCTTTATCTTCTTTAGAAATTAAAGCTTCCTGTTCGGTGATCTGTCTTGCAAGCGCAATGGTTTTCGGATAATGCGTGAAAATCTGGGACCCGATTCTGTCTTTTAAAGGCGTTACAATACTTCCTCTGTTCGTATAATCTTCCGGATTTGCCGTAAAGACAAACTGAATGTCCAGCGGCATTCTCAACTGAAAACCCCGAATCTGAATATCGCCTTCCTGCAAAATATTAAATAAGGCAACCTGAATTCTTGCCTGTAAATCCGGCAGTTCATTCAGAACGAAAATACATCGGTTCGCGCGGGGAATCATGCCGTAATGCAAAACGCGTTCGTCGGAATAGGGAAGTTTTAAAGTCGCTGCTTTGATGGGATCGATGTCGCCAATTAAATCTGCTACATTCACGTCTGGAGTGGCGAGTTTTTCAAAGAAACGGTCGGAACGGTGCACCCAGGAAATCATGGTTTCGTCGCCATGTTCTTCAATCAGGTCCCGTGCGTATTTTGAAATCGGTTGAAAAGGACTGTCATTGATTTCAGAACCTTTTACGATCGGCATGTATTCATCGAGCAAATTGACCATGCTTCTCGCAATCTTGGTTTTTGCCTGTCCGCGAAGTCCCAGAAGGTTGATGTGATGTCCGGCTAAAATTGCTTTTTTCAGCTGCGGAACTACGGTGTCTTCATAACCCCAAAGACCTTCGAATACCGGTTCTTTCGCTTTAATTCTGGCAATTAAGTTCGCCTGAATTTCCTGATTAATGGTTTTGTGGGTATAACCGGAATCTTTTAATTCTTTAAAAGTGATATCGTTTTTCATGTATTTATAATGATGATTTATTTCTTAATTTATTTTAAAATCGGTCTGTCTATCCGTCTATTGTCTCTTAGTCTGCTGTCTCTTAGTCTATTGTCTCTCCCTCTATCAAATTCTCTTAATCCTGTTCCGCTCATAATCTTCAAAAATCATTTCTCCTAAACCGGAAAGACCTGTTAAGAAAGCTTTTCCCTGATTTTGAGCCGTAAAAGCATCCACGAATTTTCGCAGATAAGGATCCTGGGCGATCATAAAAGTGGTGATTGGGATTTTGAGTTTTCTGGCTTGTGCGGCTTTATTGAGACATTGATCAACAATCATCTGATCGAGACCGTTGCTGTTCATGTAGAATTCGCCGTTTGGTAATTTAATGCAACTTGGTTTACCGTCGGTGATCATGAAAATCTGCTTGTTGGTATTTCTTTTTCTCCGCAGGATATCCATTGCCAATTCCAGGCCGGCCACGGTATTGGTGTGATAAGGTCCGACCTGCAGATAGGGAAGGTCTTTGATTTTAATGGGCCACGCTTCATTTCCGAAAACGATAATATCAATGGAGTCTTTCGGATATTTTCTTTTGATTAATTCCACCAACGCCATAGCGACTTTCTTTGCAGGCGTAATCCGGTCTTCGCCGTACAGAATCATAGAGTGGCTGATGTCGATCATCAATACGGTACTCATTTGTGCTTTGTGTTTTGTTTCTTCAACGATAAGGTCGTCTTCGGTTAAACGCAAATCTGAAATTCCATTATTGATCTGGGAATTTTTTAAACTTTCGGTCATATTGAGGGCTGATAAATCATCGCCATATTGAAAGGAACGGTGTTCACCTTCGCGTTCATCACCTACGCCCGCTTTTTTGGTGCTGTGATTTCCGATACCGCTTTTTTTGAGCTTTCCAAAAATCTGATCCAAAGCGAATTGCCTTAAAGCTGCTTCCAGTTTGGCAGTCAGTATGTTTTTGCCTTTGCCGGTTCCGGTGTTGCCATCTTTGTCCTCTTTTTCTTCCTTGATATAACCGCGCTTTTTCAGATCTTCTTCAAAATCTGCGAGCGTATATTCATCGGTAAAAATATCGTATTCTTTATCGAGCATGTCGAGCCATTCAAAAGCTTCTTCGATATCGCCCGAGGTGTGGGTCAGCAAATCTTTAAAAACATCAAAAACCCGGTCAAAATGGGAGATTTCTTTCGGAGTATGTTTGGTGAAGATAAATCCTCTGCCGAAATTTAATTCTTTATCTGTCATTTTCTTTTCACATTAAGTGCACACAAGATATAGAAATATCGTTCCAATAGACCATCTGAAAAATAGAAAATAGTAATCATGGTGATATAGACTTCATGTAGCTGATGAAAGCTACTTTCTGTCTTTGATTAAAGGATGTTTAATAAAAGCCTCCCCGGAGTGAGGAAAGTGGTTTTGTTATAGAGCCTTGGGAATGGAAATACAGCAGCGCAAGAAACTACTGTGATGATTATCAGGAGATTTTAGAAATTGATGTAAATTTGTAATTATTATGGGTACGAGCGAGACGCTCGCACCAGCGTGGGGAAATAGACCGAAAAACTTAGGAAAATACCGAAGATTGATAGCCTAAACTTCAACTGCAAAATCTGAAGTTGTATCCTTCTTTCAAGATTATTATTTATATTTGTAAGTGATATAATGATTTATTGATTTTTGTCGTTCTCCCGACAAGTCACGTTCCACTCTCCAAGTGCGATACTCCATAGCGAGTCCATAGCAACTCCACAGCCACACCAGTGATTTTATAGTTAAGCCATTAACCTACAGTATATTATTTGAAGATTTAGGTACTCTGTAAGGTTAAGGATCCCTATCTATATCCTAAACTAATAACCAGGATTGGCAAGTATTTCAAAAAAAACGGTATTCTGATCGGACCTTTAGGGAATCTGGTATTCGTCAGCAGCGAATCCCACATTTACGTCCCAAATATTCCCCGCTTAAACAAACCCCAAAAACAAAAGCAGCTGAGGGCATTCGGCATTACAAGTGCACAGGACAAACTGTTCCGCGAAGCGCTCATGCATCAGTTCCCCCTGGTCTGGGCGCAAAGTCATTAAGTTAGTGTGTTAAAACTATCAGATTGCCTATTTTATCTTCTTACTTTTACCTTCGATATAGGTCATGAACTGTACTCCGTCCTGCGAGATTTCAAATTTGGTATTGATGTTTTCAGGATCAAGCAAAGTATAAGTCAGCCGGAAAACAGGAACATTTGGAATTTTGTCACTGGTCATGACGATCGATTTACCGGCGTACGAGATGGAATAATGAATGGTGTGTCCCTCGTTGTCAAAGTAGACTGCTTTGGATGGATTTCCGCCAATGTCGCGGTAGATGAACATCAGGTCATCGTGTATGATCAGCGGTTTATCTGCGGTGGCCGGATATTCGGAATGGCTCTTTCTTTCAATGATATTATGATCAAGATTGTAGGCAAAGGAGAAAGTGCCGCCACCTTGCCCCGGTTGTCCGCTGCCTTCGCCTTTCCATTCACCGATTAACCAGTTCCATTGGTCCCAGGTTTTGCTTTGCTGCCCGAAGCAGAAAATCGTCAGTGTGAAAAAAAGGGTTGTGAAAAGTAACTTTATTTTCATTACTAAACTGTTTTTAAAGTTTTTTGATTATTTCTAAGCATTAAAACCGCTTTTCCGGCTCTCGTGTGCCTCGTTGCTTCCTGTTTTGCGGAACCCACCCAGTCGCAATAGCCCTGTTGGTAGGAGTCGGATAATGTTTCAAAAAAGTCTTTTGCTTTTTGGTCACTTTCAATCAATGACTGAAGTTCCGCCGGGATTCCTTCGATGTGTTCTCCTCTTTTTAACATATTATTTTGGTTTGTATTTTAAGTTTACCACTAAGTCTCAAATATACCCATAACCTTCATTTATAATGAAAAATAGCTTCAAGATCTTCTATAAAGAGAAATTGATTGGCAATACCATTTTTATCCGGAATAAAAAGTATCGGGAAGCGGAAACTTTATTGCGTGATCCCTAGTCGGCAAAATTAACAATCTTACCTTCTTTCGAACTTTCCAAAGCAGCTTCAATGATTTTCATGTTCTGAATAATTTCCGATCCCGGCGAAGGTAACGGGTATCCAAAAACAATATGTCCGTAAATTTCCTGATAATAATTCATGTAATTCCCCGGTTCACTGGAAGTGAGAATTCTTTCTGAACCGGAGTTTTCTTTTAAATAATTGAGAATTCCGTCGGGGTTATTTAATGGTTTCATCCAGTCTTCACTGAAAGTGGGAATGGCTCCGGAAACCAATTCGTTTTCCTGATCATCGGTTCTTTCCTGTAAAAAACTTCCTTTATCGCTGTGAAGAATATAGGCGTAATGTGCTTCTTTACTGAAAACTGAAGATTTCAACCGGACGCGTAAATTATTTTTAAAGTAGAGCAGGATTTCAAAATAATCATTTGCAAAAGCTGAACCTTTCATCGAAAATACATCGGCAAACAGTTTTTCGGGAAAGCCAAAAAGTTGTGTCGCCTGATCGATGAGATGAGATCCCAAGTCATGCAGCGCACCGGAACCTTTTAACTGCGGATTTTCTTTATGCTCTTTTGCGCTGGGTTCAGTTCGGAACCGGTCGAACCGGATTTCAACTTCTTTGATATTTCCTAATTTTCCTTCATTTAAAACTTTTTGAACCTGAAGATAATCGCGGTCAAATCTGCGGTTTTGATAAACACTGAGAAAAAGGTTTTTTTCTGCCGCCAGCTTCACCAGTTCTTCGGCTTCGGAAACATCCACCGTAAAAGGTTTTTCTACAATGACATGTTTCCCGGCTTCCAAAGCCATTTTCGCATAGTCAAAATGAGTCTGAACCGGCGTGTTGACAACGACCAATTCGATATCTGCGTGCTGAAGCATTTCTTCGACGGATCTGTAAATAACGGTTTCAGGATATCTGGACTTTGATTCTTGTTTCGATCTTTCTACGACCGCATTCATAAAAAATCCCGGATGTTCCTTTAAAAAAGGGGCATGAAAAACTTTTCCGCTCATTCCAAAGGCACAAAGGCCGACTTTTACCAGTTGCATAGTTCTTAATTTTAACAAATATATTGATAAAAAATATTCTTTAGACCGTTGCTGATATTGAAATGTATGTAAGACTAAAAAATTTAATGATCGTAAAACTTTAAACAAAAATACCCCTCAGAAAACTTCATAAAGACTTTGCCGGATAAAATCTGACATTCGACGAAGTTGAACTCCTTTGCGCTTAAAAAAGCATTAAAAAAAGGGTGTTAGTCGAAAGAAATATTTGCGTCCTTGCGTTAAAAACTATAGTGCTAATGAAAACGGATATCCATTTTTTTAAACAAAAAAATACCCCTCAGAAATACTGAAGAGTACAATTTGATGTGCGTTTTTTTAAATGCGTTCGGGAATTAATTCTTCTTCCTCAGCTGCATAAAGATAGCGCTCCTTGCTGTCGTCTAATTCATCCATCCAGTCGGTGTGGTGTTGAGCGGCCATGGTTCCTGTGACCACACTTTGGTAGGTTTTGTCGCGGTAAGTAAGAATGTCCTCTTCTTTGTCCAGAAGCCATTCCTTGAACATTTCTGCCACTTTATCTACACTGAAATGCGGATAATCCGAAAGAGCAAGTAAATCCTTAATATAATCCGACTGGAAATCGACATTATCGATACTGCTTTCCAATTCATTATTTTTCTTTAACCATCGGTCCATATCGAATCTTCTTGCGGCTTCCGAAGGCAACGCCAGGCGACCCATCATAAAATCCCGCGCAACCCAGGCCTGCGCATCGAACATGTTGAAGGTGTAATATTGATCCTGCATTCCCAAATAAATTAACTGCGGCAGCTGATTGAAAAATATTCCCTTGTATAAGTGATCCGGGAACAGGTTGTTTTTGGTTTTCAACCGAAGTTCATCGGGTAAAAACGGAAACTTGTGTCTGTAACCGGTACACATAATGACAGCGTCATATTTTTCGGTCGTGCCGTCTTTAAAGAAAGCGGTATCGTCTTCGAAATGAGTAACCAACGGAAGTTCTTTGATCCCTTGCGGCCAGTCGATGCCGATCGGGTTGCTTCTGTAACTCAGCGTTACCGATTTTGAACCGTGTTTATAACATTGAACGCCAATGTCTTCTGCGGAATAACTGCTGCCAATGATCAAAACATTCCGGTCGATAAACTGATCTGCACCTCTGAAATCATGAGCATGCATCACTGTTCCGGGGAAGTTTTCAATTCCTTTGAAGTAAGGCATATTGGGGGTAGAAAAATGGCCGGATGCTACGACTAAAAAATCCAGCTCCTCGGTATAGGTTTTGTCGATTTTTAAATCATCGAGAACAACACTGAATTTTTGGGTTTCCTCATCGAAACTCACCCATCTTACGGTGGTGTCGAAACGGATATACTCGCGCGCGTTGCTTTTTTTAATCCGTCCCTGAATATAATCGAATAATACAGGCCGCGGAGGATAAGAGGAAATGGGTTTCTTGAAATGTTCGTCAAATGAATAATCGGAAAATTCCAGGCATTCTTTCGGACCATTGGACCAAAGATATTTGTACATACTTCCGTGAATAGGCTCGCCATATTTGCCGACGCCCGTTCTCCAGGAATAATTCCACATGCCGCCCCAATTCTCCTGTTTTTCGAAACAGATAATTTCGGGCATCGCGTAACCCTGGTTTTTCAGCGCTTCGAAAGCACGAATTTGGGCTAAACCGCTTGGACCCGCACCGATAATGCCGACACGCTTGTTTTTCATGACATTTTTGTTGATCATATAAAATATTTTAGTAAGAAAATCTGCTTTTTCAAAAAGTAAATTCTCTAAAATTAATAATAGCTTTTAAAAATTTTCTGCGGGATGCAGAAGGAAGAGATCTGGTCTCTAAACATGGAAATAATTTGATGAATCATCAGTGAACGGAATTTCCAATGTGAATTCTATACTTAAGCAATATTGCCAAAATACGGATTTTTTTGCGGAATTCCTAATTTGATACTGAGAAACAGGGGTCTTCTTTTTGTTTGCGATGGTGGGAATCATCATCAAGTCCGGCTTGGGGCATATTGTTTATCAGTTGTTTGTGATTTTTTTTCAACAACGAAGTTTGGTTTTATTTTAAACATTAAGAAATTAAGAATCATTAAGAAAATGCTGCTTCTGTCAGTCATAGTAAATATCTTAATCTCCCTTAATTCCTTAATGGTAAAAATTTACCATTCACTTCATCAAGGCATTTTTAATAAAAAACCCTATGGCTTCAACTTAAAGTTCATCATAATCTCAATCTGTGAAATCCGTGTGATTTTCATTTAAAAGATTTATTTTAAACATTAAGGAATTAAGAATCATTAAGAAAATGCTGCTTCCGTCGGTCATAGTAAATATCTTAATCTCCCTTAATTCCTTAATGGTAAAAATTAACCATTCACTTCCTCAAAGTATTTTTAATAAAAAACCCTATGGCTTCAACTTAAAGTTTATCATAATCTCAAACTGGAAAATCCGTCATATTTTCATTTAAAAGATTTATTTTAAACATTAAGGAATTAAGAATCATTAAGGAAATTCTCCTTCTACATTCGCATGAAACGTTCATCTTTTTATAAATTCCCGCTGTCAGCCTAAAAGTTTTGCCGATACTGTAACTTTCCCTGAAAATAAACTACTTATTCACCAAAGAAATAATAAAAAATTATGATAAAAAAATCTTTTTCAGCTTTTGGCCTTCTTCTTTTGGGAGTGGTGTCACAGGCTCAGGAAATTAAATTTGAGGAATATGATTTGCCAAACGGCATGCATGTGATTCTGCATCAGGACAATAAGGCGCCTGTTGTTACCACTGCGGTGATGTATCACGTAGGTGCAAAAGACGAAATCGAGAACAGAACCGGTTTTGCTCACTTTTTCGAGCATTTGCTTTTTGAAGGAACGCCCAACATCAAACGGGGTGAATGGATGAAAATTGTAGGGGCCAATGGTGGATCCAATAATGCGAATACCACCGATGACCGGACGTATTACTACGAAACGTTCCCCTCTAATAATTTACAGCTCGGTTTGTGGATGGAATCTGAGCGTCTGAGACATCCGGTAATTAACCAGATTGGCGTGGATACTCAAAACGAAGTGGTGAAAGAAGAGAAAAGAATGCGCGTTGATAATCAGCCTTACGGGAATATTATGAAGGCCATTAAAATTGGTTTGTTTAAAAAACACCCGTACAAAAACACGACCATCGGCGAAATGGAAGATCTGGATTCCGCGAAACTGGAAGAGTTTTTGACTTTCTTTAAAAAATATTACGTTCCGAATAACGCAACTTTGGTGGTCGCAGGAGATTTTCAGCCGGCGGAAACCAGAAAGCTGATCGATACTTATTTTGCAGGCATTCCGAAAGGAGCACCAATTGTAAGAAATTTACCTAAAGAAGATCCGATTACCAAAGAAACGGTGATGACTTATACTGATCCTAATATTCAGTTGCCGGCTTATCTTTATACGTACAGAACGCCAAGTGATAAAACACGCGATTCTAAAGTTTTAGACATGGTTTCTTCTTATTTGAGTAATGGGAAATCTTCTGTTCTGTATAAAAAACTGGTTGATCAGGATAAAAAAGCACTTCAGGTTCAGGCCATTAATTTAGGAGAAGAGGATTACAGCGTATTTGCATTCTTTGCGATTCCGTTGGGAACAACTACAGAAGCTGCTTTACGGACAGATATCGATGCTGAGGTGAAAAAGCTTCAGACGACTTTAATCAGTGAAGAAGATTTTCAGAAACTTCAAAACCAATTTGAAAATCAGTTCGTGAATGCCAATTCAAGCATTCAGGGAATTGCGAGTTCTTTGGCGACGTATCATGTTTTACAGGGCGATACCAATTTAATCAATAAGGAAATTGAAATCTACCGAAACATAACGCGGGAAGACATCCGCGAGGTTGCCAAGAAATACCTGAACAGCAACCAAAGAGTTATTATTAATTATTTACCGGAAAAAAAATAACCGAAAATGAAAAAATCATTATATAGTATTGCCGCCGTATTTTTTGTTTCTGGCTTGATCAGTGCACAGGTTATCGACCTTAACCAAATGCCGAAACCGGGACCTACGCCGACTGTAAATATCGCCACGCCCCAAACCTTTAAACTGAAAAACGGTTTAACCGTAATGGTTGTAGAAGATCATAAACTTCCGCGGGTAAACACCACCCTGACTTTTGACCATCCGCCAATGGTGGAAGGAAACAAAGCTGGAGTAAGTGATATTATGGCGGATCTTTTGGGCAGCGGAACTTCGAAAATATCGAAAGACGAGTTTAATAAAAAAGTAGATTTCCTGGGAGCTTCCATTAATTACCGGGCAAATGGCGCCAGTGCCAACACGCTTTCAAAATACTACCCGGAAATTTTAAATCTCTTCGCTGCTGGAATTACCGATGCCAAATTCTCGAATGAGGAATTGAGTAAATCTAAAGAAAGAGGAATTGCAGGATTGAAATCGAGTGAGTTAAGTGCACAGGTGATTGGCAAGCGAGTTTTCGATGTTTTAACCTATGGCAAAAATACCGCTTTAGGGGAATACGAAACGGAACAGACTTTAAATGCTATTACTTTGGCTGACGTTCAGGATATGTACAAAAAATCGTACGCACCCAATACCGGTTATCTAGTGGTCATCGGTGATGTGAAGTACAGCGAGGTGAAGAAAATGATTGAGAATGCTTTTGAAGGCTGGAAAAAATCAGATTATAAATATCCTTCATTACCGAAATTCTCTAATGTTGCGAAAACCGAAATCGATGTGGTAGATGTTCCTACGGCGGCGCAGTCTGTGATAATGTTAGGTGACCTTCATAATTTAAAAATGAAAGATCCTCAATATTTTGCAGCAACCACGGCGAATTATATTTTAGGAGGCGGAAGTCTGGAAACCCGTGTGAACATGAACCTTCGCGAGAAAAACGGATTTACTTACGGCGCTTATACCTCTCTGGACGTTTCGAAATATGATTCCAGTTTTGGCGGAACTGCCAATGTTCGTGGTGAAGTTACCGACAAAGCGATCAAAGAGTTCATGACCGAAATTAAGGGAATAAAAACCATTCAACCAGAAGAACTGCATAACGCAAAAGAAAAACTCAAAGGCAGTTTCATTCTGTCTCTGGAAAGACCTGAAACAGTTGCGCGGTTTGCATTGAATTTAATTACCCAGGATTTACCAAAAGATTTCTATTCCAATTATCTGAAATCGGTGGATGCTCTGACGGTTGATCAGGTACAGAAAGCTTCTGATTCTTTTATCAAACCCAATAATATGAGAATATTTATAGCGGGAAAAACCAGTCAGTTTGCCGGGCAGTTAGATGCTTTGGGTTATCCGGTAAAGTATTTTGATAACTATGGAAATCCTGTGGCCAAACCTGAAGTAAAGAAAGCTGATGCCAGTGTCACTCTAGCCAGCGTTGCCGATAAATACATTGCAGCCATCGGTGGAAAAGACAAAGTTTCGAAGATTACCTCGATCACTTCTGTAGCGACCACGAAAATGCAGGGAATGGAACTGGGTATTAAAAATACACAGGCAAGTGGTGGAAAAGTAAATATGGAAGTTTCGATGATGGGGAATACCATTCAGAAAATGACTTACGACGGTACCAAAGGTTCGATGACCGCACAGGGAAATAAAATGGATATGCCCGCAGAAATGCAGGAAGCGTATGCCAAAGAAAAAAACCTTTTCCCGGAATTAGCTTTTGCAACTTCTAAAGAGTACACGCTCGGAGGCATCGAAAAAATTGAAGGTGCGGATGCCTACGCCGTAAAGTCTGGCAATACCACCTATTACTATGACGTGAAAACCGGCTTGAAAGTAGGTGAAATTAAAAAGCAGAAAATGCAGGGTCAGGAAATTGAAGTTCCCAGTTACTATTCCAATTATAAGGAAGTTGACGGAATTAAATTACCGTTTACCATCAAAGTAAACCAAATGGGACAGGACATGCAGTTGGATGTACAGTCTTACGAATTAAACAAAGCGACCGCAGAGGATTTTAAATAAACTTTTCTGTTTGAATAATTGATCAACGGCACTGAAAGGTGCCGTTTTTTTTGTTTAAAGGATCTTGGAAATAGAAGGTTTATAAAATTATCTTTTTACATTAATTTATTAAAAATCAGATGACTGTAGAGCGATTATCTTTTTTAGGTAAATGTTTGGATATGATTTTATTTAAAAGGATTCAGATCAAATGAAAGGCTGAAGATAACCGGCTATTGTGCATTTTTTTTGTCTAATGATTTTCTTTGATTAAAGTGTTGGGTTTAGGAATCGTGAGGAGGTAAAGAACGACAATCAGTGTGGCAAATGCGGAGATTAAAAAGGTCGCCGGTGCACCGAACTGAAACCAAATAAGGCCTGCAAATGAACTTGCGAGCATGGTGCAGATGCTCTGAAATCCCGAAAATGTTCCGATCGCCGTTGCGGTATCTTTCCGGTCACTGATATTGGAAATCCACGCTGTTGAAATCCCGTTGGTCGCAGCGGCATAAATCCCGTAAAGAGAGAACAGTCCAAAAAACACATACAGATTGGTATTCACCGACATTCCAAAATAAACCGCTGAAAACAGGAGGAGACCTGATATAAGAATTTTTTTCAAGCCTATTTTGTCCGCAAGAATCCCTATTGGAAAAGAAAAAAATGCATAAATAAGATTATAAAAGATGTAAACCGCAATAACCATCGTGTCATCAAGTCCAGACTGTTTTGCTTTGAGCAGAAGGAAAATGTCTGAACTGTTAAAAAGAGTAAAAGCAAGAAGTCCGATGACTAATTTTTTGTATTCCGGCGGGCTTACTTTCCAGTAATTAATAAACGAAAAGAAAGAAGCAGCTGATTTTGGTTTGATATCTTTTGGGTGTTTATCTTTCAATAAAAAAGAAGCAAGAACAGCAAGAAGTCCCGGAATAAAAGCAATAAAAAAAAGAGTCCGATAGTTCTGTGGATAAAAATACAGATAAATTAAAGCCAAAGAAGGCCCGATGACCGCTCCCAAAGTATCCATGGACCGGTGAAAGCCAAAAATCTGACCTTTCGTTTCCGCGGTGGCTTCATCTGAAAGCAGGGCGTCTCTTGCTGCTGTCCTGATTCCTTTTCCGAAACGGTCAAGGGTACGGCTAAAGAAAATCAAAAGGGGATACGTAAAAATAGCCATCATCGGTTTTGAAACCGCACTGAAAGCATACCCGATTTTAACAAATGGAACTCTTCTGCCTGAATTGTCTGAAAGTTTGCCAAAGTAAGCTTTGCTCATGCCTGCGGTAGCTTCTGCAACTCCTTCAAGTATTCCGATAAGCACAATTGAAAAGCCGATTGATTTTAAATACATGGGCATAACCGGATACAGCATTTCACTGGCAATGTCGGTGAAGAGACTGACCAGTGACAAGATCCAAATGGTGCGTGTAATATATTTCACAATTTCTCCTTTTTAGTCGGTTGTTCAATATTTGCGGGTCGTTCAATAGCAGCTTACCAAATATACGGAAGTTTCATAATTGTTTGAAAGCTGGCATACTTCTGATTTTTATCTCCAATCTCATTCTCAGCGAAAATCTGCGCCCCAATCTGAGTAAAATTCATCTTTTGCGGCGGCTCTTTTTCCTTTGGAGAGGTTTGGGGTGAGGAAGGCAAATTCTATAACCAGCTGTTGTATTTCTTAATAAACCAATTTTTCACAAACTGAGTCAGTAAGCAATAACTGAACAGGATTCCCAATAACCACGGGAAATACATCAAGGGCAAAGGTGTCATTTTGAAAGCGGCGGCAAAAGGGGAGAAGGGAATCATGATGCCGACCAGCATGATGGTGGAGGTGAGTGCCACAACGGGTGCCGAAGCCCAGCTTTGAATAAACGGAATTTTGCGCGTACGAATCATGTGGACGATTAAAGTTTGAGAAATCAGACTCTCTACAAACCAACCGGTCTGGAATAAACTCTGGTGTTCCGGTGAATTGGCTTTGAAGATAAACCACATCAGAGCAAAAGTGGCATAATCGAAAACAGAGCTGATCGGTCCGATGATGATCATGAATTTGCTGATTCCGCTTGCGTCCCATTTGTGCGGAGTTTGAATGTAATCAGAATCCATTCTGTCCCATGGAATTGATATTTGCGAGAAATCATACAGGAGATTATTAATTAAAATCTGTATCGGAAGCATGGGTAAAAAAGGCAATAAAGCCGATGCGCCCAAAACGCTGAACATGTTCCCGAAATTACTGCTGGCGGTCATTTTGATATACTTAATGATATTTCCATGTGTTCTGCGGCCATAAACAACGCCTTTCTGCAGAACCATTAAGTCTTTTTCGAGCAGGATGATATCGGCACTTTCTTTGGCGATATCTACGCCGGTATCTACCGATATGCCGACATCTGCATCGCGCAGAGCCGCCGCGTCATTGATTCCGTCGCCCATAAATCCCACGGTGTGTCCTTTTTGCTGGAGCAGTTTCACGACTCTGGATTTTTGCAGCGGACTTAGTTTTGCGAGTATGGATACCATGCCGATTTTATTTTGAAATTCCTCATCAGTCATCTTTTCCAGCTCATTGCCGAGCAGCACATTCGTTACCGGAATACCCACTTCGCGGCAAATCTTTTTAGTGACAATTCCGTTATCACCGGTCAGTACTTTTATGTTGACTCCTAATTTCTGCAGTTCACGAACGGCTTCACTTGCCGTGGGTTTTGCAGGATCCAGAAAGCCGATGAAACCGGTAAGTACCAAATCGCATTCATCAGCAATCGAATAAGTGAGCGGTCGTGCATCGCTTTCTTTTACACCGATAAGCAGGACCCGAAGTCCGTCTCCATTCAGCTTATCTGTGATTTGGATTATTTTGTTTTTGAGATTTTCGTCTAAAGGAATAATGGCATCTGTGAAAAACTGGCTTTGTTCATCTGCCCCGGGATCTATTGCCCGGTTACAAACCGACAGCATTTCTTCGACAGCACCTTTGCAGATCAAAAAGTGTTTGTGGTTTTTTTCTTCCAAAATGACAGACATCCTTCGCCGGTTAAAATCAAAAGGAATCTCATCTACTTTTTTAAATTCGGCCAGTTTTAAATCGGCCTGTACATCTTCATGGTTTTCATGATAATCGATGACGGCCAAATCCATGAGGTTTTTCAAACCGGTTTGATAAAAACTGTTCAGATAAGCCCATTTAAAAACTTCGTCATCTTCGATACCGTGAATGTTGAGATGTCTTTGCATGACTATCTTGTCAAGCGTCAAAGTTCCGGTTTTGTCCGTACATAGAATATCCATCGCACCGATATTCTGAATGGCATTTAATCTTTTGACGACTACTTTTCTTTTGCTCATGCTTACGGCGCCTTTTGCCAAGTTGGTCGTTACAATCATCGGCAACATTTCCGGCGTTAATCCTACGGCAACGCTGATACCGAACATAAATGCTTCCAGCCAGTTTCCTTTCGTCAATCCATTAATTAAAAAAACCAGCGGAACCATAACAAACATAAACCTGATGAGCAGCCAGCTTACACTGTTGACTCCTTTTTCAAAACTGGTTTCGGCTCTTTTGCCCACCAGTGATTCCGACATCGTGCCAAAGTACGTTTGATTGCCTGTGGCCACTACGATTGCCTGAGCAGTTCCACTCACCACATTGGTTCCAAGGAAACAGATATTCTCTAAATCGAGTGAAGATTTTTCGGAACTGTCAGTCAGCAGCGTATCGTGTTTCTCAACAGGCATGGCTTCACCGGTCAGCATTGATTGGCCTACGAATAAATCTTTGGAGTGAAGTATTCTGACGTCGGCGGGAATCATATCGCCGGCAGATACCGAGATAAGATCACCGGGGACTAATTTTTTGATATCAATATCAATTTTACCCGAGTCTTTCCGCAGCACAGAAGCATTCGTTTTAACCATGCTTTTCAGCTCTTCTGCAGCTTTGTTGCTTCTGAATTCCTGAGAGAATCTCAGCAATACACTGGTAAGGATCATGAGCAAAACCACAATCACTTCTTTGTAATCTTTGGTGCCGGGAGCCGCATAAATTACATTCATAAAAAAGGAAACCACGCCGATTAAAAATAAGACCCCATTGAAAGGATTTATGAAAGCGCCGAGTAACTGAATATACCAAGAGGGAGCTTTTTCGTGCGCTATTTCGTTGATGCCATATGCTGACCGTTTTTTTATAACCTGATCATCTGAAAGGCCTTCTTCACTGCTTTCGAGTTGAGTGAACAGTTTTTGGGGATCGGCTTCTGCGGCTTCTAAAAGTTGTTTCGCGGCGAGTTGGTTTGCACTATTGTCCGGCGAAACTAAACTGGCGGTCACTTTTTTATTGAATATATTTAACATGATGACAGATGTTAAAATTAATTTGGAGTCTTGGTTTCAGGTGCTTAACTCGCTGCTATATCCAGTTCTGATTTTAAATCTTCCGTCTTGCACAAAACAGCTAGATATCATTTTTACTTTTACTGATTCACGCAGTGATCAATTTTTGTAAAGCTCTCACTTTATATGAGTTACTTATTCCATTGATACAGATTTTCTAAAAACTGTATTTTTTCGTTTTCTGTCCATCGATTCGTGTAAATCAAAAAATTTAAGAAATTTTTTTCTGAGGAACCGAAAAGAAATACATGGTCCAATTGATCTTTATATTTCCAAATGATAAATTCTAAGTTTGAATTCTCTTTAAGTTTTTGCGTTTTAAAGTTATGTTTTTTTTTCAAATCAGAATCCCATTTATAAAATGCTTTTAGGTTTTCAAAATCCGACCGGTTTGCTTTATAAAATGGATAAGACTTCTTCAGATTCTGCGCAATTGCTATAATGATTCCGTCGCCATTTTTCAAATAGGTTTGGCCAGATTGGCGTACCGTATTCAATTGGGTCCAATTCCCCGGAATTTTTACTTCCCCGGAATTCGTTTTTATAGTGGTGTAATCCATCAGATCCTGGCTCACTATAAAATGCGGGAGGAGAAAAAAGAGGATTGTGGGTAAACTGATTTTCATTATGCTGTTATTTGATCGGAAGAAGAGCTTTGCACGTTCATCGGTTTGTGGATTTTTATAATAAATCCTCATAGCGTTTTCATATTCAGTACGATACAAAGATATAATAGAAATAGGTTACAAACTGTATTTTTTTAGCTGGCAATTTGTTTTTTTTATTTTCTTTGCCTCAGAATCAAACAACGGATAAACGGAGGCGATCCCCGAACTATTTTAGAAAAGGTGAGTTTTAGATCATTTAAAACAGCTGTTATTGAATTGCAATATTGTTTTAAAAGATAAACAAATAAAAAAACAGCGCTTAAAAAACGCTGTCTGACTGTCCTTATTTTTTTGAAATTACTGAAAATTATTGAGGCTGTTCTTTTGAATTTTCATAAATGTTATAAGAGCTTATTTTTTACTTTTATTTGAAGTAAATCAGTTTTCATTAATTATCCTTCGATTTTTCAGTTCTAAGAAAATGCAGAGAACCTAATCTTGTGTCTTTAGTTAAAGTCCAGATATTAATGATTTTTTCAGAGTTAAAATCCTGCTCGTTTGGACTGATGAATTCAATTTCTTTAATGCTTTTTGTGGCGATGAGATAGTGGTCATTCATCAATAAAAAACCATCCACATAGATTTTTGTTTGAGGATCTGCACCGAGAAATATTCTGATGTCGTTTTGAGTTTTTGTTTCAATGTTTCCTAAATCTGCCTTACAAAGAATCAAGCCATATTCACTTAAATTTGGGTAGGTTTTCGCATATTGATCAATTCCTTTTTGTGCGGATTTCATCACCTGCATTTCCTTTATTGTGATGTTCGGCTGCGTATTAATCAGTTCCCAATTGGCGATAATGTTTTCATTAATCAAAACGGTGGGCTTATCTTTTTTGGAATACAGTAACTTTTCGAAACTCTGTGCAAACATACTTGAGCAGGAAATGAATGTCAGCAAAAGAAATAATTTTGTTTTCATAGAAGTGATTTTATTATGATTGACTTTATCAAATATAACAATATTTTTCATTCAAAACTTTTAAATGGTAAATGGTTTAAAAAGTTAAACTGTGGCAATCTTGCGAAATACTTATTAAAAATAACTTCACCTATTTTGTAGTTAAAAGATTTACAAAGAATCATTAGAAATTGAACCATTAAGATTCGGTTAAGGGATTAAGAATATTAAGATTTCCTCCGGTTGAAATAAATAATTTGTACCAACATTTTGCCATCTTTTGAAAAACTTTTTAAAATATATCTTTTGTTTCTTTTGCGGTTAAAAAAAGTTGAAAATTATCAGTGAAAATTGCACCATGAAGATTCGGTTAAGGGATTAAGATTATTAAGATTTCCTCCGGTTGAAATAAATAATTTGCAGCAACATTTTGCCATCTTTTGAAAAACTTTTTAAAATAAATCTTTTGTTTCTTTTGCGGTAAAAAAAACTCCGCGGGATCATTAATTCGAAACAAAAAAACTTCCGAAAATCTCCGGAAGTTATATGTTTTAGTACGATTCTTTCTTATTCTTAATTTGAATAACTCATCAGTTCCTCTTTTTTGGAATTGACCATTTTGTATTCCAGATATTTAAAGGAATCTCTTGGGATAATCGTTACCCATTTTTTGTATTTCAAGTACCATTTCATTTGGATGCTTCGCAAACCTTTGGTCAAATAAGCTTCTACAAAAGGATGGACATGCAAAAACAGTTTGCCTTTTTCGGTCTGAATCAAATTCCGGATCACTTCTTCCATGCGCTCCACCACAACGATTGGGGCCAGGATTTCTCCGTCAATATTAGGATTGTCTTCCTTGGTTTTGATGACTTTTTCCGGTTTGGTCCGTTGACGGGTTAGCTGGATCAGTCCGAATTTACTCGGTGGCAAAATCTTGTGTCTTGCTTTATCACGGCTCATTTCGGCTTTGAAATGTTCGTACAGATCTCGTCGGTGGTCGGCATTGATCATGTCAATAAAATCGACTACGATAATTCCGCCCATGTCTCTCAGTCTGAGTTGACGGGCGATTTCGGTGGCTGCCATTTTATTCACGGTCAAAGCGTGCTCTTTGTTCGATGAACCCGCTCCTGAGGAAAGATTATTCCCGGAGTTTACATCAATAACGTGGAGTGCTTCTGTATGTTCAATGACCAAATAGGCACCTTTCGAACTTGGGATATTCACGTGTTTCCCAAAACTCTGTTTCATCTGTTTTTCTACGTTGTAATATTCCATTAATGGAATTGGTTTATCGTAGAACTGAACAATGTTTTTTCTTTCCGGCGCGATAACTTCGATATAATTCCGCATATCGTCAACCATTTGCTCATCATCACAAATAATGGAAACGAAATCGGCATTAAAATTATCCCGTAAAATAGAGGAAGCTTTATCTTCTTCGCTCAATACTCTGCTCGGGACTTTGTTTTTCTGAAGGTTTTTAAATGCGGTTTCCCATTTCTGAATCAGCTGATTCATGTCATTGTGGAGTTCTGCGACTTTTTTTCCTTCGGCAACGGTCCTGATGATCACACCGAAACCTTCAGGTTTAATGCTTTCAATTAAAGTTTTGAGTCTCTCCTTCTCCTCAGAGTTGCTGATTTTTTTTGAAATAGAAACGCTTTTGTCAAATGGAATCAAGACTAAAAATCTTCCGGTAAGGGAAATTTGAGTTGATATTCTCGGTCCTTTTGTTGAGATCGGTTCTTTGGTGATTTGTAGAATAACGCTGTCGTCTTTTGCCAGAACTTTATCAATGGTTCCGTTCTTATTAATCTCTTTTTGAATTTCGAAATTCTTTAGCGACGAATTGTGTTGTTTTTTGGAAACAGTGTCTTGTAGAAATTTTTTGTAAGTAAGAAATTGTGGGCCTAAATCCTGATAATGCAAAAAGGCATCTTTCTCATAACCAATGCTTACGAAGGCAGCATTTAAATTGGGTGCAAGTTTTTTTACTTTACCGATAAATAAATCGCCGACCACGAATTCACTCTTGTCCTCCTGTTCGTGGAGCTCAAAAAGCCGTCCGTCTTCCAGCAAAGCAATCTTAGATTGCTCGCCTTCATGTGATATAATCAGTTCTTTCTTCATTCTGTTGATAAGGGATTAAAATATTAAGGGTCTTAGAAATTCTGAAAAAATCAATTCTAATTGCTCAATTTTTTAATAGTTTCTTGGTTTTGTTTTATCAAATTTGGCGAAATGTCATCCTTTTGATATAAACAAAAATATAGCCGGTGTAATTTTAAATAGATAAAAACACCAACTATATTGTTATATTGTAAATCGCAAAGAGATTATTTTTTCTTGTGTCTGTTTGCTCTTCTTCTTTTCTTTCTTTTGTGGGTCGCAACCTTATGTCTCTTTCTTTTCTTTCCGCTTGGCATAATTTAAATTTTTTTGTTTGTAACTTATATTTATTATTTAGTTTATTACTTAACTGGAACTTTCGTTTTGATTTTCTCTACGAACGTTTTCGAAGGTTTAAAGGCCGGGATATTATGAGCAGGGATTTCAATAGCGGTGTTTTTCGAGATGTTTCTTCCTGTTTTTGCTGCTCTGGTTTTAATAATAAATGAACCAAATCCTCTTAGATACACATTATCTCCGTTATACATTGATGTTCTGATCTCCTGCATAAAAGCTTCAATAACTTTCTGGGTTTCATTCTTTTCAGTTCCCAATTTATTTGAGATGGTGTTTACCAATTCTGCCTTTGTCATTTCCTTTTTTTATTTATATTTTTGGTGTGCAAATATAATAAGAATTTTTGAAAACAAAAAAACAAAATGCTGATTTTCTTCATGTTGGTAGGAAATTACTGGATTGGTACAAAATCCATGGCAGAGAATTGCCCTTTAGAAAAACCAATGATCCCTATAAGATTTGGATTTGCGAAATTATTTTTCAGCAAACCCGGATAGAACAGGGGCTTAACCATTACCGAAATTTCATTGAAAGATTTCCCGATGTTCAAACCTTAGCCGGGGCAGAAACTGATGAAGTTTTACTCTATTGGAAAGGCCTCGGATATTATTCCAGAGCCTTGAATCTGCATAAAGCATCGCTGCAGATCATTAATGATTTTAATGGAATTTTTCCCGCAGATTACGACAGTATTTTGCAGTTAAAAGGAATCGGAAAATACACTGCAGCAGCCATTTCAAGCATTTGTTTCGGAAAAAAAATCGCTGCGGTAGACGGTAATTTTTATCGCGTTTTATCCCGGTTATTTGCCGATGATTTTGATATTTCAAACTCCAAAGCCTTTGATTATTTTTCTGAACTGGCTTTAAAGATGATGCCCGAAAATGAAGCCGGACATTTCAATGAAGCCATGATGGACTTGGGTTCCGAAATCTGCAAACCCAAAAATCCGAAGTGTGAATCCTGTCCTTTAAATAAAGACTGCGTCGCTTTTAACTTAGGCAAGATTTCCGGTTTTCCGGTAAAGACCAAAAAAGTGAAACCAACTGATTTAGACCTTTACTATTCTTTTGTGGAATATAACGGTCAATTTTTGGTACGACAGAGAAAAGACGATTTTATCTGGAAAAAGCTTTTTGAATTTCCTGTTGAAATTCCGGCAGACTGGCAGCAGTTCGTCGTTAAGCAGAAAACCATTGCTCATAAACTGACGCATAAAAATTTATCGATTCAAATGAGTCATGTTGTACTGGAGTCGCAGGATATTTTCACCGAATTTGCAAACGGGAACGGCTTTTCAATCATAACTTATGAAGAATCGCACCAGAAATCCTTTCCGAAACCGCTGGAAAATTACCTGAAAGATTATTATGAAAACAAATCTTTAATGCGCTGAACTCCTTAATCAGAGCTTATCGTTTTTTTTCTGCCATGAATTCACGAATTTACTTCGGCCACGGATTCACGAATTTTTTTTAAACTGCTTTAAGGACAAATAATCAAACCATTATTCATGTAGATAAATGTTCATTCGTGAATTCGTGGCATTTTATTAGCCACGGATTCAATTATTTTCATCAAACTGCTTTAATTTTAAATAATCAATCCTTTATACTTTGCAGATAACCATTCGTGAATTCGTGTCATTCATAAGCCTATTTTTTCTTTATTAAAAATTTAAAACTAATTCGTATTTTTGCGCAATGTTTAAAAGACTTATTTTCACTTTTTTAGGATTTATTTTGCTTTCCTGTTCAAAAGAAGCACAGCCAAAACCTTCTGGTGAACTTCGTTTAGAATATCCCGCCCCGAAATATCAAAGATTCACTTCCCCGTGTAATTTTAGTTTTGAGTACTCGGATTTTGCCAAAGTTAGAGCGGCGAAAAATCCGTGTTGGTATTATATCGAATATCCGAAAATGAAAGCAAAAGTTTTTATCACCTATTTTCCCATTAAAAATGATTTTGATCTTCATGTAAAAGAATCGGAGAAAATGGTGTATGAACATACCATCAAAGCGAGTTCAATCGACACGAAATCATTTAGTTTTCCTGAAAGGAAAGTGTTTGGTAATTTCTACGAACTGAAAGGTCAAAGTGCCTCGAATCTTCAGTTTTTTGTGACCGATTCTACGCGCCATTATGTGACCGCAAATTTGTATTTCAATTCAAGACCAAAGCCGGATTCATTGGCACCGGCGGTAGAATATATTAAAAATGATATCCTCCATTTAATTGAAACCTTTGAATGGAAAAAGTAATCATGAATAATGGGCAATAAGCATTTATTAATGAGCAATATTTTAAAATAAGGTATTTTTTAATAAAACGGAGTTGATTCATAAAGTGACGATTTAAGAAAGGATAAAGTAATCCTGTTAAAAATAAAACAAATTAGATGATATCTTTTATAAGATAGATTTTATAAAAAAAAATAAAACAAATTTAAATATGAAATTATTAGTTGTTGGTTCAGTGGCTTTCGATGCGATTGAAACACCTTTCGGAAAAACAGATAAAATTTTGGGTGGCGCTGCAACCTATATCAGTATTGCTTCTTCAGTTTTAGGAGTGGAATCTGGAATTGTTTCTGTAGTTGGTGGCGATTTTCCACAGACCGATCTGGATATGCTTACCGGAAGAGGAGTAAATATCGAAGGGATTGAAATCATCAAAGAAGGGAAAACTTTTTTCTGGAGTGGCAAATACCACAACGATTTGAATTCAAGAGATACTTTGGTAACGGAAGTGAACGTTTTAGAAAACTTCGATCCGAAAATTCCTGAATCAATGCAGGATGCCGAGATTTTATTATTAGGAAATCTTCATCCTGGCGTTCAGCTTTCTGTGTTGGAAAAGATGCACAACCGTCCGAAACTGGTTATTCTTGATACCATGAATTTCTGGATGGATTCTGCTCTGGATATTTTAATGCAGATGATTGCTAAAACCGATGTAATCTCCATTAATGATGAAGAAGCAAGACAGCTTTCCGGCGAATATTCATTAGTAAAAGCGGCTCAAAAAATTCATGCGATGGGACCGCAATTCGTGATCATTAAAAAAGGAGAACACGGTGCGTTATTATTCCACGAAGGAAAAATATTTGCAATTCCGGCGTTGCCTTTAGAAGAAGTTTATGATCCAACCGGAGCGGGCGACACGTTTGCAGGAGGTTTTGCTTCTTATTTAGCGAAGAAAGAAGATTTCTCTTTTGAAACCATGAAATCTGCCTTGATTGTAGGTTCTGCAATGGCTTCCTTCACGGTAGAGAAATTCGGAACTCAGCGTTTAGAAGAAGTGACAGAAAGTGAAATGATTGAAAGAATCAATAGCTTTAAAGAATTGACTACTTTTGAAGTAAACGTTTAACTTTCCTCCCATTAAAGAATCAGAATTGCTATATCAATAAATTCATTCCCGGAATGATAAATTTAAAATTGGATTAATCTTCAAAAAAAATAACAGGTAAAAATATGAGAAAAATAGTCGGTGTATTGATGATGATGGTGTTCGGCGGTGGAATTTCTGCACAATATATGATTGTGGGCAAAGACAGTATTTCGCTGGCTCAGTTCAAGAAAGAGAATTTATATGGTTTAGAAAATGCCGGTGTTGCCAATACCATTAATACGACACAGAATTTCTACCTGTTTCAGCAATTTGCAGCCGAGAAAAAAGCAGATACTTTGACTTATTTCCGTGAAAGAATGTCGGAAAGAGAAGCGGAGTTGAGAAGTAAATATTTTTTTCCATCACAGGTGATCGATCCGGTTTTAAATGATTTTGTTAAAGATAATCAGACAGAGAAAGAAGTTCAGGTTTTTATCTTAGAAAAAACGGAAGGCGATAAAACCGATTATCAGCAGGTTTATAACGATGTAAAATCAGGTAAACTGACGATTGAAGACGCCATCTCAAAATATACAAAAGCGAATCCAAAACCAATTTACATAAAACCGGGAAGTCTTGATAATCAAATGTACGCAGAGATTAAAACTTTGCCGAATAATACACTGACCAAATTTTTCAACACTCCTTCGTATATAGGTTTTGCCAAAGTTCTGAACTCCAGGCCAAGTTTGGGTTACATGATTTTTGGAACGATCTCTTTTCCTAAAGATGCCAGTTCTGATTCGGTAAAAGATAAAATTTACCGGGATTTGAAAGAAGGAAAAACCTTTCAGGAAGTGGCAAAACTATATGGAGCCAATGAACATGAGAAAGAAAATGGTGGCGTAATTATGGGTTCACCAACTTTGCCGGACGAAGTTTATGAATTGTTCAAAGGAAAAAAAGCGGGATATTACACGCCGGAACCTTTGCTTTTTGGAGACAGTTATTTTGTTTTTAATATTTATAATGTTGAACCTTATGTTTTAACAGAAAAAAACAGAGCATTCTTCCTGAGAGAGATGAACAACACGCTTTATGCTGAAGTCTTACAGGACAGGATGACGGCTTTCCTGAAAACAGATCCTTCTTATAAAGAATTTCCGGCTTTTCAAAACATCAAAAAATCGTATCAGAATTTAGTGGCTGCAAAAGACAGCGAACTTCTTTATCAGTATAAAAATGAAAAAGTAACCGCCGGATTTATCAAAGAACTCATTGGTGACAAAAAAGACGATGCTGCAAAACTATCACCTGCAGTTTGGGCAGAAGCTCTGAATAATATCAATTCTCAGGATATTCTGAAAATTTACAGTAAGAACTTTACCACTATTAAAAATGTAAAAGAGGAACTGGAAGCCAATAAAAAATCACTTTACTCTGACTATATTTTCTCCAGATATTTGACTGAAGAAATTGCAAAACACCCGGAATGGCTGACCGAATATTACAACCAGCACAAGTCCAAATACATTTGGGGCGAAAGAGCGGAAGGTAGAGTTGCCATCTTCGGTGACGCCAAACTGACCAAAGATATTGCTAAAGAAATAAAAGATGTTAAGGCCTGGGAGTTTTTAAAAGGGAAATTCGCCGGAAAACTGAATGACAAAAAACAAGTCCTGGTGAATTTTGAAAAAGGCGAAATGTCGAAAGAAGCTGACGTCTTTACCAAATACAATGTTCCTTTTAAAACAGGCGTTCACACCACTAAAATGGGAGATAAATCTTTGGTGATCGCCATTGATAAAATTCTTCCTCCTTCCCAGATGACCCAGGAAGAAGCAGCAGAAGAATTGAAAGATGCCGTGAACGAAAAAAAGCTCAATGAAATCATCGCTGAACAGAAAGCGAAAACTAAAATTGTGGTTCAACCCGAATTCCTAAAGGATTTAGAAAAGAATTTTAAGAAATAATTATAATAAAACATGCAGGTTATTTCGTTTAGAATGATAATTTTGCAAATCGATAAAAAATAGATATGAACAAAAATGTAAAATTCACCCTGCTTTTTAGCTTAATGCTCGTGTTTTTCGGGACTCTCAACAAAGCGCAGACGCATTTGAAAAAAGGCGACATGATTGATGGGATTGCTGTAGTCGTAGGGGATGAAATTATTTTAGAATCAGATATAGAAGAACAGGCCAACTTTGCAAAACAGCAGGGTGCGAATGTTGCAGACAAATGCGAATTTGTGGAAAGTATCATCAACAATAAACTTTTGATCTATGAAGCCAAAAGAGATACGTTGATCGAAAACCGATCTGCAGCGATCAAAGAGCAGGCGAACCAAAAATACACTCAGATTTTAGGGCAGTTTCCGGATGAGAAAACAATGCTTTCTACCTATAAATTCCGCACCGCTTTTGAGATGAAAAATGCCATCGAAAAGATTGATGCCGACAACTATTACGGACAGATGAAGTTTGGCAGAATTACCGATAAAGCTGACGTTACACCCAATGAAGTAACCGATTTTTTTACTACTTTTCAATACCAGCTTCCAGAAGTGAAAGATGAAGTTTCGCTTTCTCAGATTGTCATGTATCCCAAACTGACCAATGCCCACAAAGATGAAATCATTGCACGGCTCAATAAAATAAAGCAGGATATTTTAGCAGGCGAATCTTTTGAAAGCCAGGCCAGAATTTATTCAGACGACCCGGGATCTGCCGCAAAAGGAGGATTATACACCAATATTGCAAAAGGCAAAATGGTAAAACCGTTCGAAGCAGCAGCGCTGAATTTGCAGGAAGGGGAAATCTCTGATCCGGTAGAATCCGATTTTGGGTACCACCTCATTCAATTGGTAAAGAAAAGTGGGAAGCAGTATGATGCCCGCCACATCCTCTTAAAAGCCGAACCGGATGCAGAAGAAATTCAATCTGCAAAAAAAGAATTAGACAGCATCAGAACTTTAATTATCGATGGTAAAATGAGTTTCAAAGACGCAGCATTCCGATTTTCAGATGACAAACAAACCAAGTTCAATGCAGGAATTATCACCGGACAGGACGGGTCAGATAAAATTGAAAAGCTAAATCTCCCACCCACGATCTCTTACCAGATTGCAGGACATAACAAAGGCGACATTACCGATGTATTTCAAGATACCGCGCAACAGGACCGAAAAACCGTAGCCATCATTAAAATCGATGATGTGATCGCAGCGCACAAACTGGATATTACTACCGATTACAACAGAATTAAGCAAATGGCGCTTAATAAAAAGAAAAACGAAATGGTAGAAAAATGGGTAAAAGAAAAATTACCAAGTGTATTTATTTCTATCAATGACCGTTACAAAGACTGTACTTTCAAAACTGACTGGCGTAAAACAGTTACCAAATAAATAAAATTAAATCTCTGCACTGGCGGAGATTTTTTTTGCATATCATATTACAAATTCTACGGGAATGAAGCATGAAAATCTGAATAAGGAGCAACAAGATTTTCGCTTTGTAGAAATCCGGTCCCGCTTTCCGCTGTATCTTTTTTTTCGTCGTTCCTCCTCGAAAAAAGGATGCCGCTGCAATCGGGGCTAGAACATCAGGCATTTATTCTTTCGAAAGAATCCCTTACGTCTATAATAAAAGAAGTTCTTTTGATTATTTATGAGGGATTATTACTATTTTAGTTGTGTAATAATGTTCTACACGTAAACTTCCGTTAAGAGGTAAAATATTGTGAAAAATCACCAAAAACAAATTACGATAAATGAAACAGAAAGAACCATCAGAATTATCAGATCAGGAACTCTTGCAGGAAGTACAGAAAATCAAATCAGCTTTAATCGTCAATGCGGTATTATGCAGCATCATGATTGGAGTTGCCACTTACAGCACGGTAAAAAACGGTCTTGGAATTCTTACTTTTTTTCCGCTCTTTTTCATTCCTGTTTTTACTAAAAACAGAGCCCGAAAAAAAGCCGTAGAAAACCAGCTGAAAGAACGAAACCTTGTATAAAATATCACGCTCATACTGCCAGAATATTGTATCATTTGGTTCTGTTTAAAACGAAATAATTTTTACGCCCGCTGTTTTTGAAGGCTGTATCTTTGATGAATGTATTTTGATTGATCGTCATTTCGTTTCAATTGTTATCCTTACTTTGCCGGCAAAAAAAATATTCATTAACAATGAAAATCATAACTATGGAAGAATTAAACAATCTTGAATTGGCCCTTTTAAACGCTTTGACCGAAAAATATCCCTCTTTAAAATCTCATATTCCCTATTTAAAAGTGAAGGAAAGAAAAAACACCGGTGTCGGAATGGAGGTAAATCTTGAATATGTGAATGCTGATGAAGAATTGAATTTTGATGATATGAATGCATTATTCAGTAATGGAGAAAATATAGAAATTAAAGGTTTAAAACAGGGTTTAAGTTATGTAATTGACGTTACTGACGGCAAAATTTTATATATCGAATTTTCAACATACGGTGAAAATTGGAATGGAGAATTCGGGGAATACAAAATTATTAAAGATTAACTTTTTGTTTTAAAGGAGGTTTCTCCTGCGTTCATTTTTTGATGATGATAAAATATCAGATCTACCTCTTTCTTCTGTAATAAATTTTCACTCGCATATTTTTTCCTCACCGCCGAATTATTTAAATTTACCACATGAGTAATTTTTTAGATTTTGGCGTGGCCAAAAAGATGAAAGAAATGAGTGAAAAACAAAATAAAGTCACTCAATTATTTGAAATAAAATATCCCATTATTCAGGGTGGAATGATTTGGCATTCCGGTTGGCGCCTGGCTTCTGCGGTATCAAATAACGGTGGTTTAGGTTTAATTGGAGCCGGGAGTATGTATCCCGATATTCTGCGCGAAAACATCCGCAAATGCAAAGCCGCGACCAACAAACCTTTCGGGGTGAATGTACCGATGCTCTATCCGAATTTAGAAGAAATCATCCAGATTGTTTTGGAAGAAGGCGTGAAGATTATTTTCACCTCTGCCGGAAATCCCAAAACCTATACCGAAACATTAAAGAAAGAAGGTTTAAAAGTCGCTCACGTGGTTTCCTCGACGAAGTTTGCCATGAAATGCGAAGATGCGGGAGTTGATGCCATTGTCGCAGAAGGTTTCGAAGCCGGCGGACATAACGGACGTGATGAAACGACCACTTTCTGTTTAATTCCAAACGTGAAACAGCATATTTCAAAACCTTTGATTGCCGCGGGCGGAATTGCGTTGGGTTCTCAAATGAAAGCGGCCATGATTCTTGGCGCAGACGGCGTTCAGATCGGTTCCCGTTTCGCTGCGACCGAAGAAGCGAGTTCGCATGAAAACTTTAAAAATAAAGTCATCTCTTTAAATGAAGGCGATACATATTTGACTTTAAAAGAATTGGCGCCCGTTCGTTTGGTGAAAAATAAATTTTTCCACGATTTGGAAAAACTTTACGATCAAGGCAGAGATGCAGAAGCTTTAAGAGAAACTCTCGGAAGAGCAAGAGCTAAGCGTGGAATGTTCGAAGGTGATTTAGAGGAAGGCGAATTAGAAATCGGTCAGGTCTCGGCGTTAATTCATGAAATTTTGCCGGTTAAAAAAGTCTTTGAAAATTTATTGAAAGAATATCGGGAAGTAAATTCCTTTGATTTATAAATAAAAAATTCCGTCCCGCATTTAACGTGACGGAATTTTTTTTACTTCTAATTTTTTACCGTTGCTTTTGCCTGTTGGTTTTTCAATTGTCTTTCTTCATATTTTTTTACAATAAAAGCGATGATCATCGGTGAAACCCAAATCAGGATTTTTCTTAAAAGTGCTGGATTCATAATCTTATTTTTTAATTGCAGGAGTATTTGCAATTATTTTGCCAAAATTTGTAAAAAATATTTTCCCAAATTATTTCAGCTTCAAAGCTTCGCCATCAAACGAAATTGCGTCCCAACCGAACTCCATAAAGTTTCTGATATTCTGATGGTCGTTTCCTTCTGGATTTTCCAAAACATCATTTCTATAGAAATCTCCAAATAACGATAAGGTTTCTTCTTTTGATAAATCATTCAATTTTGCAAAACTGAAAACTTTGCACGAACCGTTATTTTCATTGGCTTCGTTCACTGTATTTCCATTCTTAAACTGTATTGGTGTAAAGTCATAATACTCATCAATGTAAGCGATGACTTCTTTAAAGGCTATGGTTTCCGGGGAGGTTTTGAGTTGGTCTAAGATCATTTTATTTTTATTTAATTCTTTAAGTGCTGAAAGATCTAAATTATTTAGCGAATTCCCAAAACTTGCTTATATTTGGATTGCTGACTAAAATCTCATTGATGAGACAAATTCAACATTATATGGTTGTATTTGTAGTATTATATGAGACATATATACAAGTTGTGCGACATTTTCTCAAAACTGCCGATATGCAAGCAAAATATTTGATTTTACTCCTTTTCAGTTTTTTAATTTCTTGCAGTAAAACTGAATCAAAAAAAGAAAATGAAACTGCAAAAATTGAGCAAGAGTTTATTCCAAAATTTGGAGAAATATTTTACGATTACGATGCTGTTCTTCATTACAAAAATAAACTTGACAGTATTGACAATATCGAAGCAAATAAAACAAATTCAAAACTTGGCAAATTAAAATATGATATTATTTTAAGAGACAAACCTCAAAAAATTTATGACACAGACTTTTTTAAAGATTTAGAAAAAATTGGGTTTGTAAAAAATGAGGTTAAAAAAAATAAATTTCTGGAACTAAATAGAATATTTGTTGAAAAAACCGTGAATCAAAGACTTGATTATGCTTGTATTGCCATTTAGCGAGATATTCTAGTTTTCAAAAAGAATGAAAAAATCATCGGAATTGCAAAAATATGTTTTGAATGTAATAAAAATCAAATTTTGGGAACAAATAAAAACATTGAAAATTTCGGACAAGATGGAGATTACGAAAAGCTTGACAAATTGTTAAATTATTAAAAAAACGATCGCACAACAAGGTATTTCTATTAGCGGGGTTGAAGTTTACATCATAAAGATTTTCGCTAATTGTTCATTTTGTTATATTTACAAAGTTTAGTTATATAAATCCCCGCCAACAGAAATACCCAACCGTTATCTATAATGCTATAAAAATCCCGTCAACAAATGAAAAAATCATTATTAATTTTTGGAATACTTATCTGTAATTTAATTTTCGCTCAAAAAGTTAAAGTTCTAAATTTTGGAACTTTTCATATGGCTTATACACCCGATGCACACAGTTATAAATTTGACGCAAAAGACCAAAAAAATATAAATGAAACTTATGAAATAGCAAAAATGATTGCAAAATTTAAACCTACAATTATTTGCATAGAAAAAGTTCCAAATGAAACATATAAACTGAATAATGATTATTCAAATTTTTTAAAAAATAAGGATTACAAAACTTTTTACGGCGGAGAAATTGCGTTAATTGCTTACCAAGTTGGAAAAATTGCAGGAGTGAACAAATTGTATGCAATAGATGAACAAGAAATTTCATATTACAATTTTAATATTGGCAATCAACTAAAAAATCAAGTTGATAGTTTAAGCGAAAAAAAATTTAATGCAGAAATTTTTAAAGAATTTGACGAAATTGAAAAACTATCTACGCTCCAAAAATTAAAAAGAATTAACACCAAAAAATATTTAGACCAAAATATAAACATTAATGCTGATAACTTAACTTATGTCAGCACAAAAGGGAATTTTGAAGGTGCTGATGAAGCGAGCGTATTTTATCACAGAAATTTGAGAATTTTTTCTAACTTAAACCAAATACCTGTTACAAAAGACGATAGAATTTTTATAATTATGGGTGCTGCTCATACCGCATTTTTGAACGAATTTATGAAACGAAGCCCAAAATATGAACTTGTAGATGTTAAAAAATACCTAAAATAAAAAGCACTACAGATAATAACTAAGCTTTCGTTTTGTCTGAAAGACAAGAAATGAAAGCACTCGCTGCCGCGATTATATCGAGTGGCGTCTATTAAAAGAATGTTTTCTCCCCGCTCTCCGAAGTTTCCCGACTTCAGAGTTTTCTTTTTTCAGTCGACAAATCCTTCCGCAACCTTCAGAAATCCTTCCGCAACCTTTAGAATTTGTTCCGCAAGGTTCAGTAATGGTTCCGCAACTGCAAGAAATCATTCTGCAACTGCAAGAAATTATTCCGCAACCTTTAGAAATCATTCCGCAAGTGCAGGAAATGGTTCCGCAAGCGTCAGAAATCATTCCGCAAGTGCAGTAAATGGTAAAACAACATTGTGTAAGGATTTCTGTAATTGATGATTTGTTTATTCATCCATTTATTTGCTATATTTACAATTAAATACAAATAAACATGGAGAATCTTAAAAACACAAATCCGCCAGACGGTAAGAAATCGAGAAGCAAATATGTTTCCGCAGAACAGTTGATCGCAAAAATGAAAGTTGCTTTCACCAATGCCAAACAACCCGAAATATTAACGGAACTCGTAACCGTAGGCATTACCGAAACTCAATTGGACGACTATCTGACAAACATTGCCAATCTGGAGCAGCTGAGCCAACAACAGAAAATGGAGTATGGAGAGCAGTATGCCGAAACGGACAAATTCAATCTAAAGCGTGACGAAATCGACGCTGCCTTTACCCGCCACCGCAACCTGGCAAAAATTATCTTCAAAGGTGACCGCCAGGCAAACACAACGCTGGGGATCGATGCCGGACGCAAACAGGCTTATGCTGCATGGTTTCAGCAGGTAAGTAATTTCTATGCGCAGATTTTGGCTAATCCAACCTTCAAAGCCAAGGCAGCCTCGGTAAACATTGACGATGTCGCAATTGCTGCGCAGCAAACAGCTTTGGTGGAGGTCTCTGCCCTAAAGGAATCTCAGAAAAAAGAACTCGGCGAAGCACAGCGTGCGACCGATATCCGGGATACCGCGCTGGATATGCTTTACCCAAAGTATACGCAGCTCGTCGCTTTTGCCAAAGTGCTTTTCCGCGATGATCAAACCCTGGAAAAACTGGGCATCATCGTAAAAAGGGAAAGGAGTTTCTGATAGGATAGAAGACTTAACAGTAACTTTATAAATAAAAAAACCACCTCATTTCGAGGTGGTTTCTATTATTTTATCCGTTATTTTCAGGCTTATGTCCGCCGTTATTTTCCGGTCGGTCATCTCTTCGTTGAGGTCTGTCACCTTGTGGACGGTCTTCTCTCGGTCTGTCGTTATTCTGAGGTCGGTCACCTTGTGGTCTTTCTTCACGAGCCGGTCTTGGCAATAAAACTTTTCTAGAAAGTTTCATTTTCTTACGGTCATCGTAACCCATGAATTTCACTTCTACCTGATCGCCTTCGTTGTAAGGAACTTTATCCAAACGCGCCCATTCGATTTCAGAAATATGCAATAAACCTTCAGTTCCTTTTGCAATTGCTACAAAAGCACCGAAGTCCATTACTTTTACAACTCTACCGTTGTACACACTTCCAACCACAGGAACGAAACAGATTTCGTTGATCGCTGCGATCGTTGCGTTGATGTTTTCTCTGTTCACGCCGGAAATTTCAATTCTTCCGATTTCGCCAATTTCTTCAATCGCGATAACGGTTTCGAAATCTTTCTGCATCTGCTGAATAATTTTTCCTCCAGGTCCAATAATCGCCCCGATGAAGTCTTTGGAGATTTCCAATACTTCCATTTTTGGTGCGTGTGGTTTAACGTCTGGTCTTGGTGCGTCAAGAGTTTTCAATAATTCATTAAGGATATGCAATCTTCCGTCTTTCGCCTGGATTAATGCTTTTTCCATAATGTCCATTGATAATCCTACAACCTTAATGTCCATCTGACAAGCCGTGATTCCGTCTGCAGTTCCAGTTACTTTGAAATCCATGTCACCTAAGTGATCTTCGTCTCCTAAGATATCGGAAAGTACGGTGAATTTGCCTGATTTAGGATCAGTTACCAATCCCATCGCAATTCCGGATACCGGTTTTGAAATTTGAACACCTGCATCCATTAATGCTAAAGTTCCAGCACAAACAGTTGCCATAGAAGACGAACCGTTTGATTCTAAAATATCAGAAACGATACGGATGGTGTAAGGGTTTTCTGTAGGGATCATTTTCGCCAAAGCTCTTTGAGCCAGGTTTCCGTGACCTACTTCTCTTCTTGAAGTTCCTCTTAAAGGTCTTGCTTCACCCGTTGAGAACGGTGGGAAGTTGTAATGTAAGAAGAATTTCTGATCGTAGTTGATCGCAACGGTATCCACCATGTTTGCATCTTTTACAGATCCTAAAGTTACTGCAGTCAATGACTGAGTTTCTCCTCTTGTAAAGATTGCAGAACCGTGTGCTCCCGGTAAATAATCAACTTCTGACCAGATCGGACGAATCGTTTCCGGGCTTCTTCCATCCAAACGAATTTTGTCGTTAAGGATCATTTGGCGCATTGCTTCTTTTTCTACATCGTGGAAATAGATTTTTGCGTAAGGTGTTACTGTTACTAATTCTTCCTCAGAATACTGAGTTAAGAAGTCTGCTAAAACAGCCTGGAAGTTATCATGTCTTTCTTCTTTGGCAGAAGGAGTTTTTGCAATATCCAATACTTTATCATAAGTTTGAGCCCAAACTTTTTCACGAATTTCTTCGTTGTGATCTTCGTGAGAATATTCTCTTTTTGGAAGAGATTTACCAACTCTCTCGGCTAATCTTTCCTGAGCGGCTACCTGAACTTTAATTTCTTCGTGTGCGAATTTAATGGCTTCGATCATTTCCTGTTCAGAAATTTCTTCCATTTCACCTTCTACCATTACGATAGAATCTTTAGTTGCACCAACCATAATATTCAAATCAGCTTTCGCTAAATTTTCCATACTTGGGTTAACAACCAATTTTCCGTCGATTCTTGCTACGGTAACTTCAGACATTGGTCCGTTGAAAGGAATGTCGGTAATGGCGATTGCAGCAGAAGCGGCTAATCCGGCCAAAGATTCCGGCATACATTCTTTATCATACGAGATCAGGGAAATCATCACCTGAACTTCTGCATGGAAATCTGACGGGAAAAGCGGACGTAAAACACGGTCAACTAATCTCATCGTTAAGATTTCTTCGTCAGATGGTCTTGCTTCTCTTCTGAAAAAGTTTCCCGGGATTTTTCCTGCGGAATAAAATTTCTCTCTGTAATCTACTGTTAAAGGTAAGAAGTCAACACCTGGTTTGGCATCTTTGCTGGCTACAACTGTTGCAAGAAGCATCGTGCCTCCCATTCTTACTACTACAGCACCATTAGCTTGTTTCGCTAATTTTCCTGTTTCAATGGTGATTTCTCTACCATCGCTTAATTGAATTTTTTCAATAATTGCTTGTGGAGCATTCATAAAATTTGATCGTCTTTGGCACTCCGTATTGAGTGCGTTATAATTTAATTTATTTAAATTTTCGTGGGCAAATATACGGAAATTTCTCAAGTGAAAACCACCAGTAATTTCATGAAATATCAGGAGTGACCATCAGTGTTTACCTTTTAAAAATAATGTGATAAGTTATAATGCTTTTATTGATTAAAATTGAAAATTAACAGGTCACAACACTTCCCATTAGTTTATAAAATAGTTGATCCTATTTTGTCCTCTTTTCTAAATGAAAACATTTGAACTTAAGTTGAATTACGTGTTTTAAATAAATTTAAATGTTTTATTAATTGTAGCAGGCCAAGCTATGCAACGAAGTTTATTTTTAATACATGAATAATGTTAGAATTTTAACAAAATATATTTCGGCATAAATTTGGATATTATCTTTAGAAATCATTAAATATTAACATTAAAAATTAACATTATGGGAATTTTATGGACATTAATTATTGGAGCTGTCGCAGGATGGTTAGGCTCGCAGATTTTTAAAGGGGGAAGCCTTGGGTTAATAGGAAATATAATCGTCGGTATCATCGGTGGATTTATCGGATATTGGCTTTTAGGAACTTTGTTTGGAACGGCGGTTATTGGACAGATTCTTACTGGCGCTGTCGGTGCAATTGTTTTACTGGCAATAATTAATTTACTCTCTGGCCGCAGGGTTTAAATTAAAAATATTGATTAGAAATCAATTCTCTTCTTACATAAAAACGTCCTGAGAAAATCAGAACGTTTTTTTATGGTTTAAAAATAGAAAAACGACAATTCATAATTACCAGCCGCCGCCTCCGCCACCGCCACCTCCGCCGCCGGAAAATCCACCACCACCTGATCCGCTTCCGGAACTTGAAGGTTGCGTAGAAGAACTCGCGATGGATTGCGACAGTGAAGAATTTAAGGAGCCCGCAAAATTCATATTCATTACCGAAGCGCCAATAAACCAATTCGAATGATACTGCTGATTTTCTCCTAAAGCTGATTTTTTTAACATGCTTTGGAATTTTTCGCCCCAAATTTTCTCAACACCTAAAACCATCGCGTAAGGCAACATTTTTTCAAAAATATCTGGCGTCATTGCCGGCGGATTGTGAAATTGCAGTGTTTTTTCTTCTGCCGTTCCAAGGTACATTTTGAAACCGTCTATGAGCGATTGGGTTTCCAGTTTTTCTGAACTTGGTTGTTTAATGAAATATTGATAAAGTACCATTGCGATAAATCCAAATAGTAAGAAACCATAACTTGCGTAGAAGCCTATGTTTTCTGTTCTTTCTGTGTCCAGTGAAAAGATTGTTGAAAGAATCGACATCAATCCTATTGCAATGAAGGCAAATAAAACTTTCACCACACTTGATCTTTCAAAAAAAACAGAAATAAAAATTCCTGTAAATAAAGCAGCCGCACTCAGAAAAATTCCTGCGCCCAAATGAGTGTCGCTATAACTTATTCGGTAACTGAAAAATAAACCAAGTCCATAAAAGCCGAAAATGACAATAATCGGTAAGATTAATTTACTCGTATTATTTCCTTTTTTCAAAAAGTCATCATGTTGAAATTTTAAACTGGCCTTGAAATCATTCACAGCATTTTCAATTTTTGAATTGTATTGTCCATCGAAAGTGATAACCGTTGATTCGCCGGAAAATAATTTATTCATCAGGTTGATTTCCTCTTTTGGTAAAGTCTGATCCTGTTCTTTGATCTTTTCTAATGTATATTCTTTGCCGCCGAAAATTCCCAGAATTCTTTTATCTTCTTCGATGATTTTGATAAAACCTTTAACAGCCAGACTTACAATGGCTGCCGAAATCATCTGCGTCGAGTAATGTTCGTTTTCCAGATAACCTAAAGAAGCAGGAGACAGGTTTTGTGGCGCATTGAATTGCGGGTAAACAACGGGCTTCTGCGGATCGATTCCATATTTCTTCCAACTGGTAAAAAAGTATCCTGATAATCCTAAAGCTGCTGCAATAAGCGCTGCTAAAATCCCGTATTTTTCTAAAAATCCCGGTGGAGGCGGAGGGGCAAAGATTCCTTTGTTGAACCCAACTGCAATCGTTAATTCTTCATTTTGTGCTAAGTTTTTTGCGGACCATTCAATGGTGTTTGAAGATGATTGGTGACCGGTACAATTGGAAGCGTTCGATCCATAACTTCCGGTATAACAGGAATGTTGCAGAATTTGCACATTTTCCGGCAAGGTAACTTTAGCCGATATTTCGTCCACTGAAAAATCCCACAATGTACCGTTCACATTCCAGTAAAATTCATCATAATTGTCAAAAAATCCAATCTGATCTGATGTTTTGTATTTCAGTTCATATTCATAAACTCCTGGAGTTAGGATGATGTCTTTGTTTCCAAAATAAATATCGTAATCAGAACTGGTACTTTCGGTATGATAATCTTCTTTTGATCCATTTTTCTGAACCGAAATGAGATCATATTTAATTCTTATTTTCCTGCCATTAATGTTCCTCCATAAAGGTAAGGACCGGAAAATTCCTCTGCGGATATTAATTCCTTCTGCGTAAACTTTTATTTTTTCGGTAACCGTAATTTGTGCATTTTTAGCAATAACGATATCGGAATCGAAAGAAATAATATGTTCGTAGTTTTTCCGGGCAGAGGAATCAACCGCCAAATCCTGTGCTGCACCAATCCCGAAAATCAGGATTAGAAATGTAAAAATTAACCGGTTCATGGTTTTTAGAATTTTACATTCGGAACCGCTCTTTCGGTAATGTTTTCCAGTTCAAAGAAAGGAGATTTGGTAAACTTGTACATATTGGCAATGATATTGCTCGGGAAAGTAGCGACCAGAATATTGTTTTCCCGAACGGTTCCGTTATAATATCTTCTCGATTTTTCGATGTCGCCTTCCAAAGTGGATAATTCGCTTTGAAGTTGCAGGAAATTGGTATTTGCCTTTAAGTCCGGATATTGTTCTGCAACAGCATTCAAATTCATCATTGCCTGATTCAGATTTTTTTCAGCCGCTTCTTTTTCCTCAACGGAATTTGCCGACATGGCGGCGGCTCTCGCTCTCGTCACACTGTCAAAGGTTTCTCTCTCGTGCGTGGCATAACCTTTCACCGTTTCTACCAGATTTGGAATTAAATCGTATCGTTTTTTCAGCATTACATCGATACTGCTCCACGCTTCATCAACCATCGTTCGCAACTTTACCAGTTGATTGTAGATAGATACTCCATAGAATAAAGCTACAGCGCAAAAAGCAAGAATAATTAAAATAGCATTCATAATTTTAAAGTTTTTTGGTATTAATTTTTTTTTAATGGTTTTTTTACATGTGATCTAAGCAATCGGTTGCATGATGTATCAAATGTAACGGAAAGTTACAAATATTTAACATAATTTATACAGCCGCTGAAAAAAAACTATCTTTGCAAAAATTTTTGGGCTCGAAAAGTTCGAGTAACCCATTAATAATGTCATTATTAAACAAAATTTTATGTCGAATATCGTCGCCATAGTTGGACGTCCCAACGTAGGAAAATCCACCCTTTTTAACCGTTTTCTCGAAAGAAGAGAAGCAATTGTAGATTCAACAGCCGGAGTTACCAGAGACCGTCATTACGGAAAATCTGACTGGAACGGAGTTGAATTTACCGTGATCGATACCGGTGGTTACGAAGTGGATACTGAAGATGCATTTCAAGGAGAAATTATCAAACAGGTTGAATTAGCCGTTGATGAAGCTACATCGATTATTTTCATGCTCAACGTAGCTGAAGGTTTAACAGATACCGATATTGAAATTCATGAAATGTTACGCCGGTCTAATAAACCGGTTTATATTGTTGTTAACAAAGCGGATTCTGCAAAAGAAGAATTGGCCGCAACTGAATTCTATCAATTGGGAATTCCAAAATATTATACCATGTCTTCTGCAACAGGTTCCGGAACCGGAGAGTTGTTGGATGATATCGTAAAAGATTTCCCGACTACTGAATATAAAGATCCTTTCGAAGGTTTACCAAAAATTACCATTGCAGGAAGACCAAACGTAGGAAAATCCACTTTAACCAACGCCCTTTTAGACAAGGAACAGAACATCGTAACTGATGTAGCGGGAACGACCCGGGATTCTATCCAGACTTTATATAACAAGTTCGGGCACGAATTTGTTTTGGTTGATACCGCAGGAATGCGCCGTAAAGCCAAAGTAAAAGAAGATTTAGAATTTTATTCAGTGATGCGTGCTGTTCGTTCCATAGAATATTCTGATATCGTAATTATCATGGTTGATGCCACTTTAGGTTGGGAATCTCAGGATATGAATATTTTCGGACTGGCTCAGAAAAACAGAAAAGGAATCGTGATCGTGGTGAATAAATGGGATTTGGTAGAAAAAGAAACCAATACGACCCGTGATTTTGAAGCGAGAATTAAAGAAAAAATTGGTCAGTTTACCGATATTCCAATTCTTTTTGTGTCTGCTTTAACGAAACAGAGAATTCTGAAAACCGTTGAAGTTGCCATGGAAGTTTACCAAAACAGAGCGAAGAAAATTAAAACTTCAAAATTAAATGAAGTAATGCTTCCTGTTTTTGAGGCAACTCCGCCACCGGCATTGAAAGGGAAATATGTGAAAATAAAATATTGTGTACAGCTGCCAACGCCAAGTCCACAGTTTGTATTCTTCTGTAATTTACCGCAATATGTAAAAGAAGCTTATAAAAGATTCACTGAAAATCAACTTCGAAAACATTTCGGTTTCACCGGTGTTCCTATTGAAATTTACTTCAGACAAAAATAAATTGATTTGATGATGTGTCGATTTGTTAATTTGCTGATTTAATTATTAAACATAAACAAATGGAAAAAAGAAATGAAATTTTGGAATTGAGTATTCAGTTTGCATTAGACATTATCGAATTTACTGAAATTCTTGAGAGTAAAAGAAAATTTGTAATTGCTAATCAATTGTTGAAATCAGGAACATCTGTGGGCGCAAATATTTTCGAATCTCAAAGTGCAGAAAGCAGAGCAGATTTTATTCACAAATTAAAAATAGCAGATAAAGAAGCAAAAGAAACAGAATATTGGCTTTTGCTCTGTGAAAAATCACCAAGCTATCCTTTTAATGAAGATTTGAAAATAACATTACTCAGTATTCAGAAGCTTTTGTCAAAAATTATATCGACTTCAAAAATTAATAAATAAGATCGTATTAATCGCCACATCATCACATCAACAAATCGTCACATCATCAAATCAATATTATGATTACTGTCCTTTCAGATCAATTTTCTCTCATTAATACTTGGATTAACGAACTTCGAAATGTAGAAATTCAAAACGACCGACTCCGGTTCCGTAGAAATATGGAAAGAATTGGAGAAATTGCCGCCTTTGAAATCAGCAAAGGGTTGGAACAAAAGGAAATCGAAATTACCACGCCTTTAGACAAAATCAAATCACAGGAAGTTGCTGTACAACCTGTAATTACCACGATTTTAAGAGCTGGTGTTCCATTGTTTCAGGGAATTTTAAATTATCTCGATAAAGCAGATTGTGGGTTCGTAGCGGCGTATAGAAAACATGATGCAAACGATTACTTCTCAATCAAACAGGATTATCTAACCTGCCCGAGTATTGACGGCAGACCTTTGATTGTCGCTGATCCCATGTTGGCAACAGGCGCAAGTTTAATTGAAGCCATCAAGGATTTATTAAATCACGGAAAACCGACACAGCTCCATATTGTCGCAGCAATCGCTTCACAACAAGGCGTTGATACCATTCAAAAAGAGTTTCCAGATGCAAAAATATGGGTAGGCGTTATCGACGAAAAGTTGACCTCAAAAGGCTATATTACTCCAGGTTTGGGTGATGCTGGTGATTTGTCCTACGGCGAAAAATTACAGAGATAATTATCTTGGATTTTTAACCTTGGTTCATGGCTCTTTAAATTAATCCATTGCCATCACCAAAACGCTCACTTTATTATCTCCGGCTTTTAAAATTTCCCAGGCAATGGCGCTCATCGTATTTCCAGTCGTGAAAACATCATCGATCAATAAAATATGCTGATTGGAAATGTTTTTGGTGACTGAAAACAGATTTTCATTGAAAATTCTTTGCTCTTTGCTTTTTTTAGCTTGTGCTTTCTTGTAAAAGTTACGTTTAATTAAATGGTGGTCAATGGGGATTTTTAGCTCTTTCGAAAGGGTCTCCCCGAAAAGGTGTAACTGGTTATAGCCACGTTCTTTCTGCTTTTTTGGATGGAGTGGAACGGTCACTAAAAGGTTGGGTTTTGAATCCGAAAAATCTAATTTTTCCACCGTCCAATTGGCAATGATTTTCCCGATTTTCTCCCGACTTCCGTATTTTAATTGATGAATAATTTTCTGACTCGTGCTTTCTTCCTCAAACTGCATCAATGAGAAAGCGTTTTCAATGGGAAAAAGTAAACGGCATTTCTCAGTTAGAAGATTGCTTTCGGAAATGTGATGATGAGTAAAATTGATTTGATCAAAACACAGTTCACAAATCACTTCCTCCGAAGGAATAATTCGGTTGCATTCCAGACAGCGATTCGGAAAAAGTAAGTCTACTAAAAACATACTCCATTTGTTTAGTGAAAGTTACAAATTACTTTGAACAATTTAGAGGGCTTAATTATTTTTTATCATTTTTAAACAGGCTCTTAATTTTAATAAAATCTTGTGCTTTATTTTAAAATTTCCTTCCGAATCTGCTGGATAGACTTTTTCATATTTGCATTAAAAATTTCCTTTTCTAATCTCAAAGGAGGCGCTTGCCGCACTTCACAGTCAGAAATACTGCAAAACTCACAGGTTACGCCGACATTAACTGTTTTGATCTGATTGCTTTTGGCAAATTTAATTTTCTTCAAAGAAGCTGGATTTAATAAAATTCCAATACAATAACTTCTGTTCGTTCCATCAGAAAAAGGATTTTTCTGTGACGTGGAAATTACCAGATAGGTTAAACCCGTATCTTTATAATGAGAAATTTGTGCATCGGTGAGCTTTTCATTTTCTTTTAGATTGCTCATGTTTTTCACCGCTATCCAGCGTCGGCAATAATGTTCACTCGTAGCGTTTGCGTGCGGAGCTTGTTGCTGGTTCAAATGAAGTTCCTTCAAAATCTGAATTTTATCTGAATTTTTCTTTTTGGTAAAACAGAGATAAAACAAATCTTTAATCGCGAATTCTTGCGGTAATATATTGGTCAGGCGATAATAAAATGTCTCCGGCGAATTGGTGAATTCTTCAATTAAATTTTCAAAAAGGGTAGGATTCCACTCCTCATTTTCAAAAAAACTGCTTAGTTTTTGTGTTAATGTTTCTTTTCGAATCAATAATGATCCGGCGAAATAGGCAGCGTAATAATTATTGAGAAGTTCTTCAAAACTTGTGAAATCCAGCCAGGAATAAGTGTTTGGTCGGGGATTGAGATTCAAAACATTGAATCCGATTTCTTTCGCGAAAATAAAAGTTTTCTGATCTTCATCTAAAAGTTCATTCAGCAAAAGCAGGTTTTTTTCTGGAATAAAAAGCGAACGCAATTTTCCTGAAGCACCATATTGCCCCAAATCGAGAGACCGGATCTGGTACTGAAACTGCCGCTCTAAAATCTGCCGGAATTCAGTTGAATGAGGTTTTTCCGACAGATTATTTTCCAAAATGTAATCCTTTGCTTTCTCCTCGATTTCGGGAAAATAATTGTCGTATAATTCCTGAAAACTTCTGATGACGGCAAAATAAAAACGCTCTTTACTGAGATTGTAATTTTTCGCAATCTCAATTAAAGTATTGATGAAAGCGGTCACTTTTTTGGGCGCTTCACTGATGATACTGATGAGGTTGTTTTTGTTGATGCCAAACAGGTCGAGCGGAATTTCTTTAAAAAAATCCGACTGTATGATTTCTGCGATTGGCGCTAAGCTTTTATCCAGTTTTGTAGAAACCAAATCGTCATAAGTGCAATTTAATGCAGTTGCAAGTTGTGAGATTTTATCATGTTTCGGGTACTTTTTGCCGTTTTCTATTTCATTTAAATACGATTTGGAAACTCCCGTTAAATTTGCCAGGTCTTGTAAGGAAAAACCTTTTTTTTGACGGAACTGTTTCATTTTCAGTCCGAAAACGGTTTTTATAAAATCACTGTCACTTGCCATTAGTCAAAAATTAATTTATATTATTTCTAAATAGGTGTAAAATCCGATGAACACAAAGATAAATAAAATAAAGCGATTGTTCGCATAATTTATGTTTGGTAAATTTAGCGAACGTTCGCTATTTGTGAAAATTTTTTATTTAAGTTTGCAGTATCAAATCTTTAAAGTTTATACACATGGAAACGGCAACACAATTTCAGATCGTCCCTCAGGAACAGTACAGCGACATTTTCACCTCTGAATTATTGGTTTTTTTGGCGGAACTTCATGTTAATTTCAACAATAGAAGAATCGCACTTCTTCAGGCAAGAAATGTGAAGCAAATCGAATTCGATCACCGCCAACTTCCGAAATTTTTGGCAGAAACAGAGGAAATCAGAAAAGAAAACTGGATTTGTAATCCTTTGCCAAAAGATTTACTCGACAGAAGAGTGGAGATTACCGGACCTGTTGAACGAAAAATGATCATCAACGCTTTGAATTCCGGAGCTTCCACTTTCATGGCAGATTTTGAAGACAGCAATTCGCCGACCTGGGAAAATTGTATGGAAGGACAAAGAAATCTTTCCGATGCCGTCAATAAAACCATCAGTTTCGAAAGTGAAAACGGTAAAAAATATGAATTGGCTGAAACGGTAGCCACGCTTTTGGTTCGCCCGCGTGGTCTTCATTTAGAAGAAAAAAATATTAAAATCAATGGTGAAAGGACTTCCGCTTCTTTAATCGATTTTGGAATCTATTTCTTTAGAAATGCTGAAAAATTAATTGAAAACGGAAGTGGGCCTTATTTTTATTTGCCAAAATTAGAACATTACAAAGAAGCAAATTGGTGGAACGATGTTTTTAAATTTTCGCAAGATTATCTTGAAATCCCTCAAGGTACCATTAAAGCAACAGTTCTCATAGAAACCATTACTGCGTCTTTTCAGCTGGATGAAATTTTATTTGAATTAAAAGAACACAGTTCCGGCCTCAATTGTGGAAGGTGGGATTATATTTTTTCTTACATTAAAAAGTTTCGGAATCTGCCCGAATTTTTGGTTCCCGACAGAGATCAGGTGACCATGACTTCGCCTTTTATGAGTGCATATTCCAAAAGAGTAATTCAGGTTTGTCACAAAAGAAATGTTCACGCGATGGGCGGAATGGCAGCGCAAATTCCCGTGAAAAATAACGAAAAGGAAAACGAAATCGCTTATGCGAAAGTCCGCGCCGACAAAGAACGCGAAGTTAAAAATGGCCACGATGGGACTTGGGTTGCCCATCCGGGATTGGTTTCGGTTGCAAAAGCAATCTTTGATGAATTCATGCCGATGGCAAATCAAATCGGTAAAAAATTTGAAGACTACCACATTTCCGAAGAAAATTTACTTGAAATTCCAAAGGGAACCATCACTGAAAATGGCGTTCGAAAAAATATTAATGTCGGAATTCTCTACATCGAATCTTGGTTAATGGGCGTGGGTGCTGCTGCTTTGTATAATTTAATGGAAGACGCGGCAACTGCAGAAATATCCCGAACCCAGATTTGGCAATGGCTGAAAAATGAAGCAAAATTAGAAGACGGACGAACTTTAATGCCAGAAATGGTTTTGCATTGGCAGGAAGAGGAATTGGATAAAATCAAAAATTATGTCGGTGAAGAACGGTTCAGAAACGGAAAATTTGATCTCGCTACCGAACTTTTTGATGACCTTATTCTCAACGACAATTTCGAAGAATTTCTGACTTTGAAAGCGTATCAGTTTATTTAAGAAGCAGAAGAAAAGCGGCAATAATGGTGAATGGTGAATTTTTTAATCCGGTTCTCAAAATCGAAAATTCAACGAAGTCAATCGCCTTTGCGTTCGTAATTTCAGAAGCGTATTATTCAAAAATCTTTGCGTCTTTGCGTTAAAAAAAGCAGTCCATCAAAGATATAAAATCACCAAAACAAATCGATATGAAAAAGCAAGAACAGATCCAGCAACTGGAAAAAGAATGGTTGGAAAGCCCAAGATGGAAAGGTATCAAAAGACCGTATTCCGCAGAAAAAGTATTGAAACTTCGAGGTTCTTATCAACTCGATTACACCATCGCCAAATTAATGTCAGAGAAATTATGGGAAAAACTGAATAATCAGGATTTTGTGGCAGGATTAGGCGCTTTAACAGGAAATCAAGCGGTACAGGAAGTTGACGCCGGTTTGGAAGCGATTTATCTTTCCGGCTGGCAAGTAGCTGCCGATGCGAATTTGAGTGGTGAAATGTACCCGGATCAAAGCTTATATCCTGCGAATTCCGTTCCGTCTGTGGTGAAAAGAATCAATAATGCTTTATTGCGTGCAGATCAAATTCAGTCTGTAAATGAAGTGGATAAAGAGAATTGCAAAGAATATCTGGTTCCGATCGTTGCTGATGCAGAAGCTGGTTTTGGTGGTAATTTGAATGCTTTTGAATTAATGAAACAAATGATCGAAGCCGGTGCAGCCGGAGTTCATTTCGAAGACCAATTGTCTTCGGCAAAAAAATGCGGACATTTAGGTGGGAAAGTTCTGGTGCCAACTCAGGAAGCGATCAATAAACTGATTGCAGCGCGTTTGGCAGCCGATGTTTGTGGAGTTCCAACGCTTTTGGTGGCGAGAACTGATGCTGATGCGGCGGATTTGTTAACCTCGGATATCGACGAACGAGACCGTAAATTCGTGACAGGGAAAAGAACAACTGAAGGCTTCTATGAAGTGAAAAACGGAGTAGAGCAGGGAATCGACAGAGGTCTGGCTTATGCGCCTTACGCTGATTTGATCTGGATGGAAACTTCAAACCCTGATTTAGCGTACGCCAGAAAATTCGCTGAAGGAATCCACGCAAAATTCCCGGGAAAAATGCTCGCTTACAACTGTTCCCCTTCTTTCAACTGGGCTGCAAAATTATCAGTTCCCGAAATGGAAACATTCCGCGAAGAATTAGCCGCGATGGGTTACAAATTCCAGTTCATTACTTTGGCCGGTTTCCACGCTTTAAATACGTCAATGTTCGAGTTGGCTTTGGCTTACAAAGAAAGAGGAATGGCAGGTTACAGCGAATTACAGGAAAGAGAATTTGCACTTCAATCGAAAGGTTTCCGCGCCGTAAAACATCAGAATTTCGTCGGAACTTCTTATTTTGACGAAGTGCAAACCGTAGTTACCGATGGAAATTCATCTACAGCGGCTTTGGCTGGATCAACTGAAAGGGAACAGTTTCATTGATTGATAAAGACACTGGATTTTTAGACTTCAGATGTGAGACTTGCTACGTCAAAAATCGTCTCATGTCTCACTTCTAAGAATCTCGATTCTAGTTTATTTTAAGAAAGTCCTCTCCTTTTTTGGGGAGGATTTTGTGATTTGTCTTCCTAAATCCTTTGTCGATTGCCAAAAATCGAAATCGCAATGGATTTAATTTTTTTGCGCCTTTGCATTAAAAACATTATTCAGCACTCTTTTTTATTATTTCAAAAAAGCTTAAACTTTCATTATCTTTGCGCCATGATACGCATCACCAAAATTTTCACGTTCGAAACCGCCCACGTTCTCTACAATTACGACGGCAAATGCAAAAATATGCACGGACATTCCTACAAACTTTTTGTTACGGTAAAAGGAAATCCGATCAATGATTTAGACCATCCAAAAAACGGAATGGTCGTAGATTTTGGAGACATTAAAAAAATCGTAAAATCACAGATTATCGATCGTTGGGATCACGCGGTGATGCTCAATGGTATTTCGCCGCACAAACAATTGGGGGAAGACCTGGAGGAAAAAGGACATAAAGTGATTTATTGCGGTTACCAGCCGACCTGCGAAAATATGCTTTACGACATCGCTTCGAAAATAAAAAAGCAACTTCCCGAAACCGTATCCCTGGCTTATCTTAAACTTCATGAAACCGAAAACTCTTATGGAGAATGGTTTGCGGAAGATCAAGTTTAATCTGAAAATGCAATATTTTGAAAATGTGCTAAATTTGCAAAATTCGGATCATTCGAAACATTCGGGTAATTCGAAAAATATTATGAAAATCAATTTAGAACAAAATAAAAAAGTCTATTTCGCTTCTGATCAGCATTTTGGTGCACCAACTCCAAAAGAAAGCAAGGTTCGCGAGGAGAAATTTATCCGCTGGCTCGACGAAATTAAAGTGGATGCCCAGGTTTTATTTCTCATGGGAGATTTGTTTGATTTCTGGCACGAATGGAATCACGTTATTCCGAAAGGATATGTCCGCGTTTTAGGGAAATTGGCCGAATTAAAAGATTCTGGAATTGAACTGTTCATGTTCGTTGGCAATCACGATTTGTGGATGAAAAATTATTTTGAAGAAGAAATAGGATGTAAAGTTTATTTTGATAAACAGTATTTCGAAATCAACGGAAAGAATTTTCTTCTCGCACACGGAGACGGTTTAGGTCCCGGCGATAAAGGCTATAAAAGAATGAAAAAACTGTTCACCAATCCTTTGGCACAATGGGCTTTCAAATGGTTGCATCCGGATATTGCGATGAAAATAGCCATTTATTTTTCAACAAAAAACAAGATGATTTCCGGGGAAGAGGACAAAGAGTTTCTTGGTGAAGACAAGGAATTTCTGATTATTTATTCCAAAGAAAAACTCAAAACAGAAGAAATCGATTATTTCGTTTACGGTCACCGGCATTTACCGATGATTCTGGACTTAGAAAACGGCAGCGCCCAATATATCAACCTCGGTGACTGGATTTCTTATTTTACGTTTGGGGAATTTCAAACTCACTTTAAATTAAAGTCTTACAAAACTGGAGTCACAGAAATTTTCAGCGACGATACCACTTCGTAAGATAAAATTCAAGAAAAAATAACTTTTAACAGTTAAAATTTACTATCATCCTAAATATTAAGAATCTCCGTGGTTAAAAATATTTTCAACATTAAGACAGCAACCGATTTCCAACAAAAATGTCTGGAAACTTTCCGCTATCAATATCAAAATATCGAGGTTTATAGAAAGTTTGTCGATTATTTAAATATCAAACCGGATGATATTCAGGAAGTAGAAAAAATTCCTTTTCTGCCGATTGAAATGTTTAAAAATCACACGATTTTAGATCGAAATAAAAACACCGATCTGTTTTTCCAAAGTTCAGGAACCACGCAGATGAATCTTTCAAAACACTGGATTGCTGACGAAAACCTTTACCAGGAAAGCATTGAAAAAAGTTTCGGACAGTTTATCGGAAAACCGGAAGATTATATTTTTCTCGGATTGTTGCCGAGTTATCTGGAAAAGCAAAATTCTTCCTTAATTTATATGGTTGATTTTCTGATGAAAAAATCAGGAAAACCAGAGAACGGATATTTTCTTTATAATCATGAGGATTTATTTGAATTATTAAATCAACTCTCCAAAGAAAATAAAAAAGTAATTTTATTCGGCGTTTCTTTTGCGCTGCTGGATTTTTTAGATTTTGTAGAAACACATCAGCACATCATCCCATCAGCACATCAACTCACCATCATCGAAACCGGCGGAATGAAAGGGCGAAAAGAGGAAATGACCAAAGATGAACTTTTGAATATCTTTCATAAAGGTTTCGGAACCGACAAAATTTATTCGGAATATTCAATGACCGAATTGCTTTCGCAAGCGTATTCCTTAGGCCAGAATATCTATGAAAGTCCCAACTGGATGCGCGTTCTCATCAGAAACACCGAAGATCCTTTTTCGTATGTTGAAGAGGGAAGAAACGGTGCGATCAATATCATCGATTTGGCCAACCGGCATTCCTGCAGTTTTATTGCGACGCAGGATTTGGGTAGAATTGAGATAAATTCCGAACTTAATTTCGTCCAGAATGACGATGCCATTATTTCCAACCGGTTTCAGGTTTTGGGCCGGATCGACCATTCCGATATCCGTGGTTGCAGTTTGCTGGTGTCTTAAAATTAAATTTTCATGCTAAAAGTTGAAGAACTTACCTATAATTATATCTCACAATTTTGCGATTTCGAGAAGGATCTGGTGTTGACGAATCACTTTCATTCCGATTGGGAAGCTGATATTTTAATTATTAATGAGGAAGGATTCAGTCATGAAATCGAAATCAAATTTTCAAAAGCTGATTTTAAAAACGATTTCAAAAAACAATATCAAAACCAGAAAACCAAGGAGAAATTCCTAAAACACGATAAAATTTCGTGTGGCGATTATCCGTGCAACAGGTTCAGTTTTCTGTTGCCACAAGGGTTGATTGAAATTGCGGATATTCCTGAGCATTGCGGAATCATAGAGTTTTATCATAATCCTGATTCCTGGAAAACCACTTTTGAAGAAATCAGAAAACCAGAAAACGTTCATGAAGAAAAATTCTGGAAATTCTTTGACAAAGATTTAATGCTGAAAATAACGGCGAGAAATCTTTACTTTAAAAAATTGGAAGTGAAAGGGAAGTTCGAAGAATTAATTCTGCCACCGAAATTTTTACAGAAAAAATAAAACCGCCCAGTGATGAGCGGATTATTTTTTTTATTGAATTTGCTTTTATGCAACTTCTACTTCATTTTCTTGAAATAAATAGTTATAAATTAAACCGCCGGTTACACCTCCTAAAATTGGAGCCACCCAAAATAACCAGAGTTGATGAAGGGCAAGTCCGCCCACAAAAATCGCCTGTGAAGTTGCTCTGGCAGGATTTACCGAAGTATTTGTAATCGGAATACAAATCAAGTGAATTAAAGTCAACGTTAAACCAATTGCGATTCCTGCGAATTTTCCGTTGGCGTATTTATCCGTTGCGCCCATAATGACAAATATGAAAAACGCGGTCAATAAAAACTCGGCTAAAAATGCGGCTCCCAAACTAAAAGCTCGTCCATTATAAACGGCTTCACCGTAAAAATTTGAAGCAAATGCTCCGGCTCCCTCTCGGGAAAAGGCACCTGCACCATTGAGAATCAAATAGAGACAGCCTGCTGCAGCCAATGCGCCGAGGCATTGAGCAATGATATAAGGCAACAAATCTTTTGCGGGAAATCTGCCTCCTGCAACAAGTCCACAGGAAACAGCCGGATTAAAATGGCCACCGGAAATGTGTCCTACGGCATAGACCATGGTTAAAACAGATAGGCCGAAAGCCAGTGCGACTCCCAGTAATCCGATTCCGAGGTTGGGAACTCCGGCAGAGAATACTGCGGCCCCGCAGCCACCGAATACCAACCAAAACGTGCCGAAAAATTCGGCGGCTAATTTTCTTTTCATCATTTTGTGTTTTTATGTTACTCAAAGTTATCAATTTTTTCAACGCCATTTTCTGATTCGTGAAAAAATAGGGTTCTATTTTTAGGATGTAGTAATCCATTTTCAAAATTATTATCTTTACAGGAAATATAAGCAGATGAACTCTGGTAAATTCAAAATAGTACTTTGGTCTTTGGGGATTTTAATGGTTGTTTTCCTAGGATTCTTCCTTTATCAAATGACGCAAAGTAATTCAGTAAATTCCATGATGACGGTTCTAATGTTATTGTTAGGATTGGTTCTCGGTGGAATTATTGCTTTTTTAGCGTCCAAAAAATTGACAGCGGAACCAGCTGTTATTACTGAAAGTTCGCACACCATTGCTGAAAGTATGCGCAAAGTTTTCAAAGTGGTTTCTGCAGAAGGACATTTTAACGAAATCTATAATTACGAAGAAACGACCAAAATCTTTAATTTTATTCCATCAAAAAAGAAAGCTTTGGTCATTGTTCAGGCAAAAGTTTTGGTGGGTTATGACTTTGAAAAATTTAAATGGGAAATCGATGAACAGAACAGAAAAGTAAAATTGCTGAATTTTCCCGCACCGGAAATTCTTTCGACAGAAACCGATTATAAATACTATAATATCGAGGAACAGTTTTTCAACCTCTTCAGCAAAGATGATTTGGCCAAGATTCAGCAAAACGGAAAACAGCAAGTCATCGAAGCGGCGAAAAAATCCCATCTTCCGGAAGTGGCGGCAGAACAAATGCGGACTTTACTTACAGAGCTTTTAGCCGGGAAAAATTTTTTCCTGGAAAATGCCAATGTTATTTCTGAAAGCAAAAATCGAATTGAATATCGATCGCCTTCAATAAATGATTTTTCAAAAGAATGATATCATTTTTTGAAAGAATTCTGGTTTAAATTCTTATCATTAATTAAAAATAATATACGCACTTTTACATCTTTTACTTTGCTATTTTTACATTCTTAAATTAATTAAACATGAAATATTTTTACACCCTCTTTCTGGCCTTTTTGCTTCCATTTTTTGCAGCAGCTCAGCAAGATGTTCCGTATGTGGTAAACCCAACGACATTTAATGAAACGGAAGCAATTACGGTGACTTTTACTGTAAATGAAGCAGCATTTGGAGTCGCATCCTCACATGCGCTCTATCTTTGGGCTTGGTCTTTTGACTCGAACACTACGCAGGCAGATTGTCTGACGAACGGAACATGGCTAGCTTCGAATGCTGCCAATAAATTAACCTACGTATCAAGTTCGGGTAATACCGGAACGTATACATTTACCATGAATACGGTAAAATCCTTTTATGGAAACCGTGCAAATCCTCTTTCTAAAATTGGATTTCTGGTTAAAACGGTAAATGGATCAGTTCAGTCAAAGGATATTTTGATGAATGTGGGTAAATTTCAGTTTAATTTAACCAATCCTGTCCAGGGAAGTACTAATGTTGTCACTTCAGGAACCGTGATTAATATTACAGGAACATCAACTGTATCTTCGAATTTTGTAATTAAAGCCAATGGAAATCAGGTGTACACGAGTTCCGCTGCTTCTACAACTTTGAATTTTCCATACACAGTGAATCAAGATGCTGCGATGGAAGTTATTGCCACCGATGCAGCAACCGGAACAACTGTGGTGAGTAAAACGTTTACAGTAGCGCTTTCAATTCCGGTACAAACTGCGGCGATTCCTTCGTACATGAGACAGGGGATTTCTTATGATCCGGCAGATCCGACCAAAGTAGGTTTGGCAATTTATGCTCCTTTAAAAGCGTATGTTCATGTGATCGGAAGTTTTAATAACTGGGCGGTAAGCGCTAATTATTTAATGAAAAAGGATACGGTAAATCCTGACCTTTATTGGTTGGAAGTTACAGGACTTACTCCTCAGCAGGTCTATACTTTCCAGTACAGAACGGCGGACGGAATTAAAGTCGCGGATCCTTTTTCGCCTTTAGTGTTATCACCGGATGATGATCCCTGGATTAACCAGTATGCCAATGTTTACCCTAATCTTCCGGCATATCCTGCAGGACAAAGTTTTGATGTATCTGTGATCCAAACAGCGAAACCGGCTTATAACTGGACGATGACCAATTTTAATAAACCGGCAAAAGAAAACTTAATCGTTTACGAATTACTGGTGCGAGACTTTACCGCCGAAAAAACCTGGCAGTCGCTGATCGATAAAATATCTTATTTAAAATCATTAAATATCAATGCGGTAGAATTAATGCCGGTGATGGAATTTGATGGAAATAATTCATGGGGATATAATACAGGATTTCATTACGCTTTAGATAAAGCATACGGAACGCCGGAAAAATTCAAAGAGTTTATCGATTTGTGTCACCAAAATGGAATTGCCGTAATTCTTGATATTGCCTTAAATCATGCCACCGGAAGAAGTCCTTTGACCAGAATGTGGATGATCGATCCCGATGGAGATGGTTATGGTGATCCTGCGGCCAATAATCCTTATTTCAATCAGGTTGCAAAACATTCTTACAGTGTGTTTAATGACTTTAACCATTCAAGTTCTGCCACTAAATATTATGTGAATCGTGTTCTTGAACAATGGATTAAAGAATATAAAGTAGATGGTTTCCGTTGGGATTTAACGAAAGGATTTACGCAGAACTGTACTGCAGGAAATGATACCTGTACCAACACTTATCAGCAGGATCGGGTAAATATTCTGAAAGCGTATGCAGATAACCAGTGGAGTTATGATCCTACGTCGTATATTATTTTCGAACATTTAGGAACCGATTCCGAAGAAGCACAATGGGCTAATCATAAAGTGACGGAAGGAAAAGGAGTCATGATGTGGGATAAAGAAACCACTCCTTACAATGAAAATACGATGGGCTTTGCGCCAAACAGTAATTTTAATAGGGTTAATTTTAAAGCGCACGGTTTTCAGCAAAGGCGAGCTGTTAGTTATGGTGAAAGTCATGATGAAGAGAGACTGATGTATAAGAATATCACTTTTGGTGGATCTGCAGGAACTTATAACGTTAGAGATTTAGCAACTTCCCTTCAAAGACAAAAAGCGTACGGTGCTGTTTTCTTAACGGTTCCGGGACCAAAGATGATTTGGCAGTTTGCGGAATTAGGATTCGACAAAAGCATTTACACCTGCGAAAACGGTACTGTAAATACAGAAACTGATTCGACTCCGGGAGACTGTAAATTAGATCCAAAACCATCAGCGTTTGGTTTGGCCTATGATCAGGATGCAGCCAGAAAATCAGTTTATGATACTTGGGCGAAGATTCTTGCCTTGAGATTATCGAATGATGTTTTCAATACGACAACTTTCACCGTTGAGTCAGGAAACTTAATGCCAAGAATTTTTATCAATAATACCTCGACTGCAAGTGCATTGAAAAATGTGGTTGTTCTAGCCAACTTTACACTGACTTCTCAAAATATTGTTCCTGATTTCCCTTACACCGGAAACTGGGTAAATTTAATGGATAACAGTTCGCTTTCTGTAACAAACACCGCAACGCCGGTTACGATTGAACCCGGAGGTTTCAGGATTTTCGGAAATGCTGCGGCTTTAGGAACTGATGAAGTGATTGGGAATAAAAGTTCAGTCTCTCTGAAATTGACTCAAAATCCGGTTACCAATGGAAATGCAACTGTTCGTTATACGAATGCGAAAAACGGAACCATTGCGATTTATGATCTTGCAGGAGTTTTGGTTAAAACAGTAAAAGCTTCTAAAGATAATGGTGATGACACGATCTCTATCAACGGGTTAAAAGCCGGGATTTATTTAATTCAGTTGAAGGCTGACAAAGGAGTTGCGGTTACCAAAATGATGGTGAAATAATTTTTTTTCAAATATAATTAATGACGGTTCGCGGGATATGCGAACCGTTTTTTTTGATAATCCAGTTTGATTTTGAACGAGATTCAGGCATCAATAGGAACGGGTTTTAGCCCGTTTACAGAATGATAAAATCAGCCAAAACCTGTAAGATTAATTATTGTTTTTATTAATAATGAAAATCTTTCGGAGTATGTTTAATATAATCTACCAAAACTTTCCGCTGCTGTTCATCTCCCATTTCTACCAGTTTTTGGTATTTGGTGGAATTGCGTAAATAGATTTTCTGAGAAATTTGATTTCCTTTCAAAACGATTTTCGGGAAAACAAAAAATGCTTTTGCTGGTTTTGGAATTTGAAGTCTTTCATTAATTTTCTCGTCCAATAAAAACCAGTTCATGCTTTGATGTAAATTTTTCAATATTTTCCGTTGAAAAGAATGTTTGTAAATCGTGTTCTCTAGATTTTCATTCAACAAAGCTTTTGCCAATTGAACCGAATCATCGTCGCCTTTATCCTGCAGGGTCGTCCACCAATAAAACTGTTCTACTGCCTGCTGGCGGTTATCCGGCAAAAACGCCACAGGAATTCCCAGCAAATAACCGATGTATTTCCAAAGATGAAAAACACCTTTTTCTTCTTCCTCCGAAATCAGAATTCCCAATTTTTTTAAACCCTGCATGAAAACTAAAGAAAAACCGGTATAAGTGGCGATCATATCCCAATGATTGATCGGTTCGCCCCAATTTTCGTCATCCCAATTTTCCGTCTTTTCTTTGATTTTTAAACGGGCATAAGAATGCATTAGCCGCGTTCTTACAATCAACTGATAAGCTTCTGAATTGGGTTTCAAAGCATTTTCTCTGGTGACATTTACCCAGAATTCCAGGGTGTCTTTCAATCGTTTTACTGCTCCTTTTTTTAAAGCTTCGGTAAAGATTAGAGGCTTGCTGATATAGGCGAAATCGTAACCGCCCATCAAAGTGAAATCCCGCAAAATCATTAAACCATTTGCCCCGGTTCTCATGCAGAATCTCGCACCGACGTTGGCTGAATTTTCGTCGAACCAATCGGGAATTTCCTGCAGTTGGAGAAATAGTTTTTTTACCTTTTCTGGCGTGTCATCAGTTTCGGAAATTGGTTGTTCCGAATATTTTTGTATTAAAGAACCTGCATCTCTGTAATGAAGTTTCAGATAGGTTTCTTTCACAACTTCATCGCCCAGTTCATCTGCCTGATGATAAAGTGGGAGATATTTATAAAAAGTTTGAATGTCCGGTTGTATTGCTGCCCAATCGAGCAATTCTTTTCCGTTTCCTTTTTCCCAGAAGTTCTTGAAATGAGTAGCGTTTTGAAATTTTGGTGTCATAGTTTATTAATCTCGTACAATGTGGAATTGTTTTTAACGCACTGGACGCAAAGTTTTTATTCTAAATAATTTTTATTTAAAGGCAAAGTCTCTTGGCGCCTTCGAATCTTAGATTTTACATAGCAAAAGGAAATTCATTTGATTCTAAAATAGCGTGGAATTTCCTGCACGTTAATTTACGGATTTCTTTCTGCAATTTTTAAGCCGATTGTTTTTTTATAACTGCCCCGCAATAGGGATAGCAGTGGAAATCCCGCAGGGGAAGCATGAGAGAAGCGAGTGCTGACCCGAGGAATTGCAACGGATAGCCCGACCCGAGCGGCTGGTTTTGCTTGGCGAGGGGATTGCCCAAATTCTCCATATAAAAAAAACCTCCCGAAATCGAGAGGTTTTGCTATTTTCATTAATGAAATTCTGACTATAAAGAAGCAGAATGTACCAATAAATCAGCTAATTTATTAGAATATCCCATTTCGTTATCGTACCAGGAAACGATTTTCACGAATTGTGGAGATAACATGATTCCAGCGTCTTTATCAAATACTGAAGTTCTTTTTTCACCTACGAAATCCTGAGAAACTACTGCATCTTCAGTGTAACCTAAAATTCCTTTTAATTCACCTTCTGAAGCTTTTTTCATTGCCTGGCAGATTTCTTCGTAAGAAGTAGGTTTTTCTAATCTCACGGTTAAGTCAACTACAGAAACGTCTGCTGTTGGTACTCTGAAAGACATTCCGGTTAATTTTCCGTTTAGTGCAGGAATTACTTTTCCTACTGCTTTTGCAGCTCCTGTAGAAGAAGGGATGATGTTGTTCAAAGCAGAACGGCCACCTCTCCAGTCTTTTACTGAAGGTCCGTCAACCGTTTTTTGAGTTGCTGTAGTTGCGTGAACCGTAGTCATTAAACCTTCTACAATTCCGAAGTTGTCGTGCATTACTTTCGCAATCGGTGCCAAACAGTTGGTGGTACAGGAAGCGTTTGAGAAAATTTTGATATCGTCTGTCAATTCTTTGTGATTCACTCCCATTACAAACATAGGAGTATCATCTTTCGAAGGAGCAGAAAGGATTACTTTTTTCGCACCGGCGTTGATGTGCGCTTGTGCAGCTTCTTTGGAAAGGAATAATCCTGTAGATTCTACGATATATTCTGCGCCAACTTCATTCCATTTCAAGTTGTTAGGATCTCTTTCGGCAGTTACTCTGATTCTTTTTCCATTCACGATAAGGTCATTTCCTTCTACAGAAACCTCACCTTTGAATTCCCCATGTACAGAATCATACTTTAGCATATAAGCCATGTATTCGGCATTGATAAGGTCGTTGATTCCTACAACTTCGATGTTTTCTCTTTCGGCCATTGCTCTGAAAACAAGACGACCAATTCTACCGAATCCGTTGATTCCTACTTTGATTGTTGACATAATTTTTATTTTAAAATTAAATTTATTGTTAAATTAAATAGACAGAATTTCTGAAATTTTCAGTAAATCCTGATCAATTTCATTGTGTTTTTTTACGGCTTCTTCGATTTCCGTGTAAGTCATTTTGTTGGACTGCATTCCTACCATCATATTGGTTTTGCCGTCCATTAAACCAATTACAGCACCGTAGCCCAATCTGCTGGCTAAGACGCGGTCTGCACAACTCGGTGATCCACCTCTCTGAATGTGACCTAATACGGCGACGCGGATATCATAATCAGGGAAACCAGCTTTTGTTGCTTTTGCAATATCGTAAATACTTCCTAATTTTTCACCTTCGGCAACCACCACGATACTGGAAGCTTTTCCAGCTTTCTCTGCTCGTTTGAAAGTGGAGAAAAGTTCATCGATACTGTCTTTTTTTTCTGGAATTAAAATGCCAATTGCTCCAGTAGCCAAACCGCTGTTTAAAGCGATAAATCCAGCGTCACGTCCCATCACTTCAACAAAAAATATTCTGTTATGAGAAGTGGCAGTGTCTCTGATTTTATCGATGGCTTCCATTGCGGTATTCAAAGCGGTATCATAACCAATCGTATTATCGGTTCCGAAAATATCGTTGTCTATGGTTCCAGGAACTCCAATTACATGGATTCCGAATTCTTCGCAGAAAATTTGCGCTCCTTTGAAAGTACCATCTCCACCGATACAGACCATCCCGTCGATACCGTGTTTTACACAGTTTTCGTAAGCTTTTTTTCTGCCTTCCGGTGTTTTAAATTCTAAGGATCTTGCTGATTTTAAAATCGTACCGCCTTCGGTGATGATATTTTTAACGGAACGTGGTCCCATTTTCGTGAAATCATCGTTGATTAAACCATTGAAACCCTCTCTTACTCCATAACATTCTATTTTGTAGTGACTTGCGGTTCTTACGACCGCTCTTAATGCTGCATTCATTCCCGGAGCGTCTCCGCCTGATGTGAGAACCACAATCTTTTTCACCGCACTTTCTTTCATAGTTAAAAATTTCAGCACAAATTTACGAAATCTCTATCAATTATGTAAGGCTTTAGGGAATGAGATTTAACTGTTTTCTAAGTGATGATTAATTTCATTTTTTTATTAAATTAACAGGGCCGGGATTTCATTTTTTTCTTTCGTTATAAAAATCCTAAATTTGCAAAATGTTGAGAAATAGAAAAAATCAGAAAATTTTAGCATCGCTTTTTACTGCGGTCTATCTTTTCGTCGCTTTGTTTTCTCAAAGTTTTCATAACCATGGAAGCGGTGAAGTATTCAAGGATTTTCATTTTACTAAAATTGAGAAGACTTTTACAAAATCTTCTGCTGCCGTACAATATTCTGATTGTTTGTCCTGTCATATTTTGCATGAGGGAAAATATCTCACACCGCAAAACTTTTTCTTTTCAGCAATTTCAATTGAGGATTCTCGCTTAGAAATCTTCACCGAAGAACAAACTTTCAGTCCGCTTGCACTCTTTAATTTCCGGTTGCGCGGTCCGCCATCTTTCATTTAAAAACAGCTTTTTTTTCGAAATGAACAGTAAGAAATTGATTTTCAGATTTTTTAATTGTTCATGTGTTTTTATTCTTAAACTCAATTTAAATGAAATTTACTTTAAATATCATCGCAATCTTTTTTGGATTGTTATTTACAAACGCACAGACTAATTTTACAGTTAAAGGAAAAGTGATTGATTATCACGATAAAGTACCTTTGAAAAACGCTGCAATCACCATCGGGAAATTATCGCAGGTTTCAGACGACAATGGAAATTTCACTTTTAAAGCTTTACAAAAAGGAAAATACACATTGATTGCAAATCATCCTGACTGTAACCCTTTTACTGAAGAACTTACGGTGAATAAAGATATGGAGTTGACGATTCAGCTCGAACACCATATTGCCGATATCGAAACCATTACCCTTCACGCAACACACAAAAATGCGAATTCCTTAATCGTGAAAACTTTAGACAGAACCGAAATCGACCGGAACTCAACCGAGAATTTGGGAAATATCCTGTCCGGCATTTCGGGGGTTGGCGCTTTAAAAACAGGGAATAATATCGCGAAACCAATTATTCATGGGCTTTACGGAAGCCGAGTTGCCATCATCAACAACGGCGTGAAAATGGCGGAACAGGAATGGGGCGTAGAACATGCACCGAATATCGACGTTAACCAATTTGATCATGTCGATGTTATCAAAGGTGCTTCAGCTTTAAAATACGGAAGCGATGCCATCGGTGGGGTGGTTGTGCTGGAACCTGCCGTTTACAAAAAGAAAGATACAATCCAGGGAAGTGCAAGTCTTTCGGGAATTTCTAACGGGCGGGGAATCGGTCTTGCAGTTAATTTATTGAAAACCTGGGAAAATGGTTGGGCGATAAAGTCTACCGGCGGATTTAAGAAATTGGGTGACTTGAAAACTCCCGATTATTATTTAATGAATACCGGACTTCAGAATAATTCATTCAGTCTTACGGTGCAAAAGAACTCTTTTTTACAGGGAATTTCTTTTGATTACAGTATTACCAATCAGGAAATTGGGATTTACCGTGGATCCGATTTGGGGAATTTAGAAGATTTTTATAAAGCACTTACAACTGATATTCCTATTTATAAAAGAGATTTTTCTTACGCGATCGACAATCCGAAACAGGATGTTCAGCACCATATCGCAAAGATTTCTGCCTTTAAAAGATTTGAAAAATTGGGAAAAGTTTCCGTTGATTACAACTTTCAATATAATCATCGAAAAGAATATGATGTTCGAAGAGGTGAACTCGCTGAAATTCCGTCTTTGGATTTGGAACTGTTCACGAATCAGATCAATATCAATGATTTTATCGAGCGACAGTATTGGAATTTAGAAACCGGGATCGATTTGAAATACCAGTTCAATTATTCCACGCCGGAAACGCAGGCAAGAAGACTCGTTCCTAATTATTATCAGTATGCAGGCGGCGTTTATTCTGTTTTTAAATATAAGTTGACGCCGAAACTAAGTACAGAAGCCGGTTTGCGATATGACGTGACAAAATATGAAGTCAAAAAATGGTATGATCTCAGCGATTGGGAAAACCTGTACGCAGATACTTTTCCTCAGTTTTATGTGAAGACCGATGGAAACCGTGTTTTTACCAAACCGAACTTAACCTACAAGAATTTATCATTTAATGCAGGTTTAGATTATCAACCTTCGAAGAATTTTGATGTGAAACTGAATTATGCGAAAGTAGGACGAACTCCCAATATTGCAGAACTTTTTGCTGATGGATTGCATCATTCCGCTGCGATTATCGAGGTAGGAAATATGGGGATGAAAAATGAAGAGGGAAACCAATTCAATTTAAATATCGATGGAAAACTGAATATTTTGGATGGTGCAAGAATTACTGTAAATCCGTATTTATTTATCACTAAAAACTTTATTACTGAAATTCCAACAGGTATTCAGAATACAATCCGCGGCGTTTTTCCAGTGTGGTCTTACCAGCAGATCGATGCGAGAATGTATGGTTTGGATGTCGATGCGCAGTTGAAATTGAATGATCATTTTGAATATCAAGGAAATTTCTCTTACATCAATGGTGAAGATCAGACGAACGGCCAGCCATTAATAATGATGGTTCCAACAAATTTTGCGAACAGTTTAGAATTCAAAAATGAGAAATGGAAAAATTTCTATTTCAAAGTTCAGCAACAAACATTCTTACAACAAAAAAGATTTCCAATATTGAATCCAACCATCAATATTTTCGAAAACGGAATTGAGGTTGAAAAAACTTTGGATCTTTCTACGCCGCCACCAACTTATACTTTGTGGAGCGTGCAAACCGGTTTCGATTTTAACAAACATTTTTCAGCCGGTTTAAATGTGACCAATCTTTTCGACACCAATTACAAAGATTACCTAAACAGAATGCGTTATTTCTCTTACGAAATGGGCAGAAATATTATTTTCAATGTTAAATACAACTTCTAAATCATTAAAAATGAAATCATTAATTAAACTTAAATATATCGTCCTATTTTTAATAACCGTTTTTGTGGTAAGCTGCAGCCGCACTGATGAAGATGAGGACGTTCTTTCTCAGGAAGATATTTCAAATATTATTCTAAATGTAAAAGATGACGCAACCGGAATTACAAATACATATAATTATACGGTAAATTCTACAACGAATCCGGATATTAAGCTAACAGACGGAAAAACTTATACCGTAAATACAGTGTTTCTTAATGGGAATGAAGATGAAACAAAAAGCATTATCGAAGCAAAAGATGAACATTTCCTGTTGTTCGATTTTCAAAATTCAAATATTAATTTAGAAAGAATCGATGGTGAATCTTCTGTCAGAAGTGATGGTAACAAAGTCGGGTTAATTACAAAATGGACGGTTATTAAAGCCAGAAACGGCACAAATCCTCAATTGGTTTTAGCCTTGATTCATGATGCAGTCTCGGTTAGTGAGTCTCGGAACGGCAGTACATTTGGATCCGTAACCGGCGGTGAAACTGATGCGATGGCGACTTATTCAATTTCAAACTAAAAGACTTTCAATCAATATAAATGGACGAAATTTTCGATTCTTCAGGAATGAGTGAAAGAAAATTTATCCTTTAAAAATAATCAAAAAAAAATTCCTATTTTTGCAACCTAAATTTTCAATACATTAAAATGAACGTTACAGCGACCAACCACGATGAAGTAAGTGCGTTACTTACAGTTACATTAGATAAGTCAGATTATAAAGATAAAGTTGAAAAACAATTGATCAACTACGCCAAAAACGCACAAGTTCCTGGATTTAGAAAAGGGAAAGTGCCATTGAGCATGGTGAGAAAACAATATGAGGCAGGAATTGCTTTTGAAGAAATCAACAAACAGGTTTCAGACGCTTTGAACAATTACATTTCTGATAACAAATTGAAATTAGTTGGTCAGCCGGTTCCTCAGCCAGTTGAGGAATTAAATCACAATGCAGAGCAGCTTTCAGTTGGTTTTGAAGTGGGTTACGAACCAGATTTCACTATTGATTTGGCAAAATACGAAGCTCCTCATTTTAAAGTAGAAGCTTCTGAGAAAGAAATCGGTCAGAGCATCGAAAACATGCAGAAACGTTTCGCTGAGCAAGTTCCTCAGGAGGAAATCGCTGACGATTCTACCGTTGCTTTGGAAATCAGCCAGGTGATTGAAGAAGGTGCAGAAGGTGAACACCACCATGCACCAAAAAACATCACCATTGATGCTACGAAAAAAGCAGCTTTTGAATTGGTAAAAGCTTTGAAAAAAGATGAATCAGTAAAAGTTTCTAAAGCAGATTTAGAGAAAAACGAAGAATTAGCGAAAGAACTAAGCTTCGGCAAAGAAGAAGTTGAGCATTTACACCACGATCAAATCGAGGTTAAGGTGAAAGATTTCTTCGGATTGAACTTAGCGGAATTAAATCAGGATTTATTCGACAAAGTTTACGGCGAAGATACAATCAAGTCTGAAGAAGAATTGAAAGACAAAGTAAAAGCTGAATTGGATGAATATTTCCAACAAAACGCAGATGTTCATTTCGTAAATAAAATTTTAGCTCAAATCAACGAAAAAGAAGAAGTAAAACTTCCGGAAACTTTCTTGGTTAAATGGTTAATGTTCAGCAATGCGCAAATAACTTCTGAAGACCAGGCGAAAGAAATCTTAGAAGCAGAAAAAAATCAGTTGAAATATCAGATCCTGGAAGGGAAATTGATGACTGACAACGAGATTACTTTGGATTACGCAGATATTTTAGGACAAGCGGAGCAATTGGTTCGTAATCAGTTAGCGATGTACGGAATTCACAATTTACCGGATGAAGAAGTACAGAAATATGCTGCTGATATGTTGAAAGATCAAGAGCAGGTCCGTCAGATTTCTTCTGAAGTTGGAATGGCGAAACTGAAAGACGTAATCTTAGAAAAAGCGACTAAAAAAGAAACCAAAATTTCTCATGATGAGTTTTTGGAAGAATTGAAAAAGTAATTTTTTCTTTATAAATATAAAATCCGTCCCGGTTAATTCGGGGCGGATTTTTTTTATGTTTAAATGTAAACGGATAGAATTTAATAACTGAATGATTCTACATTCTTGTTGCTGATAAGGTAAGTTTCCAGTTCTTCAATTTGTTGGTTGTTGATATGAAGATCCATGGTAATGAAAAGAGAATCGCCATGTTTTTCCAAAGCAATTTCGTAAGCGACTTTTGATAATTTTTTGATTTCCAGGATGATCGGTTTTTTCTGACTGATGGACTGCACCGGAATTTTAAATTTCAAAATCTTATTGTGATGGTAAGAAACAAAACTTCTGGTGAAGATTTTTGCAACATAGATCACGATTAAGGCAGTTATCAGAAAAGTGAAGGCTATGAATATTTCACCAAAACCTATCGACATTCCGATGGCCGCTGCAATCCAAATAATTCCTGCAGTCGTTAAACCATACACACTAAATCCTTCTTTAAAAATAACTCCCGCTCCAAGAAAGCCAATCCCGCTCACAATATAGCTGGCAATCCTTGTCGGGTCGCCGCTTCCTGCTATTTTATAAGAAAGAATAGAGAAGAGTGTTGAACCCAGACAAATGATGGTAATCGTTTTTAAGCCTGCAGATTTGTCTTTCATTTCGCGTTCTAACCCCAGGATTAATCCGGCAACTAATGAAATGACCGCCTTGTAAATATCTAAAAGTTCAAAATGTTCTGACATTTTTATTTAAAGGTATTAATTTTCTACGAACCATATTCAATTTTCCATTCATCCGCAGCGTCGCATAAGGTTTTATAAAATTCTTCACCATATTTTCTGATGAGCGGCGTTTTTACAAATTTATAAATGGGAACTTTTAATTCTTTTCCTAAGGCGCAGGCATCGCTGCAGATTTCCCATTTGTGGTAATTCAGTGCTGTGAAAGTTCTGTATTCATCCACACGAATAGGATATAGGTGACAGGAAATCGGTTTTTGCCAGTCGACAGCGCCGTCTTCATAGGCTTTTTCAATCCCACATTTCGTGATTCCTTTATCGTCAAAAATCACGTAAGCACATTCTTTTCCTTCAACCATCGGCGTTACATAATCATTATCGCTCGGGTCGAGAACCCAGGTTCCCTGCCTTTCGATGGCTTCTACACCTTCCGGTCTGAGATAGGGTTTTACCTGATCGAAAATCCTTTCGAGTATCAAGGTCTCGCTTTTATCCAAAGGAGCTCCTACGTCGCCTTCTACGCAACAGGCGCCTTTGCATTTGCTGAGGTTGCATACAAATTCTTCAGAAAAGATATCTTCGGAAATTAATTTATCGTCAATTTGAATCATGATGTTGTATTAAAAGAAATTAAAATAAGTAGAGAGTTTAAAAATAAGCAGTGAAATGATAATAACCCATAAACTGACTTCCTGAATCCAGTATTTTTTAGTAAAACGAAGCATCCTGCTTAAAATAATGGAAGACGGCAAAGCCAGTAAAAGTAAATATTCAAATGTTTTTCCCATATAAAGGAAAAGGGTAATCAGTTGGGCTAAAGAAAATACCAGTAAAAAAGTATATTTGAATCTGCTGTTCGGACTTTTTTTATTGAAGTTCCTGAAATGATCCATTACCGCGTGAATCAGTAAAATGGCCACCGGACTTAACCACAAAAGATGATCAAAATGGGGTTGTATTTTAAATCCGGTAAATGGGAAGTATACCTGATTCCAGGAATTCATGCCCAGAAAATAGGCAATCCCAAAATAAGAAAGTGCCACCAGCAACATCCCAAAAAACAAACGGAAAATGTGCAGTCCAATGCGGTCGGAAGTGGCAATGATGTGAAAGATCACGAAAATCGACATTGGCCAAGTGGTAGGAAGAAAGATAAAATTGAGCGCCAGAATCGATCCCACCAAAATGTAAGAGAAATTACGGATAGAAATATTATCATTCGTTAACAGCAAAAGAATAATCGAATTGGTGAACAGCGAAACAGCAATTCCGATATCTAAATCACCCGGATATAAGGCAAAAATAAAGACGGTATATAAAAAAAGGGGCAGATGGGTTTGATAATTCAGCGCAACCGCATTAAAACAAAAATATCCTAAAGCAACTCCTCCAAAAGTTATTACTGCTGAAATAATTTCTAAAGTATTGAAGTCCAATATATTGAAGCTAATTACTATTAAAAGAAGAATCCCAATATAAACGGGGACTGAAAAAATATTGCTTTCTTTTGAAAGTAATCGAAACATTTTTTATAAATTTGTGCAAAGTTAATTTAAAAAAGGAAAATAATGACGTCTTTCTTCTTATTCTTAAGCAGTGTGTTCAAATGGTCTTTCGGTTTTTTTGATTTCGCAGGAAATGTAATAAACTGGATTTTATTCTTGGTCGCATCTGCAATATTTACTTATTGGTGCTATGTTTTGGTTGCAAAATTGGGTGGCGACAAGGATAAAGAGTATTTCTCACCAACAGAAGGAAATCATCCTTACTACGACCCGAAAATTTATAAAAAAGAAAGTAAATAATTGATATCCTATTTACAATAAAAATCCCGAAATTTTTAGTTTCGGGATTTTCTGTTTTCTATTAGTGAATCGGAATCACCAGTACCGGAATCGGTGAACGTCTGGTTAATTCTTTGGTTAAACTGCCTACAAAAACGTCGTACATATTGCTTCTTCCGTGGGAACCCATTACGATATATCCTGCCGTTTTATCTTTTGCGTATTCCAGAATAATATCGCCTGCAACACCTTGTTTTAGCAAGTGCTCACAATCAATACCCTGTGCGATGATGCGTTGTTCAATGGTATTTAGCTGGAGCAGTTCCTGCTTAATTTCATTTTGCTCCACTTCGGGGAAATATTGAAATCCCATATCACCAATCGCAAAACCGATATCCGACGGTGCCACGTGAATAAGGTATATTTTCCCGCTGGTTTCTTTTGCGAATTTCACAGCTCCTTCGACTAATTTATCGGTCGCTTCTGAAAAATCGACTGGTAGAATAATGTTTATCATGATCTTAAATTTTGTTCATTAAAGTTACAGATATTTACTGACACTGTCAAAAACTAAGTTACTGGATTCGCAAATCAAAAACTTTCCGGTCTTCCAGAAACGCTTCCAGTATATCGTTTTCCGAAACTTTGCCCACTCCTTTTGGCGTTCCCGTGAAAATTAAATCGCCGACTCTTAACGTAAAGTACTGGGAAACAAATGCGATTATTTTTTCCGGTGAGAAGATCATCATCGAAGTATTTCCGTCCTGAACTTTTTCTTTATTTTTATTTAAAGAAAAGTTTAAGTTATTGAGGTCAAAATCTTCTTTTTTATAAAAGTCAGAAAGAACAGCACTTCCATCGAAACCTTTTGCCAGTTCCCACGGAAGTCCTTTTGCTTTGAGCTGACTTTGTAAATCTCTCGCCGTAAAATCGATTCCCAAAGCGATTTCATCGTAATGTTTACCGGCATTTTCTTCCTGAACGTATTTTCCGCCTTTTGATATTTTCAGTACGACTTCCAGTTCGTAATGAATGTCATTCGAGAATTCAGGAATATAAAAGTCGCTGCCTTTTTTTAAAACCGCCGTATCGGGTTTCATAAAGATAACAGGACTTTCCGGTATTTCATTTCCGAGTTCCTTGGCGTGGTCTGCGTAATTTCTGCCGATGCAAATGATTTTCATAATTAATAATATAAAATTTCTCTTGTTGTGATGGAAAATAATTTATTCTGATTATTATATGATTTTCTTTCAATCCAATTTCCTTCTCCGTCAAACAAATATTTAAATGTAAGCGTTAAAGTTGTAATTCCAGAATTGTTTTTCCACTTTTTTTCTATGATATTACATTTGTTATCAAAAATTCGAAATTCGCTTGTAGAAGTTTGGTAAGAATAAATAATGCGATCTTCAGAGTCAAAATCTCTACAATTTTGGTTTACGATTCTTGTGAATTTTTCAGTGGGCTTTCCGTCTATATCAAATTCCTCAAATTGAATTATTCTGTTCTTATTATTATAAACAAATATTTTTTTGTAAATAATTTCATTTTCAGAATGAAAAGTTTTTGATATTTCAATATTTTGATTCTGAATAAATTTTTCTGTTAATCCTTTAAAATCACCTTTTATATTAATCTTTAATGTAACCGTGTCATTTGGATATTTGTAAACCCATTGTAACGTATCAATATCTTTAAATTCAGTTAATAGGTAAATTTCTCTATTTAGTTTCCTGTCTTTATATTCAAAATATTGTTTACTTGAAATTTTATCTTTTCCGTCAAAATTCTTAATTCCTTCTTTGTAAATGATGAAGCCGTCCCGATTCAATTCATAATTGAAACTTTCTGGTATTAGAACGCCAGTATTAAAAGTAATTTTGTTATTTCTAATATTTACCTCGTATTTTCTTTCTTTAATTTCCCTGACATTTCCTTTTAAATTGTTGATTAATAAATCATTCGAATTAAGTTTTTCTCTTATTTGTGCGGAGAAAATTGTCGATATAAACGTAAGTAAAAGAATAAAAACTTTCATGTCAAAATTTTGATCTCAACTGAATACCCGTCAGAACTTTCTTGGTATATAAAGGGAAATCAGCATTTTGAATCCAGCCGTAATAGCCCAGATCTTTCTGAAAAACTTCTTTCACTCTTTGGCCTTTGTATTTTCCGAAAGTGAAAACTTCTTTTTCCTCTTTGTCAAAAGCGATAAAACCTGCCAAATCAGCAAATTTATGATGAGAAGAAATCTCACTTAATCCAGCAATATCATTTGGTAAATCGTCGTAATGGCCGACCTGCGCGTCTATCACTTCGAAAGTTGCCAAAACATCTGCTTCCGCGGAATGCGCGTTGATCAGTTCTTTTTTGCAGTAAAACTGATAAGCAGCCGTCAGGTTTCTCGGTTCCATTTTATGAAAAATAGTTTGTGCGTCGATCAGCTTGAATTTACTCAAATCGAAATCTAAACCGGCACGCAGTAATTCTTCAGCAAGAAGCGGAACATCAAATCGGTTAGAATTAAATCCGCCCAAATCTGAGCCCGCAATCATCTCCATTATTTTGGAGGCAATTTCTTTGAAGGTTGGAGCATCTTGCACTCTTTCATCTGTAATTCCGTGGATTGCAGAAGATTCTGCCGGAATCGCCATTTCTGGATTTACCAACCAGGTTTTGCTTTCTCTGGAAGCATCAGGATTGACTTTTAAAATACAGATTTCTACAATCCTGTCTTTTGCAACCTGAGTTCCCGTAGTTTCTAAATCAAATACACAAAGCGGTTTATGGAGTTTTAAATTCATTTTTTTATTTTTAATAAGGATCAATCGTGACTTTTCCGATTGAATTAAATTTTGTGAATTAAATTATTGAAAGTATCTTTTATCCTTTCAACTGTTTTTGAAAAATTACCGATATTAATATATAATACAGCATTGCCAATGGGATTCCGACCGTTTTAAAGAGGATTAATAGTAAGATTACACCAATTAACAGCGCAACCTTCGGATAATTGTCTTCCAGCTTCATTGATTTGAATTTCAGCGAGATCATTTTTATCGGGCTGACCAAAAGCCAGGACAGAATAATGGTGATTACAATTAAATACGCAGGATTTTCAAAAATCGCTTTAAAACTTTCATTTTCTAAATAAGCGTAGTACAAACCGAAAATTAAAATGGTGTTCGATGGCGTATTCAAACCTTTGAAATAATAAGTTTGCTCATCATCCAGATTGAAAATCGCCAGTCTTAAACAGGAAAATAAAGTTACAAAAAGGCCGATGTATTTAATTTCAAACGGAAGTTCCATTCCGAATAGTAGGTTGCCAAACGGTTCAAGGGCTTTAAATATTACGATTCCCGGCAATAATCCGAAACTCACCATGTCGGCCAGTGAATCTAACTGAAGGCCAAGTTCAGAATTCGATTTCATCGCTCTGGCGATAAATCCGTCGAAGAAATCTAATATTAAGGAAAGGATAATGCAGATCGCAGTGGTTTGATAATCACCATTAATTAAGTGGATTACACCAACACTGCCGGAAAATAAATTAGCGAGCGTAACAGCATTCGCCAGATTGTTCTTGATAAAATTCATTTTTAAGTTCAGTTTTTTTAAGGTCCGATGAAACATCTTTAGACGATGAAGTCCGCTGGAGCTACTTTTACCCGTATGTTTCAGAAGCACAAAAGTAAGGTTTTTATTAAAATTAATTTTCAGCTTTTTAGAATTGAATTTTAAATGATTTAAAATTCTAAATATTGTAAATTTGCACCATTAATTTGAACAAGTTTTAATGAAAGAAATTAGATTTCAAGAAATTTTCGCCTTACTCTACCGAATCGTGCTCGCCTTTTTTTTCTATCAGATTGCACGGCTGCTCTTTTGGTTTTTTAATAAAAATTTGATTCCCGTTGACAGTATTTCAGAATATCTGAATTTGGCTTATCACGGAATTGCCTTTGATACAACGGCGATTCTGTATGTGAATTCGCTGTTCATTCTTTTGAGTCTTATTCCCGTTATCATCAATACCCAAAAAGCGTATCACAAATTTTTGTTTTATCTTTATTTCATTACCAATGGGATTTCCTACGGCATGAATTTCGGTGATTTCGTCTATTTTAAATTTTCTCAGGCACGGTTGACAACCGCCGCCATGAATGTTGCGCAGCATGAAAGCAATATTGGTAAAGTTTTTTTATTGTCGGTTGCGGAACATCCATTCGTGATTGTGTGGTTTGTGATTTTAATGGCTCTCTGGATTTTCCTTTATAAAAAGGTGAAAGTTTCGCCTAGAAAACCATTAAAATTAGTTCCTTATTTTATTTTTTCTGTACTCACGCTATGTTTAACTGTTCTGCTTGTTGTAGGTGGGATTCGAGGCGATTTCAAGCATTCAACACGCCCGATTAATTTGGTGGATGCCAACCGGCACGTTACCAAACCGGTTCAGGCAAATATCGTTCTGAACAGTGTTTTTTCCTTTTTCAGAACGATGAATACCAACAATTTTCAGGAAGTTCATTTTGTTACTGAAAAGTTTATTGATGAAAATATAGCTGCTGATAAGTTATACCCGCGGGAAGGAGTTGACCCAAAACCCAACGTGGTTATTTTCATCCTCGAAAGTTTTGGAAAAGAATATTCCGGGGCTTTTAATAAAAATACAAAAATCAAGGATTTTGTTTCCTATACTCCGTTTTTCGATAGTTTAGCTACCCAAAGTTTAATTGCGACCAACGCTTTTGCCAATGGGAGACAGTCCATCCATGGAATGAGTTCTGTGCTGGCAGGAATCCCGAGTTTGAAAGATGCGTTTACCAGTTCACCTTATTCAAATCAGAAAATTCAGTCGATTGTTTCGGTTTCAAATGATATGGGCTATGATACTTCGTTCTTTCATGGCGCGCCAAACGGGTCGATGGGCTTTCTGGGTTTCGGCAATATTTTGGGTTTCAAACATTATTACGGAAAAACAGAGTATAATAATGATGCAGATTTCGACGGAATGTGGGGGATTTGGGACGAGCCGTTTTTTCAGTATTTCGCGAAAACTTTAGATAAGAAGAAAAGTCCTTTTATGGCAACTTTGTTTTCGGTTTCATCGCATCATCCTTTTAAGGTTCCGGAAAAGTATCAGGGTAAATTTAAAAAAGGTCCGCTGGAAATTCATGAACCGATTGGCTACACTGATTTTGCGTTAAAGCAGTTCTTCAAAACCGCAGAGAAAATGCCTTGGTTCAACAATACGATATTTGTTTTTGTAGCCGATCACACCAATCAGGTTGCCTATCCGGAATATGAAAAATCAATGAACCGGTTTTCAATTCCCATTCTGTTTTATTCTCCTAATCCAAAATATCACTTGAAAGGAGAAATTACAGAACCTGCTCAGCAAATTGATATTTATCCAACTTTAGCTGATTTAATGGGTTACAACAAAAAAATAAGAAGTTGGGGAAGAAGTTTGGTGTCAAATAAAAGCGAAGATTACATTGTGGTCAATTCGGATTCTATTAATGAGCAGTTCATGATTGGGAATTATATTTATTTATTTAACGGGAAAGAAGTGACCGGGATTTACAATATCTCCGATAAAGGTTTGGAGCAAAACCTTATTAACAAAGTGAAAAACCCGGAAATGGAAAAAGGCATTCTTTTGAGTAAAGCTTGGTATCAGGATTATATGAATCGGGTAATCACCAGGAAATTGAATTAATTACAAAACTTTTAATAAACCATTGTGTAATTATTAGTATTTTGGCAGTACTTTTGACTACTATGATATAAATAGTTAAAAATTTGTGGTTTCACTATTTTTAATTACTTTTATCCAACTAAAAATTAAAATAATTTTAAAATGAAAAAAATACTTTTCAGTTTTGTTGCTTTATTATTCGCAACACTATCTTACGCCCAAATCGAAGGAAAATGGAAGACCATCGACGATGAAACGGGACAGGCGAAATCCATCGTAGAGATTTTCAAAAAATCAGATGGTAAATATTACGGGAAAGTGACGCAACTGCTCATCAAACCGGAACATACAAACTGTATCAACTGTAAAGATGACAGAAAAAACCAACCCATCCTGGGAATGGAAGTGATTAGAGGCATGAAAAAGGAAGGCAATGAATTCACCGGAGGAACAATTACAGATCCTAAAACAGGAAAAACCTACAAATGTAACATCACCCGTGATGGTGAAAAACTGAATGTAAGAGGTTATGTAGGATTCTCATTAATCGGAAGAACGCAAACCTGGCATGCAGTAAAATAGTTTTCTAAAAATAAACTTGATAAAAAGCATCTTTTCGGAGATGCTTTTTTAATGGCAGCATGTACGGTAATTCGCGAAAAAATCTTTACTTTTGTACTTTAATTTTTTAATAAATCATGAAGGAATATACTTTTAGAGAAGTGATTGCACAGGCAATGAGTGAAGAGATGCGAAAAGATGAATCCATTTTCCTGATGGGTGAAGAAGTCGCAGAATACAACGGTGCTTACAAAGCTTCTAAAGGAATGCTCGATGAATTCGGCGCGAAAAGAGTAATTGATACTCCAATTGCAGAACTCGGATTTACCGGGATTGCCATCGGAGCAGCCATGAACGGAAACAGACCCATTGTGGAATATATGACTTTCAACTTCTCATTAGTAGGAATTGATCAGATTATAAATAATGCGGCGAAAATCCGTCAGATGAGTGGAGGACAGTGGAATTGCCCAATCGTTTTCCGTGGACCAACTGGTTCTGCAGGTCAATTGGGAGCGACACATTCTCAGGCTTTGGAATCTTGGTTTGCAAATACTCCAGGTTTAAAAGTAGTTGTACCTTCCAATCCTTACGATGCAAAAGGTTTATTGAAAACTGCAATTCAGGATAATGATCCGGTAATTTTCATGGAGTCTGAACAGATGTATGGCGACAAAATGGAAATCCCAGAAGAAGAATATTACATCCCAATCGGAAAAGCAGATATCAAAAAAGAAGGTAAAGATGTAACTTTGGTTTCTTTCGGTAAAATTATGAAAATGGCGATTCAGGCCGCTGAAGATTTAGAAAAAGAAGGAATTTCTGTAGAAGTAATTGATTTAAGAACAGTTCGTCCTTTAGATTATGATACTATTTTAGAGTCGGTAAAGAAAACCAACAGATTGGTTATTTTAGAAGAAGCTTGGCCTCTAGGTTCCATTGCAACGGAGATTACTTATATGGTTCAACAAAAAGCATTTGATTATTTAGATGCGCCGATTAAGAGAATTACAACACCGGATGCACCTGCACCGTACTCAGCACCACTTTTCGCTGAATGGTTCCCGAAATTGGAAAAAGTAAAAGAAGAAATTAAAAACGCTTTATATATTAAGGCGTAATAGATAAAAACTCTCGAAAGAGAGTTTTTTCATTTATAAAAAGTTATATAAAACCACTTTTATTCATTTACCTTTGACGAAATTTTCTCCCATCTATGTCACAAGATACTTTATCTCATTTTGATACAAAGAAACTTACCGCAGTGGGGGTTTTGGTTTCCCTCGGAATAGTTTTCGGAGATATCGGAACTTCACCGCTGTACGTTATGAAGGCGATCGTAAATGCCCGACATGGTACCGGGAATTTGCCGTTTGATGAATATATCGAGGGAGCACTTTCCTGCATCATCTGGACTTTGACGATGCAAACCACGTTTAAGTATGTAATTATTGCGTTGCGTGCTGATAATAAAGGAGAAGGTGGAATTTTATCTCTTTACTCACTGGTCAAGAAGCTTAAGAAAAAATGGCTGTATGTCATTGCTATTATTGGTGCATCGACTTTGGTGGCAGATAGTATAATTACGCCGTCGTTAACGGTAATGTCGGCTGTGGAAGGGTTGAAGATATTTTCGCCTCACACTCCTGTTGTTGCGATTACGCTGGTTATTCTGGCCTTTGTCTTTATTGTGCAACAATTTGGTACGGCTTCCATCGGTAAGTTTTTTGGTCCGGTGATGGTTGTTTGGTTCTTGGTTTTAGGGATATTTGGTTCAGCTCATGTATTTGATCATCTCGAAATTTTGAAAGCATTTAATCCTTATTACGCTTATAATTTAATAAAGCATTCACCCAGTGCGATTGTGATTATGGGAGCAGTCTTTCTTTGTACGACAGGAGCGGAAGCTTTGTATTCTGATTTAGGGCACTGCGGCAAACAAAATATCCGGGTGAGTTGGATTTTTGTAAAGACCATGTTGGTTTTAAATTATTTGGGTCAAGGTGCCTGGTTATTAGATAATCCGGAATCTGTTTCGCAGGGAATCAATCCGATTTTTGGAATTATGCCCGAATGGGCGATCTTGCCAGGGGTACTTTTAGCAACAGCTGCTGCAATTATCGCAAGTCAATCTGTGATTACGGGGTCTTTTACCATGTTTTCAGAAGCGATGTCGGTGATGTTTTGGCCGAATCAGCAAATCGATTATCCTTCCGGTATTAAAGGGCAAATGTATATTCCCAAAATCAATTGGGGGTTGATGTTCCTTTGTTTCATCGTGGTTATTTATTTCCAAAAATCAGAAGCGATGGAAGCCGCTTATGGTTTAACCATTACGATTACGATGCTGATGACCACTACCTTACTGTTCTTTTGGCTCAGCAGATCCAGAGTTACTAAGGTATTCGCAATTGGTTTTTTAGTCGTTTATCTTTGCATAGAACTGGGTTTCTTTTATGCCAATGTTATCAAGTTTTTCGATGGTGGCTGGCTGACAGTGGTTTTAGGTGGATTTATCGCCGTTTGTATGTACGCCTGGTATAACGGAAGACTCATCAAAGCAAAGTTTATCAAATTTGTAAAACTGGATAAATATGTACCGGTAATAAAAGAAATGAAACTTGATGAATCAATCCCGAAATACGCGACCAACCTCGCTTTCCTGAGTCGTGCAAAAAGACAGGATGAAGTAGAAGCCAAGATTATTTATTCTATTTTGCGCAAGCAACCTAAAAGAGCAGACCATTATTTCATCCTCAATATTGCGAATCAGGAAGACCCATATACTTTTAATTATACCATTGATGAAATTATGCCCGGTACCATTTTCCGGATCAATTTCATGCTCGGTTTCAAAATTGACCGCCGAATCAATGATTATTTCGATCAGGTCTTAGAAGACATGATGGAAGAGGGAAGTATTCCTGCGCGAAGCAGCCATCCTTCACTTCGCCACTATAATATTCCACCAGATCTGAAATATGTGATTATTGATAACACTTACATCAATGATGCTTTGTTGACTGTCAAGGAAAAAATTACACTCAATATTTACAATTTTGTGAAATATATCGGGAGTGATGACTTTAAAGCTTGGGGAGTTTCTGCCCATAATGTAGTAGTAGAGTCAGCGCCTTTACTGGATCAAAAAATTATCGCCAATAAAATTAAGCAGGTAAATTTCCATAGATACGATTCCTAAGATTACATTCAGGGAAGAAATAAAGGTGAACCGGGGTTAATAAAAAATTCGGTAAATTTGCATATAATTATTTTTAATGGATGCTAAACAAAAAGAACTCAATTTTTCAACAATCAAGGAGGTTTTAAGACAATATCTTCAGCGCAAAGGTTTTAGAAATACACCGGAACGCTACACGATTTTAGAAGAAATCTACAACATGGAGCATCACTTCAATGTCGATGATTTATACCTTTTGATGATGCAGAAAAAATACCATGTATCCAAAGCGACCATTTACAATACCATCGAAATATTTTTGGATGCCGGCTTAATCAGAAAACATCAGTTTGGCGAAAAAACCATGACTTCTTCTTCCTACGAAAAATCGTATTTCGATAAGCAACACGATCATTTGGTTATTTACAAAAAAGACTCAGACAAAGAAATTCAGGAAATCATCGAGTTTTGCGATCCGAGAATCCAGGGAATCAAAGATGCTATTGAAGCAGCATTTGGTGTAAATATTGATTCACATTCACTTTATTTTTACGGAACCAAAAAGGATTAATGAAAAATTATTTCGTTTTTTTTCTCTTTATCAGTGCCCATGTTTTTGCGCAGATCAATACCCAGCCCAATCAGGATTTGGTCAAAGATCCTTTTTTTAATAATCCAAAAAAAGGTGTTTCCACTGAGAAGGTTAAATTAATCCATTCCGACTTTTTTCAAAAGGCTTTAGATAAATACCAGGGAAATCCCTATTTTTCCGGAAATGTGCAGTTCGTCCACCAGGGATCTGTGTTAACTGCCGATGAGGTTATTTTTTATCAGGAACAGAATTTTGTGAAAGCCATTGGGAATGTAAAACTTCAGAATGCAGACGGTTCCGTAATTACTTCCGGTGAAATGGAATACGACGGAAATACCCAAAAAGGAATCGCCCGAAAAAATGTACTATTGACCGATCCCGGGCAAACCATCAAAACTGAAACCCTTTATTACGACCGCCTTTCCAACAAAGCTTATTTCAATATGGGCGGTACGATTACGAAAGACGGCAACGTGATGTACACCAAATCTGCCACCTACGATTTGAACAGCAGATTAATTGATTTTTCCGGCAATGTGAAAATCGATAATCCCGACTATACGGTAGAAGGAGTAAATATTATTCAGAACCAAAACACCAATACCGCAACATTCAATGGTGCTACAACCATTACCAATAAAAAGAATCCAGCCAATCTAATTTATACAGAGAAGGGAACCTATAATATGAATTCTAAGGAAGTTTATTTAAAGAAAAATTCCCGTATTCATTACAACGGAAAAATACTGACTGGTGATGATTTGTACTTCAATCAAATCACTGGTTTCGGAACCGGAAAAGGAAATGTAACCCTGCGAGATCCTTTAGAAAAACGCTATATTAAAGGCGGTTACGGCGAAATCTACGAGAAAAAAGATTCCGCGATGATGACCGATAAACCGTATGCTGTGAAAATACTGGAGAAAGATTCTATGTACTTTTCTGCTGACCGTATTTTGGCGTATCAGAAAATAGATAAACAAAATCCCCTCAAGAAAAAGAGTTTTTTACGGGCTTATAAAAAAGCCAGAATGTTCAAGTCTAATATTCAGGTCAGAGCCGATTTGTTAAGTTTTAATGAAACCGACGGAATCATGCATCTGGACGGAAAACCCATCGCCTGGAGCGGCGAGAAACAGGTAACCGGCGATAAAATAGAAGCGTATTTCGATACCGAAAAGGAGTTTATAGATTCCTTGCGCGTCATAGGAAATGCATTTGCCATCAGCAAAGTGGACTCTCTGAATCTGAAAGACGAATTCCACCAGGTCAAAGGAAAACTGATGACGGTTTATTATAAAGAAAACGAAATCACACTGGCAAAAGTGATTGGTAACGCACAATCAATTACCTATGCCGATGACCAAAACGAAAAAACCAAAGAAGTAGAACGAATCGGAGTGGCGCTTTCTACCTGTGGCACGATTGAAGCCGAATTCGAAGACCGGAAAGTTCAGATTATTTCCTGTAATATCGGAGCCAATACTGACATTTATCCGATGAGTTTAATCTCGCATGAACAAAGGTTTTTTCCCGATTTCAACTGGAATACCAAAGATCGTCTTCATACATGGAAGGACATTTTCGTAGAAACACCGAATTATCCCGAAATAAAATACGAAGCCGACGACGCTCTTTTTAACGCTGCTCAAAAAGCCATAGATGATGAGAAAGCCAAAGAAGAAGCCAAGAAACCAAAGCGGGTTCGGAAGTAATTTTTTTATTTGGGCGCCTTAATCCGCCTTCCACTCCCGCTTTTTTGTTCCACTTCGTTCCACAAAAAGAGCTCCGTTCAAGTCGGGGCGCAACACGAGATTGTAATAAAATTTTTTCATTAAATGCGAACAGATTTTTTTAAATACCAAGCACAAACCACGCAATTTGCAGCAGGATTTGAAGTTGAAAAAGCTTCCGGTTCCTATATCTACGGAAAAGACGGACGAAAATATCTGGATTTCGTAGCCGGAGTTTCTGCCAATACTTTAGGCCATTCACATCCCAAAATTGTAGAAGCAATCAAAACACAGGCAGAGAAATATCTGCACGTCATGGTTTATGGCGAATACGCTCAGGAAATGCCGGTGAAATTATGCAGGCTTTTAGCCGATGCTACCCCGGAACCTTTAGAAGTTACTTATCTTGTAAATAGCGGCGCAGAAGCAATCGACGGTGCTTTGAAATTGGCCAAACGTTTTACCGGCAGAGAAGAAATAATTTCGATGACCAATTCTTACCATGGAAATACACACGGTGCTTTATCGGTTTCAGGAAACGAATATCACAAGCGTGAATTTCGTCCGCTCTTGCCTATGGTCAGTTTTATTGAGTTTAATAATCAGGAAGATTTTAGCAAGATTACCGAAAAAACAGCTTGTGTTTTAGCCGAAACCATCCAGGGCGCTGCGGGATTTTTAGTTCCGGATGCTGATTATTTCATAAATCTTAAAAAGCGGTGTGAAGAAGTTGGTGCTTTATTAATCCTCGATGAGATTCAGCCTGGTTTTGGCAGAACAGGAAAACTCTTTGCCTTCGAACATCTGGGCATGGTTCCGGATATTTTGGTAATGGGGAAAGGAATGGGCGGCGGCGTTCCCGTCGGTGCTTTTATGAGTTCGAAAACGATCATGCACAGTCTTTCGCATTCACCCAAATTAGGCCATATTACGACTTTTGGCGGGAACCCGCTTATTGCCGCAGCAAGTTATGCGACTTTGCATGAAGTTATTGAAAGTGGTTTGATGAACGAAATTCAGGAGAAAGAAGATGTATTCCGGGAATTACTGGTTCATCCTAAAATAAAAAACGTCAACGGAAAAGGTTTGATGTTGGCCGTGAATCTCGGTTCTCCCGAATATACTTTAGAAGTTGCAAAAAGATGCATGGAAAAAGGACTCATCGTTTTTTGGCAACTGTACCGAAATGAATATTTGCGTATTTCACCACCGCTTACGATTTCTTTAGCTGAAATTAAAGAGGGTTGTGAGGTTATTTTGGAGGTTTTAAATGAAATGGAATAATAATTTTTGTATAAACAGGAAAATAGTTTAATTAGAAAGGGAACTTTTTCTTAGCGCCGATGGGAACGACATCCTGCGGTGATATATGTCATGGTTTTAAAACCTGTTTTTAATAATCGAGGATACACCGTACAGCAGGATGGGTTTGTAAGAAAATACCATTTTCTGGCTCCTGATATCATAAAGTATTTCAATAAATATATTGCGTATATTAGAAATTAATTTATATATTGCGAAACATTAAAAAAAGGTAATAATATGGCGAAAACGAAAGTGCAATACGAGTTTCCAATGCACTGTCAGTCAGAGATATTGTATGAATATATGGCGAGCGCAGAGGGACTTTCTGAGTGGTTTGCGGATGACGTGGTGGAAAAAGGAGATGACTTTTATTTTAGTTGGAGCAATGGCCCCGAGGAAAAAGCGACGCTTATTCGTTACAAACCCGAAAGTTTTGTGCGTTTTCGATGGGAAGAGGATGAAGGAACGAAAAATTATTTTGAAATGACCATCGTTATTGATGATATTACAGATGATTTGGCGCTGAATATTACTGATTTCTGTGATGCTGGAGACGAAGATGAAAATCGCCTGTATTGGGAAAACTTAATCGAAAATTTAAAATTAAAATTAGGAGCATCCTAATTTTTTTAATCTAAATATTAAGATGAACGATTTATCGTTCATTTTTTGTTGCTAAAATATTGACTATTGTGAAATTATCTTTTGCTTCTGAGAATTTTCAAACCCACAACCGCGCCTTTTTATATGGTGATGCGGTACAGGTTTCTTTTTTTATCCGCAACGCTGAATTGATTATAGCGGAAGAATGTTATTTTTATTTAATGGCTTCAATGCGTAAGATGAGAATGGCGATTCCGTTGTCTTACACCTTAGAATTTTTCCAGAATTTATTTGAGGAAAAAGTCCTGCAGCGGGAACTGAAAAATGGAATTATTCAATTCTTTGTCTATCGAAATACCGATGAGAAAGAACTGTCAAAAAGTGGGATTTCTTACTATTTCGAAGTTGATGAAATTGACGATCTTTTAGCAATTCAAAGAGACTATGAACTTGATTTGATTAAGGAGATCAATGTGAATGCCAATGTTCTAAGCAGTATTCATCTTCATTGCCCGGAAAATATCTATGCAGCAATTTATGCGCAGGAAAATGATTTGGATGATATTATTTTCCTGAACCCAAATAAGAGAATCGCCAGAAGTATCTACGGAAACTTATTATTTCTGGAAGACAAAACCATTAAGATTCCTAAAACCACAGAAGGAGCCTATATTTCACCACTGATGGAAAACTTCGTTACCTTTATTCATAAAAATAATCTGGCTCAAATTCAGGAGTCCGAAATGATTGCGTTTGAATCTCAAAAAGCAGAAGAAATTTTGATGATTTCGGATTTAAAAGGAATTTTCTCCGTCACCAAAATCCGAAATAAAACATTTGGAAAAGAAAGGTTTTCGGAGATGGTGGTAAAATGGAAAAACAGTTTCAGCTAAAATTGACAAACCCAGTTAACAACCTTTAAAGAAAGTCATTAACCGGGTTTTTTAGATTTTAATTATAATAATAACGGAGTTGCAATCTTTAAATTATAAGCCTGCCTATTAAAGTTTTGTTAAAATTTTACAACACCGAAACGAGTAATTCTTGTCTCATGAGGATGATATAAAATAATTTATTGCCGTTTTCCACCAGCTGATCAATTCATCGATACATCTTCCGGTGCATTTGCCCACAAAAGATAATCTCCACCTAAATTCTGCATGATATTTTTCCAAAGACTTTGATCATTTGGAGACGTGTAATCCAGATTATAAACATCTACCGGAGTCCATATTTTTCTAAGGATTTCAGTCTCTAACTGTTGACTGGACCAACCGGAATATCCAGAAAACACTTTCACATCGTTGATTGAAATCTCTTGCTCTAAAATGGAAGAAATCACTTTTTCAATATCTTCCGTAAGATAATATTCCTGGTCTATTGCCAAATACTCTTCTGTGATTTTCTTGCCTTTGCAGATAAAAAAAATCTTGTCGTTTTCTACCGGACCGCCATCATAAACTGCAACCTGGAATTCGAAGATTTCGAGCAGTCTTGAGCTCATATTTTTATTTTTTTTATTCAGTATCAGTCCAAAAGCGCCGTTTTCATTATGATCAACGATCAAAACGACAGAACGTGAGAATATGTCTCCCGAAATATCGGGAGTGGAAATTAAAATTTTACCTTTGTAAGAATAATTCATCTGATAAATCAGGTTAAATAAAAAACCTTTAACCAAATGTAATAAAAATTTAATGGAAAACTTGCACGACAAAAGAAAAATCTACAACCGCGCCGAACTTTTGGAAAATCAGATTAAAGAAAATCCAATGGAGCAGTTTCGTGATTGGTTCCTGGATGCTGAGCAAAATGCGCATATTTCTGAAGCCAACGCCATGGGTGTTTCTACCCTTGAAAATGACGGCTGTCCGCGGACCAGAATGGTTTTGTTGAAATCGTACACTTGGGAAGGTTTTATTTTTTACACCAATTACGACAGCAGGAAAGGAAAAGCGATTGAAAGCAATCACAAAGCGTGTTTGCATTTTTTCTGGCCAAGTTTAGAACGCCAGATCATCATTAAAGCAGATTTAGAAAAATTGGCTGAAAATTTAAGTGATGGTTATTTTCATTCCCGTCCCAAAGGGAGTCAGTTGGGAGCGGTAGTTTCGCCGCAAAGTCAGGTAATTCCGGATCGGGAATATTTAGAAGAAAAGTTGAAAAATCTTGAAAAAGAATTTGAAAATATCGAAATTCCACGACCAAAAAATTGGGGCGGTTATCTGGCAAAGCCTTATGAGATAGAATTTTGGCAAGGCCGCCCAAACCGTTTGCACGACAGAATTATCTATGAATTACAGGAAGATTTCAATTGGAAGATTTCACGGTTAGCCCCATAAAAAAGGTCCCGAATATTCGGGACTTGCTTTTTAATATAATCGATCGATTATTTTTTCTTACCACCCATTACAGCGTCTGCTAAATCAGAACCTGCTTTGAATTTTGCAACTGTTTTTGCCTCAATTTTGATTGGCTTTTTAGTAGCTGGGTTGATTCCCTGTCTTGCAGCTCTTTCTGCTACAGAGAAAGTTCCGAATCCTACTAAAGAAACTTTACCATCTTTCTTTTTCAAAGTATCAGTAACGTTAGAGATAAAAGATTCAAGAGCAGCTTTTGCTGCAACTTTTGTAATGTTCGCATCTTTTGCGATAGCGTCGATTAATTCAGACTTGTTCATAATATTAATTAGTTAAGGTTAGTTCCATTGTTAAAGCAAATATAAAACAATTTTCATATTGTGCAAATTATTTGCGAAAATTTAATCAATATTCAATAAAATTCTTGAATACTGGACAAAATAGACAATCCATAACTTTGCGTTTAATCGATGTTTGCACGTTTTAATTTCGTGCCAAACTCAATATTTATCGCTATTAGATGAAAAATAATTATTGTTAATTGTAATTACGAATTATGGAATTCTGTACTAAATCCAAATCGGTATTTCATTATTGTTAAAATAAATGGCTTCTTAGTTTCTTTTTATTGTTTAATTGTTAATGAGAAATGGGGTGAAATTTCAATATGAAAATTTATTTTATTCCTTTAATTAAAATAATTAAATTTGCGCCATGCTAATTGAAGTTTTTAAATCAAAGATACACCGCGTACGCGTCACCGAATCCGACCTTAATTATATTGGGAGCATCACTATTGATGAAGAATTGCTGGAAGCTTCCGGAATTATCGTAGGAGAAAGAGTTTATATCGTCAACGTCAATAACGGCGAGCGGTTCGATACTTATGCGATCAAAGGGAAAAGAAAATCAGGTGAAATCTGTTTAAACGGACCTGCAGCAAGACGGGTGCAGAAAAACGACATTATCATTATTATGTCTTACGCTCAAATGACGCCGGAAGAAGCAAAAACCTTTCAGCCGAAAATTATTTTTCCAGATGAGCACACCAATCTTCTTACTTAATTTCTGAAAATTTCCCCTACTTTGAAACAGGACAAAAAACCAAATCCTTTTAAATCCTTTTTAACCATTGCTGTTTCCCTCGGCATTGCGACGCTTTTTATGTGGTTTGCCCTGAAAGGAATGGAGTTTAAAAAAATAATGGGCTATTTTGGAAAAGCCAATTATCTCTGGGTTTTCAGCGCAGCGTTATTCGGAATTCTTGCGTATTGGTTTCGGGCGGTCCGCTGGAATCTTTTGTTGGAACCGATGGGTTATACTATTTCAAACTCCAATTCATTCTGGACGATTTCCTTTGGATATTTAATGAATCTCACCATTCCCAGAAGTGGGGAATTGGCGCGATCAACGGCGTTATTTGGAGTGGAAAATGTTCCGGTCGAAAAATCTTTCGGAACCATTATCCTGGAGCGCGTGGTCGATTTAATCTGTATGGCCGGTTTTTTGGGCCTGACATTGATTTTTAAGTACAAAGCCTTTATCGCTTTTTATAATTATATCACCGAAGAAAAAGGAAAGACAGAAACAAATTCTTCTAACTCGAAAATTTATCTGTTTCTTTTAATACTTGGTGCAACAGCTGTTTTGTTTTTGGTGTTCAGAAAAAAATTAGAGCAATTTCCCATTTATCTAAAAATTATACATTTCGCAAAAGGAATTTTTGACGGGCTGACTTCCATTTTCAAAATGAAACAGAAAGGAAAATTCCTGGCCTACACTTTAGGAATTTGGATTTCCTATTATCTGGCCGCCTACCTAGTTTGTTTTGCTTTACCTGAAACTTCTCAGTTTACATTTGCTGATGGCTTCTTTATCATTGTAGTTGGAACTTTAGGAATGATGGTTCCGGCTTCCGGGGGAATCGGTGCTTTTCATCTGGCGTTGAAATTCGGAATTATGGCGCTGTTTCTTTCGATGGGTAAAAACCCGGAAGAAGGCGGTGAGGTCGGTCTTTCCTATGCTTTTATTTCGCACACGATGCAATTGGTGATTATGATTGTTATGGGTTTAATTTCAATTCCTATGTTGGCAAAAGCGACAAGTAAAGCGGTGCAAAATCGGAATTTAATTTAAAATTTTTCATAAAAAAAGAGTTTACCATTACAGTAAACTCTTTTTTATTTTAATTAATGAATCTTAAATCTTAAAATTTTTCTGCAGTTTAATTACAGAATAAATTATTAATATTCTTAATTCCTTAATGTTGAAAATACGAATGTCTAAGTTATTTTTTTTTATTACTAAAAACTTATTAGTCAGTATTTTATCCAAATGCTCTCTTCAGCAAACTCTCCACTTTCGGTTCGCTTCCTCTGAAATTTTTATACAGTTCCATCGGATCTTTTGTTCCGCCGGACGAAAGCAGAACTTTATATTTCGCTGCGATTTCCGGGTTGAAAATCCCATTTTCTTTAAAATACTGAAAAGCATCGGCATCTAAAACTTCCGCCCATTTATAAGAATAATATCCCGCGGAATATCCTCCCTGAAAAATATGGGAAAAGCTTGTGCTCATCACTGTTTCCGGATTGCTAGGGTAAAGGTTGGTCGCTTTGGTTTCCTCCACTTCAAAGGTTTTGATATCGGCCACTTTTTCGGGAATCGTATGATAGCCCATATCCAGAATTCCAAATCCGATCTGTCTTAAAGTTTGATAACCTTCCATAAAGTTCTTGGAATCTGAGATTTTCTGAATTTTCTCGTTTGGTAAAACTTCGCCGGTTTGATAATGTTTTGCAAAGGTTTTCAGGAATTCAGGCTCATAGCAATAATTTTCTAAAAACTGCGACGGAAGCTCCACAAAGTCCCATTTCACAGAAGTTCCTGACAGATTCGGATAAGTCGTATTTGCCAGAATACCGTGCAAAGCATGTCCGAATTCATGGAAAAGCGTTGTTACTTCCTGGAAAGTCAATAAACTCGGCGTGTCGGAAGTCGGTTTTGAAAAATTACAAACAACAGAAATATGCGGACGGTTATTTTTACCATTTTTAATGGATTGACTTTTAAAACTCGTCATCCACGCTCCGGCTCTTTTTCCTTTTCGCGGGAAATAATCAGCGTAAAGCAGGGCTTTGAAGGTTCCGTCTTCGAAGATTTCGTATGTTTTTACTTCTTCGTGGTATTTCTGAATTTCCGTAGTTTCTTTAAATTCTAAACCAAAAAGCGTTTTGGCTAAACCGAAAACAGCGTCCTGAACTTTCTCTAACTGGAAATAAGGTTTCAGCTCTTCATCATCGATATCGAATTTTTGTTTGCGCAGTTTTTCAGCGTAGAACGTGTGATCGTAACTTTCCATTTCTGAGATTCCATCAGCTTTGGCTAAGGTTTTTAATTCGTCGATTTCTTTTTCTGCAAAAGGTTTTGCTTTCTCTAAAAGTTCATTTAAAAATGATTTTACTTTTGCCGGAGATTTGGCCATTCTTTCTTCCAGAACATAATCAGCGTAATTTTCATAACCTAAAAGCTTGGCTTTTTTCTGTTTTAAAGAAATAATTTCTTTAATTAAATTCTGATTGTCGAATTCATTATTTTGGAAAGATTTTTTCCCGTTTGCTAAAGCCAGTTCTTTTCTTAATTCCCTGTTTTCAGCGTAAGTCATTAATGGAAGAAAACTCGGATATTGCAAAGTCACCACAAAACCGTCGAGATTTCGCTCTTTGGCTTCGTCGCGGTATTGCTGTAAAATCGCTTCCGGAATCCCTGCCAGTTCTTTTTCGTCGGTAATATGTTTGAAATAATTATTGGTTTCTGCCAAAACATTTTGCCCAAACTGCAGTGATTTCGTAGATAATTCAATGCTGATATTTTTGAACTTTTCTTTATCAGCCTCGTTTAACAAAGCACCGCTTCTTACAAAACCTTTGTAGGTTTCATTTAAAAGCATTTGCTGCTCATCGTTCAGACTGTATTTTTCTTTTTGGTCATAGACTTTTTTTATCTTTTCAAAAAGAGCTTTGTTTTGAGAAATATTTGCCGAGAATTCTGTTAAAAGCGGCGAAACTTCCTGCGCGATTTTCTGGATTTCATCATTGGTTTCGGCAGAATTCAAATTAAAGAAAATTCCGGAAACCACTTCTAATTTTTCACCTGAAAAAGCCAGAGCTTCAATCACGTTTTCGAAAGTGGGTTCTTCTTCGTTTTCTACAATTCCATCAATTTCTTTCTCCGAAACTTTAATAAGTTCCTGAAATGCAGGAAGAAAATGCTCTTCTTTAATATCATTGAACGGCGCGGATTGATATTTCGTGGAAAATGTTTGTAATAATGGATTTTGCATTTGTGATTTAAGTTTAATTAAATTTTATCTTTAAAAGATTGAACAGCAAATTTACTGAAAATTATATTTTATCTTTGAATTCATAAAATTCTAAAAAACTATGAAAAATCTATTGAAAATCCTTTTGGCAATCGTTGCTGTTCTGATTATTACGATGTTGGTAATGGGAAAAGCGTATCATTTTGAAAAATCGATTGTAATCAATGCACCCGCGGAAAAAGTGTATTCCCATCTCAATTCCACAAAATCATTTAATGAATGGAATCCTTGGTTTAAGTTGGATCCAACTTTGAAAGTAACTTATTCCGGAAATCCCGGACAAATCGGCGATAAATATTGTTGGGATGGCAATAAAGAAGCAGGAAGCGGATGCCAGGAAATTACGGCGCTCGTTCCCAATCAGAAACAATCGACCAAAATGGTTTTCTTTAAACCTTTTGAAAGCGATGCTACTTCAAACATTGTCCTTACGCCGGAAGGAAACGCTACCAAAGTAACCTGGGATATGGATTGCGAACTGGATTATCCCATGAATTTGATGAAATTGTTTATGGACAGCCAAATGGACAAATCTTACGGAGAAGGATTGTCGGCTTTAAAAAGAATCGCTGAAAAATAAATTTTGAAACAGGAAATGAAGTCGGGTTGAAGTCCGACTTTTTTTGTGATAGGATAAAAGCAGTTTTATTCCTTTTTTAAATTATTAAAAGACTGTTAAAATATTGATAATGTTTGAAACCATCAGAAATAATTACCTTAAATTTGTCTTCCGTTTGTAAAAAAGCAAAATCTTTAACAAACGACTTTAAATAAAATTGAGAAAAATCAGTAAATGAAAAAATTCACAGCCATTGCGCTTCTTTCTATAACATTAGTTGCCTGTAAAAAAGAAACCAAAACCGTTACCAAAGTTGATCCCCAAACCGGGAAAACAATTACCGTAGAAGTTCCTGTAGAAAACACTTCCGATTCACTAAAAGTCGAAAAAGCACCAGAACAGGTTTTGGCGATTAAAGATTCTTTGGGAGTTTACCGGCAGACTTTCAAATTAGAAAAAGGACAAACTTATCCTTTGGTCACCTACCAAAAAGATGTTCAGACGATGACTGCTCCTGATGGGAAATCGCAAAGTGGTACCAGCGAAATGACCGACGAAATGTCATTTGCCGTAAATGATTTTAAAGACGGGGTTTATGATATCACCATTAATTTAATCGGAAAAAGAAATTCTCAATCAGCGAATGGTAAAACGGTAGCCGTTGATACGAAGCAGGCAGAACCGAAAGATGAGCAGCTGAAAATGATGTGGAAAGTGAATAAAGCTTTGGTCGGAAATAAATTAAAGTTGAAAATGACCGAAACCGGAAAAGTAATTTCGATCACAGGTTTTGACGCGGTTTATAACAAAATTAGTGGTTCTGTGGGATCAGCAATTAAAGACGCCAAAGACAAAGCCGGTTTTATCAACAGTTTTAAACAAAGCTTTAATGAAAAAATGCTGAAAGACCAATTCACAAAAAATCTGGTTTTGATTCCGGCAAAAGGAGTGAAGATCGGCGATAAATGGTCTGAAAGCGAAAACGCAACGCCGGACGGAAAAATAAAATTGACTACAACATACACGCTGAAAAGTGTTGGCGACGGAATTGCACAAATTTCGGTTGTAGGCGGAATTCCTAAAAAATCGGATAAACAAACCCAGGAAGGGGTCACCAGATCAATGAGTTCTGAGTTGTCACAAAACGGAACAATCACTTTGGATCAAAAAACCGGTTGGGTGAAAAATCAAAATATTGCTGTGAAAACTGCGCAAACCGAAACACTTTCAGACGGTAAACAATCTCAAACAATGAAATCTGTTTCTAATTCAACGGTTATTGTAAATCCTTCAAAATAGGATTGCACGGACTGTGTTAAAGAAACCTTTCTCTATTACTAAAAATAAGAAATGAAATATATATTAGAATTAATTCTAACCACAGTAATCATTTTTTTTGTTTGGAATTTTTTAAAAAGAATGTTTTTTACTAAAATTTTTAAATTTCCACAGCCCAGAAATGATGAAAATGTAAACCAACAGAAATCCAAAGAAAAGTTGGATTCCAAGATCAAGTGGGATGCAGAAACCGTAGATTACGAAGAGGTTAAAGAACCTAAAGAAAAATAGAAATTTGAAAATCCTTTGACCATGTCGAAGGGTTTTTCTCAATAATAAACCTAAAGAATGTTAAAAAATAGAAACTTAATTTTCATTATCGGAAGCCTGGTGGTTTTCATTTTGTTGGCTGTTATTTACGCCAATCCTGTGTTAACCGGGAAGCAACTTTTTCAGCACGATATTGTGCAGTACAAAGGCGGCGCAAAAGAACTCCTGGATTATCGTGCGGAAAATGGAAAAGAAACTTATTGGAGCGATTCTATGTTTGGCGGAATGCCGACTTATCAGATGGGAGCGCAGTTCCGGGGTGATGTTATTAAAAACATTGATAATTTGCTGAACTTTTTACCGAAGCCAGCGAACTATATTTTCCTACTTTTTTCCGGATTTTTTCTTTTAGGTTTAGTTGCAGTTAGAAATTGGAAATACGCACTTTTAGGTGCTAGCTTTTTCGGACTTTCAACGTATTTTTATATCGCTCTTGCGGCCGGCCATAACGGTAAAATACATACGGTTGCTTATTTTGCACCGCTTTTAGCCGGAATACTTTTGGTTTATATCCGTAAAAAATATGTGGTCGGATTTATCGTGACGGCACTTTTTATGGGCTTACAAATCGCTGCCAATCACCCGCAGATGACCTATTATCTGTTTATCGCGCTTGCTTTTTTATTCTTGTCAGAACTCATCCGTGCTTTTCAGGGAAAAACCGACTGGAAACATTTTGGTATTTCAACAGGGATTTTGGCATTGGCGTTTGTCCTGGGAATTGGAATGAATTCCCAGCGGATTATGGCAAATTCTGAATACATCACCGAAACCGTTCGCGGAAAGCAGATTTTAGATAATGAAAAGCATTCTGCCGACAAATCGGGCATGGACAAAGAAAGCATGTTGATGTGGAGCTATGGCAAACTGGAAACTTTGAATCTGTTTATTCCACGGTTAATGGGCGGTGCAAGCAATGAAGAAGGTTCTGATCAAATGATGGCGAAACTGCAGCAATTGGTTCAGCAAAATGTGACTTCCCAACAGGAAATGGACCGGATTTCGAAAGGTTTCAGCTCACTGGCTTATTGGGGCGAACAACCGGGAACTTCCGGACCGGCTTATCAGGGAGCGGTAGTTTGTTTTCTGGCTGTTTTAGGATTTTTCTTCGCGTGGAAGAAATACAGGTACTGGATTTTAGGAGCTTCGGTTTTAACCATTCTGCTGGCGTGGGGAAGTAATTTTATGATCGTTTCCGATTTCTTCATCGATTTCGTTCCTTTCTATAATAAATTCAGAGCGCCGAGTTCTATTTTGGTCGTTGTCGAATTATTATTTCCATTGATTGCAATTGTAGGACTGTACCGTTTCTTTAATTCTAATGAAAAAACGGAAACATCTTCTGATAACATATTAACAGAGGATTACAAGAAGAAAACTTTGATTTATGTAAGTTCTTCAATTTTAGGAATTACCTTTATATTACTCCTTTTCGGAAAATCAATTTTAGGATTTTATACGCCTTCAGAAAAAACTTATCTGCCGCCGTTTTTATTGGATTTTTTAGTGGATGAACGGTTTAAAATGTTCAGTGTTGATGCGATAAAAGCGATAGTTTTTGTAGCGGTTACAGCGGGAGTTTTATTTTTAAGTTTAAAAAATAAAATCACTCAGAATATAGCAATCGTCATCATTGGTTTGGTGAGTTTATTTGATTTGTGGAGTGTGAATAAAAGGTATTTGAACAATGATAATTTCATTGATAAATCTTTTACTGAAAATCCTTTCCAGACCGAAAATTCAGAATTGTTGATGCAGAAAGTACGCGATAACGCCAATCTAAAATCATTGCTGGATAATGCCAATATGAACAAGACTTTGGAAACGATTGCCGAAAAAGACCAGGGACATTACCGGATTTATAATCAAATTTTAGGGCCGTTTAATGAAACCAATACTTCTTATTTTAAATCGTCTGTTGGAGGTTATCACGCGGTGAAATTACGGAGGTATGATGATTTGATCAATGAGTATTTTGGTAAAATGGATACGGTAAAAGTTCCGCGAATCCTCAATATGCTGAATACAAAGTATATGATTTTTGGCAGTCCGGAGCAGCCGAAAGTCGTAACCAATGCTGATGCAAATGGCAACGCATGGTTTGTTTCTGAATTAAAATTCGCCGGTACACCAAATGAAGAATTGGATCAGATCGGAGTAATTGATAATAAAAAAGTGGCCGTAATTGCGAAAGCAGACCAAAAATATTTTGACGGAAAACCTCTGCAGCAGGATTCTACCGCATTTTTAGATCTGAAAAAATACGAAGCCAACGAACTCGAATTCACTTCTCAATCAAAAACGCCGCAATTAGCCATATTCTCGGAAATTTATTATCCGAAAGGTTGGAAAATGTTTGTTGATGAAAAAGAAGTTCCTTATATCAAAGCAGATTATTTGCTGAGAGCAGTGTATGTTCCTGCCGGAAAACATACGATAAAAATGATTTTCGCACCGGAAGTAATCGCAAAAGGAAAAGTCATTTCGATGATTGCGTTTGGATTATTTTTATTGTTGAGCGGCCTGGGAGTTTATTTCATTTACCGCAAAAGAGACAAAAGAAATTTTTTAAATATGAAGGAGTTCAAAAGATAGAAAAAGGCAATGATAACTCAGAAATACATAACAGATCTAACTTATAGGATTAATGGAGCTTGCATTGAAGTTCATAAACTCCTAGGTTCTGGACTGTCTGAAATTGTGTATCATAAAGCTTTGGAAAAAGAATTTCAATTGAGAGAAATGAGTTATCAGTCTGAATTTAAAATTCCTGTTGTCTATAAAGGAGAAAATTTAGATTGCGACTTTAAATGTGATTTTTTGATTGAAAATTTGATCATTCTCGAAATTAAATCTGTTGCGGCCATTTTAGATATTCATAAATCTCAGGTTTTAAATTACATGAATTTATTAAAAGTTCCAAAAGGTATTCTTGTAAATTTTAATGTTAAAAATTTGTATCATTTTGGTCAAGAGACTTTTATCAATAAATATTTTGATCAATATGATTGAAATTTAAACAAAATTATTTTCGTGAATGAATTCGATTTCTCCGCTTTTGCAATCTTTTGAATTTCTGAAAATTAACTATTATCTTTTGTTTCTTTTGCGGTTAAAAACTCTTTTAAAGTAAAAAAAATGGATCAAATAATCAATGAAATCTCCTAAGAAAATATTAATCATTACCTATTATTGGCCGCCAGCCGGTGGGCCGGGTGTTCAGCGGTGGTTGAAATTCGTGAAATATCTACCCGAATTCGGCTGGAAACCCACCGTTTTTATTCCCCAAAATCCGAGTTATCCGATTATTGACGAAACTTTGGAAAATGAAGTTTCAGAAGATTTAGAAATCATTAAAACCAAAATTTGGGAACCTTACCAGATCGCCGAATTTTTCGGGAAAGACAATAAGAAATTCAAAGCTGGACAATTTGATGTCGGCGAAAATCAAAGTTGGAAATCGAAACTTTCAATTTGGGTTCGTGGTAATTTTTTCATTCCAGATGCGCGCGTTTTTTGGGTGAAACCTTCTGTGAAATTTCTAAAAGAATATTTAAAGGAAAATCGCTTTGATGCCTTTGTTACAACGGGTCCGCCGCATTCTATGCATCTGATTGGTTTAGAATTAAAGAAAGAATTTCCTCAATTAAAATGGATTGCAGATTTTCGTGATCCGTGGACAGAAATTTCTTATTATAAGCATTTAAAACTTACGAAATCTGCCGATCAGAAACATAGAAACCTCGAACAGCAGGTTTTTGAAAAGGCGGATATTACTTTAGCGACGAGTTTCTCCGATGCAGAAAATTTCAGGCAAAATGGAGCCAACGCATTTTGTATTACCAATGGTTTTGATCGGAACGTTTCGGTCGCCGAGCGGAGCCGAAGTGACCACAGAAAAAAATTCACTCTAAGTTATATCGGGGTTCTGGAACAGCTGCGGAATCCTAATGTTTTATGGAAAGTTTTAAACGAATTGGTTTCCGAAAACCAAGATTTTAGAAATAATTTTCAGATAAAATTTGTCGGTAGAATTGATGATAAAATTTTAACTGAAATCGAACAGTCGGAACTGAAAGATTCAATAAATAATTTAGGTTATCTTTCTCATTCAGAAGCAAATGCGGAAATGAACGAGTCGGATTTATTATTGATTACCAATTTCCCGGATGAAAGTTCGAAAGGAATTATTCCCGGAAAAATTTTCGAATATTTGGCGACCGGAAAACAGATTCTTTCATTCGGTCCGAAAGAAAGTGATGTGAAGAAAATTTTAAGTGAAACCAACGCTGGAAAACATTTTTCTTACAATGATGAATCAGCATTAAAAGTGTTTTTGTTGCAACAGTTCGAAGCTTGGAAATCAGGAAAGTCAGATTCGCAAACGTACAATATCGAACAATTCTCCCGAAAAAATTTGACTCAAAAACTGACGGAACTTTTGTGAGTTTTCCCATTAGGTTCAATGAAATTTGGTAAAAGTAAAGTCGGACAAATGCCCGACTTTATCATTTAATTTAAAACTTTCCCGGCCAAATTTTTAAAGGGAAATTACAACGTTTTTTACAACCAACCCATTTCTTTCATCCACTCATCATTATAGATTTTGCCTACATATCGGGAACCGTGATCGTGCAGTAAAACAACAATAACATCATCTTTGGTGAATTTGTCTTTCATCTGAATCAAAGCGGCAATCGCACTTCCGGCAGAATAGCCGCAGAAAATACCTTCTTCTTTTGCCAGTTTTCTTGCGTAAATTGCACCGTCTTTATCAGTCACTTTTTCGAAATGGTCGATGACCGACATATCATAATTTTGAGGAATAATATCTTCGCCAATTCCCTCTGTAATATAGGAATAAGCGTGTTCCGGATGAAATTCGCCCGTTTCATAATATTCTTTTAAAATGGAGCCGTAAGTATCAACTCCAATTACTTTAATATCAGCATTTTTTTCTTTAAAGAATATTCCACAACCGGTTACGGTTCCGCCCGTTCCTGCGCCAGCAACGAAATGCGTTAATTTCCCTTCTGTTTGCTCCCAGATTTCAGGTGCCGTAGATTCGTAATGCGCCAATCGGTTTGATAAATTATCGTATTGATTCACATACCAGCCATTTTCGATTTCTTCTCCCAATCTCTTCGAAACGCTGTAATAGGAACGTGGATCTTCTGGCGTCACGTCTGTTGGACAAACAATTACTTCAGCACCGACCGCTCTTAAAATATCGTTTTTTTCTTTAGACTGTTTTGAATTGGTCACGAAAATACATTTGTAGCCTTTCACAATTGCGGCCAAAGCCAAGCCCATTCCTGTATTTCCAGAAGTCCCTTCGATAATGGTTCCTCCAGGTTTTAATCTGCCGTCTTTCTCGGCATCTTCAATCATTTTCAAAGCCATTCTGTCTTTTACAGAATTTCCTGGGTTGAAGGTTTCTACTTTTGCTAAAACCAAAGCCGGGAAATCTTCACCCAAAACTTTATTAAGTTTCACGAGCGGCGTATTTCCGATGGTTTCAAGAATATTTTGTGCGTATTTCATAACTTTTTTATATTTGATTTCTCACTTTTACTATTTCAAAATAAGATTTTAAATAGATTTAAATGATGTTTTACTATTGATGATTTCGTAAAAATCGATAAGAAATTTACGAATCTGCAAAGATATAATTTTAAAATTTAATTGTATTTAATGGCTTTCACCGGAGAGATTTTACTGATCAAATAACTCGGCAGGACTAATGAGATCCCAGAAATGATAAGGATTCCCAAAGATATTGATATAATCTGAATCACATTGATTTCAACAGGAACAACACTTATATAGTAGTTTTCAGGATTTAAAGTGATGATGCCAAAATACTTTTGAATGAATACAAATGCCAATCCAATTAAATTTCCGAAGACCAAACCGGGAATCATAATCATTAAAGTATAATTAATGAATATCATTCGGATTTGTCCGTTGGTTGCGCCCAAGGTTTTCAGCATTCCGATGGAATTGGTTCTTTCGATAATTAAAATCAATAAAACCATGATGATGTTAATGATCACCACCACCAGCATAATGGTAATAATAAGGGCAATATTGGTGTCGAAAATCGCAATGAAATCCATAATCTGAGGATATTCATCGGTGGCTTTTACCGTATAGTTTTTATAACCGACCAATTCGTCGATTTTTGGGGTGTCTTCATCAATATTATTAATGTTTTTCAGGAAAATATCGATTCCGCCGATCTCGGCATCTTTCATTCCCTGAATTTTCCGGGCATGATTTATTCCGCCAATGACGAATAAGTCATCAATCATCTTGATGTCGGTCTTATAAATCCCAACCACCTCAAATTTTCGGTATAAAGGACTTTGGTTTTCTTTGGAAAAGATGGCGACGATACTGTCTTTAATTTTTAAATGAAGATCGGTTGCTATTTTTTGCGAAATGCAAATTCCATTGTTAAAGGCTTTTTCTGTAATTACAGGCACATGTCCGGCCACTAAAAATTTGCGGAATCGTGCCGAGTCAAAATCTTTGCCGACTCCTTTAAAAATGATGCCGGCGAAATTATGTTCATTCCGCAGAATCCCGCTTACTGCAACATATTTTTGGGTAGAAGCGACATCGGGAAGGGCTTTTATTTTATCGAGCTGAAGACCGTCATTACTTAAAATGGAGGAATTGTACGAGTTGTTGGATTGCTTGGATTTTACCGAAATATGCCCGGAGAAATCGGCCATTCTTTCTTTGATGGCTTTCTTGGACCCTACACCGGTCGAAATGGTGATGAGCGAAACAATAACGCCAAGAGCGACGGAAAGCCGACCAATAAAGACAATAACCCGTGAAAGATTATTTTTGTTATCTTTGGAAAAAGCAATTTTTTTAGAAAAATATAACGGAAAATTCAATCGTATGATTTTAAGCCTCAAAAATAAAGATTTACTTCTGATTGTGCTAATTTATTTTGGTTTTTGCCAAATGAGTTTTGCCCAAAACCTTGATAAAAATTGTTTTAAAGCCGGAGCAGACCGCCCGGAACTGTATCTCCCTTTACTGAAAAACAAGACCATTGCGATCGTTACCAATCAAACCGGGTTGCTGAAAGATAAATCTTTTCTGGTTGATTTTTTAGTTAAAAACAATATTTCCATACAATCAATTTTCGCCCCTGAACATGGTTTCCGTGGTGATGCTGATGCTGGTGAACACGTGAAAAACGGGATTGATACCAAAACAGGAATTCTGATTGTTTCTCTTTACGGGTCGAATAAAAAGCCAAAACCAGAACAGTTAAAAGGAATTGATATCATTCTTTTTGATATTCAGGATGTTGGCGTGCGGTTTTATACTTATATTTCTACTTTGACTTATGTAATGGAAGCGGCGGCAGAAAATGGAGTAGAAGTGATTGTTCTTGACCGGCCGAATCCACACGACGGATATATTGACGGACCGGTTCTGAAAAATCAGTGGAAAAGTTTTGTCGGAATGCACAATGTTCCAGTGGTGTACGGTTTGACAATCGGCGAATACGGGAAAATGGTCAACGGTGAAAAATGGCTCGACAAAGGAATTCAGGCCAAATATACTTTAATACCGATGCTTGGTTATCATAAAAAACAACGCTACGAAATTTCAGCGCAACCCTCACCGAATTTGCCAAATGATAAATCCATTAACCTTTATCCGAGTTTGTGTTTCTTTGAAGGAACGCAGGTTTCCGTTGGTCGCGGCACCAATTTGCCTTTCCAGATTTATGGATCTCCCTGGACTAAAAATTTGCCGTATCAGTTTACACCAAAACCTTCTGCCGGAGCAAAAGATCCTTTTCTGAACGGGAAATTGTGTTACGGTGAAAACCTGTCAGAATATCCACAAGATTTGCAGGCATTGAATTTAGAATGGCTTTTGAAAGCTTATAAAGACTATAAAAATCCACAACAGGATTTCTTTCTGAAGAATTTGTTCTTTGATAAATTAGCCGGAACTGATGAATTGAGAAAACAGATCATCGCCGGAAAAACTGCAGAAGAAATTAAAAATTCCTGGAAAAATGATTTGGAAGGTTTTCAGAAAATCAGAGTGAAATATGTGATGTATGAGGATTAAATTTTTTGAAAACGAGAAGTATTGAAGAATGATTGAGTTTTAAATATTTTACGGAAATGGTTAATAAGACAGGGTTTCGGTGCTCCGCACCTGCCATTTTCATTGTCCTTTTATCTACAAATGTTTCGCCGCTCTGCGGCTCGGTTGAGTGTAATCTTCTGATTGATGCAGCCATTTAATATTTGTAAAAGAATTGTATTTTTGAAAAAAGATACACCGCACCGAATCTTTGTCGTAAAATAGAATGTGCATAAAGAGTTTTGGAAAGTGTGTAGTGTAATCTTTGTAGGAAGTATAAAGAAGTTTGATAAAGGTGCGTAGCACCTAAACCTTTGTAGTTAAGAACGAAATCTTCATAAAATAAGGTGCGTAGCACCGAAATCTTTGTAGTAAAATAGAATAAATATAGAGAGTTTTGGAAGGTGCGTAGCACCTAAACCTTTGTAGCCAAGAACGAAATCTTCATAAAATAAGGTGCGTAGCACCGAAACTTAAAAGAGAATATATGGCAAATACTTATACACAATGCTATCTTCATTTGGTTTTTTCGCCTAAACATCGGGAGGCATTAATAAAAGAACAATGGAAAAATCTTTTAGAAAAATATATCACAGGAATTGTTCAAACAAGAAAACATAAATTATTAGCTATCTACGCAATGCCAGATCATATTCATATTTTCATTGGTTATAATGTGAATGATTTAATTTCTGATTTGGTAGAAAATATAAAAACATCTTCTAATGCCTGGGTAAAGAAAGAAAAATTATCGATGTTTAAATTCGATTGGCAAAGAGGTTACGGTGCGTTTAGTCATTCAAAATCACAGGTTGACGCAGTTGTAAAATACATAATGAATCAGAAAAATCATCATTCTAAGAAATCATTTAAGGAAGAATATCTTGAGATCTTAAAAAATAATGGAGTAGATTTTAAAGAAGAATATATTTTCGAATTTTTTGATGATATTGAAGGGTAGTATGTTCCGGTGTTCTGCGCCTGCCATTTTTATTGTCCTTTTTTCTACAAATGTTTTGCCGCTCTGCGGCCTACTATGCTGTTTTAAATCGTAATTCTACGAATGTTTCGCCGCTCTGCGGCTTAAAATATAAAACAAAAGAATAATTTAAAAACTCGCTTTCACCTGCATCGATCCCATGTGGATCGTGCGTTCACCGGAATTTCTACCTTCATAATTTATATTGAGTTGAATAAACGAATTCAGAGCTTGCTGTAAAAAAACAGACCAAACCTGATTTTTCCCTGCCTTCAAACCATCAAGCATTTGATTGGCGACAATCGAGAAGTTATTTCCCGTAAAATCATTATTAATAAAAGAAAAATTACCGCGGACCGAAGTTTTTTTCCAGTCCCACTGGAGGCTTCCGGTAAGGTCAAAAGTCTTTAAAAATTCTTCACCATCTGTTCTTTTTTTCTGACGGAAAGCGGAGGATAATTCGCTCTGTATGGCTTCTGTAAACTTATACGTAGCTTTTGGTCTGGTTTCCAAATTTTGTAATTGATAATCTCTACTCGCAAAAAGTTGCGATGAATTTTCAATCGCATGAACCGAATTTTCCCAGTCAATTCTGAAATCTTTGCCAAACCAATGGCCGATATTTAAGAAGTGTGAAACCTGAGTTCGTTCTTCGTTGCTGAAATTCGCATTGATTAAATTATTATTGGCGATAAAGCGGTAATTCCCATTCCAGCCGGATTTATCGGTAGGATTGAATTGTGCCGAAGCCAGAATGTTTTGATTTTTCAGAATCTGATCTTCATTTTTTTCAAAGGGATTCAGCACAAAAACCTTTTCTTTTTTAAAGTAAGAATTTTGAGAATTGATGGAAAGGTTAAAATTCCAGCGTTTCAGAAATTGGTTTTCAGAATTAAAAACCACCGAAGGATTTACAAATAAAGCCAACTGGATTTTGTTTTTGTTGGACGGAATATAATTGACGGTGTTGGTGTAAATCCTGATATACTGCGCCAAATCTGCATATTCTGCAATTTCGAATTCATCGAGTTGTTGAATTCCGTCACCGTTATAATCGGTCCATTTATAAACGCCCTGTCCGTCTGTCACTTTAATGTATTGAAATTCGCGCTGCGCTTCCTGCCCGTTTCCAAGTTCATAAAATGCCTGCAAACGCATACCATTATTGAATAACTGTTGCTGATAAGTCATATTTCCGACAATGAAATCCTGATTGTATTTAGACTGTAAATCCTCCGTTTTCTCGTAGAATTTCCGGTAATGAAGTAAAGCTGACAAAGTGGTTTTCTCCGTTTTAATAATTTGACTTTCCGCCATGAAACCCAAAATTTGATTTCTATTTTGCAATGCATTATTTCTTACAGAATCGTTGTCCCGCAAATACATTTTAGCCAAAAGTTTTGTTCTGGCCGAATCACCGATTTTTTTCTGAGCAAAAACTTCTTTCCAGCGATAACTTGTCACATCGAGTATTTTGGTTTCATTAAAGTTTTTTAAATTCTGTTCCAGACCGGCTCCGATTGCCCAACTGCCTTTTTTACCAGAAAATTCTGTGGCAACACCGCTTCTTACAAAGTTCGTATTCTGAAAAGTTGCCTTCGTGTCGAGGTAAGAAAAGTTTCCTTTGGTATTGAATTTCCCTTTTATAAAACCAAAATCAAGGTCGTTTTTTATTCCTTGATAAGAATCTTTTTCATCCAGATAATTGATTTTATAATTTAAAAAAGAAGTGTTTTTCCATTGATTAAGAAAACTGAAAATCAGTCGGTTTTGGGTAATTTGATTAAACTCCTGAGCCAAATTGAAATCACGTGAAAACTCGACATCATTAATCCGGTCTAAAATATGAAATTGCGAACTGATATGTTGGAATTCGAAACTTGGCGTTCCTTTCCAGTTGTCTTTACTAAAGGTTTTGTTTCCGAAAACACGTCCGGCGTACCCGATGTTTTGATGGGCATCTTTAGAGGAAAAAAGATTGATATCGTAGTTGCTCAAAGAAAAGTCGGCTCCGATTTTTCCTTCATTTAAAAGAACTTCGGCATTGGTAGAGAAAACCTGCGCTTTCTGTGGAGACGGTAATTTTCTTACTGCTTTATAATTACCTGCATTTGGACCGACATATTCGAAAACCCTTCCGTTATTCGTGGTTTGCTTTAAGCGGTAATCGCCTGAATTATCCCCAAAGTAAGTAAATGCAACCTGATACAATGTTTGGGATTGATCACTGGAGAATTTGTAATAATTTCCATTTTGATTTTGAACGAGTTGATACAGAATTTTGTTCACATCATATTCGGAAACGGTTCCGGAAGGTGCGTACATTAAATCTTGGTTATTACCGGCGTTGGCGAGAATCTGCTCATCTTCTTTAGATAAATTTAAAGAAAGCGGCGCATTTTTATTGTCATTTTCTAAAAACCAATTGAAGCCGAATTTTACTTTTTCTCTTTCGTGCTGAATTCCGCCCGTAACAAGAAATCGCGTATAATTTCTATTGGTATAATTATAGGAAATGGTAATGAAATTCTGTTTAAAAATCGGTCGGAAACTGGTGAACGTAATTTCACCGGTATTATAATTAATGACATAATCCTGACTTTCACCCCGTTTCATTAAAATTCCATCGATAAAAACCTGTTCAGATCCGGAAATAATGGTAATAAACTGTTCGCCATTTTTTCCGTTTAACCGGTATGGACCCTGGTTTCCTTCTACGCCTTGAAAACGCACGCGATAAAACTCGCTTCTGGCGACACCGGCAGAAATATTGGCGAAGGTTTTATTGTCTTTTCTAAACTGCGTCTCATATTCCAGACCCATACTTCGCCGCTGGTATCTGCCGAAATAGGTTTTATCATCGATCAAATCCAAATGACCGGCGCGCAGAACAGAATGATCTTTAATGTTGAGTTGTAGATAAATTTTGTCGAATTCCTCCAGTGTCTGCGTATATCCATCGGCTTGAATGGGTAAATTATGATCAGAAATAGACGCAAGAATGGAAACATCATTTGAAAGTTTTCCGGTAATCTGTAAATCCATGGAACTCTGCACGCTTTGTCCCTGATTATTCCCGAAAGTAATTCCACGGATAATAGAACCTTTGGAATTCAGATCGCCGAGAATTTGTGTGCGGGTGTTTTTAACCAAAACGCCTTCATCAATAATTGTTTTGCCGGGGATTCTGATAAAATCTAATGTATCTTTAGAAAAAACCTCCCGATTGATTTTTGCAGTAAGTACTGAATCCTTTTTCAGGGAATCTTTCGAAATATTGGGATTTTGCCACGTGAAAATCTGAGCATTAAACAGATTTAATGCAGAAATAAAAATGAAAAATGGTAAAACCTTTTGAATCAAAACTGCTGAAACATTTGTGTAAAAGTAACGAAAAACTCTATTTAAAATTGTTGTTGCTTTTTTAACATTTAATTAATGAAAAGATTGGCGAATTAATAGAAAAAAACTATATTTACTCCAATTAACAATTAAATTTTTTACTATGAAAAAATTCTATTCTTTTTTTGCAGCTGTAATATTTGCAGCTACTATAAATGCACAAGGTGCAGAAACTTTTGAAACCCAAAAAGTATTGACGGCAACATATTCAAACGGAACTTTTGCCGGAGAAACCGCAGGCGTAACTGTTAATTATTTTGATTCAAGAAATGAAGGTTTGGGAACAACGGATGATTATTCAATTTCTGGAAAAGGTATTATATTAAGAGGAGCTGATCAACCAAGTTCTGTAGAATTCGTTATTCCAAATGGAGTAGGTTTTTTTTCTTTTAATTACAGAAAAGCATTTATAGCTGGTGCATTCGATCGAGTTGTAGCAGTATTTGTAGATGGGGTACAAAAATCATCTGTTGCGCCATTCGGTCCTGCCGGTGCAGATTCGACCCTTGGTACATTGAGTACTATCGTTAATAAATCAGGTCCAGTAACAGTGAAAATTAGTTTTCCCGCAGGTACATCAGCTGGTGACAAACAGGTTACTATTGATAACGTTTCATGGACTGCTGCTCCGATACTAGCTGTTGGGGACATTAACACAACTAAAGTAAATCTGGTTAAAAATACAGTGGTTGGTGAAACGGTGATGTTCACCGCCAAAGCAAATGTGCAAATCTTAAACATGACCGGTCAGGTTGTGAAAACCGCATCTGTTAATGAAAGCACTTCTTTGGATGTTACAGCATTAGCAAAAGGGATTTATATAGTAACTGCAAACGTACACGGAAAGGCTGTTGCTCAGAAAATTATCAAAAAGTAATTCCTGAATTACTCAGAAATAGAAGTTTACCACAAATGGTAATTTTTTATGTTGCTTCAATTTTTAATTTAATTTTTTTTATATATATATCCGTAATTAGGAATAATTTTAAAGTCCTTGCGAAATTCGTTAAGTGTAATGGCTTTGCGAACTTAGCGTTAAAAATTGCATTGTGCTTAAAGGGGTTTTACATAAAATTTTTTAATTAAAGTAATACATAATTTGGATTATTCGAATAATATTAATTTTAAATTTATATGCATGAAAAAAATCTTTACTATTTTAGGTGTAGCAGTAATTACAAGTATTACGGCCCAAACGGTTCTAACTCAATGGAATTTTGACTCAAGTCCCAGTCCTGTTAGTACAAGTGTAGGAATCGGAGCAGCTATCTTAATAGGTGGTGTTGTCGAGAATATTCAAACAGGAACCTCCTCCTGCAATTGTTCATACGTCGCTGGGAACCCAAGTACAGGAAAATCTTATACAACGAAAGCTTATCCTGCTCAATCTACTGCATCCGGAACAGCAGGGATTCAGTTTTCGGTAAATACTGTAGGCATATCAACTGTTGCAATGTCAATCGAAATTTACGGATCTAATACTGCATCTAAATTTGTTCAAGTGCAATATACAACAGATGGTTCTTCTTGGACAAATGTAACAGCAATGCCGACTTCACTTGCTCCAAGTGCATGGTCAACAGTATCTGCTAATCTACCTGAGACTGCTAGTAATAATCCTAATTTTGCTTTTAGAGTAGTGGCTGTGTTTGACCCTTCAAATAATACTACTTATTCTGCAATTGGTACTTCGTCAAACTATGGTGCAGCCGGAGCAATAAGATTTGATAATGTTAATGTATATAGCAGTTCATTAGCGGTGCTTGACTTTAATGGAATAAAAGTTAATTTAATTAAAAATACCAATGTACGCGATGTAATCGTATTTGGAGCTAAAGCAAATGTGCAAATCATTAATGTTAACGGGCAAGTTGTAAAAACCGCTTCTGTTGCGGAAAATACTTCTTTAGATGTTTCTTCTTTAGCTAAAGGAGTGTATATTATTTCTGCCGAAGTAAACGGTCAAAAAGTTTCTCAGAAAATTATCAAGAACTAATCATTCTTTTTAGAAATAATGAAAGCCACTTCTCAGAAGTGGCTTTTTGTTTTTTTAATATACAGGACTAAAACCAACCTCTTCTAAAATAACTGGTAATCGCATTGAAGTTTAAAACCAGAGTAAATCTAATTCTTTGTCCGTAATCTTTAAAGCCTGGTTCGAATCCTAACGAACTTTGAATGGGGAAATATACTTCCAGAAAATCAGGAATTACTTTTACTTTCACTCCTGAATCCCAGATAAACTGTGCATCGCGCAGTCGGTTTTTATACACTCCTGCGTCTGCATACACATTAAACCAACGCCATATATGAGAATCCACATTCACAGACGTGATCCACTGGTTTGCCGTAGTTCCCAGATAAGATTTGAATCCGCCTTCTGCTAATATTAACTGCTGCGAAAATAATCCTGTCGTGGCACTCTGTCCCAATAAACCATATGAAAAGGCATAATTAGAAACCCTGGAAATACCGTAGTCAAAGAGGTTGTTTTTGGTATGGTTAGAAATAAAATATCCCCCAAAAAAGCGCATACTGATTTTTTTATCCTTTGCAAATTCCCACCGGTAAGAAAACTCGCTGGAAATTTTCTGAAAATCTTCCATCCACTGAAAATTGGCGCTGTAAGATTTTTCGTGAATTAGGGAGCGGTCCGAATAACCATATCCTAAATTCCATAAGTTATATTTTCCGTATTCGGTTTGGTTCGTTTTATTCGGGTTCAGATCTTTCTCTAAATAATTATACGTAAAACCAATGTTTCTCCGAATATCAGATCGGGGATCTTTGGCAAAATTAATGCCTACAAATCCCGCAATTTTCTGGTACGTTAAATCGTAATCATAATGAAAATGCGAGGCAGAAATACCAAAATCTAAACTCCGGTAAAAGCTGTTTGCCGGTTGAAATGAGTATGCAACGCTGCCGGAGCCAGCCAATTGTCCAGTGCCGGAACTGAAAAATGGAGTAAAGGAATATTGGAATTTCCTTTCAAATAAAGAAGCATTCTTAAAATTTAAACCAAATAAAATCTTATCATAAACATTGAAATTTAATCGGGGATTCACATAAATCTCGTTATATTCAGGATCAGGAATATCTTTGAAAACTTTCAGTTTAATCCTTTTTCTGTTAGAGAAAAAACCTTCGGTGTATAAATAATTATCGCGGAAATTTTTCTCAGGGAAAATATAACCGTCATTAATAATGATTTTCTCCGCATTCGATTGTGGGATATTATAAGTCACCGTTTCCTTCGAATCATCAGTGTCAAACCAAAAAGTCTCTTTTTTACCTGATTTTTCTTCTGTTTCGATTTTAAAAGGAATCGTTTGTTTGGTGTTTTTCGCGACTTTAACCTGAAAGTTATCGCCAGTTTTCGTAAAACGTTTCAACTTAAAATTCACCCGGTTTTTCTGTTGGATAAAGCGTTCTAAAAAATCAGACGAGTAGCCGGATGCTAAAGAAAGCTCATCTAAAAACACTTTTTGATCCACCGGTTTTCCCGAATATTGAGTTAAATAATCCTTCAGAAAATCATCAAAATTCTCCTGACCCATTTTTTCGGCGATAAAGGAAAAAAGACTTCCTGTTTCAAAATGACTGATTGTAGTGGCGTTGAAATTACTTAATTTTTCAAAAGGCTCACTGATTTTTTGATCCAGATTCTGCGTCACGATATACTGGTAGGCGAGTCCATATCTTTCACTGAGTTCCAGTTTCGACATGCGCATCAGTTTTAAAGGTTGCATACCGAAAAATTTCAGCTGATCCGGAAGATCTCCCAAAAGTTTTCTGTTTTTATAATAGCGATCGATATATTGAATTTCCAGATAAGTCTTTAGTCCGTTCATCAGCCAGTGGTCATGGCTTTTATCAAAAACAACCGTTCGTTGAATAATCGCTTTTGTTAAAATACTGAAATAATTAAGGTCGGTCTGTTCAGTATCCTTAAAGAGTTTGTAATGGAATTTCCAGAATTTCAGGTCATCGATTCCGGTGAAATCTTCGTCTTTTTTAAACTTTTCGCTGATGAAAATTTTTGCCGGAAGCTTTCCTGTTTTATTTTTAATGAAATGAAGTTGCAACGGAAGATAGAACTCCAGATTCTGCTTTTCAGTTTTTGTTAAAAGATAGCCGAAACCGATTTCGATTTTTTCACCATCCACTTGCGTAATTATTTGGTCAGTTTTTTCTTTCGAAATTATAAATTCAGGATCTTTATTGAGTTTTCCTTCAAAAGAATTGGGCTGAATCTGTACCAAATTACTTTTGGCAAAATAACTTTCTGGAAGTTCAAACTTAATGTTCCAATAGTTTCCGGGACTTTGGTTTTCCTCAATATTCAGATAATATTTGGGTTTTTGATTTTCATCTTCGAAATAATCAGGAACAATAAAAAAATATTTTAAAGAGAATTTTTGATCCCCGGTTCCGTAGCCCGTAAATTTTTGATCAGGAACATGAAGATTATATTTTAAAGCTATTTTCACCCGTTCACCTGGTTTTAATTCCTGAGAAAGTGGGAAGAAGATATTTTCATCGTCACCGGAAATATAGGCCCAGTCTGAGGAACCTATTTTGATCTGTAATTCTGTTGTGTCGCCCAACTCTTGCGGTTTTGCGAAATACATTTCGTTTTTCCGGTCCTGAATGGTGCGGGAAAGAAGGGGCGTATTTCTGTTTTTATAAGCCGAAATCCAGTTGAGCAGTTTTATTTTTTTTAAAGGTAATGTCGTGTTATTGTAGTAAATTATTTCCTGATTAACTAAAATCTGGTTACTGTTTTCAGTTATTTTTGCAGCAATGCTGATGGTATCCTGCTGTGCAGAAATTCCAACATAAACTAACAGGAATACGAGGGCAGAAGAATATCTTTTCATTTTCAAACGTAGCTCAAATATAACGATGTTTTTTAAAAATTAGTGTTATTTTCACGTATTTAGAAATAATAAGTAATTTTGATTATCTTTAAATAATGTACCCATTGAAACGGTTTGGATTATTATTGCTCTTAATTTCATTTCAAAATATTTCTTCCCAAGTAATTGAGACGACGATACCATTGGTCATCGACGAAACCAAATCTTCAATCCGGACCCGTTTTGTGCCGCCAAAAGGTTTTTACTGGGCCAAGGAGCAGCCCGGAAGTTTCAGCGAATTCCTGAATGATTTCCCGCTTCATCCCCCGAATTTCCCGGTGAGAGATTTTACTGGAGCTTTGATTGGGCAACAGCAACATCATATCGCGCTGCTGAAAATTAATGTGGGTGATAAAAATCTACAACAATGCGCAGATGCCTGGATTCGGTTGTATGCCGAATATTTATGGATCAATCAAAAGTTTGATGATATCGGATTCGAATTTACGAGCACCCAGTTTTTCCCGTGGAACGATTTTAAAAATGGAGTCCGAACTAAAGAATTCAATAAAAAAGTACGTTTTGTAAACACCGGCAAAGCTGATGATTCTTATGAAAGCTTCCAGAAATATTTAGAAGTTATTTTCAGATATGCGGGAACGATTTCTTTGGATCGCGAGTCAATTCCTATTAAAAATAATGCAGCCATCAGAACGGGAGATTTTCTGATCAAACCCGGAAGTCCCGGTCATTTGGTTATTATTGTGGGCGTGGCCAGAAATGCATCAGGCAAAAAACTGTATTTACTGGCCGAAAGTTTTATGCCGGCGCAGGATATTCATATCCTGGTGAATCACAGAAATCCGCAGCTTTCCCCATGGTATGAACTGGATGTTGACACAGCGGAAACCGCTACGGCCAAATATATTTTTAAACCGAGCTCAATTAAACGGTTTCACGCTTTACGTTAACATTTACTTTAATGGAGTTATGGACAATAGATGAGGTCATCTTTTTCTATTAAAGAATACAATAATAAACAGCGCATTTATTACCGGAGAAGTTTTAGTTTTGCACCTGTTTAAAAAAATATGGTGTCGCCAACTCTTATGGAAAACAAATTACCCAATTCCCTTCTTTATCTTTTGAGTATTTCGGCCGGTTTGGTCGTGGCCAATTTATATTATAATCAACCTTTGCTGCATGATATTGCTTCAAGTTTTAAAGTAAGTGATTCAGAGGCCAGTAATGTCGCGCTGTCTACCCAAATCGGTTATGCGCTTGGGTTGCTGTTTATTATTCCGTTGGGTGATAAAGTCAGTAATCTGAAAATCATCAGACTCAATTTTTTAATTTTGGTGCTTTCTTTATTGGGAGCAGCGTTTTCAAAATCTTTATTCTTATTAATATTCAGCAGTTTTTTAATCGGCTTTACGTCTACGCTTCCGCAGCTGTTTGTACCGATGGTTGCTCATTTAAGCAATGATGAAGGTCGTGGAAGAGCAATAGGAATCGTGATGAGTGGATTGCTCATCGGGATTTTGGGAAGTCGTGTCCTGAGCGGTTTGGTTGGTGAATATTTCGGTTGGCGAACGGTATTTTACGGCGCTGCGACATTGATGACTTTGCTGTTCTTTTTGTTAAATGTCAAACTTCCGATCATTCAGCCGAAATTTGGCGAGAGTTATTTGAAATTGATGAAGTCGCTTTGGTTTTATTTAAAAACCGAACCTACTTTGCGGTTGGCAACTTTGCGTGGCGCCTTGGCATTCGGTAGTTTAAGTGCTTTCTGGACGACCTTTGTATTCCTGATGGAGGATTCTTTCGGTTACGGAAGCGCGGTCGCCGGAGGATTTGGTTTGTTCGGGATTGCAGGTGCGCTGGGAGCAACCGTGGTTGGGAAACTAAACAGCCGCGTTAAGAAAAGCAATCTTATTATCGCAGGAGCCATTTTAATTATTGTTTCCTGGTTGATATTTTTAATTTCCCCACATTCAATTATCGGATTAATTATCGGCGTTGTTTTAATTGATTTGGGAGTACAGAGCGTTCACATTACCAATCAGAATATTGTTTTTTCAAAAAACACAGAAGCTAGAAACCGAGTCAATACGATTTACATGGTCGGCTTTTTCATCGGCGGTGCTGCCGGAACGAGTTTCGGGTCGCTCGCCTGGACTTATTTTGGCTGGACAGGCGTTTCCGCAGTAGGACTGTCATTCTCGGGAATTATTTTATGCGTTCAATTGTTGACCAATAAAAGAATAATATAAATCTGCCTGTTTTAATACTCAATTTTCAAAATTTCAAAAGTACTTTTTCTGGATCCTAAATCTAAGATGGCTTGTTCTCCAACTTTTTTATGCATTAAAACTTTTGCTAAAGGAGTTATAAATGCTATTTTTCCTTTTGCAATATTGGCTTCATCCACACCAACCAATTGAAATAGTTGTGTGGCTTTATTTTCTACATTTTTAAAAGTGACTTTTGCGCCAAAATGCACTTCATCTTGTGGAAGTTTTTTGACATCGATGATTTTTGCGGAGGCAATTCTTTCATTTAATAACTGCAGTTTTGCATTGATATGATTGAAAGAAATGCGGTATTCTTTCTCCTGAGCAGAATCCAGGTTTTCCTGTTCGTGCAGTAATTTTTCACGTTCTTCCGTTAAAGAATCCATTCCTTTTTGAGTCACGAAGTTTTCAGTTCCCACCGGTAAATCGGCTCTGGGCGGAACCAAAGGAACTTCTTCCTGGTCATCTTCTTTTACAAATCCTCTGCTCATTATTCTTTAATTTAATGCTACTGAATACAACTTTTAGACCTTGGTTATTACATTTTTAAAGTTAAAAAAAACTTCCGGAATGTGATACTCCGGAAGTTTGTCAATTTTATATAAGCTTGTTTAGTCACAATTTCCATCAATATCACAACTTTCGCCACCATAAATGATTTGCAAACCTTTATCACCTGCAGAAAACTCTTTCCATGAGTTTTCCAAAACCTCTGTAAATGCTGCGGGAGGCTGTGCACCAGAAACTCCATACTTATCATTAATCACAAAAAACGGAACACCACTGATTCCCATTTGCTGGGCCAACATCATATCGCGGGTTACCTCCATCCCGAAATCATCAGAAAGAAGTGCTTCTTTGATTTCGTTTTCTTCTAAAGAAACATACTTTCCGATTTCTATTAAAGTCGCTTCATCATCGATGTTTTTACCTTCGATTAACTGGGCTTTAAATAAAGCTTCTTCGGCTTCATTTGCCAAATTTTTTGTCGCAGCCAGTTGCAACAAAAGATGTGCCCGGTATGAATTCGCAACTTTTTGATGATCAAAATTAAAATCAATTCCTGCTGCTTTTCCAGCTTTGTAAACGTGATTATGCATTTCTTTCGCCTGTGCTGCAGAAACTCCTTTCGATTCTGAGAAGTATTCCAAAGAATCGATGTCTGGTTGTGTTTTTAAGTGTGGATCAAGCTGAAAACTATGCCATGTCACTTCAATTTTTTCCTTTTCAGGAAACTGTTCCAGAGCTTTTTCGAAATTCTTCTTTCCAACATAACAGAACGGGCAACGAATGTCGCTCCAAATATCTACTTTCATAACTTTTGTTTTAAAATACAATCAAATTTACGAATCTTTATATCAATTAACCTTGACGTATGATAAGAAGACGATGGCAGGCATATCATCTAAGGGAAAAATCAAATCACCAATAAACCGGACATTTTTAAGATAATATACCAAAAGGTGAGCGTGAGCAGTGATAACGGAATGCCGATGCCCACCATTAAATTACAGAGTTTGGGCTCTAACTTGTGGGTTGATGCCATGATGGCCGCAGTAATCATGGGAGCCATGGCAGATTCTAAAAAAGCAATTTCAATGATTTCTCCTCTTTGGTTGAAGATGAAAAAATACAGGACGAAAATTAGCGCTGGAAATAAGATCAGTTTAAACAAAAGTCCCCAAAACAGTGGTTTTGCATCGCGGTCTAACTTCTGCCATTGCAGTTGGCTACCCAACGAAACCAAAGCCAGCGGTACGGTGGTTGCGCCGAGTTTTGCAAAAACATCGTCAATGAAAAACGGAACTTCAATATTTACTAAGTTTAAAAAAACAGCTGCCGAGAATGCAATAAATGGTGGGAATTTTAAAATCTTTTTCAGAATGTCGGAGAAGGAACTTTTTCCACCTGAATAAAAATTAGCGAAAATAATTCCCAGTGTTGAAAGTGCCACAAAAGAACCCGGTTGGTCCACGAGCATCACTGTTTTCAAACCACTTTCACCATACAGCGACTGAATTACGGGGATTCCTACAAAAGAAGTATTTCCAAAACCGGCACACAGAATTAATGCACCGATCAGTGTTTTCGGCCATTTCATTTTTCGGCCCAGGAAACTGAAAAAGAGGAAAGCCAATACAATATTCAGCCACGGAACCATTACCGGAAATACCACCTGAAAGTTCAGGACAATCTTTGGAATAAAATAAAGAGATAACGCTGACAAAGAAATGTTGATGACGAAAGCGTTCAGCGCCAGATGCCCGTTTTCTGGGAACAGTTTTGTTTTTCTCAGGAAAAATCCAAGGAATAAACAGAGGAACAGTAAAATCAGATTAGACAAATTTTAATTTTATTAAAAGATTTCTTTATTTTTAAAATAGGGAAAGCAATCATGAGCGCAATCGTAAAAACACCCACAGAGAAAACCTTTAACAAAGATTTTCAAAATGTAGATCTGTAAAATCGACTTTATCAGCGGGAGTGAGTTGCTTTATAATTTGGGATCACCTAAAGACTTTGCTCATACGCTTTCCAGCCTGCGATTCTGTAAGTCAGGGCCGATTTTTCAGGGTCATTGGATTTGTAAATGCCTCTTCCTACGATAATGAAATCGGTTTCCAGTTGGGCAAAGGCATGTTCAGGCGTATTGTATTGTTGTCCTTTTCCATCGCCAGAGTCCGCCAAATTAATTCCAGGCGTAAACAAAAGAAGTTCATTTGGAATCTTATTTTGGGCGACTCCTCCAAAAACATTGGGGTGAGATAAGGCAATTTTTGTTGCTTCTTCCCGGTAACTGGAATCTGTTAAAGTCCCTTTGGAGGACATCCCCAAAATTGCAACCACGCCTACATTTCTGAAACAGTCGAGGGAATCGTACCCGGCAATGACCTGCGCCGTTACCAAATCTGCCCAGTTCGATATTTTATACATTCCGTACGCAAACTGTAATTCCTGGGTGTTTCCAATATCTGCAAATTTGCGGTCTTCCATCAAAAGGAAATTGTATTTGGTAGCTAAATCTTTTAATGGTAAAATGGTTTGATCTGAATTGAAATCGATTAAGATATCGATATGTGTTTTCAAAGCGACAATGTGTGGTCCGACTTTTTCAGCCAGTGCCAACAGTTCCTGTGTAGTAGTAACATCCGCGGAAACAATCAGGTTCGATTTCTTTTCAATCGCAATTTCCAGCAGTTTCTGAGCGACAGAATGGTCACAAAGATCCAGTTTCTGTTCATAAGAAATTCTTTTTTCCTCTTTGAATTTCACCACATTTCCGGCAAGAAAATCATTGATTCTTTCAACTTCGTCATCGGATAAATGGCCTTCCTCTTTCAAGATAGAACACACTTCTGAAATCGTAAAAAGCGTATGAACACGGAATCCCTTGTTTTCCAGAATTTCCTTTCCACCCTGTTGCCGGTCTAAAACCACCACGATATCAGAAACGGTAATTCCTTCATTTTCAATTTCCGGAATGGTTTCTAATAAAGAAGCGCCGGAAGTAATCACATCTTCCACCAGGAGGCAGTTTTGCCCCTGCGTGTAAATGCCTTCCAGTAATTTTTTGGTGCCGTACTGTTTGGCTTCTTTGCGTTTGATAATTAAAGGCAGATAACTTTCCAGAGACATTGCAGTCGCCATCGGAAGTGCCGCATACGGAACCCCGCAAATCAAGTCGAAATTATCCAGAGGAAGCATGTCCAGCATATAGTTAGCAAGCTTTTTCAGGATTTTTGGATCCGATGCCAACGGACGTAAATCTACATAAAACGGACTTTCAATACCTGACTTCAGTGTAAATCTTCCAAACTTAATGATGCCGAGCTGATAACACTCGAGAAAAAAATCTTTCTTCGTTTCCATATACTTTTTACTTTATTACAAAGTTAAGTTTTTCAATGAATTTTCGGGGAGTATTGAAAGGTTAAAAAGTATTAAAAGTGGGAGCGTTCAAGCATTTTTGTATTGCGCCCGAATGAATGGTAAATATTGTGCCAGCTGTCTGAAGATAGAGCCGGTATAAGGTCTGATAAAACTGGTTGACGACCAAAGGGTCATGTATTACTGAAATTAATGAGATATGACCAACTGTCTTTTTTGTTAACCTTCACTTTATTAAATTCTCCTTATATATTTGAATACAGGAAGGTTATGTGTGTTTTTGTGTGAAATTTTGAGGCACTTTTAAAATTATAAATGTAACTTTATACAGCAATAAAAATATTATTGAAGCCGAAGTTTTATCCATCGGTGGATGAATTCATCACTGTATAAGATGGGAAACTGCCGGCTCCAAGATTCTAAAAAACAAGTGTTTTACAGCAAACATTTAAAAAAGTAAATCTAAAAATTAATTACATGAATTACTATTTCTCAAAATCACTCGTGAATATAACCTTTGATGAAGCTGTTCAAAAAGTAACGGATTCATTAATGGAGGAAGGCTTTGGAATATTGACAGAAATAGACATTAAAGCTACCCTAAAGAAAAAGCTGGATGTAGATTTTTATAATTACAAAATCCTTGGTGCATGCAATCCGCCTTATGCCTACAAAGCTTTATTGGCAGAAGATAAAATTGGTACAATGTTGCCTTGCAATGTAATTGTGCAGGAAAAAGAAACCGGACACGTTGAGGTTTCTGCAGTAGATCCTGGCGCATCTATGCAAGCGGTAGAAAACAAAGATTTGCAATCTATTGCGAATGAGATAAGTGCCAAATTACAAAAAGTAATTAAAGCTTTATAGTATAAAAACTTCAAAAGGGCGAAAATGTTTTCTTTAATAAAAAGCTATATCACAAAATTTGGGACCAGCATAAAATTTCAACAAGATTTTACACACAAATGAATATTAACTTAAATAATTTTGTAATGAAAAACTTTTTAATTTTTTTGGCAGTCTCAACACTATTATTGACAACAAGTTGCCAATCTACTTTTAGTGCTTCTAAAACCTTGCAAAATGACGAGAATCGTAAGGAACTCTATCAAAACATAATTTCAGATACCGTTAAATTTTCCGAATTTTTGAAAATTGCGGATAGTGATAAAAACGCCCGTATGTTGATGATGAAAAATCACATGAAAATGATGGAGGACGGGAAAATGATGGAAATGATGAAGGAAAATCCTGAAATGAAGAAAAAAATGGATAAAATGATGCAGGAAAAAATGGAAAATGATCCTGTGATGAAGGAAAAGATGGAGAAAATGATGCAGCAGAAAATGGAAAACAGTCCTGAGATGCAGGAAAAAATGATAAAAAATATGATGGATGATCCTGCTCAAAGAGAAGCTATGATGGACAAAATGCACCGTAAAATGAAAGAAAATCCAGAAATGATGAAAAAGATGATGCAAGAGAATCCGGAAATGATGAAGATGATGATGGAGATGATGAAGAAAAATCCCGAGAAGATGAAGAAAATGAAAGAAATGGATACGAAGGATAAAAAGCATACAGGCCATCGGTAAACTCGCCATTTTTCAGTACGCTTGAAATGTAGAATTTTTTCTTCATATTTTGTGAGAACTGATCCTATAATAGCAATCCTGTTTCACATAAAACAAAAAAAAATCAGAGACGTTGGTCTCTGATTAGTGTAAAATGCTGATTTACAGACTTGTTTGTAGAGAGGATGGGATTCGAACCCACGGTACAGTTGCCCGTACACTAGCTTTCCAGGCTAGCTCCTTCAACCACTCGGACACCTCTCTAATTGAAGACTGCAAAAATAGGGTATTTAATTGAATTCTAAAAATGCAAGTCCGTAATTTTTACAAATAAAAACTTATTCTCCCTTTTTACACCTTGCTGTGGAGATTATTCAGTAACCTCACCGCACAAGTTCCGCACAAAATTTTCGGCAAAGGTTCCCGCATAATTAGGATTATCTAAAAGGTGCATCGCTTTGGTGATAGCGCTTTCCGCTGTAATGTCGTGGCCGCTGATCGCACCTATTTTTGTGAAAATATTAGAGTTGGAATATTTTCCAAAACTAATTCCGCCAGAGACACACTGGGAGATGACCACGATTTCTGTCCCCTGATCCCGCAACATCTGCAAAGTCTTTTGTGTTCTCGAAGTATTAAAAATAGTTCCGGAACCGAAAACCTGTAAAACCAAAACCTTCACATTGGGAATCTGCGTAAAATGGTTCAAATGCATTCCCGGAAAAATACGCCAAAATAAAACGTCCTGCGAAATGTGGTCATCTACCATAAATTGATCATCGGTTTTGTTTCGCCACAGATAATCTTTCTTCACATTCAAATGAACGCCGGATTGACCCAAAACCGGATAATTCGGCGTTTGATAAGCATCGAAAAATTCAGCAGAATATTTCAAAGTTCGGTTTCCCCGCAGTAATTTGTATTCAAAATAGATCGTAACTTCCTGAATGACCGCCTCATCATTTTCATACAGACTTGCATAATACAAACTCGTCAGAAGATTTTCCTTCGCATCCGTACGCAAATCTCCGATAGGTAACTGGGATCCTGTCAAAATCACGGGTTTTTTTAAGTTCTTCAACATAAAACTCAGTGCCGATGCCGTGTAAGACATCGTATCTGTCCCATGCAGAATCAAAAAACCATCGTAGTTTTCATAATTTTTATCGATATGATTCGCAATCATTTTCCATTCTTTTGGTCCCATATCCGAAGAATCAAGGGGTTTTTTAAAAGGATATACCGAAACTTCACACTCGATCAATTTCATTTCCGGAATTTTCTGGAAGATATTTCCAAAATCGAAGGCCTGCAAGCTGCCGGTTTCGTAATCTTTTTCCATGCCGATGGTTCCGCCGGTATAAATCAGGAGCACTTTTCTTTTCATAACTTCAAAAATACAGTATTTTAGAGAATAACAAAACTTCCGATCGGGTGAGTTTTTCTGATTTCCTGCGCGAATTATCGTCGATGCTATTTTTTTTTAAAAAAGGCTCTTCATTTCAATTCCGCTCCTGAAGAGCGCTGTTAGAGCTTTAAGCTCTAACAGCGCTTATTTTACTCACCTTTTCGGAGCTCTGTTGGCTCACTCCCCATTTTTAAACCTTTACAATTTTTTTAAACCTTGAAGGTTTAATTAACTCCAAATAATCCTTATTTTTGAACTCATGAAAAACCAGCAAACCTTCGAGTATCTCCAGCAATTTCTTACTGAGGAGCGACTGCAGAAAATTAATCATTTTGCTCCGGAAAGTTCCGACTTTGTTTTGCCTGTGATTGAAGATGTTTTTCAATTCCGTAATGCGGCGGCGATTGTACGTTCCGTAGAAGCCTGTGGGTTTCATAAAATTGTGGCGATGGAAAGCGCGCATGAATTCAATCCCAATTTGCGTGTCACCAAAGGAGCGGAAACTTGGGTAGAAGTAGAACGGCTTCCACATACCATCGATTCTTTAAAAGAGATTAAAAACCGGGGTTATAAAATTGTTGCTGTTTCTCCGGAAAATAAGGCGACGCTTTTATCGGATTTTCAAATTACAGAACCTGTCGCCTTAGTTTTTGGAACTGAAGCAGAAGGAGTCAGCAAGGAAGTTTTAGATTTCGCCGACGAAACTTTAGCGATTCCCATGTATGGTTTTACCAGAAGTTTCAATGTTTCTGTTGCAGCGGCAATTTGTATGTATGAACTCAAACAGAAATTGATAAAGTCGAATTTAGATTATAAACTTTCCGAAGAAAAATTGTGGGAAATGAAAGTCCGCTGGGCGGTGAATTCCATCAAAAGTGGCGAGCAGATTTTAAATCATTACTTGAAAAAGATGAAGCGTTTTTAAATATTTCTAATTCTTAAAACTCAATATGAAGAAATATACCTATTATCTTTTTGCTTTAAGCCTCGTATTTTCATTTTTATCTTTTTTCACTATTAAAGCTGGGTATGGTGAGATTTACCCTTTCTATACCTGGCGTCTTTTTACCAAACCTTCAGGTTCCTCAACAACTGATTTTCAATATAAACTTTATGGTATTTCGAAAAAAGATACCGTTCGTTTAACAAATACAGATTCTGCTCTTTTTGATGGAAACGAAAAAGCGTCGATTATTAATAATATCGGAAGTGAAATTGACAAAAATAAGACGGACCATCGTTCTAAAGGAAAACTGTATCGTTTTGCAAAAGTAATAGAACCTGGGTATCAATCTTATTTACTCATTAAAGAATCCTTTAATGCTCAAAAGATTGACAAAAAAGATTTTAAAATTAATCGTGAAATCATAACCGAACTCAAATGACCTATCCCAAACTCACCGTTTTTAATTTTAGAGTAAGTTACTTTCTCTTTAGAGTTTTCACCTTATTTTGGCTGTGTCAGCAGTTAGATTTCTTTTATAAATTTTCGAAAAGAGCCACTGAACTTTATGAACCTACGGTTTGGTTTCAGCGTATCATTATGCCGGTATTTCCCGCTGCCTATTTGTATTATTCGGCAGCATTTGTAATGGCTGTTTTTATAGTCTTCAGTTTGTTCAGGTTTTCAATTTTAGTTAACAGTCTGCTTTTTTTTCTCGCCGCTTATATTTCTCTTCCGGTAGTTTCTTATAATGGACTTAGCCATACCAATCATATTTTAATTTTGAGTTATTTCTTTAGTATTTTTTTAAATCCCAAAAAGCTTGCAGACGAAGATTACAAATATGTTCAAATCTATTATTTGGGTCTTTTAATAACTTATTCCCTGGCGGGATTTTGGAAACTCGTTTCGGCCGGAAAGGATTTGATTACAGCAAATCCAGAAACCTCATGGTTTGAAACTAATGCCGCGAAATTTAACTCAATGTTAAATTATGCAATCGTTGATCAAGAATTGCCACATTGGATGTTGAAAATTTATGAATATGAAAATCTATGGATTGTAATAACGATTGTGGGAATTGTTCTGCAAGCCTTATGTTTTTTAGGAGCATTTAGTAGGAAATATCTTACTTTTTGTCTTGTGTTTCTTCTGATGTTTCATTTTTATACCGTTTATTTTGTAATTGCCGATTTAAGAATTATGAAATATGGTTTAATCGTGTTGTTCTTCCCTTATCATTATTTTTACCCTTGGATTCGAAAGATATTTTAAATGCTTTTTAAAAAATAACTTTCTCAGTAAAAATTCAAGTCAGCCAAATTTAATTCGCTGATGACGAACAAATTTTAGATAAATGATGGTGAAAATTTATTTTAGGAAATTTGGAGTCAATGACGCAAGCGGAAAAACTGCCCCAATCCTGATTTGATTAAATGGGAAATATTTAATACCATATTGATATTGCAAAAAGTAAGTGTTTTGCTTTCCTTTTAAATTAAGTTTTGTCGCGAGTACAATTGGTCTGTCACCATAGTCGTCCACTCTTTTGATCCAACCGCTGTAACCGGAAATAGTGTTTTCCCAGGAGATGTTTTTCTTTTTCAAAATTACTTTCAAACCGTACATGATGGCGTCATCCTGCACATCGTTATTGGGAGTCTGTACATCCCAGGAATAAAATCCGGCATTGGCAACCAAGCGGATTTCATTCAGGAAACTGTTTTGTATTTCGAAGCTTTTGCCGATTTCGGTGTCAAAATAATAGCCGGCAGTATTAAAGAATCTTCTGTTGTTGGAATCACTTCCTGACGCAGTTTTTAAGGTAGCGTTGAGTATGACGGCAATTTTACGTTCTTTTTCGTTGAAAAGTGCTATTCTGGTCTGCAGATAAAAATCACCCGACGCTAAACCTGAATTTTTGCTCATCATTCTCCGTTCTTTAACAGCATCAGTAACCGTATAGTATTCGATAGGAACGATCCACAGCTTTACAGATATTTTCTCAGGGAGCAAAGGGATTTCTACTTTTAATAATTGATCAGCTGTTTGGTCTCCATATCCAAAATAGTAGTCGCCATATACAGAGAATTCGGTATTTTTTGAAATGGAAGCATTTGTGAAATCCGGTACAGGATTTGCGTTTGGACCAAAATAATTGGTGGTGTAATTGATGAGCGTCTGTGATTGAATTATACAGGGAAAAAGAAACAAAATAATTAGAAATGCTGAGTAAAGGTAATTTTTCGACATTGCTGATTTAGTTTAAATTATTTATGAATCGCTCAATCTATCTAGTTCTTATTCGAAGTTCGTAAAATAATTCCAGGCTGCTACGAAAACACCGGCGGTTTCTGTCCGCAATCTTTGGTTTCCTAGCGAAACTGCTTTTACTCCTTTTTCAACTAAAATTTTAATCTCATTCGGGGAAAAATCACCTTCGGGACCAATGAGAAAAGTGATGTTTTTCTGTGCGTTAATCTTTTTTAAATCAGTCCGTTCCAGATTTTCGTCACAGTGGGCTACAAAAGTGGTTTCAGGATTAAGGTCTTTGATAAAGTCAGAAAACTTTGTCAAATCATTCACTTTAGGAAAATGAAAACGCAGACTTTGTTTTGAAGCTGCAATCGTTTGTTTTCGCAACTTATCGATATTCAAGTTTTTACGTTCTGTTTTTTCGGTTTGTAATAAAGTGATTTCTGTAATTCCCATTTCTGTCGCTTTTTCTACAAAGAATTCGATGCGGTCGATATTTTTCGTCGGTGCAATTGCAATGTGGAGTTGGGTTGGGAAATTAGGAAGATGCTCCTGAATTTCTTTTACGTCGAGCGACACTTTTTTTCCTTCAAATAAAAGAGTTCCTTTTGCAAGATTTCCTTTACCATCGGTCAGAGCAATCTCTTCCCCTGATCTCATCCGCAAAACTTTTACGATATGAGTTTGTTCTTCTTCATTGATTTTGACTTGGGGAACTACTTCTCCAAAAAAAAGTTTCATAATTTATTCTTTATTATATCTTTAAACACCCAACATCCAGCATCCAACAATTACTTAAACCCCTCCTCAATATCATATCTTGCCGTGGCAGAAACTGATAAATCGGTAAATTCGCCACGGTCAAATTTTAACTTGGCGACCATGGCAATCATCGCAGCATTGTCCGTGGTATATTCAAATTTCGGGATGTAAATATTCCAGCCTAATTTTTCTTCATTTTTCTGCATCGCTTCGCGCAAACCGGAATTGGCAGAGACGCCGCCGGCAATAGCAACTTCATTAATGTTCAGTTCTTCGGCGGCTTTTTCTAATTTATCCATTAAAATTTCAACGAGGGTCTGCTGTACAGAAGCACATAGGTCATTCAGATTTTCTTTAATAAAATCCGGATTTTTGCGAACTTCTTTCTGGATGAAATACAGTACAGAAGTTTTAATTCCACTAAAAGAATAATTGTAATTTTCTATCCGTGGTTTATTGAATTTAAAGGATTTTCCATCGCCGTTTTTTGATAATCTGTCAATGATTGGTCCCGCGGGATAATCTAAACCGAAAATTTTACCGATTTTGTCGAAAGCTTCACCAGCAGCATCATCAATGGTTTTGCCGATAATTTCCATATCGAAATAATCTCTGACCACCACAATCATGGTATGTCCTCCGGAAACGGTGAGACACAGGAAAGGGAATTTCGGTGGCTGGGGATTTGCATCGTCAATAAAATGAGCTAAAATATGCGCCTGGAGATGATTCACCTCAATCAACGGAATATTTAAACTCATTGCCAGTGATTTAGCAAAAGAAGTTCCGACCAAAAGAGATCCTAAAAGTCCAGGCCCTCTTGTAAAACCGACCGCAGAAATATCTTTTTGTTGTATATTTGCTTTATCGACTGCTTTCCGGACAACCGGGATAATGTTTTGTTGATGCGCACGAGACGCCAATTCCGGAACCACACCACCATATTCGTTGTGGATTTCCTGATTGGCAGCGATGTTGGAGAGGATGATATTCCCTTTGAGAACGGCAGCAGAAGTGTCGTCGCAGGAAGATTCAATCCCTAAAATTATTGAGTCACTCATAACAATGGCAAATTTAGAGAATAATAACGATAAAGAAAACAAAAAATCGATTGCAGAAAACATTGGTGATTCTGTGCAGAAGGGCGTGGAAAATGTTCAGGATTCTGTAAAAGAAACAGTGAAAGGCGCAGCGGATCTTGCTTCTGATGCCATCAATCATCCTGTAGAAACCGCCAAGGAATTTGGAGAGCAAGCTGCAAAAGATGTTATAAGTTACAAATGGTGGGCAAAATTATTGCTCGTCATGTTTTGGACTGTTCTTTTTCTGGTTCTTTCTTTTATTATAATTGTGAGTTTACCTGCCACCAAAAACTGGGCAGCCCAAAAAGTAATTATCAAACTCAATAAGGATTTAAATTCAAATATGTCTTTTGAAAGTGTGGATGTGAGTTATTTTGGAGATATCTATATTCATAATGTGGCGGTGAAAGATTACAAAAACTTTCAGTTTTTAAAAGCAAAAGAGTTGTATGCTGATTCCGACTGGTTTTCAATTATCAGTGATTCCCGAAATTTACAGTTTCAATCATTATCTTTAAATGAGCTTGATCTTAAAGTAATTACTTACAAAGGCGACAGTATTTCTAATTTTATCCGTTTTGTAGATTTATTTAATGGTCCTGCTCCTGCGGTACCAAGAGAGCCTTTTCAATTAAAATCAAGGGTTTATATCACCAATTCAAAAATTTCCATCATTAATCAGAACACCGAAGGTGAGGCCGGGAAATGGCTTGATGCGCAAAATGTAAATCTTGTGATTCCGGAACTTAAAGTGCTTGGCTCAGAGGTTTCTGCCCATATTAACAATATGCAGTTTACCACCGAAAGATGGGGTAAAAAACATTTTGTAGATACTTTTTCTACGGAGTTTACTTTAAAACATGATTATCTTTTACTAAAAAATTTAACCTTTAACACTGATCATTCCCTGCTTCAGGGTGATGTTAAATTTAATCTGAATGATGGATCCTGGCAGGATTTTACCAATAAAGTCCGGTGGGATTTGAATCTTCGGCAGGGAAGTCAAATCAGTGGTTACGATATCAGTTATTTTGTCACGGACTGGGATAATTATAAACCCGTCAATATTTCCGGAAAAATGACCGGTCCATTAAATAAATTTACGCTTAATGATTTCCTGATCAGAAATCCACAGGTCAATATTAAGACGAAAACAATGAATGTTTCCAATATTTTAAAAGGGAATTTTCAGATTGAAACCAACACGCTTTCTACCGATTTTACCTATAAAGATTTAAAGGCGATGATGCCGACTTTCATTTCGTCTAAAATGAAAAATTTCGCAGATGATTTCGGAAGAATAAAATATGACGGTGCAGCGCGGGTAACTCCCAAACAGGTTTTTGTTCCGAACGCAAAATTGATTACCGGAATCGGACAGGCAAAAATCACCAATTTTTATTTAGAAGATTACAGTACAGATTTACCGAAATACCGCGGTTTTGCTGATGTGAATGATTTGAACTCTTCGGTCATTACCAAAAGCAAAGAAGTCGGTTTAATCAGCGGAAAGTTTAATGTGGATGGCAGAAGTTTCGATGTCAATACGATGGTTTTAAGAACAAAATCACAAATCTCGAAAATTGAAATTACTGATAAAGTCATTAATAATGTTTATTTAGAAGGAATTCTCGATCATAAAAAATACACCGGAATCATTAATGTAAATGACGATCAGGCAAAAGCCAATATAAAAGGACTCATCGATTTCAGTACTTCAAAACTTATTGCAAATGTCAATGCAAATGTGGATTATTTAAACATCAATTATTTTACCGGTACAAAAGGCACTCAGCCCGTCAGCGGCGTGGTCAACGGAAAAATATCAATGACGAATGTCAACGATTTAACGTTAGATGCTAATCTGAAAAATGTGAATTTCGCGGCGAATAATAAAATGTTTACTATTCCTAATGCTGACGTAAAAGCGTTTTTTGAGAATGGAAACCGGATTGTTTCTGTAGATGCTCCTGGTGCGGTCACCGGAAAGATTGACGGGAAATTTAATTTAGGTGATTTAGCCGGAATGGTGGAAAATGGTTTCGGGAAAATATTGGTCGGTCCACCGCCGAGAAAATTATACCGTGGGCAAAACTTTGCTATGAATTTTGAGGTCAAGCAGGAGCTTGTCAATTATTTTATGCCCGAACTTCATCTCCCGAAAGGAGCAACTGTGGAGGGTTCTTATGACGGCAATTCAAATAATTTAATTCTGAATGTAGATGCTGAAGCACTGAAATATGTGATGACCAAAAAAGAAGAAATCACCGAGGCTGATAAAGCACTTGCCAAAGCAAATCCCGCGTATAAGGTTAATGAAAGAGACCAGATTTCTAAAGACAGTGCGGTAATCGATCAATTGATGGTCAGGATAAATACAGCGAATTTAGAGGAACAGATTTTTGCAAAAATAAATCGGATAGAATACAATCAAAATATTCTGAAAGACATTACTCTAAGCGGTGCCAATGAAAATAATCAAATCCTGCATATTGCGGCTAACTTTAAACTCGGTTCCCCCGAGGAGGAAGTGAAACAGGAGCTGAAAGAATATACCATCAATCTCAACCAATCCACCAACAGCCAGGGAGATTTTGTTTTCCGGTTCGAGCCGACTACGGTTAAATTTAATGATGTTGCCTGGAGTGTAGATACTGATCCGGCCTTAGATCACTCGATTACTTACCGGAAAAAAACGGGTGATTTCTTTATTCAAAATCTAAGGCTTTTTTCAGATAAAAGTGAGCTGTTTTTAAAAGAATCTATTTTTAAATCAGCGAAGGATTTCTCCGCAGAGGGCGAAGTTCGGAATGTAGATATCGCAAAGGTATTTGCACTGATTAAGAACAAAAACGACATGGATATCAAGGGGATTGCCAACGGCACATTTGATATTAAAATGAATAAAAATAATCTCGAACCACTCATAAACATTGCCATTACAGACATTTTCATGAACGGTAATGAAATGGGAAAAATAGAGATTGTTACGAAAAACAGTCCCATTCCGAATGTATTTGATGTAGATGCGAAAGTAATTTCCAGAGGGATGTTAGGGGATAATAATCTTCATTTAACAGGAACTATTAATAACAATACCACTTCGCCATCGCTTGACTTGGTGGCCAGGATGAATGATTTTGATTTGGCCTTTGCACAGCAATTTGTAGAGGGAATATTTTCTAATATTCGGGGAAAAGCGTCTGGTGATCTGCGAATTGCAGGCCAACTCAATGATATGGATTATAGTGGCGATATTGCGCTGAAAAAATTCGGGTTAAAGCTTGATTTTACGGGTGTTGATTATTCCTTCGACGATACCGTAGTTTCGTTATCAAGAGGTTTGGCTATTCTGAATGATATTGGGGTGAAGGACGGTAGAACCAATTCCCGCGGTACAATTTCTGGGGCGATTCAGTTTGAGACTTTATCTTCAATGGGTGTCAACTTAGTGATGCGTGCGGATAATCTGTTGCTGTTAAATACAAGTCAAAAAGATTATGACCTATTTTGGGGAAGGGTTTATGGTAACGGAACAATCTATGTAGACGGACCTGTTTCCGGTTTAAATATTTCGACGCCCGAAATGCGTGCACTTAACAATTCAGTATTTACATTTAACTCCAATTCAACCTCCAATGTAGAAGAATTTAAAATGCTGCGTTTTTTGAAAAGAGACGAAACAGGGGCGGTGACCACCGAGAAAAAGAAAAAATCCGGGGCCAATATGAATGTCGATTTCAACCTGGAAGTTGATAAAGGAACAACGGTAAATGTATTGGTAGGAAATGATATTGGCGATATAACGGTTCGCGGAAATTCCGAAAGGCTGCGGTTTACCATGACCAGAACGGGAGCGATTTCGATGAACGGAAATTATATCGTGGATAACGGAACCTTTGTTTCTAAAGCAATCCTGAGCCGGACTTTTCAGATTGCGAAGGGAAGCTCCATCCGCTGGGACGGCAACGCGATGGCACCGCAATTAGACATCAATGCCACTTACCTGCGAACCGTAACCAACGCTGGACAATATCTGAATCTGGGAACTTTGCAACCCATTAATATAGTGCTTTCTACAAAAATTACCCAAACGCTCAACAATCCGAAAGTGGTGCTGGGTGTTTCTGCTCAGGATGTTTCCAGCAGTGTGAAGGAAACCCTTGCCGAAAAAATGAGCAATGAGGACGAAAAAATTATTCAGTTCGGGTCGGTTTTGGTTTTAAACAGTTTCAACAACACCAATTCAGGGTTTGATGTTAATATCGGAAATTTCGCTGAAAGTTCAGGTTATAATATGTTGTTTAAGCAGTTAGGTTCTGTTTTAAATACGATTAGTAACGAGTTTCAGGTCGATTTGAATTACCTTAAAGGCGATGCTGGCTCCAATACCGGAGACCGCGCCAATGCAAGTTTAAGTTTTGCACTCTCACCGAGAACGACTGTTAAAACCGGTTTAGGAATTCCTATTTCGAAATCCGAAAATACAAGCGCTAATTATCTTTCCGGAGAAGGAATTGTAGAATATGACTGGTCGAAAAAAAATGACGGAACCAGATTACTGCGTGCTTATTCAAAACCAACCAATATTGGACTCAATGGAACCGAAGCAGGCAATGCCGGCGCTAACCAAAGTTACGGAATAGGGGTCGTGTATAGCAAAAGTTTCAATACAATATTTAAAAGAAAGAAAAATAATAAAAATCAAAAGCCCGATTTACCTGTAATTAAAATAGATTCTACTAAAAATAACTCTAAAAATTAAGAATATTTATGTAAAAATTGTCTTTTAGTTAAAATTTATTAATGTTTGATATAATTTTCGTGTATTCATATTTTTTTGTAATTTTGCAAAAAATTTGACATACTATTAATAAATATATAAAATCAATATAATGAATTATCAACTCGACGAAATAGACAAGAAAATTCTGGACTTTTTAGTTGAAAATACCAGAATGCCCTTTACAGAAATCGCAAAACAAATGGATGTTTCTGCCGGGACCATTCACGTACGTGTAAAAAAAATGGAAGACGCAGGAATTATCTTAGGCTCTTCACTGAACATTGATTACTCGAAATTAGATTACCACTTCACCGCTTTTATCGGAATCCTTTTGACCAAGTCAAACAGAACGCAGGAAGTTTTAAAAGAACTGGCCACTATTCCAAATGTTATAGAAGCAAGTGTGATTTCTGGGAAATACAATATTTTCTGCAAAGTAAAAGCAAAAAATACGGAGGATGCCAAAAGAATTATATATCAAATTGACGACATCCAGGATGTGATGAGAACGGAAAGTATGATTTCTATGGAAGAACATATCTCCGATAAAAACAGATTGATCCGCGCTGTTTCGATTTAAACACTGATTTATATCAACAATAACTAAAACTTTTGATTTCTTATCAAAAGTTTTTTTATTTTTACCATTATGAATAATAATTTTGAAGGCGAAAGTCCAAGCAAAAATTTCGGATTTGTTTTAGCATTGGCCGCGCTGATGCTTTTCTCGCTCATGGGAGCAGGAATCGACCTCGATGAGTTTACACAACATCAGGAAATCAATATTCCGCTGGGATATTTTTATTTTATATTTTTAATAGACCTTCTGATGGTCGTTTCAGTGGTATTTATCTTTTTCTACAAAAAGATAGCAGCCTATGTTTTTCCTGCCGCTGTCGTAACGCATTTTATGGCGCATAATTTCTTTCTGTCTACTTTTCTCTATACCGATGTGACCAATATGTTTCTCTATACCAGTTTGGGACTTTTTGTGATTATTCCGAAATGGCAATTTTTCAAATAATATAATTTAACAGATGTTTTCAAAAGCCTGTGAATATGCGATCAAAGCAACGATTTATATTGCGCAACAAAGCCATCTGGAGCGGCGTGCCAATGTAAAAGAAGTTGCCAAGGCAGTAAATGCGCCCGAAGCTTTTACAGCAAAAATTCTGCAGCAGCTTTGCCGTGAAAACATTCTGGAATCCATTCGCGGGAAACAGGGTGGTTTTATTTTTCCGGTCGACAGGCAAAAACAAATTAAAATTTTTGATGTCGTTCAATTAATCGATGGCGACGGAATTTTTACCAACTGCGGACTGGGACTGCATACGTGTTCCTCAGAAAATCCCTGTCCCGTGCACGACGATTTCAAAGAAGTACGGAATGGTCTGGTGGCCATGGTACAGAAATATTCCTTTTACGATTTGGCGATAAAAACCGAAACCGGTCTGGTTTGGCTAAAATAATTTTTCCCTTAAACTTTATTTAAAATTTCATCAAAAAGAGGATTTAAAATTTTAGTGATTTTAATTAAGGTAATTTTGTCCGAATTAAAATATTGTGTACATTTGTATCATAATATTAAATAAGACATCATGTTAACGAAAGAAAAAACCATCGGTGAATTAGTCGCAGAAGATTTCAGAGCAGCACAGATATTCCGCAAATACAAAATTGATTTCTGCTGCAAAGGCAACCGAACCGTAGAAGAAGCATGCGAGAACAAGAAATACCGGGCAGAAGATATTTACGACGAATTGTCAAATGTTGCAAATCTAAAATCCGGCGATATCGATTTTAATTCGTGGCCACTGGATTTATTGGCGGATTATGTGGAGAAAACACATCACCGTTATGTAGAAGAAAACTCCACGGTGCTTATTCAATATTTGAATAAACTGTGCAAAGTTCACGGCGACAGACATCCGGAATTGTTTGAGATCGCAAAATTATTTACTGAAAGTGCGCACGAATTGGCAGCACACATGAAAAAAGAAGAATTAATTCTTTTCCCTTTCATTAAAAAAATGGTGAGTGCAAAACAAAAAGGCGAGGCTTTAGCAAGTCCCAATTTTGGAACCGTAGAAAGTCCAGTAGCGATGATGAAACATGAGCACACCATAGAAGGCGAGCGTTTCGTAAAAATTGCCGACTTAACCAATAATTATCAGTTCCCCGCAGATGCCTGCGGAACATATCAGGTCACTTATAAAATGCTTGAAGATTTTGAAAAAGATCTGCATACCCACATTCATTTAGAAAACAATATTCTTTTTCCAAAAGCAATCGCTTTAGAGAAAACATTCTAAATTTTAAATTTCTGTTTTTTTTACTGAAATCCACTTCATTTTCATGGAGTGGATTTCTATGTAGGACTAAGTAATTTTCCGATTTTTTAACAGGAAAAAAAATATTTTAAATTTTGTCAAAAGTTTCAGAACGATCAAATAAAGATCTACTTTTTATGTTCTTTTGAACAGCTTTTTTGTGCATTTATCTTTTTTCCCAGTTTCTTTATCTTTTGTAGACTTTTTATGACGCTGTTAGTGAAAAGCTTTTGTTGCTTTTGCGGTAAAAAGATGCAGACAAATGTCTCATTGAATATTATTCTTTTGTCAGAGCAGAACCTCTGTGCGCAGCGATATGATCGGTTTTGCTGCTTTTGATTTCATATTGCGGATCATCTTCTGTGGCGTGATGAGTGTAACCTTTATAATTGAAATCTCCTGTATGAACTTTAATAACCGTTCCCGAAACTCTTCCAGCTTCAGAATTCCAACTGACTTTATCACCGATTTTAAATTTTGTTTTCATTTTTAAATTTTTTACTTTAAACCAAAAATATTGATCACAAAACATTCAAAAAAATACCTTTCAACTGTTCAAACGAAATCTAGACATGAATAAGGAACTTTCCTTTTCCAAACTTTGAATTGTTAATTTTAGAATTACTCTTTTATCTTTTGCGGTGAAATGAAAGCTTTTCGTGGCATTCTAAATCAGTCTTTTTCCGAATAAAAAACCTTCCCGCCCACAACTCTTGCCGGAGAAGTATAAGGATGTTCCGTCGCTTTCCCGACCGACATAATATGCAGAATTTCCCAACCTTTCGCTTTCAGATAATCGGAAACCATCGAACGGTGACAGCGCCACCAAACCGCTTCTGAACACATCATTACCGTTGGTTTTCGTAAAGCTGATTTTTGTAATTCATGAGCACCATTTTCAAAAGATTCGGTTTCCATATAATCGGCGTAACCCTGAAAAGACTTATTAATCCAACGGGTGTTTTTAGAAGTTGGCGATGCTTTTCTCCGCCCGCCTAAATTTTCAATATAAACATATTCGATCCCGTTTTCTTCCAGTGATTTTTTTAATTGATCCTTATTAAACTGCGGATATTTCCTGGAACCGGCTAATCTTCGGATATCCGCCAAAACTTTAATTTTAAATGAAAGCAGCAGTTCCAGAAATTCTTCAATACTTCTGGTGGAATGGCCAATGGTATAAATAGTTGGTTGTTCCGGTGATTTCATTTTTAAAATTAAAGAGATTCTGTATTCCATATCAAAATTAAATATTTTAAATGGAAGAGGCATTCCGGTCTCGTGAAATTTTAAGTCAATATGAAATCAAGATTTGAAATATTTATTGCGCAGTTTTGTAATTAATCAGTTAGCGGATATCAATTTACAAACCTATTTTAAGTATTTTAGCATTCCTGAATTTATTCTTAAATTTGAAATATGCAAAAAATATTTTATCTCAAAACCTGCGGAACCTGCACCAAAATTTTAAAAATGTTTGACCTTTCCGGTTGGGAACTTCGGGAACTGAAAAGTGAACCGGTTACTGAAGAGGAACTGGCGGAACTGCATAAGCTCACAAAATCGTATGAAGCACTTTTCAGCAGAAGATCAACTCAGATCAAAGCCCGCGGTATCGATCTTAAATCTTTAAAAGAAGACGATTTTAAAAAATTGATTTTAGAACATTATTCTTTTTTGAAGCGACCGGTTTTTCTTACTGATCAGGAAATTTTCGTGGGAAATGAAAAGAAGAATATTGAGAATTTAGAAGCGTTTTTCACCAATAAATAAAAAGATATGAGAAATTTTTTTACTGTTTTATTAATCACTTCCTATTTCGGTTTCGGCGGATACATCGTCGCCAGCGAATATGGCCGGTCATGCAGTCCCAAAGGAAAATGTACCGCCTGTAAGAATTGTACAGGATGTAAAAACTGTGCAAAGAATGGCGGAACCTGCAGTGTCTGCAAATAAAAAAGTCTGAAACTATTTTCAGACTTTTATCGATTTTTAGAAACTATTTTCTTTACACAAAAGGTGTTTTCACCACTTTTGCCGGAACATTCTTATTTCTGATCTGAATATAAATATCCGAACCTACTTTGTTGTGAGCGGTTGCCACGTAAGCCAAACCGATTCCGATTCCTTTCATCGGACTCATCGTTCCCGAAGTTACTTTCCCGATCTCATTTCCTTCTGCATCAACCACCAGATAACCGTGTCTTGGAATAGCTCTTTCCTGCATTTCAAAACCGACTAATTTTCTGGTAACCCCTTCTTCTTTTTGCTTTGCAAAACGTTCTTTATCTACAAAATCTTTATCGAATTTCGTAATCCAACCCAATCCGGCTTCGAGCGGAGAAGTCGTGTCATCGATATCATTTCCGTATAAACAGAATCCTTTTTCCAAACGTAAAGTGTCTCTGGCAGCCAATCCACACGGAAGGATTCCAAATTCTTCACCTGCTTCGATGATGGCGTCCCACAGTTTTACGGCATCTTCATTGTTAAAATAAATTTCAAAACCGCCGCTGCCCGTATAACCGGTATTCGAAATAATCACGTCGGGGACTCCCGCCACCGTTCCCACCGTAAAGTGATAATAAGCTATTTCTGAAAGGTTCACGTCGGTTAATTTCTGCAAAGTTTCCGTGGCTTTTGGACCTTGAATTGCCAACAACGACATTTCATCAGAAGCATTGGTTAATTTCGCACCAAACTGCTCATTGTATTTCGAAATATGTGCCCAGTCTTTATCGATATTCGAGGCATTTACGACCACGAAATATTTTTCATCAGCCATTTTGTACACAATCAAATCGTCCACAATTCCGCCGTTTCCATTGGGTAAACACGTGTATTGCGCTTTCCCGTTTTCCAGCGTATCTACATTATTGGTGCCTACATATTGCAACAGATCCTTTGCTTTAGGACCTTCTACAAAAAACTGACCCATGTGTGAGACATCAAAAACGCCCACTTTTTCACGAACCGCAAAATGTTCCTGCGTGATGCCGGTATATTGCACAGGCATTTCAAAACCAGCAAAAGGGACCATTTTCGCACCCAGCGACACATGTTTATCAAATAAAGGAGTTCTTTTCATATTTTATTTTTATTAATTTATTTTCTTAGGAGCACCATGATTTTCGCTTTTTAGAAAATCCGGTCCCGCTGTCCGCTTTATCCACTCACCACTTTCGTGGATTCGTGGGATGCCGCTTCCATCGGGGCTATAATTTATTTCTGTTTCTATTTCGAAGAGTTTTCGGCAGCCGGGTAATGGAGTGGTTGAGTTATTGTGTAATTGAGTATTTGAGTTATTGCGTATTTGTATTTCAAATTCACCATTCACTATTGACAATTCACCATCACTATTTACCATTCACCTTTCACCCTTTACCATCTACAACCGATCCTTATATTCTCCCAGAATAATCTTAAACCATTCGGTGAAATTTTCCGGATTCGACTGTATTTCCTGATCGAGTGCTTCCATCGTGATAAATCGAACTTCAGAAACTTCTTCTGCGTTCAAAGTAAATTCACCATGATAAGTTCCGGTAAAAACATGGTCGAGTTCGTGTTCCCAGAGATTTCCGCCCACATCTGCTTTATAGATGAAATGAAATTTTGGAGTCAATTCCATTCCTTCAATTCCCAGTTCTTCTTTTAATCTGCGTTGTGCTGCTTCCAGATAGGTTTCATTAACCCTTGGGTGCGAGCAGACAGCATTCGTCCATTGATTGGGAGAGTGGTATTTTTCAGCGGCTCTTTTTTGCAAAAGCACTTCGCCCTGATCATTAAACAAAAAAACCGAAAAAGCACGGTGTAAAATTCCGTTTTCGTGGGCCTGCATTTTATCCATTAATCCCAGAACTTCATCATTTTCTGAGATTAAAACTACTTGTTCTTCCATCTTCACAAAATTAACATTAATAAATCTATTGGAAAAATTTTTAACTCCAAATTAACCTTCATAAATGGGGAAGCTCAATAGTTTATTTTAGCTGATATTTTTGAAAAAATGGATTTTTACATGAGTTTTTTAATGCTGTCGAGCACTATTACCAAAAGAAAAAGCCGGGGAGCATAACGATTAAGAAGATTTAATAGTCTGTAAATCAATGAAATTTTGTAATTTTGCCCCTTAAATTTTTGATGATGGAACTGGAATACAAAGATCATTTAAGCCCGATGTTGAAAGGTGAAATGAAGAATTATTTAATCGATATCGATGGTACGGTTACCGATGATATTCCTAATGAAGAACCGGAAAGAATGGTTACCGCCGCACCTTATCCCGATGCATTGGAAACCATTAACAGATGGTACGATCAAGGGCATATCATATGTTTCTTCACTTCCAGAACCGAAAATTTAAAACAGATTACCATCGACTGGCTCGATAAACACGGCTTCAAATACCACAGCGTTTTGTGCGGAAAACCCCGCGGTGGAAATTACCACTGGATTGACAATCATATTGTGAGGGCAACAAGGTACAAAGGCAAATTTACCGATATGGTAGAAAAAACAGAAACGATTGAAGTTTTTAACGATTAATAAATAGGATGAAGATATTAGCAAATGACGGTTTGGATCAGTCAGGAATTGATGCCCTGACAGAAAAAGGTTTTGAAGTAATTGTTTCTAAGGTTCCTCAGGAATTTTTAGCAGATTTCATCAATGCGCATCAGATCAGAACCTTGTTGGTTCGCAGTGCAACCACGGTTAGAAAAGAATTAATTGATGCGTGCCCAAGCCTGGATATCATTGGTCGTGGTGGCGTCGGTATGGATAATATCGATGTTGATTACGCGCGGTCGAAGAATATTCATGTGATCAATACGCCGGCAGCTTCGTCAGCGTCTGTCGCAGAATTGGTTTTTGCGCATTTGTTCAGTGGCGCGAGATTTTTACAGGATTCTAACAGAAAAATGCCTTTAATAGGAGATACCCAATTTAATCAATTAAAAAAATCATACGAGAAAGGAATTGAACTTCGTGGTAAAACCATCGGGATTGTTGGGATGGGAAGGATCGGGCAGGAGGTTGCCAGAATTGCTCTAGGACTTGGAATGCGAGTTGTCGCAGCTGATAATAATATCGGAAGAGCCAGCATTAAAGTTAAGTTTTATAATAATCAGTTCATCAATGTAGATATCGAAACCGAACCTTTGGAAGATGTTTTGAAACACGCGGATTTTTTAACTCTTCATGTTCCGGCTCAAAAAGGCGGCAGCATGATCGGTGCGAAAGAAATTGGTAAAATGAAAGACGGCGCGGTCATTGTGAATTGTAGCAGAGGTGGAGTGGTAGATGAACACGCTCTTATCGATGCGTTAGATTCAGGAAAAATAGCGTTCGCAGGATTAGATGTTTTCACGAATGAACCAACGCCTTCGAAAGAAATTCTGAGCCACCCTAAAATCTCTCTGAGTCCGCACACGGGAGCATCTACGGTAGAAGCGCAGGATCGGATCGGGCTTTCTCTGGCCGAGCAGATTTGCAGCATTTTACAGACTTATTAAGTTAAAAAAAATATACAAATAAAAAAGACGCATCAATCGATACGTCTTTTTTATTAATAGCAAACACTATTTATTTTTCAGCAAATCTCTGATTTCTGCAAGTAACTGTTCTTGAGTAGGGCCGGCTGGTGCTGGCGCTGGTGCCGGTTTTTGCATTTTGTTGACCCCTTTAATGATCAGGAATAAAACAAGTGCAATACATAAAAAACTGATGACTGCCGATAGGAAATTCCCGTAAGTAACGCCATTCCATGCCAGTTTTGAAATATTTTCTGCACCTGCCGCTTTCAGTGCAGGATTCAATAACAGGGGCGTAATTACATCTTCAACCAATGAAGAAACAATTTTCCCAAAAGCAGCTCCGATAATTACTGCGACCGCTAAATCTACTACATTTCCTTTAAATGCAAACTGTTTAAATTCCTGAACCATTCCCATAATTATATGTTTTAATTGTTTAATAAGTAAAAATAAAGAATTATTTTAAAAAATGCGTGTTTAATTAGCTAAAAATCTTATTAATTCTAAAAATATTGAGCAAAATGATTATGTATTGAATATTTTAAGTAATTTTAGATAATGAAATAATTCTTTAAATGAAAATTTTTTCAGCCCCACAAATCAAAAAATGGGATTCGTTTAGCATTGAGAATCAAAGGATCTCTTCTCTGCAATTAATGGAAAGAGCGGCGCAATCGTGCGTCAAATGGTTTCTCGCAAATTTTGAAAGTACATGTCCATTCGCTGTTTTTTGCGGCTTCGGAAATAATGGCGGTGATGGTTTTGCGATAGCGAGATTATTGTACAGCAAAGGTTTTGATGTTACTATTTTTACCGGAAAGAATGAAAAATTTTCGGAAGATGCTTTGATTAATTTCCAACGGTGCAATGATATTTCAGGAATTGAAATTCTGGATTTCGATAAGGTAAGCGGTTTTGTTTTCAAAGAAAATTCAGTCCTCATTGATGCGATTTTCGGGATCGGACTCAATCGAAATATTGAAGGTGAAATCGCCGGTTTGATTGAATTTTTAAATAAACTGCCTTTCCCCGGTATTTCAATTGATATTCCTTCAGGTTTAATGGCTGATGAAGTGATCAGTGAAAATGCAGTTGTTTTTAAAGCAGATGAAACTTTAACATTTCAAGTCTGGAAGAAATCAATGCTGCACCCGGAAACCGGAATTTTCTGTGGCAACGTTCACCTCATGGATATTTTTTTGAGCGACGAGTTTACTTCTCAGGAAGAAGCGGATGATTTTGTCATTGGCGAGAAATTGATTCACAAAGTTTATAAAATTAGAAACGAATTTTCGCATAAAGGGACTTACGGCAAAACAACCATCGCAGCAGGAAGTTTCGGTAAAATAGGAGCAGCTGTTTTAGCAACCAAAGCCGCCCTGAAATCAGGGAGTGGCTTAACCTTCGTGCTGGCGCCAAAATGCGGTTACGAAATCCTGCAAACTAATTGCCCGGAAGCGATGTTTATTAATGGCGGCGAAAATCAGGTTGTTAATTTTGAGATTGAAAAAGATTCCGCTATTGGCATCGGTCCGGGTTTAGGAACTGATTCTGCTACGCAAATTTCTTTTTTAAAATTTTTAATTCACATTTCAAAGCCCTTGGTTATTGATGCAGATGCTTTAAATATACTATCTAAAAATCCGGATGTCATAAAATTGATTCCTAAAAACTCAGTTATCACTCCACATCCAAAAGAATTTGAGCGTCTTTTCGGAAAGACAGAAAACTCATTTGAACGGTTGAAACTTGCCCGACAAAAAGCAAAGGATTTGCAAATCTATATTGTCCTGAAAGATCATCATACTCAAATAATTACTCCAGAAAACAAAGTTTACTATAATATAACCGGCAATTCGGGCATGGCAAAAGGCGGCAGCGGTGATGCTCTGCTGGGGATTATCACTTCTCTTTTAGCCCAAAATTACACACCGGAGAATGCAGCGATTTTTGGAGTTTGGCTTCACGGCAAAGCCGGTGATTTTGCAGCGGAAAAATTTTCAAAAGAAGCAATGCTGGCTTCAGATTTAATTGCGGAAATCGGAACGGTGTTCAATTATCTTAATTAAAAAATCCTTCCAATAAATTGAAAGGATTGATTTTTAAAAGAAATTCTAAAAAAAAATTAGATGTACATCTGCCTTTAATCATCATAATAATTTTTTAACGCAAAGACGCAAGACTTTATTTACAAACAGGCTGTTTTTCTCACTTTTTAAGGCGCAAAGGCGTTACACTTAGCAACGGCGCCGAATGAAAATATTTTTACGACTAAATACGGATACATTAAAAATTATTCCGGTTTTTCATTCTGTTCTTCGGTAATCACATTGTTTTTCGAATACCACATAATCACGACACCGGCGATCATAAACGGAATTGAAAGGACCTGTCCTGTATTTAATCCGGCGATGTGAATAAATTCGTCACCTTGTGGTTCTTTCAGGAATTCTACGAAAAAGCGAATGGCCCAAAGGATAATAAAGAAAAGTCCAAAAAGCCAACCTTGATGGTATTTTTTTCTGGTGTATCGGTATAAAACCCACAATAAGATGAACAGTAAGAAATAGCCGGCTGCTTCAAACAATTGCGTTGGATATCGCGGAACAATTGCTCCATATTCAGAACTTTGCTGCGGAAATAAAATAGCGAAAGGTGAGTTTTCCGGTGCTGGTTTTCCGATGATTTCGGAGTTGAAAAAGTTTCCCATTCTAACGAAAGCACCGCCCAGAGCCACTGGAATCCCGATTCTATCATACACCCAAAATGGATTTTTCTTAATGATTTTTATACTGTAATACAAAGTGGTAAAAATCAAAGCGATCGTTGCACCGTGACTGGCCAAGCCGGAAAATCCAGTAAATTCAAGATGAGGTTTGGTGCGGATCGGTAAAAAAACCGACCAGAAATCTTCCCGAAAAAGTTCGGGCTGGTAAAAAATCACGTGTCCTAACCGTGCGCCAAAAATGGTTCCAACTAAAGTCCAGGTAAAAAGAGGTTCTACGTATTTTAAGTTGACATTGTCGATCTTGTAGATTTTGGTCATCAGCATATAGCCTAAACCAAAAGCCAAAATAAACATTAAACTATAGTAATGTAGGGTAACTGGCCCTAAAGGAATCCCTGTGGACGGATCCCAGGTCGAGTATAAAAAAGTCAGCATATTATTGAATTCAAAAATTTAAAATGATAATTAATGTTTGCATTTCGGTGGAACAGGATCATAACCTTCACCGCCCCAAGGATGGCATCTTGCAATTCTTTTTGACCCTAACCACAAGCCTTTAATGGGGCCGTGAACCTTTAGTGCTTCTATCATATACTGAGAGCAGGTGGGTTCGTAACGACAATTTTTTGGCAATAAGGGAGAGATGAACCACTGATAAATTTTTATCAGGACAACCAAAGGAAATGTGATGATTTTGTTGAACATTGCCTTGCAAAAATAACGAAATAGTTTAAATTTGCTTTAAGTTTGTGGTTAAAGTTACTAAACTTCATGTTATTTATTTTCCGCTCTTCAATTTGACCACGAACATATTTTTTAAACCGCTCAATTTTTAAAACCTTGAACTCTAATTCACCTCTTGCCGAAAAACTGCGACCGAAAACTTTAGATCAGGTTTTGGGGCAGGAGCATCTGACCGGAAAAAACGGCCCGATTCGCAAAATGTTAGAGAATGACACTTTGAATTCTCTCATCTTTTGGGGACCGCCGGGGACCGGGAAAACAACTTTGGCAGAAATTATTTCTGAAACCTCGGGTCGGAAATTTTATAAACTTTCAGCCGTTTCAAGCGGGGTGAAAGATATCAGAGAAATCATCGAAGAAGCCAAAAAGCAAAATCTTTTTTCAGGAAAATCACCGATTTTATTCATTGATGAAATTCACCGGTTTAATAAGTCGCAACAGGATTCTCTGCTTCACGCGGTGGAAAAAGGCTGGGTGGTTTTGATGGGTGCGACCACAGAAAATCCAAGTTTTGAAGTGGTTTCGGCTTTGCTTTCCCGATCGCAGGTTTATATTCTGAAAGCATTAGAATATGATAAGTTAGAAGAACTCATCGATATTTCTTTAAATAAATACAATCAGGATTCCAGTACCGATTTCATTATTAAAGATAAAGAAGCGCTCATTCAATATTCCGGTGGTGATGCCCGAAAGTTGATTAATGCCGTGGAAAATGTGCTCAATCAGTTCAAAAATTCTGAAAAGAAAGAAATTGACAATGATGATGTGCTTTCGGTTTTACAGGAAACCATGGCGCTTTACGATAAAAATGGGGAGCAACATTATGACATTATTTCTGCTTTCATTAAATCGATGCGGGGCTCTGACCCGAATGGCGCGGTGTATTGGTTAGCGAGAATGTTGGTGGGTGGCGAAGATATCAAGTTCATTGCCCGGAGAATGTTGATTTTGGCTTCAGAAGATATTGGATTGGCAAATCCGAATGCTTTGGTGATGGCGAATAACTGTTTTCAGGCGATTAATGTGATCGGAAATCCTGAGGCCAGAATAATTTTGAGTCAAACAGCTGTTTATTTAGCAGTTTCGCCAAAAAGTAATTCAACTTATGTTGCGATAAATGATGCGATTTCTCATGTTAAAAGAACAGGAAACCTTCCCGTTCCCTTGCATTTGAGGAACGCTCCGACGAAATTAATGAAAGATTTGGACTACGGAAAAGATTACGGTTACGCCCATTCTTACGAAGGGAATTTTGTTGATCTGGAATTTCTACCTGAAGAATTAAAGGGAACTTCATTTTACAAACCCGGAAATAATTCCACCGAAAATAAAATTGCCGACCAACTCAAAAAGAAATGGAAAGATAAATATTGATTGAACTTTTTTAGATTTTCAGACGATCAGTTTTCAAGCAAATATTCATCGTAATGTCCCATGAATTTCACTGTTGCTCCGATTAATTCTAATTTTTCCAATGCGATTTTCATTCAACAATAATAAAAAAGCCATTCGAATCGAACGGCTATATTGATGTTTTTTTTTACGATTTATTCAGATTTAAAAATTTCCGGTTTTCAGAAATATCAAATGTTCTAAAATCGCTTCCAGCAAATTGTTTCGTTGGTGTTTTCGGAATTTCTGCTTTTAAACAAGTTGCTTTTCAACGGGACGGATTATTTTAATTCAAAAGAAAGTGCTGCTTTTCAGGGCAGTTTAGAATCAGTTCATTTGTGCGGGAGAAACGGTGATTTCTGGCATTGCATAAATGTGCGATTTCGCGCGCAGTGCTACAATTTTTCTGATGTAGTTTAAATCCTTGGCTTCTTCAATCGTCATATCTTTGAATTCGTAGATTTTTACGACTTTATTATCATTAAAAGATTTTGTCACGTTTTTCAGTTCCTCTTCATTTTTTACGGAGACGCTTGTGATCAATTGATCTGCGGTGTGGTTTACCTGTGCTTTAGAGGTTCCGAAGAGTCTTTTCCAGAAATTGTTTTTTACCTCCGGCGCATTGTCTTCGTCGGTTCTGTAAATGATATAATCCTGGTTTTTGATTCCTGATTTTTCGATTCCTGCAGAAACTTCTTTGATGTTTTCCTGACTTGGGAAAAGGCCAACAATCGTGTAATTCATGATAAAGTGTTTTTGTTGTTAAATTCTATGCAAATATACTTCGTAATTATTTTAAAAAAGTACATTTTCAATAAATTAACAGAAAGTTGATAAAAATCAGGAATAATATTATTAATATGATAATTATTGATGAGGTCGATTTAATGATGTTTTTCAATTGATTATCTTTACGCTTCTTAAATTAAAATTATATAGATATGAATATCCTGCTGGCATCGACTTCTACGCTCTTTGGTGGAAATTATCTTGAATACATTAAGTCAGAAATTGCTGAACTTTTTACCGGAATAGATGAAATTGTTTTTATTCCCTTCGCAAGACCCGGCGGGATTTCACATGATGAATATACCAAGGTTGCGAAAGAGTTTTTTGCACAACTTCATATTCAGGTGAAAGGACTGCATGAATTTGAAAATCAAATTGCGGCGGTGAATGAAGCAAAAGGTTTTTTTACCGGCGGCGGGAATACTTTTTTATTGGTAAAAACTTTGCATGAAAAGAATTTGATGCAAACGGTAAAAGAAAATGTAGAAAGCGGAAAACCTTATTTGGGAACAAGCGCCGGATCGAATATTGGCGGCCTCAATATGAAAACGACCAACGATATGCCCATTGTTTATCCACCAAGTTTTGAATGTATGGGCTTGGTTCCTTTTAATATTAATCCACATTATCTGGATCCGAATCCTGATTTGAAACATAATGGCGAAACCCGCGAGACCCGAATCAAAGAATTTTTAACTCAAAACGATACAAAAGTCATCGGTCTTCGGGAAGGAAACTGGATTCGAAGAATCGGGAATCGGATTACCGTTGAAGGAAATGAAATGACCCGGATTTTTGAAAAAGACAAAGAACCGTACGAAATAAAATCCGGCACCGTATTGTAAATTATTCTTTCCAGTTTTTTTTGATTAATCCCATTAAAAAATCGGGACATTTTACGACTTTATTTTTTTCCGAATCCAGGAAAAATAAAGTCGTTTTTGCTTCCGTAATTTTCTCTTTAGAATCATTATAAATTTCATATTCAAAATCAATTCTTACACCCGGTATTTTTTTTATAAAAGTATGGATTTCTAGATTTTGATCATACAAGGCTGGTTTTAAATACTTAATGGAAAATTGGGAGACCGGTAACCAGATTCCACGGTGTTCTATCTCATTATAAGGCATCCCGAGTTCCCGAAAAAGTTCTACTCTGGCTACTTCAAAATAGGTGGCGTAGTTGCCATAATAGACGTATTTCATAGGGTCTGTTTCGGCGTAACGCACTCTTATTGTGTGTGTTGTGTGTATCATCTTAAGTAATCAATTAGACATACAAATATATTTTTAATTAATCAATAGTACAATGATTTTTTTTTGACGATTAAAAATTACATCTTTGTCTTCCCGTCAAAATTAACAAGCGAAGGAAAAAATTGCAGCAAGAAA